>JAFZUX010000014.1 GCA_017618115.1 Bacteroidales bacterium | reverse complement strand
CGGAAAACAGGGACACCTCAAGCAAAAATGGGGGTAAAATGCTCGAGGTGTCCGGAAAACAGGGACACCTCAAGCAAAAATGGGGGTAAAATGCTCGAGGTGTCCGGAAAACAGGGACACCTCAAGCAAAAATGGGGGTAAAATGCTCGAGGTGTCCGGAAGAACGGGACACCTCAAGCACTTTGTTAGGAATTAGTGTCTTGTGCCCTTAGGGTGGATGGATATGTTTTTAAGGACGGGAGATGGACGGATTCGTTTTGACGGACGGGAGATGGATGGATACGTTTTGATGGAGTAGAGATGGATATGTTTTTAAGGATGGGAGATGGGTGGATATAATTTGAAAGACGTGAGGTGGACGGATATGTTTTGAAGGATGGGAGATTGATGGATACGTTTTGAAGGACGGGAGATGGACGGATTCGTTTTGACGGATGAGATATGGATGGGCAAGTTTTGAAGGATGAGATATGGATGTGCAAGTTTTGAATGAGGGGAGATGGGTGGATATAATTTGAAAGACGGGAGGTGGACGGATATGTTTTGAAGGAGGGGATTGTTTTTAAAAATGGTTATATTTGTATGACACAGATAAAAGTGTGGCGTTTGTAGAATGGATAACTTCTTTCATTTTCAGGGTTTTACTCCATGGGTTTTCCTGGTGGATTTTGGAATGCTCTTTGGGCTGATGCTATTGGGCAAGCTGATCAGGGTTAAAGTTCCGCTGATTCAGAAACTCTTCATTCCGCCGAGTCTGCTGGCAGGCCTTATGGGATTGGCTCTGGGTCCTAACGGCTTGGGCTGGCTGCCCTTCTCCTCAAATCTTTCATCCTATGCGGCGGTGCTGATTGCTCTGGTCTTCTCAACTCTGCCGTTCTCCTCTCAGAAATCCTCTGTAAAAGAGGTGGTTAAGAGAGTGGGACCTATGTGGGTTTATGCCCAACTGGGAATGCTGCTGCAGTGGGGAGTTATGGGACTGCTTGGCATCTACCTATTTAAGAGCATCTGGCCCTCTCTGAACAGCGCATTTGGAGCAATGCTTCCTACCGGATTCTACGGAGGACATGGAACCGCGGCAGCCATCGGGACAGCATTTGAACATGTAGAGGGAGCAATGAAGTGGGAAGATGCAATGACACTTGGTATGACCACTGCAACGGTGGGTGTTGTGATGGCAATTGTTGTGGGATTGGTGATTATAAAGTGGGGCGCCAAACATCATCAGACTCAGTTTATTGCAGACTTTAAGGAACTTCCTAACGAGCTCAGAACCGGACTGCTTCCAAAGGAGAAGAGAGGTGCGCTGGCGGAGTGCACAACCTCTTCAATTTCTATTGAACATCTTACATTCCACTTTGCAATAGTCTTTTTTGTCGCAATACTGGGCTACATTATGAGTGTGGCTGTAAAGAACTGGTGCTCCGGACTTTCTGCGCCTTACAACGGATTAGAGTTGCCGGTATTCTCCTGTGCGTTCATTGCAGGTCTTATCATTAAAAAACTTTTTGACCTAGGAAAAGTATCTGATTATGTCTGTGCAAAAACAATTCAGAGAGAGGGAAGTTTCTTTACGGATCTGCTTGTTACATGCGGAGTTGCATCTATCAAGATAGGTGTGGTTGTTAAGTACTGGTTGCCTCTGCTGGTTCTGATTCTGGTGGGCGTTGTTGTGGTATTCCTAATCACGTTCTACTTTGGAAAGAAGCTCTCCAACAACTATTGGTTTGAGAGGTCTATCTTTGCATGGGGCTGGTGGACAGGCACTATGGCAATGGGTATTGCATTGGAAAGAATTGTGGATCCTGAGATGAAGAGTAAGACTATGGATGATTATGCGCTTGCATATTTGCCTATTGCGCCTATTGAAATAATTTTGATTACGCTTGTACCAATCTCATTCTCAGCCGGGTGGGGCGGTCTGCTGATGTGGATTTGCTTAGCGCTAAGCGTGGTACTTATACTGCTGGCCCGAGCAATGAAGTGGTGGAACAAAGGGAAATAATTCCAGGTAGAATTAATGAAGAGATGAGATAAAAAGTAAATCATTAGGATAAAAAGATTATATGTAATAATCATGTGTAAAGGGTTGTGTATAAGGAAAATAGGGAGTTTAGAGGTAATTATACAATGAAGTTGTAATGTAGTAATACGGTAAGGTAGAAGATAGGACATAGAACATAGAAAGTAGAATATATAATTGAATAATATAGTATAGATCAGATAGTTATAAAGATGAAAAAAGGTTTTCTTTCTCTGTTGGTTCTTCTGTTTTGCGTGTGTGTGGGGTTCTCTCAGAACGCGCGCAATCTTACGGAGGAGCAGTATGCGGCTCTGGCAGACAGTATTCACAAGGTGGTGATATCTTTTGATACTCACGTAGATACGCCATCATATACTTTGCATCCGGACGGTCACTTTACGGTGGCTAAGGGGCAGGTAAGTTTTTCTCTTATGGAGAAGGGCGGATTGGACGGTGCCTTCTTTGCCATCTATCTGGATCAGGGACCTTGGCAGGATCAGCACTCTCTGGACTCAGCTTACAACTGGTGCAAAGATGAACTTATTGCCTGGAAGAATTATGTGAACGAGAAGTGCTCTGACGTTGCAGAGATTGCATACAGCGTGGAGGATGTGCGCCGTATTAAAAAGGAGGGGAAGAGAATTGTGGTGCTCTGCATAGAGAACGGCTACCCGGTAAGAACGCTTTCAGACTTGGACGAGTTCCAAAAGATGGGTGTGCGCTACATCACGCTTTCTCATAATACACCTAATCAAATCTGCGACGGCAGCCGTTACCCTGGGCGCGCCTACTGGCACGGTCTCTCTCCGTTCGGGAAAGAGGTGGTGGAGAGGATGCAGCAGATAGGGATTATGGTAGATGTCTCCCACGTCTCCACGGAGTCTCTGATGGATGTGCTGAAGGTGGTGAAGGCGCCGGTGATTGCCTCCCACTCCGCCTGCAAGGCGCTCAAACCGTCTCAAAACAGAGACCTTACGGATGATGAAATCCGCGCCATCGCGGAGGTAGACGGGGTTATTCAGGTGGGAACGGGCCGTTTCTTCCTCTCAGACGATCTGCCTTCTCACAAGGTGGGGGTAAAGATTCTGGCAAACCACATAGACCACATCAAGAATATAGTGGGGGCCCGTTATGTTGGGCTGGGGACAGATTTTGACGGCGGTGGCGGTGTTGTGGGGCTGGATAATGCATCGCAGATGAAAAACCTCACCGTGGAGTTGCTCAAGAGGGGTTGGACGGTAGAAGAGCTGAGGGGCTTCTGGGGCGGAAACCTGCTTAGGGTCTGGGAAAGGTGCCAAAAATATGCTTCAGAATTCCAAAATGGGAGGTAACAAAAATTTTGCAAATTCATAATTAATTGAAAATGGGGGTCTTGACCTCCATTTTTTTTGTGCCAAAATGATTGAAAATTTTTTCAAAAAAGTTTGCAGATTCAGATATTTGTTTTACCTTTGCGTCCCAACATTTCGGTTCCGTTACAGCCAAAGTGTTGAAAATTAACAAGATAAAGCGTAAAAAGCGATGTTACAACCAAAGAAAACCAAATTTAGAAGGATGCAGAAGGGCCGCATGAAAGGTAAGGCCCAGAGGGGAGCTCAGCTTGCTTTCGGTTCCTTCGGTATCAAGACTCTCGAGTCTTGTTGGATGACTGGCCAGCAGATTGAGGCTGCACGTCAGGCCGTTGTTCGTTATATGAAACGTGAGGGTTACGTATGGATCCGCATATTCCCTGATAAACCATTTACTAAGAAGCCTGCAGAGGTACGTATGGGTAAAGGTAAGGGTAATCCTGAGGGATTCGTAGCACCTGTAACGCCAGGTAGAATGCTCATAGAGGTGGACGGAGTTCCTGTTGAGGTAGCTAGAGAGGCCCTCAGACTCGGAGCACAGAAATTGCCCGTATCTACAAAGTTTGTAGTAAGAAGGGATTTTGTTAAACAATAAGAAGAAGTAAGATTATGGATATTAAAGAAATACGTGAAATGAGCGAGAAGGATCTCAGAGAGCGCATTCAGACTAGCCGCGCTGCTTTGAACCAGATGCTTCTCAACCACGCTGTCTCTCCATTAGAGAACACTTCTCAAATTAAGAAGGCAAAGAAAGATATCACAAGAATGCTTACTGTCTTGAGTGAGATTGAGAATAAAAAACAGAGTAAATAATGGAAAGAAAGCTTAGGAAAACCAGAATAGGTGTTGTGGTCAGCAACAAGATGGACAAGAGCGCCGTTGTTGCCGTAAAGACTAAAGAGAAACACCCTATTTACGGCAAGTTCGTAAATAAAACCACAAAGTTTGTAGCGCATGATGAGAAGAACGAGTGTTCAGAGGGTGATACCGTTAAGATTATGGAGACCCGTCCTCTCAGTAAGACAAAGCGTTGGAGATTAGTTGAAATCGTTGAAAAAGTTAAATAAGCTATGATACAGCAGGAAACAAGATTAATGGTAGCCGATAACAGCGGTGCAAAGGAGGTCCTCTGCATCCGTGTTCTGGGTGGTACAAAGCGTCGTTATGCTGGTGTTGGAGATAAGATCGTTGTAGCAGTAAAGAGCGCCATCCCGGGAGCAGACGCCAAGAAAGGCTCTGTGTCTAAGGCAGTTGTAGTAAGAACTAAGAAAGAGATCCGCAGAGCGGACGGTTCTTATATCAGATTTGACGAGAACGCCTGCGTCCTTTTGGACAATCAGGGTGAGGTTAAGGGAACACGTATCTTTGGCCCTGTTGCCAGAGAGTTGCGTGATAATTATATGAAGATTGTTTCACTTGCCCCTGAGGTACTTTAATCATAGGAGGTATAGCAATGAATGTAAAATTACACGTTAAGAAAGGTGATATGGTCTTCGTAAATGCCGGTAACGAGAAGGGAAAGACCGGTAAGATCCTCAGTGTTGACCGTAAAAATATGCGCGCTATTGTTGAGGGACTCAACATGGTAAGCAAGCACACTAAGCCGAACGCTCAGAATCCACAGGGTGGAATCGTTAAGCAGGAGGCATCTATTCACATCTCTAACTTGCAGGTTGTAGATCCTGTTAAGGGTGGTCCTACAAGAATCGGACGCCGTCTGGACAGCAAAGGCAAACTTGTACGTTACGCTAAAAAATCAGGGGAGGAAATCAAATAATGGCAAAGGAAGTAAAGAAAGAGCAGGCTGCTAAGCAGAATGCTAAACAGGCTAAAGACTCCAAGGGTTCAAAGAAGAGCTCAGGTGAGCAGGTAGTTCCTAAGGGATGGGTTCCAAACCTTCAGAAAGAGTACAAAGAGCGTATAATGGGTGAGCTTCAGAAGCAGTTCAACTTTAAGTCTGCAATGCAGATTCCAAGACTTGAGAAGATCACTATCAATCAGGGAGTTGGAATAGCATCACAGGATAAGAAACTTGTTGAGAACGCTGCTGAGGAGTTGACTATGATCACAGGTCAGAAGGCAGTTCTTACCTATTCAAGAAAGGATATCGCTTCCTTCAAACTTAGAAGAGGAATGCCTATTGGTTGTAAGGTAACTCTCCGCCGTGCAAAGATGTACGAGTTCATGGAGAGACTCGTTAAGGTTTCACTTCCACGAATCAGAGATTTCAAGGGCGTGGAGGAGAAGTTTGACGGAAAGGGAAACTATACACTTGGACTTAAAGAGCAGATCATCTTCCCGGAAATTGATATTGACAAGGTATCAAAGGTTCTTGGAATGGAGATCACATTCGTAACAAGCACAACAAAGGACGAGGAGGCAAGAGCTCTCCTGGCTGCATTTGGAGTTCCTTTCAAGAAGAAATAATAGAAAACAGATAGTATATGGCAAAAGAATCAATGAAAGCGCGTGAAGTAAAGCGCGCCAAGCTATGCGCCAAATATGCTGAGAAACGCAAACAACTGAAGGCTGAGGGTAACTATGCAGCTCTGGATAAGCTTCCTAAGAACGCTTCTCCTGTAAGACTTCACAACCGCTGCTCTCTTACCGGAAGACCAAAGGGATATATGCGCGTATTCGGCATAAGCAGAATTCAGTTCAGAGAGATGGCCAGCAAAGGTCTGATCCCTGGAGTACGCAAAGCTAGCTGGTAACAGCAAAGTGGATATCGATTATTTATTAAAAACTTAAAACAATGACTGATCCAATTTCAGACTTTTTGACAAGAATCAGGAACGCCTACAGAGCAAACCATAAGGTTGTTGAGATTCCTGCCTCCAAAATGAAACAAGAGCTTACAAGAGTTCTCTTTGAGAAGGGTTACATCTTGAGCTACAAGGTAGTGGAGGGAACACCAGTAGGAACAATTAAGATAGCACTCAAGTACCACCCAGAGACTCACACTCCTGCAATCAAGAAGATAGTAAGAGTTAGCCGTCCGGGTCTTCGTCAGTACAGCGGAGTGGAGAAGATGCCTAGAGTTCTCAACGGACTCGGAATAGCAATCCTTTCTACTTCAAAGGGTATTATCACAGATAAGGAAGCTCGTCTGCAGAATGTTGGAGGCGAAGTGCTTTGCTACGTTTACTAATAGAATAACATTTTAATTATGTCAAGAATAGGAAAATTACCTGTAAGCCTTCCACAAGGAGTTACAATCTCCGTAGACAAGGAGAATGTGGTTAAGGTTAAAGGCCCAAAGGGAGAGCTCTCACAGAAGGTTGATCCGGATATTGAGATCTCCGTAGAGGGAGGCGTGGTAACTGTAAAAAGACCTACAGACCAGCCGCGCCACAGATCTATGCACGGACTTTATCGTGCTTTGATACACAATATGGTTGTTGGAGTATCTGAGGGTTATCAGACAAAGCAGGAGCTTGTTGGTGTAGGTTACCGCGTTGAGGCAGCCGGACAGCTTCTTAAGTTCTCTTTGGGTTACTCTCACGATATTTATCTCCAGCTCCCTAACGAGGTTACCGCAGAGGTTCCTCAGGTAAAGAAGGGTGCTAACCCAATTTTGATTCTCAACAGTTCAGACAAGCAGCTTCTGGGTATGGTAGCAGCTAAGATCCGTTCATTCCGTAAGCCGGAGCCTTACAAGGGTAAAGGTATTAAGTTTGAGGGTGAGCAGATTCGTAGAAAGGCTGGTAAGACCGCTGCAGCTAAATAATTAGGAGGATAAGATATGAATAAAATAGAAAGAAGACAGAGAATTCGTTATCGTATCCGCAAGGTTGTTAGCGGTACGGCCGAAAGACCAAGAATGAGCATTTTCAGATCCAACAAGCAGATATACGTTCAGTTCATTGATGACGTTAACGGCGTTACTTTGGCTGCCGTTTCCTCTATGGATAAGGGTGTCGCTCCTCAGACTGAGGGTAAGACCAAGATAGAGGTTGCTGCAATCGTCGGTGAGGCTGCCGCTAAGGTTGCCGCTGAAAAGGGTATCAAAGAGGTTGCCTTTGACAGAGGAGGTTACCTGTATCACGGAAGAGTTAAAAGTTTGGCAGATGCCGCACGTAAAGGCGGTCTTAAATTCTAATGACTATGGCAGAAAATAATAAGAACAAAGAGGTAAGAACTACAGACCTGGAACTTAAAGACAGGTTGGTGGCAGTTAGAAGAGTTACCAAAGTTACCAAAGGAGGTCGTCACTTCAGCTTTGCTGCTATAGTAGTAGTTGGAGATGAGAAGAGCGTTGTAGGTTACGGACTTGGCAAGGCCAACGAGGTTACCACCGCAATCTCCAAAGGCATCGAGGATGCAAAGAAGAACCTTGTAAAGGTTCCTGTATACAAGAACACAATTCCACACGAGCAGACTGCTAAATTCGGTGGTGCTGAGGTATTTATGAAGCCTGCAGCTCCTGGTACCGGAGTGAAGGCAGGAGGTGCTATGCGTGCAGTGTTTGAGTCTGTAGGCATTCACGATGTGCTTGCAAAATCAAAGGGTTCGTCTAACCCTCACAACCTTGTAAAGGCTACTATCGCTGCTCTCGCACAGATGAGAGACGCTTACACCGTTGCAGGTTTGAGAGGCGTGCCTATGAAGAACGTATTTAACGGTTAAGGAGGAGTGAGAAATGGCAAAAGTTAAAGTCACACAGGTAAAAGGAAAAAGTGGTGCGACAAAGAGACAGATTGCAACACTCGAGGCCTTAGGAATCAAGAAGATTCATCACAGCGTAGAAGTTGAACTGACTTCAGTTACAAAGGGTATGATTGAGAAAGTTCGTCACCTTGTAACAGTAGAAGAAATTTAAGGAGGAATAGAGAATGAAACTTAATACATTAAAACCAGCAAAGGGTTCTTTGGGAAAGGAAAAGAGAATCGGCCGCGGCGAGGGTTCCGGACACGGTGGAACTTCAACACGTGGTATGAACGGTGCTAAGCAGCGCAGCGGTTATTCTGCAAAGCTTGGTTTCCAGGGCGGTCAGATGCCTATCCAGAGACAGTTGCCTAAGTTTGGCTTCAACAACCCTAACAAAGTTGAATATAAAGTTATCAACCTCTCTTCACTTCAGGCTCTTAGCGAGAAACTCAAAGTTGAGGAAATCAGCAGAGAGACTCTGATTGAGAACGGTCTCGTTTCAAAGAAGGATCTTGTAAAGATTCTCGGAAACGGCGAACTGAAGGCAAAACTTAACGTTTCTGCTAACGCTTTCTCAAAATCAGCTATCGCTAAAATAGAAGCATTGAACGGTACTGCAACAGTAATCAAGTAACAAAATGAAGAAGTTTATAGAAACTATAAGGAACATCTTCAAGATTGAGGATCTTAAAAACAGAATCATTTACACTCTGCTTTTGATTCTCGTGTATCGTCTTGGGAGCTTTGTAGTTATGCCGGGTATCAATCCTCACCTGATTGCAGATTCAAATCTGACTGCACAGACATCTGAGGGTCTTCTCGGTTTGCTCAACATGTTCTCAGGAGGTGCGTTTGGAAATGCTTCCATATTTGCACTCGGTGTAATGCCTTACATCTCTGCATCTATCGTCCTTCAGCTTTTGGGTATTATGATTCCATATTTCCAGAAGCTCCAGAAGGAGGGTGAGAGCGGAAGAAGGAAAATGAACCAGTGGACTCGTTATCTGACCATTCTGATTCTTGCAGTACAGGGTCCTGCATATCTTACCAACCTTCACGCACAGCTTCCACAGGAGGCGTTCCTTATTAAGGGCTTCTCCTTCAACCTGTTTGCAACCTTGGTTCTTATAGGTGGAACTATGTTTATCATGTGGTTGGGCGAGAGAATTACAGACCGCGGTATAGGTAACGGTATCTCACTTATCATCATGATCGGTATCGTAGCAAGATTGCCTCACGCTCTTCTTGCTGAGATCGGTACAAGAACCAGTGGTGGTGTAGGAGGTCCTCTTATGCTTATAGTTGAGTTCATACTTCTCTTTGTCATCTTTGCACTCACGATTGCACTGGTACAGGGAACCCGCAAGATTCCGGTACAGTATGCAAAGAGAATTGTGGGCAACAAGCAGTACGGTGGCGTTAGACAGTATATCCCATTGAAGATCAATGCTGCCAACGTTATGCCTATCATCTTTGCTCAGGCACTGATGATGTTCCCTCTGCTTTTCTCTCACTTTGACGCAACTAGAGGATTCGCTGCAACATTCTCAAACATAAAGGGTTTCTGGTATAACGCAGTATTCGCATTCCTTATCATCATCTTCACATACTTCTATACAACAGTCATTATCAATCCGACACAGATGGCTGAGGAGATGAAGAAGAACGGTGGATTTATTCCTGGCGTTAAGCCTGGTAAGGCAACTGCAGAATACATTGACTCCGTAATGAGTAGAATTACTCTTCCGGGTTCCATCTTCCTTGCAATAGTAGGTATCCTTCCTGCACTTGCAATGATTGTGGGTGTAAACAACCAGTTTGCACAGTTCTACGGAGGTACTTCACTGCTTATTATGGTGGGTGTTGTATTGGATACGCTGCAGCAGATTGAGAGCCACTTGCTGATGAGACATTACGACGGACTTACAAAAACCGGAAGGTTGAAAGGACGCTAAAATAGAGTTTTCAGAGTTCGTTAGTTGATATAAGATGGTACACTACAAGACATTGGAAGAAATAGAGATTCTCAGAGAGAATGCTATCCTTGTCTCTAAAACCTTGGCTGAGGTAGGCAAGCACATTGCTCCCGGTGTAACAACCAAGCAGTTGGATAAGATTGCCGAAACCTTCATCCGCGACAACGGCGCGGTGCCGGGTTTCCTTGGGTACGGCGGTTTTCCCGCAACACTCTGCCTCTCTGTAAATGAGGTGGTTGTGCACGGTATTCCGGATGATACCGTACTCAAGGAGGGTGATATCGTCTCAGTAGATTGTGGCACCGTCTATAAAGGCTTTTACGGAGATTCCGCCTACACTTTTCCTGTAGGAGAGGTGGACAAAGAGACGGCTTTTCTTCTCAAGACTACGGAAGAGAGCTTGTATCTGGGTGCTGCTCAGGCAATTGACGGGAACAGAATCGGGGACATAGGTCACGCTGTTCAGTCATATTGTGAGGAGAGGGGATTCTCAGTAGTAAGGGAGTTGGTAGGTCACGGCCTCGGCAGAGATATGCATGAGGATCCTATGGTTCCAAACTACGGAAAGCCGGGAAGCGGTAAGAAGCTCAGGGAAGGAATGGTAATATGCATTGAGCCAATGATTAACGCTGGCAAAAAAGATGTATATGAGAGAAGGAACGGCTGGAGCGTCGCTACCGTAGACGGCAAAAAATCTGCTCACTTTGAGTTTACCGTTGCCGTAAAGAAAGGTAAACCGGAGATATTGACAACATTTGATTACATTAAAAAACTTAAGGAAAACTGATATGGCTAAACAGGAAGCAATTGAAAGAGACGGCGTAATACTTGAGGCATTGTCCAATGCAATGTTCAAGGTAGAACTGGACAACGGTCCGGTGATTATTGCGCATATTTCAGGCAAGATGCGTATGCACTACATCAAGATTCTTCCGGGAGATAGGGTTAAGGTGGAGATGTCTCCGTATGACCTTACAAAGGGAAGAATATCCTTCAGATATAAGTAATGTAATTGGCTCGTAAAGAATAAATTATAAAAACAAAATACTATGAAAGTCAAAGCTTCAGTAAAAAAGCGCAGCGATGATTGCAAGATTGTAAGACGCAAGGGACGCGTTTACATTATCTGCAAGAAGAACCCTAAGTTCAAGATGCGTCAGGGTTAATAAACCTTGCTAACGGATTGTTAAACAGAAAAAATTTCTAATCAAGTAAACAATAGAATATGGCACGTATAGCCGGTGTAGATTTACCAAAAAACAAAAGGGGAGAGATAGGTCTTACCTATATCTTCGGAATTGGTCGTAATTCTGCCAAAAAGATCCTTGAGAAGAATAACATTGATGTTAATATCAAGGTACAAGATTGGACAGATGACCAAATTGCTGCAATAAGAAAGACGATTGCAGAGGAGTATAAGATTGAGGGCGAGCTTCGTACCGCAACTCAGTTGAACATCAAACGTCTTATGGATATCGGATGTTACAGAGGTATCCGTCATAGACTAGGTCTGCCTGTAAGAGGGCAAAGTACTAAGAACAACGCCCGTACAAGAAAGGGTAAGAAGAAGACCGTTGCTAACAAGAAGAAGGCAACTAAATAAAGGCAGTTAGTTATGGCAAAGAAAGTAGCTTCAAACAGAAAGAGAGTTGTAAAGGTAGATGCTGTGGGTCAGGCTCACATCTCATCTACATTCAACAACGTTATAGTAACTCTGACCAATATGAAGGGTCAGGTTATCAGCTGGTCCTCAGCCGGTAAGATGGGCTTCAGAGGATCAAAGAAGAACACTCCTTATGCAGCTCAGGTTGCTGCTGAAGATTGTGCAAAGGTTGCATTCGACGCAGGTTTGCGTAAAGTGAGAGCTTTTGTAAAGGGTCCTGGTGCAGGCCGTGAGTCAGCTATCAGAACTATTCACAATGCAGGTATTGAGGTAACTGAAATTATTGACGTTACTCCACTTCCTCACAACGGTTGCAGACCTAAAGGTCGTCGTAGAGTTTAACTGATTAATCGTATAAGAATATGGCTAGATATACTGGACCAAAAACAAAGATCGCTCGCAAATTCGGTGAGCCTATTTATGGACCTGACAAGGCCTATGAGAAGAGAGTTAGAGATAACAAAAACTATCCTTCAGGCCAGCACGGTGCAGCAAAGAAGAGAAAGAAAGTTTCAGAGTACGGTACTCAGTTAAAGGAGAAAGAGAAAGTAAAGTATACTTACGGTGTTCTTGAGAGACAGTTCCGTAACCTCTATACTGAGGCATCCAAGATGAAGGGTGTAAAGGGTGTTAACCTGATTATGCTCCTTGAGTCTAGACTTGACAATATCGTCTACAGGCTTGGTATCGCTCCTACAAGAGCAGCTGCAAGACAGCTCGTAAGCCATCGTCACATTGTTCTCAACGGCGATGTTATGGGTATTCCTTCAGCTCACGTTAAACCTGGTGATGTAGTTGGAGTCAGAGAGAGATCAAAGAGTCTTGAGGTTGTGCAGGCTTCATTGGCTGCATCTCCGGCTCACTACTCTTGGCTCGAGTGGAACCCTGAGAAACTTGAGGGTAAATTCTTAAATTTGCCTGACAGAACAGAGATTCCTGAGAATATTAACGAGCAGCTGATCGTCGAGTTGTACTCTAAGTAACGGCTCGCCCATCCAATAACCAAAAAAACGAATTAATATGGCGATATTAGCATTTCAAAAACCCGACAAGCTTTTGGTACTCGAATCTACGGATACCTTTGGAAAGTTTGAGTTCAGACCACTCGAACCAAGATATGGAATTACCATTGGTAACGCTTTGAGAAGAGTGCTCTTGTCCTCCCTTGAAGGTTTCGCAATCACTTCCGTTAAGATTGAGGGTGTAGACCACGAGTTTGCAACAATCCACGGAGTTATTGAGGGAGTTATCGATATCATTCTCAACCTTAAGAAGGTTAGATTCAAGAGAATGATCGAGACTGAAGAAGGTGAGACCGTTACACTTTCAATTGGGGGTAAGAAAGAGTTTACCGCCGAGGATATATCTAAGAAGCTCTCCTCTTTCAAGGTTCTCAACCCTGAGCAGCACATCTGCTCAATGGAAGAGTCTGTTAAACTGGTAGTTACTTTGACTATCGGTAAGGGAAGAGGCTGGGTGCCTGCAGATGAGAACAAGAATGAGAACGCTCCTGTTGGAACAATTGCAATAGACTCCATCTTCACTCCTATAGTGAATGTGAAGTACACAGTGGCTCCTTGCCGTATTGCACAGAAGACAGACTATGAGTCTCTCTCTCTGGAGATTACAACAGACGGTTCCATCCATCCGAAAGATGCTCTCCTTGAGGCGGCTAAGATTCTGATATATCACTTTATGCTCTTCTCAGAGGACAAACTTGAGATTGAGGACCCTGGTAAGACAGAGGAAAATTCTCTCAACGAGGACGATATGAGAATGAGACAGCTTCTGAATAACAAGCTTACAGATCAAGATCTTTCAGTAAGAGCTATCAACTGCCTCAAAGCAGCTGATATTGAGACCTTCGCAGACCTTGTATCTCACCAGAAGAGTGAGCTTATGAAGTTCAGAAACTTCGGTAAAAAGTCTATGACAGAGATAGAGGCACTTGTTGAGAAACACGGTCTCCGTTTCGGAATGGATATATCCAAGTATAAAATTGATAAATAGTTTAAGAAATGAGACACAATAAGACAGTTAATCATCTTGGACGTAAGAGCGGACACCGTAAGGCAATGCTTTCAAATATGGCTTGCTCACTCATCATGAACAAGCACATTGAGACTACCCTTGCTAAGGCAAAAGTTCTCAGAACTTATGTTGAGCCGCTTATTACCAAGAGCAAGGACGACACTACAGCAAACCGCCGTGTCGTATTCAGCTATCTCAAGCAGAAAGAGGCTGTTACTGAGCTTTTCAGAACAATTGCACCTAAGGTTGCAGAGCGTCCCGGCGGATACACTCGTATCCTCAAGACAGGCTTCAGAGCAGGCGACGCTGCAGACATGGCATTCATTGAGCTCGTAGACTTCAGCGCAGCAGTTCCTCAGAAAGAGGCTAAGGCTGAGAAGAAGACTACTACCAGAAGAAGCCGTGCAAAGAAGGCCGCTCCAAAGGCTGAGGCTCCAAAGGCTGAGGCAAAAGAGGAGAAGGCTGCAGAGCCAAAAGCTGAATAAGGTTGAACAAAACCTAACCTACAAAAAAAAGGACTATCATCGCGATAGTCCTTTTTTTAGTACTCGCCGCGCTCAAGTTTTTCTTTGCAGACGCGGAGCATATCATCTATCATCTCCTGCAGGCCCCACTTTGGATTCCAGCCCCACTCTTTGCGAGCGCAACTGTCATCCATTACGTCCGGCCAACTTGCTGCTATGGCGGCTTTTACAGGGTCTATATTGTAATCCCACGTGAATGAAGGGATTCTCTTTTTAATCTCCGTGAAGAGTTGCTCAGGAGTGAAACTCATAGATGCAATGTTGAAGCTGTTGCGGTGGATGAGTTTGGAAGGATCAGCCTCCATCAACTGTGTGGTAGCCTCCAGTGCATCAGGCATATAGAGCATATCCATATAGGCGTCTGAAGGAACTGTGCAGGTGTATCTGCCGTTCTTTACCGCCTCATAGAAGACTTCAACCGCATAATCCGTTGTGCCGCCGCCCGGCATGCAACCGTTGGAAATGATTCCCGGGAAGCGGACGCTGCGTGTATCTACGCCAAAACGTTTGAAGTAATAATCGCTGAGAAGTTCTCCGGAAACTTTGCAGACTCCGTAGATGGTATCAGGCCTCATTATGGTGTCCTGCGGGGTCATCTGGTGAGGCGTGTTGCTGCCGAAAGCGCCTATGGATGAAGGGGTAAAGAGCGCGCACTTAAACTCGCGGGCAAGGTTGAGGGAGTTTAAAAGAGCTCCCATATTTATCTTCCAGGCCAGGTCCGGATTGAGCTCTCCCTTTGCGGAAAGCAGTGCAACCAGGTTGTAAATGCCGTCTATCTGATACTTTTTGATAGCCTCTCCATAACCTTGAAAATCAAGAGCATCCAGCTTTATCGCGATGCATTTCTCAGAGAGTTTCTTAACTACCTCTTCTCTCACCTCACCGGCAATAACATTCTCCTCTCCATACGTTTTCTGAAGATGAGGAACCAGTTCTGTTCCAATCTGCCCGCCGGCGCCTACTACCAATATCTTTTTCATTCTTAATTCAAATTTTAAACTTAAAAGCAATTGTTGCTTATTTGCCACAAATTTAAAAGAAAAATGTCTTAACTTGCAAGAGAATTTAAAGTATTGGAGAGGATGACGCCTGCAATTTCTAAAGAGGAACTCAAAGAGAGGATCCGGCTCCTGGCCCTGGAGCTTGGCTTTGCAGACGTTGGCTTTGCCAAAGTGCACTCCCTTACGGATTCCGTAGAGGAGAGCCGCTTTCTGGAGGCGGAGAGGCTGGGCCACTTTGGGCGGATGGAGTACCTGAGCCGCAACTTTGACAAAAGGATGGACCCTTCTCTTTTGGTTGAGGGGGCAAAGAGCGTGATTGTTTTTCTGGCACCTTTCTCCTCCCCGATGGATTCTGTCAACACCAACCCTTGCGGCCATACAAGACTGAAAGTCTCTCAGTATGCCTACGGAACGGATTACCACACCGTTATAAAAAACAAACTTTATGTAATTGCGCAACTCCTTAAGAACGAGGTGGGTGCAACCAGCCGTGTCTTTACGGATTCCGCTCCCGTAATGGAGAGAGCCTGGGGCGTAAGAGCCGGAGTGGGCTTTATTGGGAAGAACAACTTTTTAATCAGTCCCAAGGTCGGAATCAAAAACTTCATTGGAATAATTATCACCACAGCAGAATTGCCGCAGTCTGAAATACTCTCACCTTCAGTTGGTTGCGGAAGTTGTACAAGGTGCCTGGATGCCTGCTCGCAAAAGGCGCTCTATGCACCTAATAAGATTGACGCTTCCAAGTGCCTATCCTATAAGACAATAGAGGAACCGTTGCCGGCGGAGCCTGATAGCAACTCAATGGCTAAGATGAGTGGTTGTGAAAAGTGGATATTCGGTTGTGATGACTGCATGAACGCCTGCCCGTGGAACAGGTTCAACCGCCCTGGATGGGAAGAGTTTCAGGTTAACCGTAAGCTACTGGAAAACAGCACGGAAGAGTTTTGGAACAACATGGGTGAGGAGGAGTTCAACACTCTGTTTAAAGATTCACCGCTCAAAAGAGCAGGATTGAAAAAGATAAAATTTAATCTATCGAGATGAAAATATTAACAACAGTAGACATTCCCTCTTGCGAGAAAAAGATTGACTACTCAAGTAAGATTCTTACTCTTGGGAGTTGCTTTGCAGACAATATGGGAGAGATGATGAAGATGTACGGGTTTGACTGTATGGTTAATCCGTTTGGAACTTTGTACAATGTCTGCTCCGTTTACAACTCTCTAATGAGAATGGCGGCTGTATGCGGCATTGTCAGAAGTGCTGATAATCCATTGTTTACAAAGACTGATGTTTTTCTGCGTCCGGACGGAAAGTTTGTAACGTGGGCTCATCACTCAAGGTGCGGAGTAAGAGAGGCGGATGGTTTTACCGCAGATGATTTTTTAAAGAAGGCAAACAGGGAATTGGAGGAGGCATCCGAGTTTCTGTACAAGGCGGATATTCTGATAATTACATTGGGCACCTCTTTTGTTTTCAAACTAAAGAATACAGACTTTGTGGTTTCCAACTGCCACAAAATGCCTGCAGGTGAGTTCGTTAGAGAGTTTGTGCAATCGGAGGAACAGAGTTCTCTTATCTCACGGATTGCGGAACTTTTTCCAAAGAAGCGCATCATACTGAATGTAAGCCCTATACGTCACCTGGCGGACGGAGCTCACGGCAACAAGGTAAGCAAGGCAACGCTGCTTGTTGCAATAGACAACGCAATAAATAATGACACAACGGGAGCGTTGGAGTACTTCCCTTCATACGAGATTATGATGGATGAACTGAGAGATTACCGCTGGTATGCGGAGGATATGACTCATCCTTCAGAGCAGGCGCAAAAGTATATTTTTGAGCGCTTTACAGAGAGCCGCATATCCCCGGACTGCTACTTTAAAATGACTGAAGAACTCAAGAAATTCAAAGCCTCACACCACCAACAAAAATAGATGTTTATGAAAAGATTTTGGATTGTTGCACTGTTTCTGTTTGCCGGTTGTATTGCAACGGCGCAGGTGAAGATTAAGGATGCCGCAAAGGTTCCGCTTACGGCCGAATTTGTCTGTGACTTTGCAGACTGGACTCCGGACAGCGTAAAGGTAAAGGGCTCTACACAGGGCTTTGCTATGTATAAGCAATATGCTGTGGTTCTGCATGATAAGGGAATGTGCTGCATCTTTGATATGAAGAAGAAAACGCTGGTTTCCGCCTTTATGATGGAGGGCAATGACTCTCACTGCAACAACGCTTTCTTTGGAAAAGAGAAACTCTCTAAGAAAGATAAGTTACCTCTGCTTTACGTTTCCGAGTGCAGAGGAAAACACGCCTGCTTTGTAACTGATATCAATAACGGAAGCGGAAAGATTGTGCAGAAGATTTACTATGAGGGAACGGACTATCCCGGCTCAATTGACTGGTGTGCAGACGTTAAGAACGGTTTCATATATACGTTCGGAGGCATAAACGGAAAGTTCAAGATTCTGAAAAAGTTCAAGATGCCACGCCTTAAAGACTCTGACACCAACGGGGAAGTGCATCTTAAAGATTCTGACGTATTGGATGTTACACGCATAGAAGAGGGTATCAACATCTGGCAGGGAAGTTTTGTGATGGGAGACTACGCCTTCCTTCCGGACGGCTATCCTCCTTATGACAGACTCCTTCATATAGTGAACCTTAAAACCAAACGGATAGAACGCACCCAGAATTTGAACGGCCTCATGGATGAGCCGGAAGGGCTTGATATTCACGGTAATTGGGTTTATGTAATCTTCCATACCCCAAAGCAGCCGCGCCACTCCAAACTCTGGAAATTTTCACTATCTTTGTAAAAACAGCAGTTATGAGAAAGTTTTTTCTTCCTTTGATTATGCTTGCCTGTTCCGTGGTTGTTGCCAATGCGGGTAAGATAGTTACAGACTCTATCAAGAGCAATATCCTCAACTTCACAATCAAGTACAACGTCTATCTTCCGGATGGTTTTGATCAGTCAAACGAGCAATATCCGGTGGTCTATCTGCTCCACGGAATGTACGGAGCATACGAGGACTGGGATAAGATGGGTAGAATGAAACTCGTTGCAGATGAGCAGATTAAAAGCGGCGAGTCTTGCCCTATGGTCATCGTGATGCCAACGGCGGGAGACTATGACATTTACAAAGTGCAGAACGGCTATTTCAACGTGCCGGGTTGGAGGTATGAAGACTTTTTCTTCCAGGAGTTTATGCCTGAGGTGGAGAAAAAGTACCGCATAAAAGGGGATAAGGGGCACCGCGCCATTATGGGCCTGAGTATGGGCGGCGGCGGATGCACTGTTTACTGCCAGAAGCATCCCGATATGTTCTCCTCCTGCTACGCCATGAGCGCCTGGCTGGACACCGAGAATCTCAATGAGGAGAAGGCCCGCCAGGGAAATATGCTCTATAAACTAAACAAAAGCGTGAGAGAGAATTCCGCCATTGCTTTTGTGGAAAATGCAGATGAGAATACCGTTAAAAACCTCCGCAGCATTAAATGGTTCATAGATTGCGGAGATGAGGATCACCTTTTGGACCAGAACGTGCTCTTCTACCAGAAGATGCGCCAGAAGAAAATTAAGGCGGAATTCCGCGTTCGCAACAGCGGCCACAACTGGGAATACTGGCACACAGCTTTAAAGCTGGCCCTTCCTTTTGCATCAAGGAGCTTCAGTAAATAGAATTGAAAACATATCGCGATTATGAAAAAATATATTCTCTCTCTGATTCTGCTGCTTGGCATTTCAGTTAGCGCCACGGCAGGCAAAATAGTCACAGACAGCATCTACAGCAAAAATCTGAACTGCTGGCAGAAGTACAACGTATACCTTCCAACCGGCTTTGAAAAGTCCGTTAAACAGTATCCGGTGGTATATCTTCTCCACGGACTCTACGGCAACTATTCCAACTGGGATAAGTCCGGAGGTATGAAACTAATTGCAGATGAGTTGATTGGCACCGGTGAAGCCTGTGAGATGGTTATAGTTATGCCTAACGCGGGAGACTCAGACGTGAGAAACTACCAGAACGGTTACTTCAACGTAGAGGGCTGGCCATACGAGGATTTCTTCTATCAGGAGTTCCTGCCTGAGGTTGAGAAGAAATACAGAATAATAGGGGACAAGGAGCACCGCGCAATTATGGGCCTTAGCATGGGCGGCGGCGGCAGCGTTGTTTATTGTCAGAGACATCCCGATATGTTCTCCTCCTGCTATGCTATGAGCGCCTGGCTGGACAACAAGATGGGACAGGTTGGCGGCAAGAACCAGAAGAAGGACAAGCTCTTTATCGTCTGCCAGAGCGTATCTGACAACTCCGCCGTAGATTTTGTGGAGAAGGCGGATGAGGCTACCGTAAAGAAACTGAGAACCGTTAAATGGTTCATAGATTGCGGAGATGATGATTTTCTGATGGATCTTTCCGTTCTTCTCTACCAAAAGATGAGAGACAAGAAAATCAAGGCAGAACTTCGTATCAACAACGGCGTCCATAACTGGGAGTACTGGCACCTTGCCCTCCGCAACGCCCTTCCTTTTGCCTCCCGCAACTTTGCTAAGTAGTCAGAACCAGAAGGTTATTCCTTATCCGGATCTTCATTCTTCTGATTGTAGAGGTAAAGTATAACGCAGTATTTTCCCTCTTCATCCGGATCTTTTAAAAGAGCCAGGAAGGCTTTGCCGTTGTGTAACTTAGTGACCTCTTGTTGCATAATTGAAATGGTCTCTGAACGTTGCTCCTCGGTTGGGTTCTTTAACTGCTCCTCCGTGAACTTGCTGAGCAGAGCGGCAAAGGTGTTCTGAAGATAGGCAACAGTATCTATCTCCTGAGTCAGAAGGTATTCAGCCCATATTTCACCATCATTCTCCTTTAACAGGGAATCCAGATTAACGTTCTCCGGGATAAGCTCTTCTTCATAAAAAGACCAGTAATTTGTGCTGTCTGCGTTGAACCTGTTCACAACTTTGTTATACACCTCAATACACTCTTTTGCACTCTCTTTTGTGTGGAAATAGACCATTATCTGATAAATCTTACCAGCCTTATTCTCAGAGATATGTACAAAGGCGCTCTCTCCCTCAAACTCCCCAAACATACCCTCTTCATCAATATCATAAGCAAAGCCCTTGGAAGTAAGTGCATTGATGAAATCAGACTTGGTGCCGTCTACCGGAACCCCAAGAAATGAGATTGTAGGATCAACCGGTAAAGACTTTTTCTCCTGCCCCGCCGCCATCAGCGAACAGAGCACGGCAACCATAAGAAATACAACCTTTTTCATAACTATTGTCTATTTAGGGGCGATGCGGTAGAGGTAGTAGGCTATGAAGGCGTAGATGACGTTAGGGAGCCAAAGGGCTATGAACGGCGGTAGTGTGCCGGAATAAACGAACATCTGTGAGAAACGTAGGAAGAGGATGTAGGAGAAGCTGAGGGCTATTCCAATTCCTATGTTCATACCAATTCCACCACGTCTCTTCTTGGAGGAGAGTGAAACTCCTATGAGCGTTAAGATGAAGGCGGCAAACGGCATTGCCCAACGGGTGTTCTTCTCTATGAGAGAGAACTGAATTGTGTCATCTCCGCGGAGTTTCTGATCTCTGATAAGTTTTCTGAGTTGGCGTGCCGGAAGCGCCTGAACTGTGTTCTTCTTCCTGTAGAAATCCTCTATGGTTAAGGCAATTACAGTGTCTCTCCTCTTTCCGGCGTATACGCTCTCTTGTCCGTCTTCATATTGACGGAGAACAAAATCTTTCAGAATCCATCCCTGCATTGTGGAGTCCCACTGAGCCTCGTTGGCAGAGAGCTTGGACTTAATATCGTGACTTTCAATGCTTTCTAGCGTGAAGCCGTAAGCGGTGTTGTTGAACGGGCTGAAACTCTGCACGTAAACAAAGGTTCCCGGAGCAATCTGGTAGTGAACGTTGCGGCTGCCGGCCTCATATTTTGCCTTAACGTATTTGTTCTCAAAAGCCAATCTGCCTTTGTTGCAAGGAGGTACAACGTAGAGGTTGAGAATGAGCGTAAAGAGAGCAATTGCGGCAGAGGAGATGAAGTACGGCCACATAAATCTTTTGAAACTGATTCCGCCCGCCAGTATTGCAATAATCTCAGTGTTTGCCGCCATCTTTGAGGTAAAGAAGATTACCGTGATGAAGACAAACATTGGAGAGAACATGTTTACAAAGTAAGGGATGAAGTTTGCATAGTACTGGAAGATAATCAGTTGGATAGGCGCCTGGTGGTCTACAAACTTGTCTATCTTTTCACTGAGGTCAAAGATTATGACAATGCCGATGATAAGCAGCAGAGCAATAGCGTAGGTACCAATAAACTTCTTTATGATGTACTTGTCTATGGTTGTAATCTGAGGCTTGAAGTCTCTGATTTTCTGCTTTATGTTCTCTATACTGAAGGTCATTCTCTTTGCTCTTTCTCTGCCTTTTATCTTGTTATTCTCTGAGATAGTTTACCAACAACGCTCTCTTTCCAACTCTTGAAATCTCCCTGCAAAATATGCTCCCTAGCCTTTGTTACCAAATCCAAATAGAAGGCCAGGTTGTGGCTGCTGGCAATCTGGGCTCCCAACATCTCTCCTGCAATGAACATGTGCCTCAGGTAGGCCTTGCTGTAGGCGGTATCTACAAAGGAGGTGCCGTTAGAATCTATTGGGGAGAAGTCGTCCTCCCAGCACTTGTTCTTTATGTTGATGGTGCCTTCCCAGGTGAAAATCTGACCGTTACGGCCGTTACGGGTTGGCATCACGCAGTCAAACATATCTATTCCGCGGTCTATGCCCTCAAGTATGTTGGCAGGGGTTCCCACGCCCATAAGGTAGCGTGGCTTGTCTTTAGGAAGCTCTGTCTTAAGCACATCCAGCATCTCATACATCTTCTCCGTTGGCTCTCCTACGGAAAGTCCTCCAATGGCGCAGCCGTCCATATCCGCCTCAGCAACTACTCTGGCGGCCTCTCTTCTGAGTTCCGGATAGACGCATCCCTGCACTATTGGGAAGAAGAGCTGGCGGTATCCGTAAAGCGGCTCGGTCTCCTTAAAGTGTTTGATGCAGCGTTTTAACCACCTGTGGGTAAGTTCCATAGACTTCTTTGCATAACTAAAGTCTGCCGTTCCTGGGGTGCACTCATCCAGCGCCATCATTATGTCCGCCCCAATCATTCTCTGAATATCCACGTTGTTCTCCGGAGTGAATATATGTTTGGAACCGTCTATGTGTGAGCGGAATGTGCAGCCTTCCTCTGTAATCTTGCGGCGGGCGGCCAGTGAAAATACCTGGAATCCGCCGCTGTCCGTAAGAATAGGGCGGTCCCAACCCACAAACTTATGCAGTCCTCCCGCCTTGTTAATCAGCTCCGTACCGGGTCTTAGCAGCAGGTGGTAGGTGTTGCCCAAGATTATCTTGGCCCCTATATCTTCTTTTAAATCGCGATGGTAAACGCCCTTTACGCTCCCCACCGTGCCTACCGGCATAAAGATAGGGGTGGGTATGTCTCCGTGGCCGGTGTGTAAAACGGCCGCACGCGCATAACTATCGGGATTAGTATGAATATCTTCAAACAGCATAACGGACAAAAGTACAAAAAATAGTATATTTGTACCTAATCGGGGGAATTTGAAAATAAAACAAACCTATATGAAAAACAAATCTAAAAAGAGTGCGCCTGTGCTTGGGTTCCTGGGACCTAAGTTTATGAAGGTTGCGCTTGTTATCATTGTTATTGGATTCATCTGCGGTATTGCAAACGGCAAGGTCTTTAAGAAAGATGCTCCTCAGACAGAGACAGTTGAGCAGGCTGCAACTGCTGCCGGCCAGGCTGTTGAGGCTGTGGATGCTGCTGTAAAAGATGCAGTAAAGGATGCTGTTGCACAGGAGGTAGAGGGCGAGGCTCAGAATCCTGTTCTGGAAGAGGCTCCGGAAACAACTCAGGAAGAGCTGAGTAAAGAGGAGGCTTTGGCAAAGAGAAAGGAGATGTTCAGCAGAATTCTGGAAGAGAAGAAACTCTCCTTTAAGTTCAGTTCTATTGCAAGAGGTCTTTTGGGAATTTTGGCAATAGTCTTCATTGCATGGCTCTTCTCCTCAGACCGTAAAAAGATTAACTGGAGAACGGTTGGAACCGCTCTGCTTCTGCAGTTTATAATTGCCTTCTCCGTTTTGATGTTCCCTGCGGTACAGAAGTTCTTTGAGGTATTCGGAAAGTGCTTTGTGGCCGTTTTGGGATGGACAAAGGCAGGTGCGGACTTCTTGTTCGGACCTCTGATGGACACAACCAGCATTGGGTACATCTTTGTGTTCCAGATTCTTCCAACCATTGTCTTCTTCTCCGCTCTTACATCATTGTTCTTCTATCTGGGTATCCTTCAGAAGATTGTATGGTTCATGGGTTGGATCATGACCAAGCTTATGAGAATCTCCGGTGCGGAGTCTCTCTCCTGCGCAGGTAACGTTTTCCTGGGCCAGACAGAGGCACCTCTGATGGTTAAGGAGTATATACCTAAGATGACCCGCAGTGAGTTGATGCTCATTATGGTATCCGGAATGGCCACAATGAGCGGAGGCGTGCTGGCGGCATATATTGGAATGTTGGGGTGCGGAGATCCGGTAATGACGGTTGAGTTTGCCAAGCACCTTTTGAGTGCCTCCGTAATGGCGGCTCCCGGTGCAATTGCAATGGCAAAGATTCTCAAACCGCAGACAGAGGAGATAGATACCACAGTTGAGGTTTCTAAAGAGAAACTTGGAGACAACGTGCTGGATGCCATCTCAATAGGAACTACTCAGGGATTGAAACTTGCTGCAAACGTTGCCGCAATGCTGCTTGTATTCTACGCTTTGATTGCCGGAGTAAATTACATTCTCAACATCATCAGTTTCCCGGCAATGGACCGTTGGATTGCAGATGTCTCAGGCGGAAGATATACAGACCTCTCTCTGGAGTGTATACTCTCATACGTCTTCTCACCTCTTATCTGGCTGATAGGCGTTCCTGGCGGAGATATTCCATTTGTAGCCAGACTGTTGGGAGAGAAACTCATCCTTACCGAGTTCATAGGCTACGGCTCACTGACAGAGATGTTGCAGAACTCAGTATTCTCTTCTCCTAAGTCTATAGTTATGGCAACATACGTACTCTGTGGATTTGCAAACTTTGCATCCATAGGTATCATAATCGGAGGCGTTGGAGGAATGGCACCGAACAAACAATCCATCCTTGGAGAATACGGTTTGCGTGCACTTCTGGGCGCTGCACTTGTAGCACTCGTATCTGCTGCAATGGTGGGTATGTTCCTGGCTTAAAGATTAAGATTGATAAGACTGCTGTTGAGGGCGTTTGCATTCTCAACAGCAGTTTTTTCATTCTCTACAAGATGAACTTTGATGTTCTCTGAGAGGGTCTCTATAAGGGCTGCATCCTCTGCGTTGTAGCAGAATGCGTGTACCTCAATATCCGGATGAACAAGGGCAAACATCAGTGAGAACTGACCGTGCTTTTCTCCAATAATGGAGATAGTTTGATACGGTTTCTCTCCATCTATCCAACTGCTGAAATCATTATGTTTTCTGAGCAATTTCTTTGTCTCGTGCTCAAGGCTGATGCCCTTGTATATGTACTTGTAAATCAGATAGTGATGGAAGAAGTGAGTATTGAGTATTTCCCTCTTTGGCTGTTGGCTGAGGACTACGGTTCCGCGGGCAATTAGAAAGTACTTATTTGGATGGATGTTCTCCAATCCATAAAGGGTAGAATTTAAAGATTGATTTATAGATCTTAAGAAAAACTTCTTAAGCAATCTCTGCTTGTTTGTTGTGTTGTTGAATTGCTCGGAGTCCTCGGCGGTTTTGTTTGCGTCTGCGGATGTGCTGTCAATCTGGAATTTAACGCCGGGGATGTAGGCAGTGTTAAAGAGACGTTGAACAGGATAGGTGATGTAGAAGAAGAGGGTGCGCAGTATCTGCTCTATGGTTATAGGGTTCTGTCTTACGCCCTCTTTTGTTCTTACAAGCCATTTGAAAATTGCAGGAGGAACAATCCAGGCCATAAAGACAACGGAGAACATTCCTATTATGGTGACCTCTGCAAGTGAGTGAACGGCAGGGTGTTTGGCAATAATCAGAGAGCCCATTCCAATGAACATTATTAGGGCGGAGATAATGATGCTGTTCTTAAATGAGGCCAGTACTTTTTTACGGTAGGCGTATTCATCTATCAATCCTTCAGTTATGAAGATAGTGTAGTCATCTCCCTGTCCGAATATGAAGGTTGCAAGAATGACGTTCACTATGTTGAAACTCATTCCCAGAAGGGACATAATTCCCAGAATCCAAATCCAGCCCATAGCCATTGGAAGGAAGGCCAACAGGCTGAGTTCCAGCCTTCCGAATGAGAGCCAGAGGAACAGGAAGACAATCAATCCGCAGGCAAATCCTATGTAGTTGAAATCATTGGAAAGTGAGTTGGCCATTGCACTGTTCATTCCGACAAAGTCAAAGGCGTAACCGTTATCCTTAAGATTGTCATTTATTACCTCCTCCAGATATGAGAAATCTTTGCCCTCCGCCTCAATCTTATCTACCACGCAGCAGCGTCTTTCAACCTCTGCAAAAGAGCTTGTAAGAAGCAGAGAACGCAGTGATGAAAAATCTTCAAAATTGAGGGTGGTGTACTCCTTGTTCAATATCTCTTCAAACTCTCTAAAGGCCTCACTGTTAAAGCCGTATTTAGGGGCATTCTCTTTCAGTTGCCGTAAGGTTTTCTCCTTGTTTTCTTTCCAGAACTCTTCCCACTTTTTAACTCTCATCTCCTGCTCCGCCTTGGATCCTATAAGAGAGTTTACGTTGGAGTAACCCTTTATCTTTCCCTCCTCTTTGAGTCTGTTAAGCAGCGGAGTTATGGTTGCTCTTTGAGAGAGAGCCTTGTCCCAACTCTCTCCCTCCGCCACAAGGTAAAGGTTGGAAGTATCTAATATGCCGGCAGATACGTTGAGGTCTGCAAGGAGTTGCTTCTGCTCTTTGGAGATATAGTTTATGTCCTGGATGTTGGTATCAAAGGAGACACCGGTGCTGAAATAACCAAAAACTATCGTGAGAATAAGAGTAATCCAAAGAAGCCACGGGTGTTTTTCAGGAGAGGCGGTGGAGAGTCTGCCAAAGGAGAGACGCTCGGTTTGCTCTGACTGTCTGGTCTTTACAAGGTGGGGTAAGAAGATGAGCACAAAGAGAATGGTTCCAATCAGCATAAAGGCGGCAAAGAATCCGAGGTCTCTGAGTGCAGGTGAGTTGAGCGGCATAAGTGCGGCAAAGGCACCTACGGTTGTAATGTTGCCAATCAGAAGCGGAGGAACCATCTCCTTTAAAAGTTGCCTCATTGAAAGGGCACTCTCAGTGTGGGCAACAAAGTGGAGCGGATAGTTGACGGCTATTCCAATTATCACGGAACCAACGCCTAAAACTATAAGGGAGACGTCACTGCGAATTACTGATATAAAGCCCATTGCAAAGAGCCAGCCAAAGAGGATGGTTACTCCTATAAAGATCAGGTTCTTTGTTTTGCGGAAGGAGTAGATTAGCAGAAATATGATTAGCGTTACCGCTATTGAGACTGCCCACTGACTGTCTTTTTTTATTCTGACGGCGTTGCCTACCGCAATGACGGGGGCTCCGGTGAAGGAGATTTTAACATCCGGAAATACTTTTGAAGTCTCCTGTGCTACGCTGTCTATGTAGCTGACCAGCAGGTTGTTGTTGGCAGACTCCATTGCTCCGTAAGGGGAGGTCATCATCACCGCGGCATACTTTCTTCCGGGAGTGTAGATGTATCCGTTATCGTACTCAACCGGCATTGAAGAGAGCGCCTGTTGCAGGCGACCCATAACGGATGAGAAAAGGTTGAGCGGGTCTTTGCTTATGTTGGAGGAGATGAAGCCGGTGGATGGGAGCATCATCATTGTAACATCCTGAGAGAGTTGCTCTTCCACGCCCTTGGGGTCTGAGATAATCCGCTCAATGTGGGTGTAGTCTGAGTCTGAGAGCATCAGAGGAATGTTGCCGTAAATGAAATCCGTTATGCCGGAGAGTTCTTCAAAATCTATCTGAGACATCACCTCACTAATGTGCTTTGTCTTGGATGATGTGATGATGTTTGCAAAGGTGTCTACGGCCTGAGTGATACGTTCTTCATCCCCTTCTGAGAAGAGGGCTATTACTCGCTGTCCTCCTGTAATGTCCTGGTAGAGAGCCATTGCCCTCTGCTGTTTGCCGCTTATGGGGAGGAAATCGTAGATGTTCTCATTGTATTTCAGAGCGGCGGTCATAACAATGAGCAGAATGGTTATGCCGGCCAGAAGACCGAAGCAGAGGCTCCGTTTTCTCTTAAGGTAATCGTAGATATTCAAGAAGAATTGCACCATCTTCTTATCTCAGATATTGTTTTGAAACGGAATGCAGTTCTTTAAAGAAAGATAACTCTTTCTCCCCGATGGTCTGCAGCATATCTCCCAACTGGTCAAATGTGTAGTTCTCTTCCGTGCTTCTCTTTTTGAACATTCTGGAGATCTTGTAGGCAAAGTCTCTCCACATATCTCCAATTTCAGTCATTCTTTGAGAGTAGGCGTTAAACTCCTCAATGCCTGTCTTTTGCGCGGCCTCCTGGAGGAATGCTCCGTAGATGAAACGGAAGCCTGCGCCACCGGTTCCTATCTCCTCAAGCATACGGACAATCTGTGCAAGGTTCAGAAGAGCCCTTCTTCTTCCCATCTTCTTCTCCCACTTGCGGATTCTTTTGGAGAGGTAGATGATGCCTTTGGCTCCCACAATGTGAACGGGAGTGTAGGCCATAAGCTTGGAGGTCTTCCGTATAGATTTGAGGATGAGGGTTTTCATATCCGGAAGCTCCTTAGGTACTTCTTCAATCCAATACATCTGACCCATAAGCGGGTAGGTGCCTCCCTTTGCAAACCTCACGGTCTGAAGGTCTTTTGGAGAGATGGTTACTTTCTGTGTGATATTGGAATCCAGAACGGTGTAATCTCCGCTCTTCTCATCCTTTCCTATTACGCAGATATTGTGGCCGTTAAAGTGGAAGCGGTACTCTACTGGAACATAAGGCAGGTAGTACATTCCAACTACGCAGCCTACGGGGATACCCCTGCTTAAGAGTTCGTCCAACTTCTGCATTGCCTTCTCCTGATTGAAGAAACGCTTGGTCTTTCTCTTGATTCCCAGTAGTTTGGTAATGCGGCTGAAGAAGACACCCGGGAAGGTGCGGAAGGAGGTTACCGGCATTCCGCTCAGTTTTACAAAGGGAAGATGGGTGAAGAAGAGTCCGCTTGCAAGGCCGAAGACCATTGGTTCAGAGAGGTTTATGCCGTAGTATCTGAGCAGGGCGGATACCGTTCCGTTCTCACAATGGGCTGCCTGTTTATGTTCCAAATTCAGTTCCATCTTATTCCGGCAGAGTTTTAAGTTCCTCAACTGAGATTCTCAAAGCCTTGGCGTAGGTCTCCAGGGTTGCATCATCCAGTTGATTAAAATACTTGGGTTTAAGGTGTTTGCGGATGGTATGTCTTCTTAGTCCGGTATATTTGGCCATGAGTTTTACACTCATAATATTCCTTGCAAGATGATACTCCAGGGGGGAACTCTCTCCCTTTTTTACCCTCTCTGCAATCTCCCTACACTGTTCTTTTATCTCATCCCAGGCCATATCAAGCGCCTCGGTTTTAGGATCCCATCCGCTGCTCAGAACAGCCTTGTACTCACCGTTTTCATCCACAGCATAGTTTACATCTCTGGCGAGTGAATCTTTGTAGTACTTTAAATCCTGTGGGACATCCTTAACCTTCATAGAGCCTTAATATCAGCAGACTGTGAGCATGCAATAGCAGTAGGAGAAGCGTGCGCTCTCCGGTATCATAATAAGAATCTTCTCTCCCTTCTTCAGTTTTCCGGAGTAGAGCAGTTCCTCTATCATTGCGTATGCGGAGGCGGATGCTATGTTGCCTACATTTGGAAGGTTAACAAACCATTTCTCTTCATCAAGGTAGAATCCGCGCTTTTTGGTCTCGCTTAAAATCTTCTCTTTAAAGAACATAGATGAGAGGTGAGGCAGGAACCAGTTAACATCATCGGGAGAAAAGTTGTGTTTCTTTGCAAGTTGCAGCAGGAAGTCTATTCCCAGTTTCACTATGTGCTCAGAGAGCATGCGGGTATCTTGCTTAACTGCAAAGAGAGATTTTGTAAGCCACTCCTGTTCTGGGTATTCCGCCCATCCTTTGAGTTCTCCATCCTCCGTCTTGTCAGCTCCGGCATACATGCAGGTTGGCTTGGTGTTGGCAAAGGAGGTTATCTCAATCCAATCTATCTTCAGAGAGAGTTGCTCCTTATTTGGTTGTGGCTCAAGCAGAAGCGCAAAGGCTCCGTCTGAGAGCATCCATCTTAAAAACTCCTTCTCAAAGGCCAGAATAGGCTGGTTCTCCAATGATGAGAGATGCTCGGACTCTTTCTGAAAATAAGAGGCTTTCATCCAGGAGGAGAGTCTCTCAGAGGCGGAGGCTACGGCCTTTTTTGCCTCCCCGGTTTTAACGGCCATATAGGCGTACTTTAGGGCATCTGCACCGGTGCAGCAGGAGCCGGAGAAGGAGACAACTTCCGTATTGCGGCTGCCGCCAAGAAGACCGTGTACCATAATTCCGTGGGATGGAACCAGTTGCTCCGGAGAGGAGGTTCCGCAGGAGAGAAGGTCTATGTCATCTATGGTGAAATTCTTGTCTAACAGACCTTTAACCGCGTTGGCCGCCATCTGGGCGTTGGTGTGGGTAACGTTACCCTTCTTGTCCAAAGCATAGTATCTCTGCTTAATGCCGTTACGCATCAACACAATCCTGCGCGCCTTGGAGGGCTTGCCGTTTACCATACCCAGATAACTCTCCATATCATCGTTAGATACGGGGCTGTTAGGGAAGAACTTGGCCGCTTTGTTTATATATACTTCCATCTAAGGTATCTTGTTTTTATAAATTACAATCTCTCAATTTATTACTCTTTACTTTGCGCAACGGACGGGTCAAAAGGAAAAAGAGTTGCGCAAACGGGGAGAGCACAAACAGCACAAACAGAAGGTAAAAATAGAAAAGTTTTACTCTAAATTGTCGTTTAGGCTCCTTGTATCCCCCTTTTTTCCTGATGAATTTTGCCCATCTGCCAAAAATAGGGAAGGCGGTCTTCTCCAAAGAGAGTATGGACGGGCGGTACTTTATTGCCCCCTCCTTTAATAGCTCTTGTTGGAGCGTTGCTGTGTTACCGCTTAATAATGAGGTCTCTATAACTTTCCCGAATCTTGCGGCTGCCGCCAGTTCTTCCTCTTTTACTCCCGCTTCCGGCAGAATTTTGGTTGCCTTTTTCTTGCCGTGGAGAAGCCAACGCACTATGGTTATGGCACTTACGTAGTTGGAGGAAGCGTCCTGAAGAATGATCTGACCTCTGAAGTAGGCTCCTATCTCTTTGAATCTCAGTTTTAAAGCCTCTGATGTCTTGAGCCACATATTGCGGCATACATTCACAAAAACAACCTCTCTGCCCCGGAGAAAATTCTTAACATTTTCATCGCAGAGGAAAGAGAGAAGGGGTAGGGAAGGGGAGAGGAACCAGGATTGCGCCGCAATAAGCACAATATCAGCATCCTTAACATCTTCTAGGTTTAAAGGGGCTATGCCGGAAGGGCAGATGCCCAGGCGGGTCTCCGGAAAGACCTCAAAGAACTCTCTTCTGCTCCAAGGGAACGGGTAGTGCTCCAGGGGCACAATCTCCTTGCAGACAACATCCGTCTTATCAAAACCCTTGCAGATGTTTTCCGCCGCCCTTAAAGCCTGACCGCTCTGTGAATAGTAGAAGAGAACCGCTTTCATATTACTCAGAGTATCTGAATTTTAGAGTCATTACAACATAAAGGTTCTCTTCGTCCTCTATGCTTATGTTTGTTGTAAGACCGCCCTCTTCCTCCACCGTTTTAGTGAAGACAACGGAGTGTTCTCCGGTAGGAACTACGGGGAGTTTGAACTTCATATTGCGGGCCTTGTAAAGAATCAGTTTTTTGCCGAGGTGCTTTTGCAAAATCTCCTGAGCAATTTGAACCAGACATACGCCCGGCGTTACCGGATTCCCCGGAAAATGAACACTGTAGAGATTGTGAGAAGGGTTGAGTCTAATCACACATCTGTATTCACCTTCCGCTTGGTTTTGGGAAACTATGTGAAAGAAATCATCAATCAGTTTCATACTACCTTTTTAGCGGTGTAAATCTGTACTCTATTTTGTGGCGGCCGGAAAAACAGATATCTCCCTCCTCAAACCACATTTTCCGTTTGCCTGTTTTAATCTCCTCTTTCTCAAATAGATGGGCAAGGATAAAGTTAAAGTCCTTTCTCAGAGCCCTTCTTATAAACCACCTGTCTGCAGGTCCAATCACGTTGAGAATTTGGCTCTTGCCATTTTCAAAGGTAAAATCGAAAACCTTAACCCCCATCTCATTGATAACCGTTCCCACCAGTGAGCCCTCTTCTCTTTGCTCCATAACGCAGATTCCGGTAATCTGCTGACCCCTTACAAAGATACGCAAATTATACTCTTTGCAGAGCGAATCACTTTGCATACCCTCTCCCTGCTGAGCACTGAGCGGAACCAGCGTAAAAAGCAATATGTTAATCAATAACAAAAATCTCATCCTTAAGCGGTGCGTTAATCTTTGTCTTATTGAGTTTAACAACCGTCTCATCTCCGCTCTTTTCCACCATCCTTACGCTGCTAACCATAGTAAAAGCGGTGTTGAAACGGATCTCCACAACTTCATATATCTGCTTGAGTTCCTTTTTTTTAGGATAGAGGCGTGCAAAGTAGGCTCCATCCTTCTCCCAAATCTCCGCAGTAAAATCCGGAGAGTTTTTAAGCCCCGCACCCGTAATGCAGTCTACAATTATTCCGGTAATGCGGCGGAAGATTTTGTTCTCCTGAACGTTAATGTTCTGTGTTGATTTTGAGGTCTTTATCTGAACGTTGTCCCCGTTGAGCAGGAAGGTGTAATCATACGGAGAACTGTACTGCCAAAGAAGTCTGTTAGGCTTTTTAAAATACATCTTTCCCTGTGAAACCATCTGACGGCTAAGCATTTTCATGCTTTTGGTCTGGGTGAATTCACACTGCATGGAACTCATCTTTGCCCCCTCGGTATCTATATTTTCCAGGATCTCCCTCTGCCTCTCCTCCGAGAGTTTGTTCTGAGAGAAGAGCGTTATTGGGAAGAGCAGTAATATGATGGCTAATATTCTCATAATCTTTTCAGTAGGGTAAGTGACACTTCATTCTTTTCTGTCCGGTTAATAACTATCATACTCCCGATGGTTTCTTTCTTTACTATATGTGCTGCAGCATAAACACCTGCTGCAGAGGAGGCAAAGTTCTCCCCGAACAAATTTTTGTAGGTGAGCAGAGGTTTGTTTTTAAAGAACCTCTCCGCCATCTCAAAGTATGGTTTGTCATTTGAATGATTGCCGTTTACTCCCGTCATAACGGCCTCCGGGCTCTCTATCTGAGCCTCCTGCAACATATTATCTATAAGCTCTTTAACTCTCTCCGGCGATGGATTATAGCAAAGACGTACTGCTGCAAGTTCGCATAAATTATCTTCCGCCTCTTTTGTGTTAAGCATCATTGCAACTGCGATGTCTGCGTATGGAGCCATTCCGGGAGCTCCCACATATCCGCACTTTTTTAAAAGTTCAAAGTGAATGGCACTTGTCTCCTCGTGTCCTCCAATAAGAGCGTTGGAGATATTTCCAAGTTGCATCTGCATAAAGCCGTCTAAAAGAGCTGCGTCAAAACTCAAATTTGCGTGAGAGTATGTAGTGTTGTAACTCTTTGTTTCTGTTGCTATTGCAATGGTTGTGCTAACGGCGTTATGGATGGCCTGCATAAAGAACATAGGACTGAGCGCCTCTTCTTTGTTCTTCCATAGTTCGGATAGGAAGCCGTTGGTTCTCTCCAAACTTCCGTAGCAGGTTCCGGAGATTATTGCATCCGGATGTGCAATGTTGCATCTCTTTAAAACTTCCAGAGAGACAGCCAGCGCACGCTTGATATAGGCTGTGGAGCGGCGCATCTGATTTGGCGCAAAGTATTGGCTGAAAGGAGGATCCACCGCCTTGGCAAACGGCTCTTTGCAAATAACGGGGCTCTTCATCCAGCTCTCGGAGAGAGGCTCCTGGATGGAGATCTGTGATGCCGCTTCTATGTATACTCTTCTTGCCGTCATACTTTTGAAAGAATAATAGAAGAGTCATTTCCGCCAAAGCCAAAGGCGTTGCTCATTATATTTTTAATCTCACTCTTTGGGTGAATATCCGTTACCGGAATAATGCCCTCCTCCATAGGAGTCTTCCAGTTCAGGCTTGCAGGAAGAAACTGATTTTCAAGAGCAAGCAGAGAGATAACCGCCTCAATTGCTCCGGATGCTCCGGTTGTGTGACCGGTGTAAGATTTTGTGGAAGAGACCTCTGGAATTCTCTCCTTAAAGAGACGTTTAATTGCACAACTCTCACTCTCGTCATTGTTCTGAGTGGCCGTTCCGTGAGCGTTTATGTAGTCAATATCTTTTGGTGCAAGTTCAGCTTTCTCCAGAGCCTTTTGCATTGCCAGAAAGGCACCCTCTCCCGTAGGAGAAGAGGCGGTCTGATGGAAAGCGTCACAGGCGTTTCCGTATCCTGCCAGGCGGCATAACGGCTTCACTCCGCGTCTTTTAAGAGAGGACTCGCTCTCCAGTACAAGGTATGCGGCACCCTCACCCAGGTTAAGGCCTGCTCTTTCCTTGTCAAAAGGACGGCAAGGGTGAGAGTCCAAAATCATCAGGGAGTTGAATCCGTTAAGATGAAAGAGTGAAAGGCACTCCGCACCTCCCGCAACAACAATGTCCGCCAGATTGCTCTCAATCATAAATGCGGCGGAGATAAGGGCGTTGGTAGCAGAACTGCAGGCCGTAGAAACTGTTGATAAAGAGGCAAATGGACCGACGTGTGAGGCAATCTCCTCCGTAGAGGTTCCGCAGTTATGAACCGCCGCCATGGCGTGCTCTCTGTCACACTCGATCTCCTTTTCAAAGAAGAGTTCTCTAATGTCCATTCCGCCAACTATGGTGGATGAGATAAAGTGAACGTTGCTTAAATCTTCACTCTTAAGATGTGCCTCGGAGAGTGCCTCCTTAAGAGCAACAACTCCCATAAGAACGGTGCGGGATATAAGGGGATTCTCCTTAATGCCAGCCATTTGCATAAGCTGAGCATTGCTTCTTTTAACCTCCCCCACAGGTATCTCTCTATGACGGCTGGTAAGGTATTTCATATCCCCAACTCCGCTCTTTTTATCTAAGAGGGCGGATAGGGTCTCCTCCTTTCCAACGCCAATGGCGGAGATAACTCCGGCTCCCGATATGTAAACCGTCTCTTTCATCTTACGCCTTACTCTCTCCGGCCTCTTTATCTGTAAGCACAATCTTTACATTTGCTTGAGCCACAAGTGTTTCTCCCACCTTAACGGTAATGTCTGCAAGGGTCAGATGAAATACCTCTTCCAGAATGTGAACGTGAGTTGTTAGAGTGTCATTGCACTTAGGACTGTAGAAAAAGTCACACTCCTTAACGGCACCTATGTATCCAATCTTTATAGACTCGTTTCTCCCTCTGTTTATACACCCCATTCTGGCCGCACAGGACTGCATCATATTCTCCATAATTCCCGCGGTAGAGAGGGTGTTGTCATCCAAAAAGATATTATCCTCACGTATTGTGAGTTCCGTGTAAGTGTCTGTGCGGTCACTGCTTAGAACTCTGTCCACCATAACTATAGGCGGGCGCTGTGGAATCAGTTTTGTTATTTCAATATCTATGGGATTCATACTATATCTTTAAAAAGGAAAATAGAGAAGTGCCTTAGCCGGGTGGTTGAAAATCAGCTTGACGTTCTCTTTGGAGAAGGTGTTCAAAGTTGCCTTCCACCAAAGGTCAAAGGTTACCTCATCTGTCTTGTACTGAAGGCCTTCTGACTTGATTTTCAGAGTGTTATCAAAGGAGAATATGGAGATGCGGTCTCCTTTCTCTCCCTTCAGATAAACGGTATTCAAAACAGGAATGAATACCCCGTAATCTGAAACCATACAGAGAGAAATCTTTGTATTCGGAAACTTTTCTCTGAGAGTCTCTGCATATTGCGGAAGGTAGGAGATATTCCCCAGTGAGTGATCTTCTCTCTTTCCGGTTGCCCCCAAAATTGTAATCTCAAAATCCTCTTTTTTCTCCGCGATGGCTTTCTCTATCAACTTGAGTGTGAAGCGGAAAGCCTTGGTCTGGTCATTGTAGTCCTGCTCGCTCTCCTTATGGATTTTGCTCTTGAGTTTTTTCTGCATTGAAGGTGAAAGAGTATCCATATCTCCCACAATGTAATCTGCATCCAGCCCGTTTTTCTTAAGGCTAAGATATGCTCCGTCACAGGCAATTACAACGGAGCGGGAAAGAAGTTTTAGCGCCTCCTTTCTTGTTGGGAAATTGCCGTCACAGAGAATTACAAAACTCTCTTTATTCAAACCGGAGTTCTTCATCTTCAACCAGATTTTTATGTCCGTTAATGAAATCTTTTGCTCCCATCCTCTTGCTTCCTGATGGCTGCAATGAGGTAATCTCCAAACACTTATCTGAGCACATTACATATATACCGCCTCCCTTTATCATAACCTTTCCGCTCTCTTTTCCCTTCATATCGGAAGGGGAGGTCATAAAGATTTTCATATCCAATCTCTCTCCCTTTCCGTTAACAAGAGTTGTAATGGCGGCAGGGTACGGAGAGAGTCCTCTAACAAGAGCATCCACCTGGTCCGCTCTCTTTTTCCAGGAGATTCTGCAGTTCTCTTTGTTGAGTTTAGGTGCGGCGGAGTTCAACTCAGTGAGCCCCTCCTCATTCTGAGGAACGGTTGTAACCTCTCCGTTATCAACCGCTTGCACGGTCTTAACTACAAGGGAGGCTCCCATCTCCATAAGTCTGTCATAGAGAGTCTCAACGGTCTCTCTCTCCCCAATAGGGCACCTCTGCTGGAAGATGATTCTTCCGGTATCTATCTTCTCGTCTATGAAAAATGTGGTAACTCCGCTCTCCTTCTCCTGCTGAATAATTGCCCAGTTGATAGGGGCTGCGCCTCTGAATTTTGGAAGCAGAGAGGCGTGAAGATTGAATGTTCCCTCCTTTGGCATCTTCCAAACGCACTCAGGTAACATTCTGAAAGCCACTACAATAAAAAGGTCTGCATTGTAACTCTTAAGGGCGTTTAAAAACTCCTCGTCTCTGAGTTTAACGGGTTGCAGAATATCTATCTTCTTTTCAGATTGCTCATTGAATGAGAGTACGAATTTCTTTACGTCGCTCTGTGCAATCTGTAATCCTCTTCCCTTTGGTTTGTCCGGAACGGTAACAACTGCGGGGATATCATATCCGGCATCAAGCAGCGCCTTTAATGGTGCTACTGCAAACTCCGGAGTTCCCATATATATGATTCTGCTCTTGTGGGCCATAGTCTGTTATTCCTCTTGTGCGGCCTTTAATTCCTCCTCCTTCTTTATGCGGTACTGAATTCTCTTGGCCTTGCTGAAGAGTCTCTGGAAGAAACTCTTGATGTTCTTTACAAAGGTCTCCGGGTTGAACATTGTGGAGTCCTGAGTAGATTTCCAGGTTAAAAATGCTGCAAGCGGAGCAAGAACTATGGTGGAGATAAATGCGCCTATGAATGGGGAGATTGCGCCGTCATTTGCCAACTTCTTTCCGCTTATATCCACAACCCAATAGAGAACAAAGAAGAGTATGGAGATAATTGCAGGAGTTCCCAATCCTCCCTTTCTCACAATGGCTCCGATAGGGGCGCCAATGAAGAAGAAGATAAGGCAGGCCAGTGAGAGCGTGAACTTTCTGTAAGTCTCTATGATTGTTCTTCTTAGAGGGTATGCGGTCTGGTAAATCTGAGCGTTGTAGAAACCGTAGTTTACCATCTCCGTATTGAGGGCTCCGTAAGCCTGAGACCAGGCGTTAACTTTATCCTCATGGTTCTTCCACTTGTAAAGTTCCTCCGCTTTGAAGGCTTTCTTATATCCCTTATTGCGGGCGGTGTCCAACTGATCCTGGTGGCCCAGCCAATCTCCGTGCATTGCGTGATGGGTGTGGAAGGTTATGGATGAGTCATTTGCGTGGGTGAGGGAGTCTCTGTCCTTACGCAGTTGACCAATGTTTTTTGCCATAACCTCGTTGCCGTACTTTCCCTTGTCGGACTTGCTGAAGGCGTAGTTCTTAAGCGGAACGGTAATCTGCTGGAAAGCAAATTTTATCTGCTGCATAGAGAGGGAGGTGTCCTGGTAGGTCCTCTTGTTGTCCTCCTTATAATTTACACCGTTATAGAGAGTTATGAGCAATCCCTGCTTGTCCGGAGTAATGGAGATTCTGCCGGAATCTGCAAGAGTAAGGTCATTGTTGCCGCTCTCTTTTGTGTGGTTGTAAATCATAATGTTGTGCATAAGCTTGTCGTCATCTCTGCTTCCGATTCTCAGAGTATAACCGTCTATGCCGTCATAGAAAATTCCAACCGGAATCTTTATCTCCTCTTTGGTGTTGGTGATGTCCTCTCTTAAAGTGTAGATGTTGTTGTATGCAATAGGGATAAGGTTGTTGGAAGCAAAGAAGGCTGCAACTACAATAACCACAGCAATATAGCTGAGCGGACGGATAATTCTCTGAAGAGAGATTCCCGCCGCCTTCATTGAGAGAAGTTCACTGTTTTCTCCCAATGTTCCCATTGTCATAATGGAGGCCAGAAGTGTTGCAAGCGGAAGGGCGTAAGGTATAAGGGTGCAGGAACCCCAGGCCATAAACTGAGCAATAATGCTAAAGGTAAGTCCCTTATTTACAAGCTCGTCTATGTAGAGCCACAAGAACTGCATCATAAGAATGAAGGTCACAATAGCAAAGGTCATAATGAAAGGACCCAGGAAAGACTTGAACATATAAAGGTCCAAAGTCTTAACCCCGAGTTTCTTCAGAAACCCTTCCACTGCTTCAGTAATCCTTCTTATCATTTATCCTATTTGCTGAGATTCTTCTTAATAAACTCTACGGCCTCCGTAAGTCCGTCCGCCTTCTTTCCTCCCGCACTTGCAAAGAACGGCTGTCCTCCGCCGCCTCCCTGTATGAACTTGGCCGCCTCTCTGATATCCTTTCCGGCATTCATTCCCTTGGCAACCAGATCCTCAGTGTACATAAGAGTGAGAGAAGGTTTGCTCTCATCCGTACAAGCACCAACAAAGACCGTGCTGCTGCACTCCGCCTTGAGCATAAATGCAACAGTCTTGAACACCTCTGCAATGAACGGACCCCTTAAGAGCATAAATTCCACACCGTTAATGTTTTCTGCACTCTCCTTTGCCTTCTCCTTAAGTTGTGCTGCCCTCTCTTTAAGTGCCTGCTCGGCCTGTTTTCTGAAGCCGTCATTTTCCTGGAGAAGTTTCTTGGCGCTCTCAACAACGTTAGGTGCGTTCTTAAAGAGTTCCCTCATTGTAATCATGGTATCCTCCATGGTGTAGATGAGGTTCTCCACATTCTCTCCCGTCGTTGCCTCAATTCTTCTGATACCTGCTGCTATTGCGCTCTCTGAGAGTATTTTAAATATCCCGATTCTTCCGGTAGATTCAATGTGAGTTCCGCCGCAGAGTTCTACGCTCTCTCCAAAACGGATAACGCGCACCTTGTCTCCGTACTTCTCTCCAAAGAGTGCAATTGCTCCGCTCTTTCTTGCCTCATCAATTGGAACGTCTCTCATCTCCTCTCTCTTAAAATCTTCTCTTATGAGGGAGTTGACAAGTCTCTCCACCTCTCTGAGTTTCTCCGGTGCAACCTTCTCAAAATGAGAGAAGTCAAACCTCAGAACCTGAGGGCTTACAAAGGAGCCTTTCTGCTCTATGTGTGTTCCCAGAATCTTTCTCAAGGCATAATCCAAAAGGTGAGTTGCGCTGTGGTTGGCAGCGGCACTAAGTCTCTTCTTTACATTGATTGCTGCGGTAAAGAGTGCGGTAGGATCCGCCGGCATCTTCTCCGTAATGTGGATAGGAAGACCGTTCTCCTTAACGGTGTTAACCACGTTAATCTTCTCCGCTCCGCTCTCAAGAGTTCCGGTATCTCCAACCTGTCCGCCGCTCTCCGCATAGAACGGAGTACGGTCCAAAACAATGTGATAGAGAGTCTTACCCTTGGTCTTTACCTCACGGTAACGCAGTATTTTAACATCCTTCTCAGTGTAGTTGTCATATCCGGTAAAGAGTGTTTCACCCTCAGAAAGCACAATCCAGTCTCCCTCCTTCTTGGCATCTGCGTTGCGGCTTCTCTCCTTCTGTTTGCCCAGTTCAACCTCAAAGGCAGGTATGTCCACCTCAAGGCCGTTCTCCTTGGCAATCAGTTCAGTAAGATCTATCGGGAAACCAAAGGTATCATAGAGAAGGAAGGCGTCTTTTCCTTCAATGGCCCGTCCGCCCTCCTGCTTGCACTTGGCAACCAGTTCATCCATAAGGCGTATGCCTCTTTCCAGGGTGCGGAGGAAGGTCTCCTCCTCTTCCTTAATCACTTTCTCAATCAGTTGCTGCTGGCTGCGGATCTCCGGATAGGAGTCTCCCATCTGCTCCACAAGTGTTGCAACTAACTTATAGAGAAGCGGTTCCTTGGTCTGAAGGAAGGTGTAGGCGTAACGTACCGCACGCCTTAAGATTCTTCTGATTACGTAGCCTGCCTTAACGTTGGACGGAAGCTGACCGTCTGCAATTGAGAAGGTGATGGCTCTTATGTGGTCTGATATTACGCGGATTGCAACACGGGTGTTCTCATCCTCCTTTGCGTAATCTTTGCCCGTCAGTTCGGAAACTCTGGAAATCAGAGGGGTGAAGACGTCCGTATCATAGTTGCTCTTTACTCCCTGCAGTGCCATACAGAGTCTCTCAAAGCCCATTCCCGTATCTACGTTATTGTGAGGGAGTTTCTCCAGCGTACCGTCTGCCTTGCGGTTGAACTGCATAAAGACGAGGTTCCAAATCTCAATAACCAGAGGGTCCGATTTGTTAACCAACTCTCTTCCCGGAACCTTTGCACGCTCGGCGTCATCTCTGAGGTCTATATGAATCTCGCTGCAAGGTCCGCAAGGTCCCATCTCACCCATCTCCCAGAAGTTATCCTTGCGGCTTCCGTTAAGAACTCTCTCCTCCGGAAGGAAGCGGAGCCAGTTCTCTCTGGCCTCCTCGTCCAGCGGCAGGTTGTCCGGTGCGTAACCCTCAAATACGGTGGCGTACAGACGGTTAGGATCTATCTTGTAAACCTTGGTGAGAAGTTCCCAACTCCACTCAATGGCCTCTTTCTTAAAGTAATCTCCAAAACTCCAGTTTCCCAGCATCTCAAACATAGTGTGGTGGTAGGTATCATGTCCAACCTCCTCCAAATCATTATGCTTTCCGCTAACTCTGAGGCACTTCTGTGTGTCCGCCGCTCTCTTTGCAAAGGCCGCCTTGTTCCCCAGGAAGATATCTTTGAACTGATTCATACCCGCGTTGGTGAACATCAGCGTAGGGTCATTCTTTACAACCATAGGCGCAGACGGCACTATTGTATGCTCTTTTTCCCTGAAAAAATTCAGGAACGCTTCTCTTACCTCTTTTGAATTCATATCAACTTATTACATTTGTACGGTTTTTGCAGATGACTGCAAACGTACAAAAATAGTAAAAGAAATGTTAAGTTGGGAGAGGTTGAGATATAAACTCTCGTTGCAGAAGATGTTAGGCAAGGGTTTCAGGCTCTTTTTATTGAGCCTTGCCGCCTTTGTGCTCTATTACCTTCTCTATACGGAGGTCTTTGGCTTTAAGACTCCCCGCCGCATTCAACTAGAGCAGCGCAGCGCTTTGCTGGATGCCCGCCAGGCCCTTGCCGGAGACAAAATGGAGCGTGCCTACTCCGCTCTGCAGGAACTCAGCCAGCGAGACAACAACATCTACCGCCCCTCTTTTGGAATGGATACGGTAGCCTTTCCCGCATACGACTATCTCACGATAGATAATCTCAACAGCCTTATAGAGAGGCAACAAAAGAGCTACAACGAGTTGGACCCCGTGGCGGAGAGTTTTGGAAAGATTGCTCTTTGCGTGCCCTCCATTCCGCCTCTCTACCTTAATCACATAACCCTCACCAGCCGTTTCGGCTACCGCAACGACCCTATGACCGGATATATTAAGGGACATACCGGAGTGGATTTGGCGGGAAAGCCGGGAGAACCAATCTACGCTACCGGAGACGGAAAGGTTGAGAAGGTGGATATTAAGTTTACCGGTTACGGAAATGAGATTGTAATCAACCACGGATTCGGATACAAGAGCCGTTACGCTCACCTTAAGGCCACCCTTGTTCATGAGGGAGACTTTGTTAAGCGCGGAGATAAGATTGGTCTTATGGGCTCCACCGGAAAGAGTACCGGACCTCACCTCCACTACGAGGTTGAGTATATGGGTTATAAGGTTAACCCACTTATTTACTTTGACAGCAATATGACTCCGGAGGAGTATGACAGACTTATAAGCGGAAAGTAGTATGAGAGAGAAGAATAAGAAAATATTGAAATATATTCTGGCCAGCATACCGCTTACCGTAATCTATTACATACTGCTTGCCAACATACTCTATTTTGGAAAGGACGCTCAACTGCTGAAGGCTAACCGAATACGGGCTAAAATTCTGGATTCCATAGAGTTAAACTACACCTCCGTAGACAGTTCAATTAAAGTTCTGCAGGCGCGTGACGGAGAAATTTACAGAATGATATTCGGTGCGCAGCCTCTGGAGACCCTTTATGACGAGGAGAGCGGAGAGGAGATTTCCATTGAGAGGGCTACCGCTTTGGCCTCGGAGGTTCAATTCTGCATAGATTCCATTAAGGGCAATCTTGCCTACCTGGGCTCCAGCGCCCGTAACATTCCTTCAGTTGTTCCGGTGGAGAATTTCCATCTGAACAAATTGGGCGCCTCAATGGGCAAGAAGGTGAACCCGTTCCTTAAGAGCGTAGTCTGGCATCCGGGGCTTGACATTCACGGAGAGATAGGAGATATGGTCCTGGCGGCGGGAGACGGCGTGGTTGAGAAGGCCTCCACATACGAGGACAAAAATGAGGGTAGAGTCTTGATTATCAACCACCTGAATGGATACCGGACAAAGTATGCCCACCTGGACGAGATACTTGTAAAGGTAAATGATACCGTGAGGGTTTCCCAGAGGATTGCAACCGTGGGAAGCACCGGAAGATCCCTCACTCCGCACCTCCATTATGAGGTGATACTGGGGCAAAGGCACCTTAATCCATCGGGATACTTCTTTGGCTCCCTCCAACCGGCAGAGTACAGCCGCGCCATCCACATTAGTGAAAATTCCGGTCAGTCTTTGGATTAATCTTCTCTCTTGACTATTTTTGCAGGGTATGGAAGAAGGTCAGAAATTATACTATACAATTGGAGAGGTTTCACAACTTCTCTCTGAGAACACCTCTCTGGTCAGGTTCTGGTCAGACACCTTTTCCTCCTTTATAAAACCGGTGCGTAACAAAAAGGGTAACAGGCTCTTTACGGCTAAGGACGTGGAGAACTTCAAACTCATTCACCACTTTGTGAAGGACTTGGGAATGACACTGGACGGTGCAAAGCTGAGAATGAAGCAGAATGCCACCGGAGAAGACAAGCGCCTGGAGGTGATCGGACGTCTTAAACAGATAAGAGCCAAGCTGTTGGCCGTAACGGACGAGAATGACGAGACTCCCGATGATGAATTTGATATTCTAACAGATTTGGAAGATGGAGAGGAAGAGAACTAGCATCACGGCTCGCGATATCGCCTCCGCCGTGGAGAAATTTGCACCGCTTTCAACCCAGGAGGAGTGGGATAACAGCGGCTTTACCGTAGGTGATCCCAATGCAAAAGTGAGCAAGGCCCTTATAGCTCTTAACTGCACCTTAGATGTTGTGCGTGAGGCGGTTAGCAAGGGATGCGATATGATAATCACCCACCATCCTCTCATTGTTCACGATCCCTGCCTAAATATTCTTAAGGGAGATCCTCGTAGTGAGGCCATTATGCTGGCCATTAAGAAGGGAATCACAGTTTACTCTTCACATACTCCGCTGGATAAGGCAAAGGGAGGACTGAATTGTCAGATGGCTCTAAAGCTCTCACTTTCAGATATTGAGCCTTTAGTAGAGGGAGGGTTCGGCTGTGTGGGAAACCTGAAAACTCCTATGGAGCCAAAGAGTTTCCTTTCAAAAGTTAAAAGAGCCTTCGGTGCGCCTGTGGTAAGGTGCTCAAAACCTATCGGGAAGAAAATAAGCAGAGTGGCGGTAAGCAGCGGCGGCGGACAGGGTTCAATAGGTGACGCACTTCAGAAGGGGGCGCAAGTGCTTGTTACAGGAGATGTTACACACCATCACTTCTACTGCCCGGAGGGTTTTATGGTTGTGGACGTGGGGCATCACTTCAGCGAACTTGCTGCAATCAAAGTTCTTGAAGAGCTTGTTAAGAAAAATTTTCCTACATTTGCACTCCATTTGAGCGAGGCAGATTTAAGCCCGATATTTTATTATTGATTTATGGCAACAAAGAAAACAAAAGCAACACCTGCAGTTGGCGGTGAGACCTTTACCTCTTTACAGATCTCCACAAAGAATGCGGACGCAATGGAGATGGAGAGAAAACTTAATCTCCTTTACAAGCTTCAGCAGACAGATTCCAAGATAGACAGCATTCACATGCTAAGAGGAGAGCTTCCTTTGGAGGTTCAGGATTTGGAGGACGAGGTAGCCGGTCTTAAGACTAAGCAGGCTTCTATTCAGAAAGAAATCAAGGAGATAGAGCAGTTCATTTCTGACAAGAAACACGAGATGGAAGAGTGCCGTGCTACAATCAAGAAGTACGAGCAGCAGCGTAACAACGTACGCAACAACCGTGAGTTTGAGTCTATTTCCAAAGAGATAGAGTTCCAGGAGTTGGAGAGTCAGCTTGCAGAGAAGAGAGCAAACGAGGGAACCAAAAATCTGGTTACCAAGAAGGAGGAGTTGGCCCTTGTAGGTGAGGAACTTAAGGGACGTCAGGCAGACCTTGAGGCAAGACAGGTTGAGCTTGAGAATATAGATAAGGAGACTCAGAAAGAGGTTGAGTCTTTGGAGGCGGAGAGCAAGACATATCAGGAGCAGATAGATCCAAGAATGTTGGCCGCATACCAGAAAGTACGCGGAAACGTTCGCAATAAGATGGCCGTAGTTACCGTAGTTAGAGGTGCTTGCGGCGGTTGCTTCAACAAGATACCTCCTCAGAGACAGTTGGATATTGACGAGAGTAGAAAGATTGTAGTTTGCGAGTACTGCGGCAGAATCCTGGTAAGTTCAAAGTTCCAGGATGAAGAGTCTCAGCCGGTTGAAGAGACAAAGACAGTTAAGAAAGCTGCAAAGAAGAAGTAACTGTTATGAAGCAAGAACCCTATATTCTGAGGGATCTCTTCTTCAAACACGTAGGACAGACATCCTCTTCCCCACTAGGTTTAAGCATAGTGAAGGCGGAGGGTGTTTTTTTGTACTCGGATACAAAGAGATATCTGGATTTTATCTCCGGAGTATCTGTAAGTAACGTAGGTCACGGAAGGAGGGAGGTGATAGATGCCGTTAAGGAGCAGATGGAAAATTATGCTCACCTGATGGTTTACGGAGAGATGATTGAGTCTCCGCAAGTTCTTCACGCACAACTTCTTGCATCTATCCTTCCGAGCAATCTTCAAAGCGTCTATTACGTTAACAGCGGAAGCGAGGCCAACGAGGCTGCTATAAAGTTGGCTAAGAGAGTAACCGGCAGAAGAGGATTAGTCTCCTGCCGCAACTGCTATCACGGTAGTACTCAGGGTGCTATGAGTCTGATGAGCAGTGAGAAGTTTAAAAACGCCTTCCGTCCGCTTCTTCCTCTGGTTGAACATATCACTTTCAACGATATTGATTCTCTGAATGTTATAACGGATGAGACAGCCGCCGTAATAATAGAACCGGTGCAGGGAGAGGGGGGAGTTCAGATTCCTCAGGGTGGATTTTTGGAGGCTCTCAGAGAGCGTTGTAACCAAACCGGTGCGCTGCTTATCTTTGATGAGATTCAGACGGGGTTTGGCCGTACGGGTAAGATGTTCGCCTTTGAAAAGTATGGCGTAACTCCTGATATTCTTACACTTGCAAAGGCGCTGGGCGGAGGTCTTCCGCTAGGAGCAATGGTTACCTCCAATGAACTTATGAAGGCCTGGCAGACAGATCCGCCGCTTGGACACATTACAACATTCGGAGGTCACCCGGTCTGCTGCGCCGCAGCGTTGGCCTCTCTGAAACTTCTTTTAAAAGAGAAGTGGATTGATGAGGTGGAGAGAAAATCATTGTTGATAAAAAAACTTCTCTCATCCCATCCTCTTGTAAAAGAGATAAGAGCCGCCGGACTGCTCATTGCCGTAGATCTAAAGGATGAAAAACTTGCAGAAAAAGTGCTATATTTACTCCTCGATGAGGGTGTGCTGACGGACTGGTTCCTCTTCCAACCAACCTCCTTTAGGATTGCTCCTCCTCTCTGTATAACTGATGAGGAGATAATGATTGGAATTGAGGCGGTACGCCGTGCATTGGACAAGTTAACACTTTAGATTATGGCAAAGAGAGACAGAAGAAACGGTGGCGAGATAGACTTAGAGGTATCCGCTTTGGAACACGGAGTTAAAGTTCCGCAGGCAATTGAGGTAGAGGCATCCGTTCTTGGTGCAATGATGTTGGACCAGGATATTGTGGAGGAACTTATGACCTCACTGAGTGAAGAGTGCTTTTACAAGCAGGAGAACCGTCTCATTTTCAAAGCCATATATCAACTATCCAACGCCAACTCTCCAATAGATATGATGACCGTTGCAGACCGTCTGAAGTTCAACGGAGACTTTGATGCGGTTGGAGGATTGCAATACCTTACTGAAATCACTTCAGACATAGGTGCTGCGGTTCACGTTAACTACTACGCTAAAATCCTTGTAGATAAATATATACAGAGGCAGATGATCTCCATCACCACAGACTCTCTGCGTAAATCATACGATGAGAGCGAGCCTGTGGATGACCTTCTCAACGGCTTGCAGCAGAAGTTGTTTGACCTCTCCGAGAAGAACATGAGCCGCAAGGAGCAGAGCATTGGTGAGATCATTTCCAACAAACTCAAAAGCCTGGAAGAGCTTCAGAGTAAGGAGGGTGGACAGACCGGACTTCAGAGCGGCTATGTTGCTTTGGACAAAGTTACCTTTGGCTGGCACCCTTCAGATTTGGTAATTATTGCAGGACGTCCGGGAATGGGAAAGACCGCTTTTGTGCTCACAATGGCAAGAAACATGGCGGTGGAGTTCAACATTCCGGTAGCATTCTTCTCTTTGGAACAGGCTCCTACTCAGTTGATTGAGAGATTGCTGGTTGCAGAGACCGGTCTTCCTTCAGAGAAGATTAAGGGAAGCGTAAAGATGGCTCAGGCAGACTGGGTTCAGTTGGATGACAGTATGCGCCGCCTGGTTGAGGCTCCTATCTACATAGACGATACACCTTCACTCTCCATCATAGACCTTAGGGCAAAAGCCCGCCGTCTGGTTAAGACCAACGGAGTGAAAATCATTATAATAGACTACCTCCAGCTTATGACCGGTTCCAAGGAACTCAAGGGAAACAGAGAGCAGGAGGTTGCAGAGATTTCCCGTTCACTCAAGGCAATTGCAAAGGAGTTGGATGTTCCGGTTATTGCACTGGCTCAGCTCTCCCGTGCTGCCGAGGCCTCTACCGGAGGCTTGAAAAAGCCTCAGCTTACGCACCTTAGAGAGTCCGGAGCAATTGAACAGGATGCGGATATAGTTCTCTTCATCCACCGTCCGGAGTATTACGGCATAGAAGATGTAAAGATGATGGAAGAGGGTATTACGGAGATTATTATTGCAAAGCACCGTAACGGCCCGACGGGTGAGGTGGAACTTAAGTTCATCAAGTCTCAGATGAAGTTCGTAGACCGCAATGACAACTACGGCAGCAGCAGAGGCGGAGACTTTGGTGCTATAACTTTTGAATCCAAAATTAACGGCCCGCAAATTTACCAGACTACTCAGGAAGATGAGTACGACAGTGACATTTAGGACTTTAGATAATGAAAAGGATTCTTACTCTTTCACTATTGTTGCTTTTTTCTCTGGGTGCAATCAAGGCTCAGGAGAATAACAATTATCCGTTTCAGAACGGAGAACGCGTAGATTTTGTAATCAGTTACGCCTGGGGCGGAGTGATTACGGACGTGGCAAGTATGAATCTTAAGACACTCTATGAAAACGGTGAGTACAAGGTAACTATGACCGCCGGCACCTACCGTTTCTTTGATCTCTTCTTTAAGGTAAGAGAGTCTTTGGAGACCAAATTTTCTGAGGAGACTTTGCGTCCTTCATTCTTCCACAGAGAGGCTCTGGAGGGAAAGTACAGAATGAAGAACACGCTCACTTTCAACCCTTCAGACTATACCATAAAGAGCCGCACCCAAAAGTATGACAGAGTTCCGTATGATACTCTGTTAAGAGGAACGGAGAAAACCAAAGATCTGCTTACGCTCTTTTACTACTACCGCACGGTGGATTTCACAAATGCTCCCGTTGGTGAGAAGGTTCCTATGGAATTTGTTGTAGATAAGGAGATTTACTCACTCTACTTTATCTTTAAGGGGAGAGAGAAAAAGCATATTCCGGGTGTAGGCACCTTCAATACAATGAAGTTTATGGTGAAGGTTGTACTGGGCAATGTCTTTGACGGTAAGGAGGATATGACACTTTGGGTATCTGATGATAAAAATAAAGTGCCGCTCTATTTTGAGGCACAGTTAAAGTTTGGAAAGGTACAGGGACACGCCACAAAACTATCGGGGACAAAATATCTTCTTTCCAGTAAAATCAAATGAAAAAGGGAATAATTGCACACGAGGGAGTTATTTCATCTGAGACTGAGAGCCATTACAAAGTCTCAATTACATCTCGCTCCGCCTGTGCAGCCTGCCATGCAAAGGGGCTTTGCAGCGCCTCCGAGATGGCAAACAAAGTTATTGACGTGGAGAAAAGCCGCGCGGACGGCACCTACAAAGTGGGGGACAGGGTAAACGTCAATTTGGAGGAGTCTATGGGCATGAAAGCGGTCTGGATTGTTTATGCCCTTCCGGCCATCATTTTAGTAACCTTTTTGTTATATTTGCAGCGCCTGACTCTGAGTGAATTGGTAGTGGGACTTAGCGTTTTGGGGGCTGTTGCAATATACTTCATTGTGCTCTATCTGTTGCGAGGCCGGATTGGACGCAGTTTCCACTTTTCTATCAGCGGTTTGGAAGAAACAACTAACAAATAAATAAATGACTAATACCATTATTTTTACCATCGCCACGCTGGCAGTTCTAGGACTGTTGTTGGCGATTGTGCTCTACATTGTAGCCCAAAAGTTCAAGGTAGAGGAGGACCCGAGGATAGATATCGTTGAGTCCAAACTCCCGGGAGCAAATTGCGGCGGATGCGGTAAAGCAGGTTGTAGAGCTTTTGCTGAGGCAGCCGTAAAGGAGGGGCTGGACAAATGCTTCTGCCCGGTGGGCGGTAATCCTACCATGCAGAAAATTGCCGAGGCTCTGGGTCTTACGGTAGAGGCTAAGGAACCTCAGGTTGCCGTTGTAAGGTGTTCAGGCTCTTGTGATAAGAGAAAGAAGACCACTGTTTATGACGGCCTTGCTACCTGTTCAACTATTGCCTCTCTCTACTCCGGAGATACAGACTGTAAGTTTGGATGTCTGGGAAGAGGAGACTGCGAGGCTGCTTGTAAATTTGATGCAATTAAGATTAATCCTCAGACCGGACTTCCTGAGGTTGACGAGGAGAAGTGCACCGCTTGCGGTTCCTGCGTAAAGGCTTGTCCTAAAGGCATTATCGAGCTCAGAAACAAAGGTCCTAAGAGCCGCAGACTCTATGTTGCCTGCCGCAATCAGGATAAGGGAGCCGTTGCAAGAAAGGCTTGTCTGGCTGCCTGCATAGGTTGCGGTAAGTGCCAGAAAGTATGTGCGTTTGAGGCTATTACGGTGGAGAACAATCTGGCTTACATAGATTACACCAAGTGCCGTATGTGCCGTAAGTGTGCAGCCGAGTGTCCTACCGGAGCAATTCACGAGGTAAATTTCCCTCCACGCCCGGTTAAACAAGAAGTTCCACTTAATAAATAGAGTGAATATGAGAACATTCAAAATGGGAGGAGTTCATCCTGCAGACAAAAAGATCTCAAAGGATGCAGCCATAGAGAAACTGCCTATTCCTAAGACAGTATATATCTCAATGGGTCAGCACCTTGGCGCTCCTGCAGAGCCATGCGTGGCTCCCGGAGACAAGGTAAAGGTGGGCCAGTTGATTGCAAATGCAACGGGCTTTGTTTCCGCTCCGGTCCACTCTTCTGTAAGTGGTACCGTTAAATCTATCGAGATGGTTAAAGATCTCGCCGGCAAACCTGGTAAGGCGGTAGTTATTGATGTTGAGGGAGATGAGTGGGTAGATACAATAGACAGATCTGAGACCGTCGTTAAAGAGATTACTCTGGATAAAAAACAGATAGTTGAAAGAATTAAGGAGTGCGGAGTTGTTGGTTTGGGTGGTGCTACTTTCCCAACCAACGTTAAACTTTCTCCTCCTCCAACAGCAACTCCTACCTGCGTGATTATCAACGGCGCAGAGTGTGAGCCTTATCTGACTTCAGACTATCGCGTTATGATTGAGAAGCCGGATCAACTGCTCATTGGAGGTACAATTCTGATGAAGGCTCTGGGTGTAGACAAGTGCTACATTGGTATTGAGGAGAATAAGCCTGAGGCTATAAAGCTTCTTACGGAAAAGGCAAAGGAATACCCAGGAGTTGAGGTTGTAAAACTTAAAAAGAAATATCCGCAAGGCGGTGAGAAACAGCTTATTGACGCTGTTATTGGAAAGAAGGTTCCTTCAATGGGACTTCCTGTAGATACCGGTGCTGTTGTTCAGAATGTGGGAACCGCATTTGCAGTTTACGAGGCCGTTCAGAAGAACAAACCTCTCTTTGAGGGAATTATGACTGTTACCGGAGATTGCTCACAAGAGCAGCGCAACTTTGTTCACAGAGTCGGTACTCCGCTCAGTTTCATTATGGAGCATTGCGGCGGCGTTCCTGAGGATGCAGCCAAGATAATTAGCGGAGGTCCTATGATGGGTAAGGCTATTGTGAATATAGACGCTCCTACTCTCAAGGGTACTTCTTCTATCCTCTATCTTACTGAGGCTCAGACAAAGAGAAAGCCTGAGAGCAACTGTATCCGTTGCGGAAAATGCGTAGGTGCCTGCCCTATGGGACTTGAACCTTATCTGCTCAACAAACTCGGACGCAACAATATGTTTGACGAGTTGGAAGCACATAAAGTTTATGACTGTATTGAGTGCGGCTGCTGTTCATTCAGTTGTCCTGCATACATTCCTCTGTTGGATACCATCCGTCAGAGCAAGGCGGCAGTTATGAAGATTATGAAGAGCCGTCCGAAGAAATAGGGGCGGGTAATTAGTGAAATTTAAAAGTTTAAGAACAATGAATAAACTGATTGTATCTCCTTCTCCTCACGTTCACGGGAAGGATAATACCAGGAGGCTGATGGGCGATGTAATAATTGCACTTCTGCCTGCCGTTCTGGTATCAATCTATTTCTTCGGGCTCTCTGCAATTCACTTGGTAGCTGTCTCTGTAGTTGCCTGTGTTGCAATAGAGTACCTTATCCAGAAACTGTTCTTCAAAGGTAAGAGCACAATAGGTGATCTCTCCGCAATTGTTACGGGAGTTCTGCTGGCTCTGAACCTTCCGGTATGTTCACCGTGGTGGCTTATTCTTATAGGTGCCGTTGTTGCTATCGGAATTGCAAAGATGACCTTTGGAGGATTGGGACAGAACCTCTTCAACCCGGCTCTGGTAGCCCGCGTAGTTCTGCTGGTTTCTTTCCCTATCCTTATGACAGGTTCTGCATTCCACGCTCCTGAAAGCGGTTACCTCTTTGGCAACGCTCCCGATGTTGTGGACGCAACTTCCGGTGCAACTCCGCTGGCTCTTGTAAAAGAGCAACTTGCAAAGGGTGTTGCAATGGATGAGATTATGAAGGATCCTAACCTTTCATACTCTCAGATGCTGTTTGCAAGAATGGGCGGTAGTGCCGGTGAGCTCTCTGCAATTGCTCTTCTGTTGGGCTTTGTTTATCTGCTTATAAGAAGAGTAATCAAACCTCACATCTCACTCTCAATTCTTATTACGGTCTTCGTCTTCTCCGGCCTGCTCTACCTGGGCAATCCGGCAAAGTTCGTAGACCCTGTATTTAACTTGCTTACAGGAGGTTTGCTGCTTGGAGCCTTCTTTATGGCTACGGATTACGTAACCAGCCCAATGACAACCAAGGGACAGATTATCTTTGGTGTGGGCATCGGTGTAATTACCGTACTCATAAGAGCGTTCGGCGCATACCCTGAGGGAGTTTCATTTGCAATACTTATTATGAACTCTACGGTTCCTCTTCTGAACAAGATTCAACCTAAGAGATTTGCGAAGGAGGCGCAGAAAAAGTAATGGCTATCAAATCTTCACTCAGAAACATGGCGCTTGTGCTTACGCTGGTGTGTTTAGGTGCATCCGCCGCTGTAGCAGTCATTTACGCTGTTACTAAAGATCCTATCGAGATAGCAAAGGCAGACAAAACCAACAAGGCTATCAAGCAGGTGGTTCCTACTTTTGACAACAACCCTTCAGAGGAGATTCTCAACGTTCCTGCAGACCTTTCAAAACCTAACGAGACCAACAAGGTTTACGTTGCAAAGAAGGGAGAAGAGGTTGTAGGTTATGCTGTGGAAAGTACTACAGGTAAGGGCTTTGGAGGCGCCTTCACTATTATGGTGGGCTTCACTCCAAACGGTGAGGTTTACAACACTTCCGTTATTTCTCACTCCGAGACTCCGGGTCTGGGTGCAAAAATTACTGACGGAGCAAGTCACTTCATCACTCAGTGGAACGGTAAAAATCTTGTAGACGGTTCCGTTAAAATTGCAGTAACAAAAGACGGCGGAGATATAGATGCAATCACCGCATCTACCATCACCTCAAGAGCTTACTGTGATGCAATGGAGATTGCCGCCAACGTATTCAATAATATTAACAACCAATAAACTAAAGGTTATGAGTAAGTTTAAATATCTAATTGAAGGTATAGTAAAGAACAACCCAACCTTTGTATTGGTTTTGGGTATGTGTCCTACGCTTGCAACAACCACCTCCGCAATGAACGGTATGGGTATGGGTGCTGCAACTATGGCGGTTTTGATCTGCTCCAACATGGTGATTTCTCTCCTTGCTCCCGTTATTCCGGACAAGGTCAGAATCCCTTGCTATATTGTTGTGATTGCCGCATTTGTAACTGTTGTTCAGTTTGTTATGCAGGCCTTCACTCCGGCTCTCTATGAGACGCTGGGAATCTTCATCCCTCTGATTGTGGTTAACTGTATTGTGCTTGGAAGGGCCGAGGCCTTTGCCAACAAACACTCAGTTTTGGAGAGTGCTTTGGACGGAATAGGTATCGGAATTGGATTCACCATTGCACTTACCTGCATCGGACTCGTCAGAGAAGTTTTGGGTAACCTCTCAGTATTCGATCACAAGTTTGCCTCATCTGACGGAATGCTTGTATTCGTCCTTGCTCCGGGAGCCTTCCTGGTACTTGGTTATCTGATGGTTATCTTCAATAAAATTAAAGGTAAAAAGAACGCATAAAACGGAAAGAGTATGGAATATATCATTATCATAATAACGGCCGTATTCGTAAATAACGTAGTACTCAGCCAGTTCCTTGGAATCTGTCCGTTTTTGGGCGTATCCAAGAAGATTTCCACCGCATTCGGAATGTCACTTGCGCTGGTTCTGGTTATGGGACTTGCAACACTGGTTACATATCTCATTCAGAACTATGTACTTATCAATACCTGGTTTGGAGAGAAGATGGATATCACCTTTATGCAGACCATTGTCTTCATACTTGTGATTGCCGCTCTGGTTCAGATGGTTGAGATTATCCTTAAGAAGATAAACCCAACACTCTATCAGGCACTTGGAATCTTCCTTCCTCTTATTACAACCAACTGCGCCGTTTTGGGTGCCGCTCTTATTGTGGTAACCAAGCAGTTCTCATTTGGCGCTGAGCCTCACATGCTTAACCTTGCAGAGAGCGTTGTTTACTCAATGTCACTTGCTGTAGGTTTTGGCGTTGCAATCATTCTCTTTGCCGGAATGAGAGAGCAGATGGAACTCAACAACGTCCCTAAGGCGCTGAAAGGTACACCAATAGCCCTTATAACCGCAGGACTTTTGGCCCTTGCCTTTATGGGCTTCCAAGGTATTGTATAATACTCCCGATAGATATTGGAAGAGAAGAAGAAAATACTCTCCCGGTTAATAACCGCAGTTGAGATAGAAGCTCTTATGAGGGAGGGCCGTAATGAAGAGGCGAGACAAAGCCTTATGGCCCTCCTTGATAAGGAGTCTAATAACGATTATGCCTGGTTTCTGCTGGGCAACCTCTATTGCCGCGGGCAACTCTTCAGAGAGGCGCTGGAATCTTACAACAAAGCCAAGCTTTTGGCTCCCGATGGCCCCGCCGCTGCCGCGGTAGACTGGGTGGTTGAACAACTCACCCCGGAAAATATCTAAAGATGAAAAAGCTTTTACTTATCTCACTTTGCGCTGTTGCCTTAATGGTGGCAAACAGTGCTAATGCTCAGTCTGACAACACTTTCCCAAAGAATGAGTTTTCCGTTTCTTACGGAGCTGCATCCAACTCCCAATGGATAGATTTCTATTCAGATGTAATAAGTACCGCCTTGGGAGTTACTACTAAAGACAAGTTCAGTTTTGGTCCAATGTCTGCGGAATATTTCCGCAGAGTTTCTCCTGTAATTGCAGTAGGTGCTGTGGGAGTTTTTACTTCAGAGAAGAGAGACCTTTTGTACAAAGATGAAAAGTATGCAGACTATACAAGTTCATACTACACCTTTATGCCGGCCGTTAAGTTCAACTGGCTGCGCAAGGAGAAAGTTGGTCTCTACTCCAAAGTGGCTGCAGGTGTGACCTTTACATCCAACAACATAAAAGATACGGACAAGACCGTCTCTTCAGACAAGGATAAAGATCTGATGTTCAACTTCCAAGCCTCAATGATAGGCGTAGAGGTAGGAACCACCCTCAGAGGTTTTGCAGAGATTGGCGTAGGCGAACAGGGCCTCATCCTCCTCGGCCTCCGTTACCGTTTCTAAAAATTATCCGAACTAGACCAGTAGAAGTTGTTGTCCCCGTCCACTAATGCAGTATTACCACAGGCGGTATTTATGGCAGTACGCAGTGTGTTGCCTACAAAGAGATTGAGTTTATGGTTGTGGCTATAAAATTTTTATTTTTTTTATGGTTGTAACTATAAAAAATATTAACTTTGCGGTGAAACATAAATAGACGCTTTAATGGAACCACTTGATCTTCAACCTTTATTTGATACCTATCACAGAAAAATTGCGAAGGTAAGTCTACGATTCAAAAGATATTTGTATAGCCAAATTAACTGGAAAGCTAGGATTATCAGTATCAAAGGAGCTCGTGGCGTTGGTAAAACAACGATGTTACTGCAACACATTCTTGATAGTTACGAGAATATAGATAAGACTCTCTATGCTTCTCTAGATGATTTATGGTTCTCAACGCATAGTCTGATGGATTTGGTTGACTGGGCTTACAGACACGGAATATCCCGTTTGTATTTGGATGAAGTTCACCGTTACGAGGGCTGGTCTTCATTGCTGAAGAATATCTATGATGGTTATCCGGATTTGAGTATAGTCTATACCAGTAGTTCCCTTCTTGTTATGGACAATGCTAAAGTGGATATGTCTAGACGTCAGACCACTTATACCCTTTATGGGCTTTCATTCCGAGAATACCTTGAAATGGAAGACAAATATCACAGCAACGCACTTTCCCTTGAACAAATCCTTTTAGGTCATGTCAAAGAGGCTATGAAGATAGTCAGTAAGATAAAGGTTGCTCCATTATTTGAAGAATATCTTGAACATGGATACTATCCCTTCTATCAGGAGTCTATAGAAGATTTCCCAATGCGTCTGCGTGAGACAGTTTTGGTCGTTATTGACTCTGACTTACCGGCAGTGGAAATAGTTACCTTTGAAACACTCCAGAAGGTTAAGAAATTGCTTATGATTATTAGTGAGCATATTCCGTTTGAACCGAATATGTCTGAGCTTTGGCGGCAGCTTTCTACAGATAATCAGTTAGGTCTCAGAATGTTATATGCAATTGATAGGGCTCAGGTATTGGGGCTTCTTAAAACAAAGGCTAAAAACTATAAATCCCTGACAAAACCTGAAAAGATCTTTTTGGGTAATACAAACTTGATGCATGTACTCTGTCCTTTCGTTGATAAGGGCAATGAAAGGGAAACCTTCTTCCTCAGCCAGTTGAAAGTGAACCACAACATTACCTATCCTCAATGTGGTGATTTCCTGGTTGATGGCAAATATCTGTTCGAGATAGGAGGAAAGAGTAAAACTTTCGATCAAATAGCTGATATACCCGACAGTTTCCTTGCTGTAGATGACACCGAAGTGGGACACGGCAACCGTATTCCACTCTGGTTATTTGGTTTCCTGTATTAAATGCAGAAAAGATTCGTTAATTTTGTCTCAAAGTAATTTTATAAATAACCGTTCTATTATGTTTTCTACCAAAAAAATGAGACTGACAACCTTATTGTCAGCTGTTTGCATTGCCTCAGTTCTGTTTTTGAGCACAGAGCAGGCCTCTGCACAGAACAGAGAATTTCCTACACCGCCTCAGGGAATGCAAGGTCCGGGCGGAGCTAATCAACCTGGTGGTCAGGCTAAGAAGAAGGCTCCTGAATCACTGGAAAAATTCGTTAAGAAAGATGCAAAGGTTATGAAGGGTTTAACAACCGTTTATAATCAGGATGATAAGTTCTACATCACAATCAATGACTCCATTATTGGAAGAGATATTGAGCTGGTTTCCAGAATTGCAAAGAGTGCCGAGGGTGCACGCAGAAGTTTCAACGGTTATGCCGGAGACGCTGTTGCAGAGAGCATGGTAAGATTCTCCAAGGGTCCCGGCAACAAGATTTTCCTGCATCAGGTTCTCCTTAGAGAGAGGGCTACAGGTGAGATGGCTCAGAACGTAAAGAACTCAAATACAGCGGCTATTGTTGCTTCATTTGATATTGTAGCACAGAATGAGAACAAGACGGAGAACGTTATTGACGTAACCAACTTCCTGCTTACGGAGAACTCACTTCTGCACTACAACAAGTACATTAAACGTACCTTCTCTCTGCAGGGAATTATGAAAGACCGCTCATACGTTGCAGGTATTAAGACATTCCCTATAAACACTGAGTTTAAGAGCGTTATAACTTACGGCAAAGAGAACGGACAGTCTGCAACCTACGAGTACAACGCCTCTATGGTTCTCCTTCCAAAGGAACCTATGAAGGCTCGTATTGTAGATCCTAGAGTTGGTTACTTTACCGTTAGATATACAGACTTTGATATGAACCCTCAGGGAGTGGAGAGAGTTTCCATTGTAGCACGCTGGCGTCTGGAGCCTAAACCGGAAGATCTGCAGAAGTATCTGAACGGAGAACTGGTTGAGCCTCAGAAACCTATCGTGATATATATAGACCCTTCTACTCCAAAGGAGTGGGTGCCTTATTTGATTCAGGGTGTTAACGATTGGCAGCCTGCATTTGAAAAGGCCGGTTTCAAAAATGCAATTATGGCAAAGGTTGCTCCTACTCCAAAAGAGGATCCTACCTGGTCTTTGGAGGATGCAACTCACTCAGCTATAGTTTATAAGCCGTCTGACGTAGCAAACGCAAGCGGTCCTCACGTATCTGACCCAAGAAGCGGTGAGGTTATTGAAACTCACATCAACTGGTATCACAACGTAATGAACCTTTTGAGAAACTGGTACTTTGTACAGTGCTCACCTTCAGACCCTATGGCAAGAAACATGAAACTCCCTACGGAACTTATGGGAGAGCTTATCCGCTTTGTTTCTTCTCACGAGGTTGGTCACACTCTTGGATTGCGTCACAACTTTACCGGCAGCAACTGTCCTATCTACACCGTTCAGAACCTTAAGGATGTTGAGTTCCTGAAGAAGTACGGACACGCTTCATCTATAATGGATTACGCACGCTTCCTCTATCTTGCAGAGGAGAAGGACAACATTCCTCAGAACCTTCTTTTCCCTTGCATTGGTCCTTACGATATGTGGGCTATTGAGTGGGGCTACAGATACTATCCTCAGTTCAATGATCCAAAATCTGAGAGCGAGTTCTTAAAGAAGATGGTTACGGAGAAGCTGAAAGATCCTACCGGAATCTACAAGTTCGGAACGGAGAGTGATCCTAGTGACCCTCGCTATCAGAGTGAGGATCTGGGCTTTAACCAGATGGAGAGCAATGAGGTTGGTATGAACAACCTTAAGGTTATAATGAACAACATTGAAACCTGGACTGCAACTCCTAACGAGCCATACACCAATCTGTCAGACATTTATGACCAGGTTGTAAGCCAGTACAAGAGATATGTGAACCACGTTGCAAAATATATCGGCGGTATCTACTCTGAGGAGAAACTCTCAGACGAGCCGGGCGATATCCGCACATTTGTTCCAAAGGCAAAACAGCAGGAGGCCTTGAATTTCCTTAAGAAACACTTCTTTACAACTCCTAAGTGGTTGCTTAAAGATGAGATATTCAAGAAGACCAAGAAGAACAAACTGGATGTAATGAGCGGCATCTACAAGGGAACCATCGGGAAACTTATGGATAACCGTGTTCTTGACAATATGTGCAAGGCAGAGGTTGCAAACGGCAAGAGCGCTTACACCATTGAGAACTACTTCAATGATATGAACGCCATTGTATTCTCTCCAATGCCTGCAGACCCTCAGGAGGCTGCTTATAAGAGACTGCTGCAAAAGATTTATGTTCAGACACTTTGCAATATGTACACCGGCAGCGGCAACGGAAATTCTACCGGCGGAATGATGGTTATTTACACTCCGGAGGAGAGCGGTAACAGTGATGTTTCCTCTATGCTGCTGGGTCAGTTGGAGATGCTGCAGAACAAGTTCAAAGCAGCCGCAACCTCTGCAACTACCTTAAACGGAGCACATAACAAATTCCTCTATGAGAGAGTAAGACGTGCAATCACAGACCAGAGACAGAAGAGTTCAACTCCATCTAACAACAATCCTATGCCTTTCATAGATGAGGCAGAAGAAATCTTTGGTTGCTGCAACCTCTTTGAATAATATTGATTATCAGTAAAAAAGAGCGGACAGTTTTTTGCTGCCCGCTCTCTTTTTTTTGTTTCTTGTATCTCTTACTTCTTCAATTCAAAGCCCACGCGGAGGCCCTTGTAGTTTTTGCTAAGTTTACCTAAAGTCTGAATCTTGGAATCACCGGAGAGTGCTGCCGCAGACTGAAGGATGGTCAGAAGTTTCTGGGATTCAAAGTTTAAACTGATGCCTTTAGTGGTGCGTGTTATGTAGGCGGTACTTGTCATCAGAAGGCTTTTTAACTTGATGGCGCCCGTTTTAGGATCATACTTGTATGTGCCGCTCCAAGGGAAACCGTCTATGTTTGCCTTGAACTTATTGTCTGCGGTAAAGGTGAAGGTGGTGTTGGAAGAATTAACGCCCACCATTGCGTAATACTCTTTAAGTCTGTCTTTTACCTCTGCCGCGGCAACGCTTCCTCCGGCCTCGGCAAAGAAACTCTCGCTAGTAAAGGCGCAGCCCGGAGAGGAGTATTTCCAGGTTCCAATAATCTGTGCCTGGGTTACCTTTATCTTGCCCGCAACAAAGTTGGCAATGCCGGAAATGGTGTTGCCTATGCTCTGTGCCGGAGCTTGTGAGGTGCTGAATACCAGTAGAAAGGCTACAGCTATCGCTGAGAAAGAAATAGAAAATCTTTTCATTGATGTAAGGTTAAAGATTACAACTGGCTCTCACTTACAGAGTAGGTGTCTCCCTGACGGAGGTCTCCGGTGCGGAGTCCCTTCTTGAGCCATCTCTCTCTCTGAGCGGAAGTTCCGTGAGTGAAGGCATCCGGAACTGTGTAGCCCTGAGCCTTCTTCTGCAGGTAGTCATCTCCAATCACCTTTGAACAGTTGATGGCGTTCTGAATATCCTGCTCGTCTATGGAGTTGAACATTTTGTTCTCATGGTGTCCCCAAACTCCGGCAAGGAAATCTGCCTGAAGCTCAAGCCTTACGCTCCACTTGTTGGCGGTAGTTTTGTCTGCCTGCTGCATCTTCTGATGAACCTGACCAAGCACACCCAGAAGGTTTTCTACGTGGTGTCCAACCTCGTGAGCAATAACGTAAGCGTAAGCAAATTCACCGTCTGCACCCAGTTGCTGCTTCATTGAACTGAAGAAAGATAGGTCTATGTAAAGTGCCTTATCTGCAGAGCAATAGAACGGTCCTACGGAACTTGTTGCACCGCCGCATCCTGTCTGAACTGAGTTGGTGAAGAGAACCATCTTAGGAGGTTCGTACTCCGCTCCAACCTGATCTCTGAAAATCTCTTTCCATACATCCTCAGTACTTGCAAGAATCTTCTTTGAGAACTCTGCAAGTTCCTCTTCTTCAGCGGTTGGGGTGTAGTTCTGTGCAGTCTGTGTACCGCCGCTGAGAAGTCCTCCCTCTGATCCCGCTTCCTGCAGAACGCTAAGTGGGTTGCCGCCTAAAATCCAGGTAATCAGACCAATGATTATAAGTCCTCCAATTCCCATTCCGGCCTTCTGTCCGGTAGACATACCTCTGCGGTCATCTACGTTGGAACTGGTTCTTCTTCCTTCTAGTCTCATAGTTATTGTTTTTTATTGATTTGTCTAGTACAAATTTAAACAATTTTGAGTTTGCGAACAACCTCCCAAAGCACAACTCCCACACATACGGAGACGTTCAGAGAGTGCTTCGTTCCAAACTGTGGAACTTCAACAGAGAGGTCACTCATATCCACCACCTCCTGCTGCACCCCGTGAACCTCATTTCCAAAAACAAAGGCATACCTCTCTCCCTCTTTTGGCGTGAACTCGGAAAGTGTCACGGAATTCTCCGTCTGCTCAACGCTCACAATGGTATAACCCTCTTTCTTTAGCTCCGCGATGGCTTCTTTGCTCTCATCATAGTGCTTCCACTGCATTGAGAGTTCCGCTCCCAGGGCGGATTTGTGAATCTCCGCGCTCGGAGGGGTGGCGGAGATACCGCAGAGAATGACCCTCTCTACCGCAAAAGCGTCACTGCTGCGGAAGACTGAGCCTATGTTAAACTGGCTGCGAACGTTGTCCAGGACAACCGTAACAGGAATCTTACGGCTTTTGGAGAATTCCTCAACGGTCAATCTCCCCAGTTCGCTGTTCAGAAGTTTTCTGTTCATAACAATTTATTTTCCGTAAAGGTAATTAAATTACTATATTTGCTCACTTTGTTTAGTTTAAAAATTAAAAATGATAAATATTTAAATATATGAAACAAGATCTCGAGATATCCGAACTTATAAAAAGAGAAGAGAACCGTCAGAGCAGAGGCGTAGAACTTATTGCTTCTGAGAACTTTGTAAGTAATCAGGTTCTAGCCGCATTGGGAAGCGTATGCACAAACAAGTATGCAGAGGGCTATCCCGGCCACAGATATTATGGTGGCTGCCAGGAAGTTGACAAGATTGAGCAGGTTGCAATAGACCGTATCTGCCAGCTTTTTGACGCAGAGTATGCAAACGTACAGCCTCACTCAGGCGCACAGGCAAACATGGCCGTTATGATGGCCTGCATCAACCCGGGAGACACCTTTATGGGTCTTAACCTGGATATGGGAGGACACCTCACTCACGGTTCCCCTGTAAACGTATCAGGTAAAATGTACAACGCCGTTGCTTACGGTTTGGATAAGGAGACCGGCCTCATTGACTACGATGATATGGAGAAGAAGGCTCTGGAGAATAAGCCTAAACTTATAATTGGCGGAGCATCAGCATATTCCAGAGAGTGGGATTGGGAGAGAATGAGAGCCATCGCAGATAAGGTAGGAGCTATTCTTTGGGTAGATATGGCTCACCCTGCAGGATTGATTGCAAAGGGTCTTTTGAAGAACCCTGTTAAATATGCACACATAGTAACTTCCACAACTCATAAGACACTCAGAGGTCCTCGCGGAGGTATAATCCTCGTTGGTAAGGACTTTGAAAATCCTTGGGGAATTAAGACTCCTAAGGGAGAGGTTAAGATGATGAGCGCCATTCTGAACTCATCCGTATTCCCTGGTATTCAGGGCGGTCCGCTTGAGCACTGTATTGCTGCAAAGGCAGTTGCATTCTTTGAGGCACTGCAGCCTGAGTTCAAGACTTACGTTGAGCAGGTACACCGCAACGCAGTAGTTATGGCAGAGGAGTTTATGGCAAGAGGTTACAAGGTTGTAAGCGGCGGAACAGACAACCACATGATGTTGATAGACCTTAGAACCAAGTTCCCTGATCTTACCGGTAAGGTAGTGGAGAACACTCTGGTTCAGGCAGATATAACCGTCAACAAGAATATGGTTCCGTTTGATACCCGCTCACCGTTCCAGACTTCAGGTATAAGAGTAGGTACTCCAGCCGTTACTACAAGAGGTCTTAAGGAGAACGATATCAAATTGGTTGTCAATTTGATAGACAAGGTGCTCAACAATATCTCAGATGAAAAGACACTTGAGGAGGTACGTCATCAGGTAGAACAGCTGATGAGCGGCAGACCGTTGAACATCTGGTAAAGAGAACATTTAGACGAGATTATGAATATTATTAAGAAAACAATCCAGCTCGCAGACGGAAGAACAATTGAAATTGAGACTGGAAAATTGGCCAAGCAGGCAGATGGCTCGGCCGTTGTAAAGATGGGTGGCACTATGCTTCTTGCCACGGTTACTTGTGCTAAGGAAGCGGAAGAGGATGTTGATTTTCTCCCTCTTCAGGTAGATTACAAAGAGAAATTTTATTCAGCAGGCCGTTTCCCGGGCGGATTTATGAAGAGAGAGGGAAAGGCCAGTGATTATGAGATTCTTATTGCACGTCTCATTGACCGTGCACTGAGACCTCTCTTCCCGGAAGATTTCCACGCAGCCGTATTTGTAACGGTTAATCTTATATCTGCAGAGGCTGATACTCAGCCGGATGCACTTGCAGGACTTGCAGCAGCCGCTGCTCTTGCAGTTTCAGATATTCCTTTCAACGGACCAATTTCCGAGGTCAGAGTTGCAAGAATCAACGGTGAGTATTGCATCAACCCGGGCTTCAAGGCTTTGGAGAATGCAGACCTTGAACTGATGGTAGGTGCTACTGCTAAGAACATTATGATGGTTGAGGGTGAGATGAAAGAGGTTAGCGAGGAGGTAATGCTTGGCGCCATTATGTTCGCCCATCAGGAGATTAAGAAGCACTGTGCAGTTCTTGAGGAACTTACAGACGCTGTTGGAAAGAGAGAGAAGAGAACCTATTGCCACGAGGTTAATGATGAGGCAATTAGAGAGGCCTGCTCAAAGTTCTGCTATGACCGCTGCTATGAGATAGCAAAGAGTGCTATGCCAAAGCAGGAGCGTACAGATGCCTTTGAGGCTCTGAAAGAGGAGTTTATGGAGACCATTCCGGAGGAGGAGAGAGAGGAGAAGACAGCAATGGTTAACAGATATTACTCAGCCGTAGAGAAGAAGGCTATGAGAGATCTTATCATCAACGAGGGCAGACGTTTGGACGGTAGAAAGACTACAGAGGTTCGTCCAATTTGGTGTGAGGTAGATTATCTCCCTTGCGCTCACGGAAGTGCAATTTTTACAAGAGGAGAGACTCAGTCACTTGCTACCGTAACTCTTGGTACTAAGTTGGATATGAAGGAGATGGACGAGGTGCTCATTCAGTCTACAGAGCCTTTCGTTCTTCACTACAACTTCCCTTCATTTGCAACCGGAGAGGCAAGAGCCTCAAGAGGAACATCACGCAGAGAGATTGGTCACGGTAACCTTGCAATGCGCGCTCTTAAGCCTATGATTCCTACAGGAGAGGAGAATCCTTACGCAATAAGAGTTGTTTCAGATATTCTTGAGAGTAACGGATCTAGTTCAATGGCAAGCGTTTGCGCAGGTTGCCTTGCTCTTATGGATGCAGGTATTCAGATTAAGAAACCTGTAGCCGGCGTTGCAATGGGACTCATTGAGCAGGATGGTAAGTTTGCTATCCTTTCAGATATTTTGGGAGACGAGGATCACCTTGGAGATATGGACTTCAAAGTTGCCGGAACCAAAGACGGTATCACTGCAACCCAGATGGATATCAAGTGTGACGGTCTTTCAGAAGAGATTATGGCTAAGGCACTTGCACAGGCAAATCAGGCACGCCAGCACATTATGGGTGAGATGATGAAGACCATCAGCGAGCCACGTCCTGAGCTTAAGCCTTACGCTCCAAGAATTGTTCAGATCAGAATTCCTGGTGATTTCATCGGTGCCGTTATCGGTAAGGGCGGTGAGGTTATCCAGAAGATTCAGAAAGAGACAGGTACAACGGTTACCATAACTGAGGAGAAGCAGGCAGACGGAACTAGCATCGGAGCCGTTGATATCTTTGGAACCAACAAGGAGAGTATGGATAAGGCTCTCAACTGGATTAAGGGTATCACCACAGTTCCTGAGGTTGGTCAGGTTTACCACGGAAAGATCACCTCAATTCTGGACTTCGGAGCATTCGTAGAGATACTCCCCGGCAAAGAGGGACTCCTTCACATCTCAGAGATTGCCTGGAAGAAGACGGAGAAGGTTGAGGATGTATACAAGGTTGGTGATGAGGTAGATGTAAAACTTCTGGAGATTGATGAGAAGACCGGAAAGATGCGTCTTTCAGTAAAGGCTCTTCTTCCAAAACCGGAGGGTTATGTTGAGCCTCAGAGAAGACCTCGTCCGGAGGGAAACCGTCCTTCACGTCCTAACAACTCAAGAGGTCCTCAGAGAGGAAATCACAGCCGTGCCCCAAGAAAGGAGAACGGTGAGCGTCCCGCTGAAACCCCAGCTGAGGAATAAGATGAAAATCACAGAAAAGAAGTTCAACTTCTGGTTCAATATGTTCATCCTTGTGGGGATGATAACTGCCATTGTTGTTGTTAACTTCTTAAAGATCAGCTCTTCCGGAGCATTAACCGTAAAGCATATAGTTGTAGTTGTTGGCGCTTTAATGGGTGTAATCAACACCGTATTGAGCGCCAACGGCAACATCTGGACTTTCCTGTTCGGCCTTTTGGATGTGGGAATAGGGGCCTACGCCAACTATGACAGCGGTAACATGGGGCAATTTGCCCAGCACGCTTTCTATTTTCTCCCGATGCAGTTCATCGGATTCTACCAGTGGAGAAAGAGAGGTGCAGGAAAGAGAGAGGAGAGCGGAGAAATATCCAAGGTGAAGGCACGCCGCCTTACCGGAAGGCAGTGGATCTATGTAACTCTCATACTGATTGCAGGAACCGCAATTGCTTACGGCATTCTCTATTGGGTAGACCTTCAGCAACTTAACGCAGGTAAGATTCAGGAGATAGACAAATCCAAACTCTTCCTGGATGCCTTTATACTTATGCTCAACTTTATGGGACAGATACTTATGTCCTGGGCATATATGGATCAGTGGTATCTCTGGAACCTTGTAAACGTCTTCTCCATAATGCTTTGGACCAACCGTCTGATGAGCGCACAGAGTGACAGTTACACCATTGTGATGGTAATCAAGTACTCATTCTACCTGCTCAACAGCCTCAACGGTCTTCGCATCTGGCTCCGCCTCTCCCGCGCGAAAGCCGAGCCTGCAAAGTAGGAGTTGTTAAAAGAAAAAGAAAAGGGGAACGGCCAATTGGTCATTCCCCTTTCTGTTTCCTATTAGGTTACCGTTATTTACGGAGGTTAAGCTCCTTAACGATATTTCTGTATCTCTCAATGTCAACCTCCTTGAGATAGTCAAGGAAACGGCGTCTCTTACCAACAAGCATCAAAAGTGCGCGCTGTGTGGAGTGATCCTTCTTGTTGCGCTTCATATGCTCGGTAAGGTGAGCGATACGGTAGGAAAATAAAGCAATCTGACTTTCAGCAGAACCAGTGTCTTTATTAGACTTTCCGTACTTACCAAAGATCTCTTGCTTTTTGTCTGAATTTAAATACTCAGCCATCTGCTTAAGATTTTAATTGTTATTGTTAATTTTGTCTCCCGATTTGGTTCGGGGGTGCAAATGTATGATTTTTTTCCTCTTTTGCAAAATCAATGTATAGAAAGTGTCCGAGATATAGCAATTACACTGTAGTCACCTCAACTGAGATGACCCCTTCCCAGGTAAACACCCTTGCACATAAGGTGCTGCCTGAGAGGACGAAACAGATGTATCTTCTCATCAGGGACAAGGTCCAGATCCGCAATTCCCAGGGTGAGATAGTGGAGGACCCTTTCCGTTTCAGGAGGGTGGCAATAAAAAACAACCGCACCAACTGGGGCAGCTGCTCAACTCTGAGGAACATAAACCTCAATATGTACCTGGTGTTACTTCCCACAGAGTTAATGGATTACGTAATTGCTCACGAGCTTTGTCACCTTGTCTATCCAAATCACTCTCCAAGATTCCACGCCCTGTTAAACGCAATAACGGACGGCAAAGAGAAGTACCTTGCCGCCCGTCTTAACCGATACAGGTTCTGATTACTTTTTGCTGAGTGCGCTAAGACGCTCATAGAGAGCATCTATACCCTCAACGAGCTCTTTGGAAACTCCCCTGTAGTATTTGTCCGCCTTAATCTCCTCAGGGCGATGGTTGATCTTGTCAAACAAATCATCCTGGAGGTCAAGAGCGTCACCTATAATCTCACCAACTTTCTCCATATCTGCCTCTGCGTTGAGTTCCAGGTAGATAAAGCAATCGTCAACAACCTCTCCAATAAGGAATTCTACATCCTTCTTTATGGTTCTTAAGTTTCTCATATTTGATTCAAATTAAATTTCTGTTTAGTCTTCTTGAGCGGCAAACTTGAGGTCTACGCCCTTATTGATGCTGAGGCCCAATCCAGGTTTGGATGAAGGAACAATGCGTCCGTCTTCAACGGTTGAGGAGTGGAAGCAGTCATTGGCAATGAGCCAGTTACCGTCCAAATCCGTCCACTCGCATACAGGAGCAATCTGTGCGCCCGCTGCAATGGCAACGGAAGTCTCAGTCATACAGCCAATCATAAGTTTCATACCGAGTGCCTGAGCCAGGGATACCATCTCTCTTGCCTCATGCAAACCGGTACACTTCATAAGTTTGATGTTGATACCTGAGTAGTAACCGTGGAGTTTCTTTACGTCCGTAAGTCTCTGGCAAGCCTCATCTGCCATAATTGGAAGAGGAGAACGCTCTGTAAGCCAGCCGGTTTCCTCAATCATAAGTTTTGGCATAGGCTGCTCAATCATATTTACATTCTTGGTAGCCAGCCAGTTAATCATATCGAGAGCATAGTGCTTGTCTTTCCATCCCTGGTTTGCATCAATACAGATGGTGGTATCTGTTACCTCACGGATGGTGTTGATCATCATCTTGTCCTGCTCCTCCGTTCTTCCCAGTTTAACCTTAATGAGGTGACCCTCGCTTGCAGCCTCTTTTGCCTTCTGAAGAACCTCATCGTGAGAAGCCAGTCCAACCGTAAATGAGTTGTATGGGCAGTTCTTTGGGTTGAAGCCCCAAATCTTCCACCACGGCTGACCAATCATATTTCCTACAAGGTCATGAAGAGCGATATCTATGGAAGCCTTTGCTGCACAGTTATATGTGGTGATGGCATCCATCTCCGCCATAATCTCTCCAATCATAAACGGATCCTTAAATTTCTTAAGAACCGGTCTTGCCTTCTTCAGGTAATCAATTGCAGAGTTGGTAGTCTCTCCAAGATAAGGCGGCATTGCTGCCTCACCGTATCCGATGTATCCGTCATATGAGATTCTGGTAAGTACGATAGGGGTTGTACTTCTGGATGAATTGGAGATGGTGAAAACGTGTTTCATCTTTGCGGTGAACGGGCACCACTCAAGTTCCAACTCCTTGGTTCCCTTAGGTTTGGAGATACCCTTTGTGCGAGCGAAAATCTGTGAAGGACTCAGAAGGGCAGCTGCCGCTCCAATAAGTCCCGCGCTCTTTAGGAATGTTCGTCTGTCGGTCATTTTTACTTGTTTTTATTTGATTTTACTTTGTCAATCCTGCTTTTGCTACGCTCATTACACCCTTGCCCTGGTCTGCCGTTCCAATTATGCGGCGGGCTTTGAGAAGTCTCTTGGCTCCTGCGTAGTAGTCCTTTTCTCCCGGAATCAATGAGTTGATTCTCACAACGTTGGAAGAGTGGATAATCATACCGTCACCCATATAGATTGCAACGTGGGTAACTCTCTCTCTTCTGCCGTTCTCAGCCTTGCGTCCAAAGAAGAGAAGGTCTCCCGGACGGAGGTTGCCCAGTGCCTCTTTTGTGAATTCTCCCTCCACAAATTTGTGAACGTCTACGCTGTCTCCGGTCTTAACCTGCTGAGAAGCGTCTCTTCTTAAAACATATCCGTTGAGGAAGTAAGCGCTCTTGCTTAAACCGCTGCAATCTACTCCCTTTACGGAGGTTCCGCCCCATACGTAAGGGAATCCGCAGAACTGCTTTGCAGTCTCAATTATGTTTTTCTCCGTTGGCTGTGCGTTCTTCATCCAGACGTTGAGGTCAATAACGTCACTTGCCGGAACGTAACCGGTTCTTCCGTCTGTAACGGATACCTTTCTCCAACTTCCGCTCTTGCCCTCGTCTATAAGTATGCAACCCCATACCAAATCACTTACAGGCAGGGAGTTAACATTCTTTTCAGAGTACAGCGTAGAGTATTTCTTTGTTACAAAAACTTTTGGTTTTGCAAGGTATGCGTCATACTCCTCCTCCGTCATCTCTGCAATGCTGCGGGTGATAACCCAGGCGGTGTAACCCTCCATATTCACGCAGCGGTACCAGTCATCATTCTCCTCAAGAATTCTTACGGGCATTCCCATAAGTGCTTGAGTACCACTCTCTGCGCTGAATCCGGGATCATTGTTGAAACTTGCGGTAGACATGCAAACAACTCCGTAAGTCTTGCCCTTCAGATGTTTGGAAGGAAGAAGATCTATTCTGTTCTGAGGGTTGATGCCCCCGTCTGCAAGTCTTGCAACCAGTTCTTCAACCGCCTCTTTCTCTGTGGTTGAGCCAACTAAGAGAAGCTTGCCGTCCTTCTCAATGAGAGAAACGTTATAAGTTTTGTCTCTGGAATCCGGAGCATATTTGGCTTTAACCTCTGTGTTGATTTTGTTAAAGAGCATACCGGCACCCTGAGCAAATAGAGTGACGTTGCAAAGAAGTGCTGCGGAGAGCAGCAAGAGATATTTTTTCATCATCATAATTGTTAACAAGACAAATGTACAAAAATTAAACGACTATATTTGTATCAAAGAGCGAGACATTATATGGAATTCAACTCCTTTGTAGATTACTTCAGACAAAAGTACGGAGCCAGGCTTCAGAAAGTGGTTGTGGATGCGGGTTTTACCTGTCCCAATCGGGATGGAAGCAAGGGGACGGGCGGCTGTTCTTTCTGTGACAACAACGCCTTCCACCCTAACTACTGTACTCCCGATAAGCCTCTGTTCCAGCAGATTGAAGAGGGAATAGAGTTTCATAAGGTGCGCTACCGTCACGCTCAAAGATACATTGCCTACTTCCAACCCTACAGCAACACCTACGCCCCCTTAAAGAGGCTGAAAGAGCTCTATGAGAAGGCCCTTTCTCATCCCGATATAGAGGGCATTGTGGTGGGAACCCGGCCGGACTGTGTAGACGAGCAGAAGTTGGATTATCTGGCGGAACTATCCGAGAAACATATCGTGATAATTGAGTACGGCATAGAGAGTTGCTATGACAAGACGCTGGAAAGAATCGGGAGGGGCCACAACTTTGAGTGCGCCAAAAGGGCGGTGGAGCAGACGGCAGAAAGGGGGCTTACCCAGTGCGCCCACTTTATTTTCGGCCTGCCGGGGGAGACGCTAAAGATGATGGAGGATGAGGCCGGGATAATCTCCTCTCTTCCCCTTACCGCCGTTAAATTCCACCAACTTCAGATAATTAAGGGAACCCGTATGGAGAAGGAGTACCAACTTCATCCCGATGATTTCCATTACTTCACCCTGGATGAGTACCTGGACTTTATCTCCGCTTTTATCCGCCGGCTGCCCCCTCGTCTTTATATTGACCGCTTTGCCTCGGAGGTGCCGCCTCGTTATCTCTCTCCGCTTCAGAAGAGTTGGGGCCTTATCCGTTATCAGGAACTGCTCTCAATGCTCAGAGAGAGGATGGAGAGGGTAAAATAGGTTTTGCTGCTTTGGGCGGAATTGAGTATATTCGCCAAATTATTGTAACGCAACTCAAAAACATCCGCCATGCAGCAGAAAACTAACAAAACGGACTTTGACCAGATAGTTCTGGAGGGTCTCACATTCGATGACGTTCTTCTTGTTCCGGCTAAATCCGGAGTGCTTCCAAGAGAGGTAAACATCTCTTCAAAATTCACCAGAGAAATAACCTTGCAGGTTCCAATAGTATCTGCTGCAATGGATACGGTAACAGATTTCAATATGGCAATTGCCATTGCAAGAGAGGGAGGTATAGGAGTAATTCACAAGAATATGCCTATTGAGATGCAGGCAGACCAGGTAAGAAGGGTAAAGAGAGCGGAGAACGGAATGATCTTTGACCCAATCACCATCTCTCCGGATGCCGTTGTGGCAGACGCACTTAGAATGATGGCGGAGAACCACATTGGCGGAATTCCGGTTGTGGACAAGAACAATAAACTCATTGGAATAGTTACCAACAGAGACCTCCGCTTTGTCTCAAACAAGAGGACTCCCATCTCCTCAATAATGACCAGCGAGAACCTGGTAACCACCACAAAGACAGATCTTAAGGAGGCTACCCGCCTGCTTCAGAAATACAGAATTGAGAAACTTCCGGTGGTAAACAAGCAGGGTGAGTTGGTTGGACTTATTACCTACAAGGACATTACAAAGATTAAGGATAATCCTAACGCAAGCAAGGATGCTATGGGCCGTTTGATGACGGCTGCTGCAGTTGGCGTTACAGCAGATGTTATAAACAGAGTTGAAATGCTTTCAGAGGCGGGAGTTGATGCAATAGTTATAGATACCGCCCACGGTCACTCAATGGGTGTTATGGAGACCATCAAGAAGGTTAGAAAACAGTTCAAGAACCTTCAGATAGTTGCAGGTAACATTGCTACCGCAGAGGGCGCTAAAGCACTGGCGGAGTGCGGAGTAGACGGAGTTAAGGTGGGAATCGGACCGGGCTCTATCTGTACAACCAGAGTTGTTGCCGGAGTGGGCGTTCCTCAACTTTCAGCAATTATGCTTGCAAGCAAGGCGCTTAAGGGAACCGGCATTCCAATCATAGGAGACGGCGGAATCCGTTACTCAGGAGATATAGTAAAGGCTTTGGCCGCAGGTGCAAGCACCATTATGGCAGGGTCTTTGTTTGCAGGTGTGGAGGAGTCTCCGGGAGAGACCATCATCCTCAACGGAAGAAAGTTCAAATCTTACAGAGGAATGGGTTCTTTGGAGGCTATGCAGCAGGGTTCCAAGGACAGATACTTCCAGGATATGGAGGACGATGTTAAGAAACTTGTGCCGGAGGGAATCGTTGCACAGGTTCCTTACAAGGGAAGTCTGAACGAGGTTATCTACCAGATGGCAGGTGGACTGAGAGCCGGAATGGGATACTGCGGCGCGCCTGATATTGAGACTCTTAGAAAGGCTAAGTTTGTAAGGATAACAGCTGCGGGTGTAAGAGAGAATCACCCTCATGATGTAACAATCACACGTGAGGCTCCTAACTACAGCCGCGGACTTTAATTGATACACAGTAAAACAGATAAAGATGTCTTTAAGAAAGATTACGATTGTTGCAGCCTCATTGGTTCTGATGCTGAGTGCATCTCAGGTCAATGCTCAGATTTATAAGAACGGACTGATAGACAAGACAATAGCACTCATTGGAAATGAGTCAATATATCTCTCTCAGTTGGAGGAGCAGGTTCAGCTTATGATGGCTAACGGAACCGCAACTCAGGATGAGAAACTGATGAGATGTCAGATTTTGGAGAGCACTCTCCAGCAGAAACTTTTCCTCAACCAGGCAAAGATGGACTCACTTCAAATATCAACGGATATGGTGGAGGCGGAGTTGGCCGGCAGAGTGGACCAGGTGATGTATCGTCTTGGAGGTCAGAAAGAAGTGGAGGAGTATTTCCACAAACCACTCTTCCGTCTTAAGGAGGATTGGAGAGCAGTTCTGGGAGAGCAGAACCTTATCCAGCAGGAGCAGCGTCAGATTGTTTCCGCAGTTCCTAACCTTACTCCAAGCGAGGTCCGCAGATTCTACAAGAGAGTGGACAAAGATTCTCTTCCGGAGATTTCTACACAGTACCGTCTCCGTCATATAGTTCTCTATCCTGCTAAGGAAGACGCTGTTATGAACGTTAAGGAGAGACTTCTGGAGTTCCGTCAGAGAGTTGTAAACGGAGAGAAATTCTCCTCACTGGCCGCTCTCTATTCAGATGACAAAGAGTCTGCACTCAGAGGCGGAGAACTTGGAATGGCTCCTAAAAATATGTTCTGGCCTGCATTCTCGGATGCTGCTATGAGTCTGAAAGAGGGGCAGATATCTCAGATTGTAGAGACACCGGACGGATACCACCTCATTCAGATGATTGAGAAGAACGGTGATATGTTCAATGCTCGTCATCTTCTTCTCAAACCAAAATTTTCTTCAGAGAATCGTGAGGAGTGCTTTAAGAGATTGGACTCTCTGAAAGAGGCAATACTCATAGACAGTATCACCTTTGAAAGAGCGGCGCTTCTCTTCTCCAAAGATCCAAAGACCTTCCTCAACGGAGGTCAGATGGTAGATGAGAATACAGGTGCTATCTACTTTGAGAAAGACCAGCTCAATCCTGCTGATTATAATATGATTAAGGATCTTAAGATAGGTGAGATAAGCGTTCCGTTCGAGTCTCAGGACAACGAGGGAAGAGGCAACACCATCTACAAGATTATCCGTCTGGAAGAGATAGTTCCTTCACACCGCGCAGATGTAGATAGAGACTTTGTGGCGGTGCAGAACTTTGCACACTCCGTAGAACAGGAGAAGGCCATCAAGAAATTTATAGAAGAGAAACAGAAGAGCACCTTCATCAGAATAGATGAGATGTTCAGAGATTGTCCGTTCCAAAGTAAGGGATGGGTTAAATAGCTATGCGCAGAGTATCCATTCTGACATTACTGCTTTGCCTTGTCTTTGTCACAAATGGCTTTTCACAAGCCTTTGAAAATGATAAAGATTCACTGGTTCGTCTGGTTGAGGCAAAGGCTGTCAGACTGGTGGACAGAGATGGGGCTCCCTTCAGAGAAGTTAAGGGTCCCGCCCGTTTTCTTCACAACAACACATACCTTCTCTGTGACTCCGCTTCCTGGGATGTAAACGCCAACGTAATTGAGGCTATAGGTCACATTCAGATTATCCAGCAGGACACCTATCTGGAGAGTGATATTGTTACCTATCTTGCAGACGATGGCATTGCTCAGTTCAGAGGAACCATTGTAAAACTCTACAACAGAAAGGGAGATCAGCTCAAGACCAAGTTCCTGGATTACAGTACTAAAGACAGCATTGCCACCTTCTTTAACGGCGGAGCAATGCGCTCTGCAAAGGGAGACATAGTAGAGGGTGACGAGGGCAGATATGTCTCTGAAACGCGCACCTTCTCCTTTACGGACAACGTGCTTATGTACTCAGATTCTATCTTTGTAAGATCCTCATTTGCAGACTATAATTCTGACCGTGAATGTGCGGATTTCGGATTCAGAACCGTTGCCTGGAAGGGGAGAGATACTCTCTACTCCAACAATGCTCAGTATTCCGTAAGAGGGGAGACTCTCTCTCTGATGGATAAGAACTACATTGCCACACAGAATCAGGAACTATGGGCCGGATTGATTGATTATCACCGCAATACCGGCAATGCAGAACTCTACAACAACGTTCAGATAAGAGACAACGAGCAGTCCTCCATTCTTATGGGAGACAAGGGTGTTATGGTTCAGAATCCATTCCTCGCCTACCTTACGGATAATGCTGCGGCCGCAATGTTCTCCGAGGAGAAGACCGGTGTAGATTCCCTTACGCAAGAGCCTATCTACAGGAGAGATACACTCTTTTTGGGTGGAGATACTCTTAAGATGTGGATGGTTCCTATGTATCAGGTAGATTCCAATGAGGTCTCCAACGCTCTTCAAAGGCGCAAGTTGGCAGATACAGATCCTATCATCGAGATAGACAAAGCCAACAAAGAGTACCTTGCAGCCTATAAGAAAAACAAGGCACTCATTGGAAAGGTAAAACCTCCCGAGCCAAAGCAACCGCTTAAAGATCAGGAGCCTGCAGAGGGCACGCAACTTAATGAAGGCCCCCAGAAACCAACATTCTTAGGCAAAAATAAAGATTCTCTCGCCGTTCAGACAGATTCAATAACAGTTCAGAAGGATACCACAAAGATTACCTTCATAAGTGTCTTCCATAATGTCAAACTCTTCAGAAGTGATCTTAGAGGCGTCTGTGACTCCCTCATTTACACCTCAATAGACAGTATTGCCCGTTTCTATAAGAACCCTGCTCTTTGGAATGAGGAGAAGACACAGTTTACCGCAGACAGCATTCAACTCTCCGTCAGAAACAACGCCATCTACAAGGCCAATTTAATAGAGAATGCCTTCATCATATCTGAGGAGGATTCCATCCATTTCAACCAGATTAAGAGTACGGAGATGGTTGCCTACTTTAAGGATAATGATGTCTACAGATTTGATGCATTGGGTGGTGTTCAGGCAATGATATTCCTAAGGGAGAAAGACAGCAGCGTAACCCTTATGAACCACAAGGAGTGCCGCCTTCTAACTTCCAGAATGGCAAACAATTCCATTGAGAGAGTGCGTTACATAGAGAACGTTAAGAGTGATATCCATCCTACATATAATCTTCCAATCGAGAAGATGCGTCTGAGAGATTTCAAATGGAGAGCGGATGAACTTCCAAAAAGCCGCAGCGTGGTAACGGACAGAACGGTTATTAACTCTCAAAGAGGATTCATGAACGGATTCATTTTCCCTAACTATCCTCATACAAAGACCTTCTTCCCGGACTCTTATCAAACAATAACGGAGCTTGCAAAAGAGATTAATCAGAAGATTCAGGAGGAGAATCAGAAGAGAGAAGAGGAGGCCCGTAAAGAGCAGGAAGAGAGGCGTATAGAACAGCACAGAAAGGCCCTTAGCCAGGAGGGTAAAGACCAGATGAAAACAGAAGAGAACACCCAACAGACCAAGTAAGCCCAATAACAAAAAACATAGAAAATGAAACGCTTAGCAACAACAATAATTCTACTTGCATTTCTCTTGGCATTTATTCCTCAAGTTGCACAGAGCCAGAACCACTCGGACAAGAAAAAGATTGAGCAGATCAAACGCTCCAACCCTTTTAAAGAGAAGGAGGTAAAGCGTTATATAAAAGACAGTTTGGATATACTGGTTGCAAGATGTGAGAACGTTCTAAAGGCTGCATACATGGCTCAGGAGTATGTTGCAACTCACTATGACGTACCGGGTTGGGAGGGCTTCCCCGTTAAAGAGTACACCTACTACACAGGCAAAGATGCTAAGACCGGCAGACCAAAGAAGGGTAGGGTATATCTCTTAATGCCTACGGCAAAGCAACTTGCATACTGGGTAATCTCCGCCTGCTGGAAATCTGTTCACTCGCTGAGTTTCTATCATACCAACCTTCTTTTAAAGCATATCAAATATCAGAGCGGTGCGCAGTTTGCCGTAAGAGGAGTTGTATATGAAGCTATGTATGAAAAGGACTATTACAAACCGTATATCTTTAAGGACGGTATAACTGTCTATGTAGCAGATCCTAAGATGGTTGCAACAGACGAGCAGCTGGCCGAGTGCACAGATGAACAGTTGGAGTTTTACCTCCATCTTACAGACAAGGATATCAAACCTTACTCCGGCAGATATGCCAGAATCTGCTCCACCACAAGAGAGATGTACTACGCCTGGGGCGGAACTACAGAAGTTGGTTCCAGCGAATATCTGGATATGTGCAGCCTCTCTTTCCTTCCTGTAATCAGAGAGTTATACAAGAAGGCATACAAGTCTAAAGACAACGAACTCATAGATGCCTGGTGCAATCTTCAAATGCCTAAATACGTACTCGGCAAATGACAACACTTGTAATCATACTTGCTGTTATTCTGGGATTTGTAGGACTCATAGGTTGCGTGCTTCCCGTACTCCCCGGTCCTCCAATCAGTTGGATAGGTATGCTCCTTATCTACATCTTTAGCAACGGCACCAACTCAGACGGTGAGCCAATGTCTACCCGCATGCTGATCATCTGGTTAATCATCACGATAGTTGTCACCGTAATGGACTACATTGTTCCCTCATGGGTAACAAGAAAAACCGGCGGCAGCGTCTATGCCTCAAGAGGAGCCCTGGCCGGCCTTCTGCTGGGCCTCTTTGTTCCCCCAATCGGGATTCTCATTGGTCCGGTACTCGGCGCCCTCCTTGCAGAACTCGCCCTTGCCGGCAAGAACTTCAACCAGTCCATCAAGCCCGCTCTCGGTGCCTTCCTCGGCGTTATGTGCGGTACCGGCCTCAAGCTCATCGCCAGCGGCTTCATGCTCTACTACATTTTCGTCTACCTCCGCTAACCCTTGTAGAAACAGAAAGTTTTTTCATATCTTTGCATAAAATAACATTATAATGTTAATTTATGGGGAAGATTGAAATATTTCACGGTTCAGGGAAGATTATCATTAAACCGGAGTTTGGGGTGGGAAATCCCAAAAATGATTACGGTTTGGGTTTCTATTGCACAAAGAGTTTAGAGCTGGCAAAAGAGTGGGCTAGCACAGAGGGGTGTGATGGCTTTGCAAACAAATACGAGATAGATACAACATCTCTTTCACTTTTGAATCTGAACTCCTCTTCTTACAATATTCTAAACTGGTTGGCAATTCTGTTGGACAATAGAACTTTTGAAACAAAGACACCACTTGCAAAAAGAGCAAAGGAGTATCTGCTTGAAAATTTTCTGCCTGATTACAAACGGTATGACATAATTGTAGGATATAGAGCAGATGACTCATACTTCTCTTTTTCCAAATCCTTTTTGGATAACGGAATAAGTTTGGAACAACTAAATAGAGCTATGCATCTGGGAAAGCTTGGACAACAGTTTGTTATTAAGAGTGAGCGAGCGTTTGAAAAGATTAAATACATAGAGAGTATTCCCTCAGAAAACCAACTCTATTACCCTAAAAGAAGTCTCAGGGACAATAAGGCAAGAGAAGAGTTTTATCAAATGTTGAAGGAAACCCCTGTAGATAACGCACAATATGTTATTGATATTTTAAGAGATAAGATTAAAGAAGATGGCCTACGCTTATAAAGAATATTACCTGGATGATGTGATGTCCAACATGGGATCCATGATGGACTATGCTGTTAATGTCTGCGGTGAGGAACCGGAGATGTTTTATGCACGCTTTTTGGCAAGCGGAATAGATACTCAGATATCTAATGGCAATCCTCGTTATTTAGCCGGAATGTCAGGAATAGACCTTGCTTTAGAAACTTCCTCACGCACAGGATATTGCCTTCCTTATAAAGAATCTATGATTAATATGGGAAGCCCTGAATATTGGGCGGGAAGCACAATGGCATACATTCAATGGTACTTGAACATAGACTTTAAAACTCTGAATTCAAGAGGCTTCCACTTCATAGATTTGTATGAGAAGTATTCCACGTTACATGAAGCGGATATAACAAAGTCTGTAGCTCTTGCAGTTGAGTTGTTAAATAAAAACAAAGAACAAAACCGTATGAAGTATCTCAGAAAGAGAGCTTCTCTTACGCAAGAAGATTTATCCGCCCGTACGGGAATAAACATCAGAACCATAAGAGCATACGAGCAGGGACAATTGAATCCTGAAAAGGCCTCTGCCCGCAACATTATAGATATCAGTAAAGAAATAGGTTGCAGCCCAGAAGACCTCCTGCCTCTGAAAGAGACAAAGGAATCTATGTCTGAAGGTTACAAAGCTTATAGGAAAATCAGAACATTAGCTGAATCCGGCGCTTTCCCGGAAATGAGTCTGGAGGAAATCAACAAGGAGATAGCTAATGCGAGAAAAGGGAATGACAATGCTTAAGTTAAAGCAAAGGCTATAGCAGGCTGAGCCAATCACCAAAGAAGCGGTCATAGATCATATAGCCGTCATCTGAGCGGTAGACTATCTCATTGTTGAGTAGGGACTTAAGAGCACTCTTTATGCTGCTTGTTGCAATAAGGTTATATTTGTTAATGAAGGCACCGGAGGTGATTTCTTTTACCTTCTTTTCTTTGGCAATAGCCTTAAGTAGATTGATTTGTCCTTTGGTATAGCTGCGGAGAATAGAATGATAATAGTATTCATTATCTCTAAGTATCTCTTCTATAACTTCTTGTACTAAATCTTCATTTATCTCACACTTTTGTTTCTGATACAACTGATTCATAATCTTTTGGATGTACCATGTGTGGCCTTCGTATTTTTGGTAGATAAGGTTAAAGATTTCCTTAGAAAGGGTACGGCGTTGTTTGTTGAAGAAGGCGGAAGCAAAGGCGTAGTACTTCTCTTCCTTTATGGTACCTATTGTTTTTTGAGAGGAACTGAGATAGAATGGACGTTTTGGTGAAAGGAACATCTCATTTAACATGTGTGCCTGACTGCCGGAGAAGATAAAGTGTACGTTGTGAATGTTCTGTATGTAAGTCCTGAGCAGAGCTTCCAGATTCTTTTCCGGGTAGTTGGCTATCTGTTGGAACTCATCAAAGGCTATGTAGCACTCCTTTCCGCTATTTTTTAGATAGTTGAATACCTGTTCAATGTTGCTGTTTTCAGTTCCGGGTACAAAATCAAGCCCTATTTTAGGAGCTCCGGTCACTTCATTTACCGTCATATTAGGACGTACTCCCTTGAGAACAGAGGCCAATTTCTTCATCACCTTAACCGGGTTGGAATCAAATTTTCCCAGGACGGCAGAGGCAAATGCCTTTGTGAAATCCGCAATATCTGACGTGGAGAAAAGGTCTATGTAAATGGTTGTAATCTTGGGCGAGGTCTTCTGTAAATGATGGAAAAGATGAAGAATAAGCCCTGTCTTTCCCATTCTTCTTGGTGATGTGAGGGTCACATTACTGCCGTTGCGTAAGGTGGTTAAGAGCTCAGAAGTCTCAGCCTCTCTGTCACAAAAGTACTTAGGAGACTCGTATCCGGAGATGATGAAAGGGTTCTCAATTATAGTTGCCATAGCTATTGCGTCTTTTACGTTGCGTATATTACGCAACGCAAAGTACGTAATAAGAATATTAAATTCCAAATATTCCCCTTTATTATTTTAGTTATCTTTGCAGAGATATGAAATAATCAAAGTGATTATGAGTTATAAGAGAGCTATTATCATTACAGGCGGTGCGGGCTTTATTGGAAGCCATGTGGTACGTCTGTTCGTAAACAAGTATCCTGAGTATAGGATTATTAATCTGGATAAACTTACGTATGCAGGTAATCTGGCAAACCTTAAGGACATTGAGAACAAGCCTAACTACAGGTTTGTGAAGATGGATATCTGTGACTTTGAGGGCGTTCTGAATCTGATGAAGGAGGAGAACGTAGACGGTGTAATCCACCTTGCAGCAGAGAGCCACGTAGACAGAAGTATAAAAGATCCGTTCACTTTTGCTCAGACAAACGTTATGGGAACCCTCTCTATGCTTCAGGCGGCTAAGGCTTGCTGGGAGCCGAAGAACTATGAGGGTTGCAGGTTCTATCATATCTCTACGGATGAGGTTTACGGAGCACTTGAAATGACTAACCCAGAAGGAATTAAGCCTCCGTTCACAACCAAGGCAAGTAGCGGCAAACACCATCTTGCATACGGAGAGAAGTTCTTTACTGAAGATTTGAAGTACCAGCCTCACTCTCCATACAGTGCAGCAAAGGCTAGTTCTGACCACTTTGTACGTGCCTTCCATGATACATTCGGAATGCCTACAATTGTGACAAACTGCTCTAACAACTACGGACCTTACCAGTTCCCTGAGAAACTGATACCTCTCTTTATCAACAATATACGTCACCGCAAACCACTGCCAGTATACGGCAAGGGAGAGAACGTAAGAGACTGGCTCTATGTTGAGGATCACGCACGTGCAATTGATTTGATTTTCCATAAGGGCAAGATTGCAGAGACCTACAACATTGGAGGATTCAACGAGTGGAAGAACATAGATATCATTAAGGTTGTAATCAATACAGTGGACCGTCTGCTGGGCAGACCGGAAGGCGCTGATATGGACCTTATTACATACGTTACAGACCGTGCGGGACATGACCTCAGATATGCAATAGACAGTTCAAAACTTCAGAGAGAGTTGGGTTGGGAACCATCTTTGCAGTTTGAAGAGGGAATTGAAAAGACAGTGAAATGGTATCTGGAGAATCAGGCTTGGATGGATAACGTAACAAGCGGAGATTATCAGAAATACTACGATTCAATGTACAAAAACAGATAAAGATGAAAGGCATCGTTCTTGCAGGAGGCTCAGGCACAAGACTTTACCCAATAACAAAAGGCGTAAGTAAACAGCTCCTTCCAATTTATGACAAGCCTATGATTTACTATCCGGTAAGCGTATTGATGCTGGCCGGCATACGTGATATCCTCATTATTAGCACTCCGCAAGATCTGCCCGGATTTAAGAGACTGATGGGAGACGGCTCCGACTTTGGAGTAAACTTTTCTTACGCAGAGCAGCCGTCACCGGACGGACTGGCTCAGGCCTTCATCATAGGCAAGGAGTTCATAGGAGATGACTGTGCTTGTTTAGTGCTGGGAGACAACATCTTCCACGGAGCAGGCTTCAGCGCTCTTTTGAAGGATGCGGTTCAGTCTGCAGAGAAGGAGAAGAAGGCAACCATATTCGGATATTGGGTGAGCGATCCTGAACGTTACGGCGTTGCCGAGTTTGACAAGAACGGTAACTGTCTGAGTATTGAAGAGAAACCAAAGGAGCCAAAGAGCAACTATGCTGTTGTGGGTCTCTACTTCTACCCTAACAAAGTTGTGGATGTTGCCGCAAGCATCAAACCTTCTGCAAGAGGGGAACTTGAAATTACCACTGTTAACCAGGAGTTTTTGAAAGCGGGAGAACTTAAGGTTCAGACACTTGGAAGAGGCTTTGCCTGGCTTGATACCGGAACTCACGATTCTCTTGCCGAGGCAACGGCCTATATAGAAACCATAGAGAAAAGACAGGGCTTAAAAGTTGCCTGCCTTGAGGGTATTGCTCTGCGCAAAGGTTGGATTACTCCGGATAAGATACGTGAGATTGCAAAGCCTATGCTTAAAAACCAGTACGGACAGTACCTTGTTCGCATTGCAGATGATTTTTCTTTCTAAATGATTGAGATTATTAAAACGGCTATTGAAGATGTCTTTGTGATTGAACCAAAGGTGTTTGGGGATTCAAGAGGATATTTCTTTGAGAGTTGGAGTCAGAGAGATTTTGACTCCGCCGTAAGGCATATAGATTTTGTTCAGGACAACGAGAGCAAGAGCAGTTACGGTGTGCTCCGCGGTCTTCATTTCCAGAAGGGGGAATTCTCTCAGAGCAAACTCGTAAGAGTGGTGAGCGGCAGCGTGTTGGACGTTGCGGTTGATATCAGAGTTGGAAGTCCGACTTTTGGCAAATATGTGGCCGTTGAACTCACCGGAGAGAATCACCGTCAGATGTTTATTCCAAGAGGCTTTGCTCACGGCTTTGTAGTTACCAGCAAAGAGGCGGTGTTCCAGTATAAGTGTGACCGTCTCTACAACCCTCAGTCTGAGGGAGCTGTAGCCTGGAATGATCCAACTATTGCAATAGATTGGAAGATACCTTCAAAGGATATTCTTCTTTCTGAAAAAGATAAACATCATCCGCTTCTTAAAGATGCACCGGAGTTGTTTGACTACAAAACAAACTACTACGAGTAATGAAAACTATATTGGTAACCGGAGCTAATGGACAGCTGGGCAATGAATTGCGCCTGCTCTCTAAAAGGTTGCCATACAAGTTTGTCTTTACAGATATTATTCAGGACGGAGATACAAAGAATCTGGATATCACAGATATTGAGGCGGTTAGAACAATTTTAGCAGAAAATAAAGTTGATGTTATTGTTAACTGCGCTGCCTTTACAAATGTAGATGCTGCAGAAGACAATGAAGCCACGGCGGAGTTAATTAATGCAAAAGCAGTTGAAAATCTGGCGGTTGCAGCAAAGGGAAACAACGCTCTTCTGATTCACATAAGTACAGATTATGTCTTTGACGGAACCTCCAAGACTCCATACACTGAAGAGGATAAACGCAATCCAACCGGAGCATACGGTAGAACAAAACTCCATGGAGAGGAGGCTGTTGAGAGGGTTGGCTGCAAGAGCATAATCATCAGAACTGCTTGGCTTTACAGCGAATTTGGAAAGAACTTTGTGAAGACCATGCTCAACCTTACTGCAACAAAACCGGCCATCAAAGTTGTGAACGATCAGGTTGGAACTCCTACCTACGCTTTAGATTTGGCAAAGATAATTGTGAAGTTCATCTCGATGGATTCAGACTCTCTTCTGGGAACCTATCACTTTAGCAATGAGGGCGTTTGCTCCTGGTATGACTTTGCCGTAAAGATTGCCGCTCTTGCCGGAAACACTGAGTGTAAGATTAATCCGTGCCTCTCCTCCGAGTATCCGAGCAAAGTTAAACGCCCGGCCTATTCGGTTCTGGATAAAAACAAAATCAAAATGGCTTTAAACATCACCATCCCCGCCTGGGAAGACTCCCTTGCCGCTTGCCTGGGTAAGAGGTACGAGGCACCTAACAGTGAGATTCTGAATATGAACTCCGAAAGTATCATCTGTACAAGTCCTGAAAACTTAGGTAATCCGGAAGATAGAGAAACCGTTGGAGATTGGGGGAATTTTTAAAAAGGAGGGGATTATGGAAAAGAGATTTATTTTACTTACTGTAATACTGGCGTTTGCGGCACTCTTTACAAGCTGCCAAAAGAGCGAGCTAAACACTCCTGAAGAAGAGGTTGTAGATGGTATTCCGGAGGGTGCGTTCCTGTTGAGTACGGAAGGTAACGAGAGTGGCACTAAAGTAATAGTTTCCGGTACTACGGTCAATTGGACAGAGGGAGATGTTGTGAATATTAACGGTAATGATTATCCAATCAAGTTATCCGGCGGTAAGTTTTACATAGAGCCGGGGGCTGATGAAACTCCGCTTATAGCGGGAGACACAATCCGTGGTTACTATCATTGTGGTGAAGTTGAAAATCCCCAAAGCATGAAACCTAGGGTGTACTATCCCCAAGAGTATTTAACTGAGATTTCGAAGGACAAGCAGAAGATCTCTCTGCCCATGGTGGCATTTGATAAGACAGGAAACCACGTCATTGAGTTTAAGAACCTTACAGCCGCTCTTCTATTAACTATAAAAAACAATACGGGATTCCCTGTAAAATTAGAGGAGGTGATACTTAGTAGTAATAATTGCGACTTGGGGGGATCACAACCTATAAATTTCAACAACAGCGCCGACGGCTGGGTTTATGCTGCGGACTCCAAAAACAGTTCTGTTAAACTGTCTATCTTTGCGTCATCCCAATCAAAATACGAAATCCCGATAGGAGATTCTATTACTGTTCAGGTGCCATTACGGTGCATCGAAAGTGCTAATATCAACATTCTTGTCCGTGCCAACAGTAACCTGGGGGCTGTTAAGGGCTTCCATCAGGCCAATCAAGATGAGGATGATATTTATGGTGTACTCAACCCTAATTACGAGTTCCGTTACAGTTATACTCCTCCTACCAGCCTTACTTTGGCCCGTAATAAGATGATAAAGGCAAGCGTAACCATTAAACGTGCCGCGGCGAGTGCCGGCCGCGTGACCGAAGTGGACCACGGACGCTTCTCCATCTCAGCCACCGAGACAGTACACTTTTCCAAAGGCAATCTGTGTTATAAAGCCACCGCTTCTGTAGGTGAGAAGTGGCACTTCGCAGCGAACCAGTACGATTATATAGGAGCTGCAAATAACAACATAGCATCGAATTACAACGGAGATATAGACCTGTTCGGCTGGGCTACCAGTGGATATGATAACGGGCAAACATCCTACCAGCCTTATTCTTCCTCTAGTAATAGTTCAACTTACTATAATCGGGACACTACCTGGTGGAATACATCCTCCAATTGGCCGAACAGTATTGATTGGGGATATAACTTAAGCAGGGTAATAGGGTCATACCGTATTGCTTGGCGCACCTTGAGTAGAGACGAATGGCACTATCTTTTG
>JAFZUX010000013.1 GCA_017618115.1 Bacteroidales bacterium | reverse complement strand
TTATAGACTTTCCAGCGAATTCTAATGATTATAAAGATTTTTCATTAGTGTTTTTCAACAAGAATAATGACAAAGAACGTCTTTCTATAAGACTATTATAGAAGTCTTCGTCTCCAAACGCTTTAACATCAAATAGAAAAAGAAAAGCAGAGGATGGGATCCATTCTCTGCTTTCTATTTTGTGAGTAATTGGGAAATTACTCCTCTATTGTCTGAAGGTGCTTTACATAGATAGCTTTCATAAGCTGAGCGCGCTTCTTAACGGAAGGCTTCTCAAAAGTCTTACGACCTCTGAGCTCGCGAATGACACCTGTCTTCTCAAACTTTCTCTTAAACTTCTTTAATGCTCTCTCTATGTTCTCGCCGTCCTTAATAGGAACTATAATCATTTGTTATACCACCTCCTTTTTCTTTTGCGGGGTGCAAAGATATGCAAAAAAGTGTTACCTCCAAATTTTTTAATTTTTATCTATAATTTGTTATATTTGTTAATTGTTAAGACAAAAGAATTTAATTATTAATAACACCTATCAAATAACAGTTAAATAAAAATGGCAGAGAAATTATTTACTGAGTTTCCTCCCGTGCCCAAAGAGGTTTGGGAAGAGGCTATTGTGAAAGATTTGAAAGGTGCCGACTACCAGAAGAAACTGGTATGGAGAACAATGGAGGGATTTTCCGTACAGCCGTACTACCGTGCAGAGGATCTTAAGGGTCTTAAGAACGTTGGTGGAAAGGCTGGAGAGTTCCCTTTCGTAAGGGGCACCAAAGATGACAATACCTGGCTTATCAGACAGGATTATCTGGTTAAAAATGACTTTAAGAAGGCTAACGCACTTGCTTTGGACGGCATGATGAAGGGCGTTACCGCAGTGGGCTTTGACCTCTCTGAGACTGAGAAGGTTCTCAAGGGAGACATGAAGGCACTGCTTAAAGATATTGAGCTTAAGGCTGTTGAGGTGAACTTTAAGGGTTGCAAAGACCTTAATGTTTTAAAGAACTTCATCGCGATAGTTAAAGAGCAGAAAGTTAAGGCTTCCGCTGTTAGGGCTTCATTTGATTATGACCCTCTCAAAGTGCTGAATGCTACCGGAATGTACAGCAAGGCAGATGCTGCAAAACTCCTGGTTAAGGCAGTTGAGATGGTTGCAGAGTTCCCTCACATTACCGTTGTAGGAGTTTATTCTTACGCTTTCAACGATGCAGGAAGTACTATCACTCAGGAACTTGCATACGGTATGAATATGGGCAGCGAGTATCTCAACCTGCTTACAGAGGCAGGTGTTAAGATAGATGAGGCTGCTAAGAGAATCAAATTCACCGTATCTATCAGCGGCAACTACTTTATGGAGATTGCCAAGTTCCGTGCAGAGAGACTCTTGTGGGCTAACATAGTTAAGGCTTACGGAGCAAAGAAAGAGGAGAGCTGCAAGATTAAGGTTCATGCAGTTACAAGTGCTTGGAACCAAACCGTTTATGACCCTTACGTAAATATGTTGAGAGATACTACCGAGGCTATGAGCGGTGCGGTTGGCGGAGTAGATTCTATGGAAGTTCTTCCGTTTGACCACGCTTACAAGAAGCCGGGCGAGTTCTCCAACAGAATTGCAAGAAACGTTCAGAGCCTTCTCTTGGACGAGAGCCACTTCAACAAGGTTGTAGACCCTGCAGCAGGTTCATATTACATTGAAGAACTGACAGATGCAGTGGCTAAAACCTCTTGGGATCTGTTCAACTCCATTGAGAAAGAGGGCGGATACGTTGAGGCATTTAAGAAAGAGAAGATTCAGGATGCAATTAAGGAGACCTCTGTCAAGAGAGATTCCAACATTGCAACCAGAAGAGATACTCTCCTTGGAACCAACCAGTTCCCTAACTTTACGGAAGTGGTTGAGAAAGAGGTTACAAAGAAGGTTGTTACCAGAAAGGCCGCTCCTAAGAAGAAGGCCGGAATGGTTGGACGTCCTCTTGAGGTTTACAGAGGCGCAATGGCCTTTGAGGAACTCAGATTTAAGACAGATAAGGCCGCTAAACGTCCAATGGCGTTTATGGTTACTTACGGAAACCTTGCAATGTGCAGAGCAAGAGCACAGTTTGCTTGCAACTTCTTTGCTGTTGCCGGATTCCAGGTAGTTGACAACAACAGATTCTCCTCTCCTGAGGAGGGAGCCAAGGCTGCTTTGAAGGCTAAGGCGGACATAGTTGTTGCTTGCTCTTCAGATGATGAGTATTTGAATGAGGTTCAGGAGATTGCCAAGATTATTGGAAAGAAAGCCATTGTTGTTGTAGCGGGAGATCCTGCTTGCAAAGACGAGCTTGTTTCTAAGGGCATCACTAACTTCATAAGTGTAAGAAGCAACGTGCTTGAGACACTTAAGGATTACCAAAAGAAACTCATTAAATAAGGGGAGGAAACACTATGCGTCCAAAATTTAACGATCTAGTATACAAGCCTGCAACCAAGGCTGTTGCAACTAAGGGTGCGGCAAAGAAAGAGGTTCTTTGGAATACCGCAGAGAAGATTGCCGTTAAGACAAACTATACTGCAAAAGACCTTGAAGGAATGGAGCATCTGCATTATGCAGCAGGTGTAGCGCCTTTCCTCAGAGGACCTTACAGCACCATGTACGTTCAGAAACCTTGGACTGTACGTCAGTACGCAGGTTTCTCCACCGCAGAAGAGTCCAACGCATTCTACAGAAGAAACCTTGCTGCTGGTCAGAAAGGTCTTTCCGTAGCATTTGACCTCCCTACTCACAGAGGTTACAACGCAGATAACCCAAGAGTTGTGGGTGACGTTGGTAAGGCCGGTGTAAGTATCTGTTCCGTAGAGGATATGAAGATTCTGTTTGACCAGATTCCTCTTGGAAAGATGTCCGTTTCCATGACTATGAACGGAGCCGTTCTCCCTATTATGGCCTTCTACATTGTAGCAGGTTTGGAGCAGGGAGTAAAACTTGAGGAGATGGCCGGAACAATCCAGAACGATATCCTTAAGGAGTTCATGGTTCGTAACACTTACATCTACCCTCCTGAGTTTTCAATGAGAATCATTGGCGATATATTCGCTTACACATCTCAGTTCATGCCTAAGTTCAATTCAATATCCATCTCCGGTTACCACATGCAGGAGGCCGGTGCAACTAACGATATTGAAATGGCTTACACGCTTGCAGACGGTTTGGAATATCTGAGAACAGGTATTAAGGCAGGTATTGAGGTGGATAAGTTTGCTCCTCGTCTCTCATTCTTCTGGGCAATTGGTACCAACCACTTTATGGAGATTGCAAAGATGAGAGCTGCCAGAATGCTTTGGGCAAAGATTGTTAACCAGTTCAACCCTAAGAACCCTAAGAGCTTGAGTCTTAGAACTCACTGCCAGACTTCAGGTTGGTCTCTTACAGAGCAGGATCCGTTCAACAACGTTGCAAGAACTTGTATTGAGGCAATGGGTGCCGCACTGGGACACACTCAGAGTTTGCACACCAACGCTCTTGACGAGGCTATTGCACTGCCTACGGACTTCTCCGCTCGTATTGCCCGTAACACTCAGATTTACATTCAGCAGGAGACTCAGGTATGCCGTTCAATTGACCCTTGGGCTGGTTCATACTACATTGAGAGTCTTACTAACGAGTTGGCTCACAAGGCTTGGGCACACATCCAGGAGGTTGAGAAACTTGGAGGTATGGCAAAGGCTATTGAGACCGGTATTCCTAAACTGAGAATTGAGGAGGCTGCCGCCCGTAAGCAGGCTCGCATAGACTCTGGTGAGGAGACAATCATTGGTCTTAACAAATACCGCCTTGAGCACGAGGATCCTATTAAGATTCTTGATATTGACAACACTAAGGTTCGCCAGCAGCAGGTTGCTCGTTTGGAGGAACTTAGAAAGAACAGAGACAACGAGAAAGTTAAACAGTGTCTGGCAGCTATCACTGAGGCCGTTAAGACCAAGAAGGGCAACCTGCTTGCACTTGCAGTTGAGGCTGCAAAGGCAAGAGCTTCTCTTGGAGAGATTTCAGATGCCTGCGAGGTGGTAGTAGGAAGATACACAGCAAAGATTCGTATGAATGTAGGTGTTTACTCATCTGAGGTTAAGAAAGACAATGAGTTTGAGAAGGCTAAGAAGATGGTTGCAGAGTTTGCAAAGAAAGAGGGTCGTCAGCCTCGTATTATGGTTGCAAAACTTGGACAGGACGGTCATGACCGCGGAGCTAAAGTTGTTGCTACCGGTTATGCAGACTGTGGCTTTGACGTAGATATGGGACCACTCTTCCAGACCCCTGCAGAGGCTGCAAAACAGGCAGTTGAGAATGACGTCCATATTGTTGGAGTATCATCTTTGGCTGCAGGTCACAAGACACTTGTTCCTCAGATTATTAATGAGCTGAAGAAGCTTGGCAGAGAGGATATTATAGTTGTTGCAGGTGGAGTTATCCCTGCTCAGGACTACGATGCTCTCTACAAAGCAGGCGCTGCTGCAATCTTTGGCCCTGGTACAAGAATCTCCTTCTCTGCAATTAAGATGATGGAGCTTTTGAACCAGAGATTTGAGAAGTAAGCTCTTCAGAGCTTTTAAAAGAAGACTGGCCGAAAGGTCAGTCTTTTTTTTGTACCTTCGTGAAAAGTATTTCCGTATGAAAAGAACTCTTTTTACACTTTGCATCCTCACTCTGATTCAGATTAGTGCTTTTGCACAAGGCAAGATTATTTCTCTTAACTACAAGTCAGATAAACTCCTCGGGCTCTACCCTGGTACAGAAAGGAATATAAAGGTCTATGTACCTGAACAGTATGACGGCAGCAAACCGGCCTGTCTCTATGTTGGATTGGACGGAATACTGTGCAACGCTCCAAAGGTTTTTGACAAACTAATTGCAGAGGGCAAGATGCCCGTTACCATTGGAATCTTTGTTCAGCCCGGCGTTGTTTACGCTAAAGACAAGGCAAAGGCAACCGCAGAGGCATACAACTCTGCAAGGAAAGTTGTACGTTACAACCGTTCCAATGAGTTTGATTACACAGATGGCAGGTTTGCGGAGTTCCTTAATAATGAGATTATTCCGTTCGTTGAGAGAAAAGCTGTGATAGAGGGCAAGGATATTAAGATAAAGATATCAGACAACCCCAATGACCGTTCAATATTCGGACTGTCCAGCGGAGGAATTGCCGCCTTCAATGCGGCTTGGTTTCATCCGGAACTCTTCCGCAGAGTCTTCAGCGGAGTGGGCACATTCGTCTCAATGAGAGGCGGTAATGACCTACAAATGTTAGTCCGCAAGAGCGAGCCTAAACCTCTGAGAATCTTCCTGCAGGACGGAAGCAACGATGTCTGGAATGCAACATTCGGTCACTGGTATGAGGCCAATCAGATGCTCTCCACCGCACTTGATTTTGCAGGCTATGACACCAGGTATGACTGGAGTGACGGCGGCCATTCCGTTAAACGTGCATCAGAAATCTTTGAAGATGTAATGATTTGGCTCTGGGCAGATTACCCCGCCCCTATCAAAGCCGGCATCACCAAAAACGATTTCCTAAACAAGTACATCTACAAGGATGAAAAAAGCGAACCTTACGGTAATCTTTCAGACAACATAAAGGATAAGTGGAAGGTTAAGTTTATTGACATAGAGATAAAGGGTTATCGTCTGCCGGGAGTGGAAGAGGGAGACCCTTCAAGTTCTTCATTTCTAAGGCTTCCTTATGGTAAAAATGAAGAAGACGTGGTTTTTGGAATAAATTACAAAGTGAACTATCCAGATTCTTCATTTACAGTGTACAGTCTCCCGGATTTGGGCTTTTCTGGTTGGAAGAACAATTGGGAAGACAGTTTTTCAAACTGCCTTTGGCAAGTATGTAGTTCATGGCTTGACTGCGGAGAAAATGCACAACGTTTCTATTGGCTCCACAGCATTGATAACAAACTCATTTTCAAGGGACCTATGGCTTTTGATTCCATGGGTAATTTATTCGTTCTTACAAACATAGGAATTCAGGTCTGCGATCAGAACGGCAGGGTAAGATTCATCCTGGATATTCCGGAAGATTTGAAAATAAAACTTGAGGACTGGATAGGAATGCAGTACTATTCACCACACTCTGACTATAAGCCGGAAAAAGCGTTGTGGTCTTTCAGTGGATTTAGAGAGGGAGCAGAAGTAGTATTGCCAGATAAGTGGCCCCAAAAAGCTGAACGGTTTTGGATGAAAATTGAAGAGGGACAAATCATTATTTTAGAAAAATGTCAAAAAGAAAATCGATATCGTGAATTTAGAAGAGATCTTAACATCTCCCCTGCTATAAAGGGCCAAACCCCTAAGTCTCAAGGCCAAGGATAAGTAATAAAAATTTATTGCTTCTCATCGTTTTCTTCTTACCTTTGTTGCCACAAACGGTATGAAAATGAAAACGAATCCGTCATACGATGACATCTTTGATCTTAGGAGAATACCTAAAGATATTCTTGAGAGAAACTACGTTTCATACGCAGCATACATTGTCAATGCCGGTTGTGACAGCAGATTAGTCAGACTGGAAGACGGGAGTTTTCTTGGCGAACCATCTGGCTATAAGGCAGATGCAGAGGAAGCCAAAAGAGATATCACAAAAGTATTTCCTATAGATGACATCTATCAGTTTCAGATAGTTGAGAGTTATCACAAGATTAGCGTTGCTCTTCTTATTGCCTCTTTCAAAGAGAATGAAGAGATAATCATTGAGAGCATGGCTCAGCATAATTTCTTCTTGAGCCAGAAAGCAAAAAACACTCTCTCTTTAGATGGAAAAACATGGTTCAGCCTGAGGTTTGAACCAATTGAACAAGAAGATATTACAGAGACCGTCAGAAAAGAGAATGACGTTCTTTACCACATCTCACCTGTTCTTAATGAACAGTCAATTTTGGAGAACGGGTTAAGAACTTTTAACGGCAACCCTGTGTACAAATATCCAAATCCAAGACTGTATCTGATAGAGCAAAGAGCCTCAAAAGAGGACATCACAAGACTTGCAAAGGATCTCTTCAGACAGGCCGTTCAAAAGAAGATAGAGAACCTCTCTCCAAAGTACACCCTCTTCTCGATAGATTTAAAGAAGGTTCCCGAGTACACCAGATTCTTCTATGACGTCAATGAAGAGTTTGGCCTCTTCTGCCACATAGGCATCAGCAATAAGGCCTTATCCGTCATAGACCACATCGCAATTCAATAAGCTGTTTTGTATTTGTTACAAAAGAGGGTACCTCTTATGCTTTTTTGAAGTTAAAGTTTATTTTTGCAGCGTTTTTTTGAAAATTGTTTAAAGAGACTTTTTAAGGAGTATGAGCAGGGCGTTGCTTACTATTTTGTTGTTGGTGGTTTCCAACACTTTTATGACGTTGGCCTGGTACGGTCAGTTGAAGTTTAAAACAAATACATTGCTTCCGAGTTGGGGATTGGCGGGTATTGTGCTGATCAGCTGGGGAATAGCATTTATTGAATACTGGTTTATGATACCGGCAAACAGGATTGGATTCAAGGAGTTGGGAGGCCCCTTCACGCTTGTGCAACTGAAGGTGATTCAGGAGGTTATATCAATTGCAGTGTTCGTAATCTTTGCGCTGATATTCTTCCGTACCCAGAGTTTCAACTATAACCACCTGATTGCTTTCTGTTTACTGATTGGGGCGGTTTATTTTGTATTCAGGTAGTCAATTGCTACATTTGTGCGCCGAGAGGTATTTTTGTTTATTCTATTTTATCTGTTGATATATGGCATTTTATAATAACGTGATGATTGTGCGCCAGGAACTTCTGGCCAAACTTGTAGAGATGTGGAGCGAGGATAGGCTGGTCTCTGAGATAGACCGTCTGCCTATTAAGTTAAGTCCTAAGGGTAAGAATGTTATGGGACGCTGCTGCGTTCACAAAGAGAGGGCAATCTGGAGATACAAGAGCCTTCCTCTTATGGGCTTTGAGATGAGTGACGAGAAGGATGAACTCACCCCGCTCTCCTGGTTTGCCAAGACCGCCCTGGAGAGAAACGACCCTCACAGCAAGGATCACCTGATGTGCGTTGTGGATGAGGCCTGCTCCTCTTGCGTAAAGACAAACTACGAAATCACAAACCTCTGCCGCGGATGTGTAGCCCGTATGTGCTATATGAACTGCCCTAAGGATGCCATACAGTTTAACAGTGAGGGTAAGGCTGAGATTAATCACGATCTGTGCATCAGTTGCGGAAAGTGCTACCAGAGTTGCCCTTATCACGCAATTGTCTATATACCTGTACCTTGTGAAGAGGTCTGCCCGGTTAAGGCCATAAGCAAAGACGAGAGCGGAGTGGAGCACATAGACAAATCCAAGTGCATCTACTGCGGTAAGTGTATTAACGCCTGCCCGTTCGGAGCCATATTTGAGGTTTCACAGATCTTTGACGTGCTGCAGGGGCTTAAGAACGGAACTGAGATGGTGGCAATTGTGGCACCTGCAATCCTCTCCCAGTTTAAGGGAGTGCCAACAGAGAAAGTTTACGGAGCAATCAAATCCCTTGGATTCAAGGACGTTATAGAAGTAGCCCAGGGTGCTATGGAGACAACATCAAGAGAGGCAGAGGAACTTATGGAGAGAATAAAGGAGGGAAAATCCTTTATGACAACCAGTTGCTGCCCTTCCTGGATAGAACTTGTACGCAAGCACATACCTCAGATGGCCGAGCACGTCTCCACCACAGGCTCCCCGATGTTCTATACCGCCCTCATAGCCAAGAAGAAACACCCTAACGCAAAGGTTGTCTTCATTGGCCCTTGCCTTGCCAAGAAGAAGGAGGTAAGAGACAACCCTAACACAGACATTGCCCTCACCTTTGAGGAGATAGGAAGTGTCTTTGCAGGTCTTCACATAGACTTTGAAAAGGTGGAGTCATTTGTACCGGAGGTGCAGTCTTACAAGGAGGCCCATGGCTTTGCCCAGAGCGGCGGAGTGATTGGAGCGGTGAAGTATATTTTGAAGGACGAGCAGGTTAATGCTACCGCCATTGCTAATCTCGATAAGAAAAACGTAGCCCTTCTGCGCGCATACGCTGCAACCGGAAAGGCCCCTACCCCTTTTGTGGAGGTAATGGCCTGCGAGGGTGGCTGCGCAACCGGCCCTTGTATCTACAATGACCCTTCTACCGCCCTCAAGAACCTCAGAGAGGCTCTTGCTAAAATGAAATAGCAGTTCCCAAAAAGACCAAAACTGTATCAGAGTTGACCCAACTTGAAGTTGGGCCGGGCCTCTTTTTGCATATTTTTTGAAAGAAAAAGTCCATTTTGTAAATTTGCAGGTTAGGCAATAGTGCCTATAGTAGAACATGAGCAAAGAAGTGAATAAGAGCGATTACAGCAAGGAAGACATCCAACACCTTGAATGGGCGGACCACTTAAGGAAAAGACCGGGAATGTATTTGGGAAAGCTCGGAGACGGCAGCGCACCTGATGACGGAATTTATGTTCTCTTTAAGGAGATTGTAGATAACGCCGTGGACGAGTTCAATATGGGATACGGCAAGGTGATAGATATAACGTTGGACGAGGAGAGCAAGGAGGTATCTGTAAGGGATTACGGAAGAGGTATTCCTTTGGAGTCTCTGGTAATCTCTATGGGTGAGATAAATACCAGCGGAAAGTACGGCTCCGCAGCATACGGAAAATCCGTAGGTTTGAACGGTGTGGGAGCAAAGGCCGTAAATGCAACATCTACAAAGTTTTACGCACAGAGTTGGAGAGACGGCAAGAGCGTTTACGCATACTTTGAAGAGGGTAAACTTAAAGAGAGCGGTGAGTTGGAGAACACTCAGGAAAAGGACGGAACTCTTATCCGTTACACCGCAGACCCTACTCTCTATGAGAACTACAGTTACAACCTGGAGTTCATAGACAGGATGCTCCACTACTACGCCTACCTGAACACCGGCCTTACAATCCATTTCAACAAGACCACATACCACTCCAAGAACGGATTGCTGGATCTTATAATGGACAATATGACAGAGCAGCCGCTCTACCCTCCAATCCACCTCAAAGGAGATGATATAGAGGTAGTTATAACTCACGGAAACGAATCGGGAGAAAATATATGGTCATTTGTAAACGGCCAGAACACCTACCACGGCGGAACTCACCTGAGCGCCTTCAGAGAGATGGCGGCAAAGACCATAAAGGAGTTCTTTAAGAAAGACTATGATCCTAAGGATATTAGAGAGTCCATAGTTGCTGCGGTGGCTATCAGAATTGGCGAGCCGGGCTTTGCAAATCAGACCAAGACCTTCCTAAACTCCACAAAGACAGATACTGACGAGAGAGGAGGCATTCCTATCCGTACATTCATCGGGAACTTCCTGGCATCAGAACTGGACAATTACCTTCACAAAAATCCTCTGGTGGCGGATGCAATGCAGAAGAAGATTATCTCTTCAGAGAAGGAGAGAAAGGAGATTGCATCCGTGCTCAAGAGCAAGAGGAGCAAGAAGGGAATGATTCATAATGAGAAACTTAGAGACTGCAAGATTCACTATACGGATAATGACCCGCTCTCTGAGGAGACCACAATCTTCATCACTGAGGGTAACTCCGCAAGCGGAACCGTTTCCAAGGCGCGCAACTCTGATACTCAGGCGGTCTTCTCACTTAGAGGTAAACCAAAGAACACCTACGGCAGCAGCAAGAAAGTTATCTATGACAATGATAACAAAGAGCTGAATCTGCTGCAGGCAGCCCTTGATATTGAGGAAGATATAGACAATCTACGTTACAATAAAGTTGTGATTGCAACGGATGCGGATGTGGACGGAATGCATATCAGGATGCTGCTTCTGACCTTCTTCATACAGTTCTTCCCGGAACTGATAAGAAGAGGTCACCTCTATATACTTCAGACTCCGCTATTTAGAGTGAGAAAGAAGAGAAAGGACAACAGTTTTGACGTCCACTACTGCTACTCTGAGAATGAGAAACTCAAGGCCATAGATCAGATGGGAAGCCAGAGCGAAGTGACCCGTTTCAAAGGCTTGGGAGAGATATCTGACAAGGAGTTCAAGGAGTTTATCGGGGAGAATATCCGCCTGGATACCATAAGGTTAAACAAGGATGACTCCATTCACCAGATGTTGGAGTTCTATATGGGAAACAATACTCCGGACCGCCAGGATTTCATTATGCAGAACCTGAGAGAAGAGGTGGTTCTGGAGGAGAGAACGGCAGATGAAGGAGTAGCGTAAGATGGCAAAGAAGCACAGGATATCTAAACTGGTTTACAGGATGATGGGATGGAAAGCCACAGGCGCCGCCCCTGATGAGGACAAGTGCATTATGCTTGGAGTTCCTCATACATCCGTTGTAGATTTTGTGATAGCCTGGTGCGGAATGGCCATTCTGGGAAGAACGCCTAACATTATGATTAAGAAGGAGTTCTTCTTCTGGCCGCTGGGATGGTTGCTTAGAAAAATGGGAGCTGTTCCGGTAGACAGAAGCCGCGGAGCCAACGTTGCCCTGCACAACATTGAGGCTCTTCAAAAGGCGGATAGAATGATTCTTGCAATTGCTCCGGAGGGAACACGCAAGAAGACGGAGAAGTGGAAAAAGGGATTTTTGGTTATAGCAAAAGCCTGCAACCTTCCAATATATCTGGGAGGCTGGGACTATAAAACCAAAGTATTGAATACCGGCGTAAGATTCTGGCCTTCAGATGATCCCAATGAAGACCTGAAACTTATCCAGGCACATTATGCTGCGCTTGGATACCAGGGACGCCACAAAGATTGCTGGAGTTACGGCAATGTGACTCCAAAGTTGTTACCAAACGATTTTAACAAACCGGTTAAGGTTGATTAATTATGAAGAGGTTGATTACTGTAGCATTGGCTACTCTATTTTTCTGCAGTGCGTTTGCACAGACCTATACTCTGAAGGAGTATGAGACGCTTGCCCTTGATAATAGCAAGAGCCTGAAGATAGCGCAGGAGAGAATAAACGCTGCGGAGAACCTTAAGAAAGCGGCTTTCACTCAGTTCCTTCCGAGTTTTCAGGCCGTAGGTTCATACACGTGGAATCAGAAGAATATCTCTCTGCTGAGCCAGGACGCTCTGCTTCCTGTGGGCAGTAAGATGGCAGACGGTTCATTCGGTTTTACGGCAGACCAAATCACCAACAAGTGGACCGTAATTGAAGGGCAGCCGGTTCCTCTGGATGCAGACGGCGTACCGTTTGACCCAAAGAAAAATCCGGAGAAGATTCTCTGGAAGCAATACGCCTATCTTCCTAAGAGTGAACTTACTTACGATGTCCATAACATCTTTGCCGCAGGTATAGGATTTACTCAGCCTATCTTTATGGGAGGTAAGGTGAGAGAGTTTTACAACATGGCAAAGAGCAGCGAGCAGATTGCAAAACTCCAGCAGGAGAATGAGCAGGAGGAGTTGATAATTTCCGTAGACCAGGCATATTGGACAACCGTCTCTCTCATCAACAAAAAGAAGTTGGCGGAGAAGTACACGGAACTTCTTTCAACTCTGGAGAAGCACGTTCAGGCTGCTGTAGATGAAGGAGTTGCAACCAAGGGAGATCTACTCAACGTTAAGGTTAAACTCAACGAGGCCAACCTTGCACTCACCAGAGCAACCAACGGAGTTGCACTTTCCAAGATGGCGCTCTTCCGCGTTTGCGGTCTTCCTTTGGACGGAGATTATTCACTTGCAGACGAGGATATTCAACAGACAGACGCAAAGGAATTGGAAGCAGGTTACGATATTGCAAAAGCAATAGACAACCGTGTAGAAATAAGGCAGTTGGAGCAGTTGGAAAAGATTAGCCACAGCCAGGTTAACATTGCAAGAAGCCGCTTTATGCCAAATATTGTCGCCTCTGCAAACTACCTGGTAACCAACCCTAACTCATTCAACGGCTTTGAGAACAAGTTCAAAGGAATGTTCTCCGCCGGAGTTGCAGTCACAATTCCTATCTTCCATTTTGGAGACAGAATCTATTCTCTGCGCAACGCAAAGAGTGAGGAGAAGATTGTAGGCTATAGGATTGAGGAGACCAAAGAGCTTATAAACCTGCAGGTTACACAGGCCAACTTTAAAGTAAGAGAGGCCAACAAAAAGTTGGAAAGCGCACAGAGCAACATTGCGGCTGCAGATGAAAACCTGCGTCTTGCAGAGCTCTCTTACAAGGAGGGACTTATTACAGTGAGCGATCTTCTTGCCGCACAAACCGCCTGGATTAGCGCAAACTCAGAGAAGATAGATGCCGGAATTGAGGTAAGAATGTGTGAGTTGTACCTTAAGAAGGCAGTAGGAATCAGTAATTTAGAAAATAGATAAAGACATTATACCATGAAAAAGTTAGAGCAATCAACAGTAAGTTTGCTGATAGGATTGGCAGCACTTCTTCTGCTGATAATTGTATTGGTTGTAATCGGAATCCTTACCTCAAAGAAACCCGGAACAATTTCTCTCCAGGGAACAGTTGAGGCCAGAGAGTACAGAGTCTCAGGTAAGGTTCCAGGAAGAGTTTCCCAACTCCTTTACAGCGAGGGAGATTCCGTTAAGAAAGGAGAGGTTGTAGTAATGCTGGACAGCCCTGAGATTCAGGCAAAAATGATTCAGGCAAGAGCTCAGAGCAGAGCTGCGGAAGCACAACGTGCAAAGGCTTCAGGTTCTGCAAGAGAGGAACTTGTTCAGGGAGCATACGAGCAGTGGCAGAAGGCACAGGTTGGAGTTGAGATTGCGCGTAAGTCTTATCAGAGAGTGGAGAACCTCTTTAAGCAGGAGGTGGTTTCCGCTCAGAAGAGAGATGAGGCAAAGGCTCAGTATGACGCTGCAGTTGCAACAGAAAAGGCTGCAAAGAGCCAGTATGATATGGCTTGCCACGGCGCTCAGAAAGAGGACCGTATGGCAGCTCAGGCAATGGTGGATGCAGCTCATGCAGGAGTAAATCAGGTTAACTCCTACATAGATGAAATCAACCTTGTTTCTCCTGTAACCGGCCTTGTAACCGAGGTCTTCCCTAAGGTGGGAGAACTTGTAGGACAGGGCGCTCCTATTATGACGGTTACTGATATGAGTGACGTATGGTTCTCATTCAACGTCAGAGAAGATATGTTGGATGGAATTACCATTGGAAGTGAGATAAACGTATGGATTCCGGCACTTGGAAATCAGACCTATAAGGCCAAAGTTTACTTCATTAACGTAATGGGTTCATACGCAACCTGGAAACCTACCAAAGTCTCAGGAGAGTTTGACGCAAAGACCTTTGAGGTTAGAGCCAGACCTTTGCAGCCTATTGCAAATCTGAGAGTTGGAATGAGTGCTTTAATCAAGTAAGAAGATCTCTATGAGCAACAGAACCAATATGTTTAACTGCATCCTCAAAGTGTTCCGCAGAGAGGAGAAGATTATGCGCAGCAGGCCTATCTACCTGTATGGCACCATATTGGTTTTAGCCTTCAGTGCCGTTTTCCTTCTGACACTGATGTACCAGGGACTTCCTCAAAAGGTTCCGGTTGGCGTGGTGGATATGGACAACTCCTACCTCTCGCGCTCCGCCATTAAACAGATTAACGCCCTGCAGGGAATTGAGATAGTCAACCGCTACTCCTCTTTCAGAGAAGCAAAGGAGGCTATGCAAAAGGGTGAAATCTATGGCTTTATAGAGTTCCCGGATGGCCTTTACAAAGATGCGGTAAACGGACTACGTCCGGCACTTCAATGCTACTACACTGAGGCCTACATGGTGCCCGGAACTCTGGCTTACAGGAACTTCTTCACCATGGCCAACGTACTCAATGCCGGCGTAAGAAGAGAAACGCTCCGTGCAAAGGGAACTGATGAGACGCAGATAATGGCTCAACTACAGCCTATTACAATAGACACTCACAGCATCTGCAACCCTTACTCAAGTTATGCCATCTATCTGATTTCCATCCTCTGGCCGGGCATCCTCTCACTCTGCATAATTGTGATGACTGTCTTTACCATAGGATTTGAACTGAAGATGAAAACCACTCCGGAACTTTTGGAGACCGCCGGAGGTAGTATCATCAACGCTCTGGTTGGCAAGTTGTTACCGTACTGTCTTATCTATCTGGTATTGGGCTTCTCTTTTGAAGTTCTGGCATACAAGATAATCGGATACCCTATTATGGGACCATTTTGGACAATGCTTATAACGGTAACTCTTCTGGTACTGAGTTCTCACGCAGTGGGTATCTTCTTCATAGGACTCTTCCCGGTACTAAGAGACGCCCTCAGTGCAGCGTCACTTTACTCCGTACTGGGAATCTCCATGAGCGGAATGACCTTCCCCGTTGAGATGATGATTCCTCCTATGCAGGGCTTTGCTCAGATATTCCCAATCAGGCAGTACTACCTAGTTTACGTAAAGTGGGCAATGTTGGATTCCGGTGTTGGCGAATGTTGGGTTAACCTGCTGGGAATGTGCATCTTCCTTGTGCTCCCGTTCCTTGTTTTGAACCGTCTTCAGAACGCAATGATAAAACTGAACTACCCTACAAAATAGATTGAAGATGAGAGATTTTAAGTTCAGAAATATTAAGACAGCCCTCTCCCAGATGTTGATGATCACCTGGAATGAGATTCGTACCATCTTCAAAGACAGCGGCGTGTTGCTTATCTTAATCATTGCTGGTATCGGATATCCTCTGCTTTACAGCGTTGTATATCTTGGTGAGAGCGTAGATCAGATTCCGGTTGGAATAGTAGACGAATGCGGAGATTCCCAGAGCCGCACCTTTACCCGTAAGTTGGATGCTACCAGGGAGATAGAGCTCATAGACTGCGTCAATATGGATGAGGCAATCCAGATGATGAAGGGGCGCAGAATTCACGGCATTGTAGTCATCCCTAAAGATTTCACTCAGAGGATAGGTACAGGAAAACAGACAACCGTCTCCCTATACATTAACATGGCCACCTTCTTCATCTACAAGAACATAGCTCTGGCCTGCAACTATGTAATGCTGGATGAGGGTAAGAACATAGCCCTTCAACGCTGTTCCGCTCAAGGACTTACGGAACATGAATCTCTTGTTGCGGTGGAACCCGTACCTAACAAGATGACCATACTCTTCAACCCGGGAAACGGTTTTGCAAGTTTCTTTGTTCCGGGAGTGTTAGTCCTTATCATCCACCAGCTCATCTTCCTTGCAATAGGTATGATGACCGGAACCAGAAGAGAAGAGAATAAAAACAGAAAACTAAGTACGGAGGAGGATCCTTCTAAGAAGAAGGTTTACAGATATATAATAGGACAGGGAACCGCATACTTCTTTATCTATGCAATCATTGGAACATACATTCTGATGTTCGTACCTCGGCTATTCGGTCTTCCGCATTACGCCTCAGCGTGGGACGTTTACAGATTCCTGCTGCCGTTCCTGCTTGCAGTAATCTTCTTCTCCCAAACCTGGGCCATCTTTATCCGCAACCGTGAGACCGGTATGGTAATGTTCCTCTTCTTCAGCATAATACTGCTCTTTTTAAGCGGACTTACCTGGCCGGTAAGCAGTTTCCCTTCCTTCTGGAAGTACTTCTCTTACATCTTCCCGGCAACATTCGGAGTTCAGGGATTTGTAAAACTGAACTGCTGCGGTGCAGACCTGGCACTAATAAGCAAAGAGATAACAGCCCTCTGGATACAGGTAGTCGTTTACTTTGTAACCGCCTGCTTATCTTATCGTTATATTAACAAATAAGGGCTATTGGGTTTTACCCTCTTCTTTCAGGGCCTTATTGAAGCAGTGACGGCAGAGCGGCTCGTACTTATCCATCTCACCAAGAAGAACCTGCTCATCCTTTCCCGCTCCCGATACTGTTGGCAGACGGTGAGAGTGCTGAGCCGGCTGACCGCACCTTACGCAGATTGCATGAACCTTTGTAACGTGCTCAGCCCTTGCCAAAAGCGCCGGCATAGGACCGAACGGCTTTGCCAGATAATCCATATCCAGTCCTGCGCAGATAACTCTTACTCCCCTATCTGCCAAGATGTTGCAGACCTCCACAATTCCCTCGTCAAAGAACTGAACTTCATCAATTCCCACAACATCCACATCTGTCGCATAGAGCAAGATGTTCTGAGAAGAGTCTACTGCAATAGATTGGATTGAATTACTATCGTGAGAAACAACATCAGTTTCAGAGTAGCGCACATCCAGGGCAGGCTTAAAAATCTGCACCCTCTGATGGGCAAAATTTGCCCTTTTCAGACGCCTGATGAGTTCTTCCGTCTTACCGGAGAACATAGAACCGCAGATAACTTCTAGCCAACCAGACTGTTTTGCACTTTCCAGAAACATTTTTGCTATTTTTGTACAGTAGACAAATTTAATAAAAATATGGAAGAGAAGCTAAACGAGATTGCAAATAAGCTCACAGAACTCTCCGAGAAGGTAGATTTAATCCTGAGCCGCCTGGAGGCCCTTGAGGAAAAGAGCTTCCCTGCCGCCCCTCACCTTGCACAGCTTTCGGATGACAGTGCGGAGCAAGACCTTGTTGAATTCCCGATAGATGAAGAGGAGTTTGAAAAGGAGGAAGAGGAAGGACCTGAGGAGGATGAGGTTGAGGATGAGCCGGTTGAAGAGGAGGTAGACGGTGAGGAGCCTGCAATGGAAGAGAGTGGAGATGAGGAAGTTGGAGAACCGGAGGAGGAGAAGAAGAGGGATTGGTATGATTGGGAGTATGACTACCCGGCTGAGTATGTAGAGGATCTGGTTGGAAGCATGGGCATCAATGACCGCCTGGAGTTTATAAGAGAGCTTTTCAATTCCAATTCCGTTGAGTTTGAGAGAGATATGCAGCATATAGATCAACTTGAAAACTTTAAGACCATTGTAAGTTATATGAGGCAGACGCATCCAAATTGGGATGAGGAGAGCGACACCGTTTACAGGTTCTATATGCACGTCCGCCGTAAATTCCGCAAATAGAAAAGTTTATGGCTGCAGGCAAATTATATCTGATACCGACTCCCGTAGGAAATCTTGGAGATATTACGCTGAGAGCAATTGAGATGCTCAAGAGCGTAGACATCATCTATGCGGAGGATACACGCACAAGCAGTTTATTGCTAAAGCGTTATGAGATATCCACTCACATGGAGAGCTACCACAAGTTCAACGAACACAAAAAGGCGGACTCCATCTGTGATAGAATTCTTAACGGAGAAAATGCTGCTCTCATTACAGATGCCGGCTCTCCGGGAATATCTGACCCGGGGTTCCTGCTCACCAGAGAGTGCATAGAGAAAGGCATTGAGGTTGAGGCGCTTCCGGGTGCCACGGCCTTTGTTCCCGCGCTTACCGTTTCAGGTCTGCCTTCAGACAGATTCTGCTTTGAGGGGTTCCTTCCGCAAAAGAAAGGAAGGCAGACAAGACTTAAAGCGGTTGCAGAAAATCCCGTAACCACAATCATTTACGAGTCTCCGTACAGACTTGTAAAGATGCTTGCCGCGCTTGCTGAGTTTGCGGGGCAGGATAGGGAAGCTGCTGTCTGCAGGGAGATTAGCAAAATTCACAACGAGTGCAAAAGAGGCACTTTAAAAGAGCTCATTGAGTGGTATTCGGAGAATGAGCCAAAAGGAGAAATTGTTGTTATCATAGGGGGGAGAGAGAAAGATTATGAGAAAGATTTGGAAAACGAAAGAGGAGAAAGAGAAGATAACAAAGACTCCTTCAGAAAAAAGTTCAAAGAGTAAAGAATCTGAAATCAATCCAACGCTGGCAAGAGGCATCATAGGGATGATGTTTCTTCTGCTTGCATTTCAGGTAGTTACCTTCACCATCCACAAGTGCTCCCGCAGCCCAGACACCGCCTACCCGGGAAACCAACCGGCCGCCTCAAGCAACAACACATCCAACCGCCAAAGTTACAACAACAGTGGTGAGCAGCAGAGCCGCGGACCAGCCGCACAACTGTTTTCTTTTGATCCCAACACTGTAACGTTGGACTCCCTTACAATGCTGGGATTCAGCCCAAAACAGGCTCAGACAATAATCCGTTACAGGGAGAAGGGGGGCCGCTTCCGCCGCAAGGAAGACTTTGCCAAAATCTACACCGTCAGCCCAGAGATGTACGAGCGCCTTGCTGCCTACATTACCATCCCAACCCCTGCCCCAAACAACAAGCCCACAAAGCACGAAAACGTAAAACCAAAAGCGGAGGAAAACAAAGAGCAAACAACTCCAACAAAGCAAGCCGGGCAGGAAAAGCAAGCAGTGCAAAGGAGTGGATATCAGGAGAGTTGGAGGGTGCAGGTGGATTTGAATGAGGCGGACAGTGCGGCGCTTATTGAGGTAAAGGGGATTGGGCCCTACTTCTGCAAAAAGATTTTGGAATTGAGGGAGCGGCTGGGAAGTTTTGCAAGCACCTTGCAACTGCTGGAAATCAGGGGAATGGATGAAGAGAAGTTTGAAAGGATAAAGGGGCAGGTGTTTGTTCACCCATCGGGAATAAAAAGATTCAAACTAACTGAGGCGGATAAAAGGTTCCTGGCAAGGCACCCTTACATTGGGGCTTACAACGCACGGGGGATTGCACTCTTTGCAGAGGCAATGGGAAAAGACAGCTGCACCCTATCCAACCTTGTCCGTAACAACATCCTCTCCCCTGAAGCCGCAGAAAAGCTCAAACCTTACATCATTGAAGAGTAAAAACTATTTGAAATTTATTAAATATTGGTAACTTTGTATGCAAAGAACGGTTATAATGAAAACTACATCTGTAGCATTAGGCTCTCATTTTGAAGACTTTATCCAGACAAGTATCCGGAGCGGCAGATATAACAATGCCAGCGAGGTTATTAGGTCCGGGTTGAGACTGTTGGAGGCTGAGGAACAGAGAATAGTTGCACTAAAGGCAGCTATTGATGAAGGGTTAAACAGTGGGACGGTTAAGGATTTCAATCCTAAAACCCATTTAAAGTCTTTAAAGGAGAAACGCAATGGAACCTTATGATATCAGCGTTAAAGCCTTAGAGGATCTTTCAAATATCTGGGAATATACTGTTGAGAATTGGTCTGAAAAACAGGCTGACAAATATTATTCAACACTTATAGATTCCTTTAATGACATTGTAAAAGCTCCCTATACAACAGGACAGTCCTATGATTTTATTCTCAATGGATTAAGAGGTCTTTATGTCGAAAGTCACGTTGTATTCTTCATGATACAGGAAAATTATCGGGTTTTAATTGTAAGAATCTTACATAAAAGCATGGATTATGTAAGACATTTTAATCATTAGCGAGGAGCAGGGATAACGGTAATAATTATTACCTTTGGGACCGGAAAAAATGAAGAAATATGGGACTTATCACTTGCACTAATGTGGTTAAGAAGTTCGGCAATTTTACCGCTCTTGACAACATCAACCTTGATATCCCTGAGGGCAAGATCTTTGGCTTTTTGGGTCCTAACGGAGCGGGCAAAACCACTCTGATTAGGATTATCAACCGCATCACCCTTCCTACTGAGGGGCAGGTGCTTTTCAATGGCAAAGAACTGAGACTCAATGATATTGAGAAGATTGGTTACCTCCCGGAAGAGAGAGGTCTGTACAAAAAGATGAAGGTGGGCGAGCAGGCCGTCTACCTTGCAATGCTTAAGGGACTTTCTCGCGGCGAGGCTACCCGTGAACTTATGAAATGGTTTCAGAAGTTTGGAATCCAACCGTGGTGGAACCGCAAGGTTGAAGAGCTCTCCAAAGGTATGGCTCAGAAGATTCAGTTCATCACAACCGTACTCCACAATCCAAAACTTCTCATACTGGACGAGCCGTTCTCCGGCTTTGACCCAATAAACGTGAATCTCATTAAAGACGAGATACTTAGAATGAAGAATGAGGGCTGTTCCATCATCCTTTCAACTCACAATATGGAGTCCGTTGAGGAACTCTGTGATGAGATTGCTCTCATTAACAAAGCCAAGCTGGTTATCTCCGGAAGCGTAGACAAAATCCGCAGCGAGTACGGACACAACCGCGTGGAGATTCTCTTCTCAGGTGAAGCAGCAGCAGATGCTGAAAGCCAGGCACCTAAAGACGTTGAAGGACTCTTCACAGTCCTCTCTACGGAGAAGGTTAAGGATGAGTTCCGCTCAGTTTTGGAACTCGCTCCCGGTGTAACCCATAATGATGTTATGGGCGCACTCATCAAGCAGGTAAATCTGAATTCATATCAGAAACTGATGCCTAAGATGAGTGAGATATTTATTAAGCTGGTGGGAGAGAGCGGAGGCGCAACTTCCCAAAGCATAGATGATTACAGAAAAGCACATGGAGGAAAGTAAGATGAGCAAGATTGGAATTATCATATCTAGAGAATACTCAACGAGAGTAAAGAAAAAGTCCTTCATCATTGGTACTTTTTTGGTTCCGGTCCTCCTGGCAATGATGATTGTAGTGCCTATGCTTATTGCAATGTTCTCATCTGACAACAAGACCTACAACATTGCAGTATCTGATGAGAGCGGAGTTGTAGCAGAGAAGTTGGAGAACAGCAAAACGGTCAACTACACCGTTATAGATCCCGCTACTGCTGAGGATGTTAGAAAGGATCTGGCAAAGAGTGACTCCTATTACGGACTGCTCAAAATCTCTCCGCTGGATTCATTGAATAACGCAGAGATAGCCATCTATGCAAACGAGCAGGTTAACCTCTCCCTTAAGAATCAGATTCAGGGTGAGGTAAACGATATTCTCTCTGCAAACAAACTTACATCATACGATATTCCTAACCTGGACGATGTTCTCAAGAACATGGAGAACAAATCCAGCGTTAAGACATTCCAGGTAAAAGAGAACGAGGAGGAAGAGAAGCAGACTGAGGTAGGAGCCTATATGGTAATAGGTTACATCTCCAGCTTCCTTATCTATATGTTCATCTTTATGTTTGGCGGAATGGTTATGCAGGGTGTAATTGAGGAGAAGAACAACAGAATCATTGAGGTAATTGTATCATCTGTTAAGCCTATGCAGCTGATGATTGGCAAGATTGTGGGAATTGCCCTTGTTGCCCTCACCCAGTTTGCAGCGTGGATTGTTCTTACCTTCCTGATTGTGACCGGAGTAACGCTGGCCACCGGAGGAAGCAAGGTGATGGATAACGCCGCTCAGGTTCAGAACGTTACAATGGGAATGGGCGGAGATGCAGCAGCCGTAGCAATTGATGAGATTGCACCGGATAACGGTGAAGATTCCTCTCCTATGGGCGTAATTGGTCCGGTTCTCAACACCCTCAAGAGTATGAACATCATAGGAATAATTGTAACCTTCCTGCTCTACTTCATACTGGGTTATCTGCTCTATGCCAGTATGTTTGCGGCGGTTGGAGCCTGTGTAGACAACCAGGCGGATACGCAGTCGCTTATGCTGCCAATTACAATTCCGCTGATCATAGGCCTCTTCATTATGCTGAGCGCCTTCCAGAATCCGCACTCTACCATAGCGGTATGGGGTTCAATAATTCCATTCACCTCCCCTATGGTTATGGTTGCAAGATTCGCCTACGGAGTTCCTATGTGGCAATACTTCCTCTCACTGGCTCTGTTATTTGGAACTTTCCTCTTTATGGGATGGGTAAGCAGTAAGATTTACAGAATAGGAATACTCTCATACGGAAAGAAGGCCGGTTGGAAAGACATCTTTAAGTGGCTGAAATTAAAAGACTAACTATGAGAAGAGTTTTAACGGTATTGCTTCTTGCTCTTTTGGTCTCCTTTACGGAGTTGACCGCTCAAAGAGTAGAGAAGTCTGCCTACACCTCCTCAGAACTCTCCAACCACACCATAAGTTTAATCACCTGGACTACGGTGCGTATGGATTCCACATACAACCCCGCTCCGGGTGAGAAACTTAAAACCCTGGAGGTGCTGGCAAAGTACAAACCTGAGGTGGACAAATTCAATGAACCTATTGGCTTCTGTCCCACCGGATTGGAGAGAAAATCCCCTTGCGGCCCAATGTCCTGCTGGGCAACTGACGCCTTTTTGGAGTATGCCCGCAACTTTGCAGACACCTCAAAAAAGGTCAGTTTTCCCGATGGAATGAAGGTAGATTTCTCCCTTATGAACTTTGGCGGAATGAGGACGGAGATGCCAAAAGGCAACGTCTCCAAGTATGACATACTCACCATCTTTCCCTTTGACAACTACCTCACCTACGTACAGCTAAACGGCCGTAAACTCAAGGAACTCATAGAGTTCTTCTGCAGAACCTATCCTCAGGCAATGAGCGCAGGAGTAAGGCTGGTTGTAGACGGTTACCGCGTAAAGGAGTGCACCGTAAACGGAAAACCTATAGATGATAATGAGAACTATGTCATTGCAACCATAGATTTTCTGGTAGACGGAGGAGACAACCTTTACGTAATGAAGGAGGCAGACTGGGTAATCAGAACGGATGTCAAACTGATGGATCTCTTCATCTCTTATATTGAAGGACTTACAGCAAGAGGCGCCAACATAGAAACCTTTGTTGACGAACGTTGCAAAGTAGTAAACAGGAGGAAGTAGGATGAGAAAAGTTTTACTTACAACGGCAATGGCTCTCTTCTGCTTAGCCTCTTACGCTCAGGATCTTGTGATACTTCATACCAATGATACCCACAGCCAGATTGAACCTATCTCCTCAGGAGAATGGAAAGGTTTGGGCGGAGTTGTCAGAAGAGAAAAGTATATCAATCAGATAAGAGAGGAGAATCCTTACGTCATACTTCTGGATGCCGGAGACTTCTTCCAGGGAACTCCGTATTTCTCTATCTTTAAGGGAGATGTGGAGATTGAGCTTATGAACGCCCTAAAGGTGGATGCCGCCTGCTTTGGTAACCACGAGTTTGACAACGGAGTGGATGCTCTTGCAGAAAAACTAAGCAAGGCGGAATTTACCGTCGTCAATGCAAACTATGACGTCTCCAAAACTCCTCTGAAAGAGATAATTAAACCTTACACCGTAATTGAAAGAGGAGATAAGAGAATAGGCGTAATAGGACTCTGCATTAATCTTCAGGGACTTGTAAGTCCCAAGAGGACAGGAGGTATCAAGTACAACCACCCTTACAAGATTGTAAACAAACTGGCCCGCAAACTGCGCAAGGATGAGAAGTGTGACCTGGTTATCCTGCTCACCCACTGCGGATTTAAAGGAGGACGTGAGCAGAAACCGGATGATCAACTCATTGCAGCCAACACGGAAGGGATAGACATCATAATAGGAGGGCACAGCCATACTTTCATAACCGAGCCTGCAATTGTGAGCAGCAAGACGGGAAAGAAGGTTGTAGTTGTTCAGGACGGAGCCAAAGGAGAAGAGGTTGGCAGAATAGATATCTGGTTCTAACTCTCTTTAGGCAAGGAAGATAGAGAGAACTTAAAGATAATTCCTCCGCCCGGACGCAGAGAGGCTTTGATGGTACCTTTATGGAATGCAACCGCATTCTTCACAATAGCAAGACCAAGACCGGAACCACCGGTCTTTCTTGTTCTACCCTCCTCCACTCTGTAGAAGCGTTCAAAGATTCTCTCCAAAGCCTCAGGCGGAACGCCCTGTCCGGTATCCGTATAGGTGAAGTTGATTTTGTATCCGCCCTCTCCGGAGACCTGATCTATTCCAGCAACAAGGGTAATTTCAATATCCTTTCCGCCGTGCTCTATTGAGTTGTCTATCAGGTTCTTGAATAGAGAATAAATAAGCGTATAACTTCCGTTTATCTTAAGCTGGCTGCTAATTCTGGGAGAGAATTTAATGTTGTTCTTCTCCAACTTGTAACCAATCTCTCCGATGATTTCCTGGAGAAGTTTCTTAATGTTCACCTCCTCAATCTGATAAACGCTCTCATCTCCATTCTTGAGCTCCGCAGACTCGTCCAGTTTGTTCAGAGTGGAAACCTCGCTCACCAAATCTGTAAGACGGAGCGTCTGGGTATAGGCCTTGCCCACAAACTTACGTATCTGATCTTCAGGCATATCCTCAGACTGCATAATGGTCTCCAGATAGGCCTTTATTCCCGTAAGAGGAGTCTTGAGTTCGTGAGCAATGTTGTGGCTCATCTGCTGCTTGTACTTCTTTGCCCTCTCCAGTTGCCGGAAGGTATCTGCAATCTCTCTTCCCACATTGCCGAACTCGTCATGGCCAAACTCAATATTGCTCAGTTTACTCTCGTCATCTCTTATGGCGCTCACCAGTTGGCTGTAGGTCTTCACGGGTTTTGACAGCCTGCCTGAAATATATACAAATGAGCCGATTAGAGCCACCAGCAGAATGGAAATCATAAGGAGATAAACATTGTCTTTCTCCAGCTGAGCAGGCTTTGCCGTACGGAACTTTACGTATGTTCTTATAAAACCGTTGTCCGTCTTTCTGGCATAGTAAAGATTCTCTTCATCTTCCTCCCCGATGGATGTTCTCATTGCACTCCCCTCTCCTGCCTGTGAGGCATTTACAACCTCTGCAAGATTGATGATATTATCCGGAACGGAAATCTCTTTCTGCTTGGAGTCATAATAGACATTACCCAAAGTATCTGCCAGAGTGAAATTTATCTTGTCCGGCAAAACAATATCCTCAAAAGCTTTCTGATTATCTGCAAGTTTCAACTGCTCCTCAACAGTTCCTATTGCCGCCTTCAATTCACTCTGAAGTGAAGAGACGCTGTAACCCTTACTTTGACGCGTGAGAAAAAGTACAAAGAAGAGCGCAGCAAGTGCCAGCAGAACAAACAGATAGATCTGCAGACGATATCTGTATTTGAGAGCGAGTTGTTTCATCGAACCTCTATTTGGTCACAAGAGAGTAGCCGTAACCGGAGCGGTTGAGAATGAGATCTCCCGCCTTGCCCAGTTTCTTGCGGAGTCTTGCAATATGAACATCTACAGTTCTTTGCAGAACATAGCCGTCATCTTTCCAAACCAGGCGCAGTATCTCTTCTCTGGAGAAAACGTGACCTGCACTGCGGGCCAGAAGCATAAGAATCTCCATCTCCTTTTTGGTAAGGAACACTTCCTCTCCTTCTACCGTAACACGCTTATCTGCAGGGTTTATGTAGAGAACTCCAAAGTCATACTCGTTAGGTTCCTCTCTCTTGTTTTCCTTAACCGGAACGGCAGTAACTGCACCGCTCTCTGCAGAGCGGTTCCAGGAGGTAGAAGATGTAGGCATCTCTTTGCGGATTCCGCATCTTGCAAGAACGGCACCCACTCTGGCAACCACTTCGTTAATGGAGAATGGCTTGGAGATGTAATCGTCTCCGCCTGTCTTAAAGCCCTTAAGGATATCCGTTTCAGTATCCAGAGCGGTAACGAAGATAATTGGAATGGTACTCTTGTAATCCTCCCTAAGAAGTTGAGCTAACCTTAATCCGCTGATTCCTCCCAACATAATGTCCAGCATCAGAAGATCAAATTTCTCATCTGAAATAATGGAGAGTGCATCCTCCGCACTCATCACACTTTTAACCAGATAGCCGGCTTTCTCCAAATTATACTGGAGGATTTCACAGATATCCTCTTCGTCATCTACAACAAGAATCTTGGCTTTGCCCTTTACATCTTCCATAGTAATAAAATCTGATTGGGACAAATATACTAAAATTCTTAACTTAGTGCCCGATTTGAACAACAGAGAGATTGATATGTCTTACAAGAAAGAGGAAATATTTACTCCCAAAACCACAAAGGAGTTAGCAGACCACTATAGACGGATTTTGGAACTTTTGGGAGAGGATTCAAAGAGAGAGGGGCTTATAAAGACCCCAATGAGAGTTGCCAAGAGCATGCAGTTTCTTACTCAGGGCTATGATATAGATCCGGTAAAGATTCTCAAATCTGCAATGTTTAAGGAAGAGTATCAGCAGATTGTGCTGGTTAAGGATATAGAACTCTACTCTATGTGTGAGCACCACCTGCTTCCCTTCTACGGAAAGGCACACGTGGCCTACATTCCAAACGGCTATATCACAGGCCTAAGCAAGATTCCAAGAGTGGTAGACGCCTTTGCAAGACGTCTTCAGGTTCAGGAGCGTCTTACGGTTCAGATAAGAGACTGCATACAGAACACGCTCCATCCGCTGGGTGTTGCAGTAGTTATTGAGGCCGCTCACATGTGTATGCAAATCAGAGGTGTACAGAAGCAGAACTCCGTTACCACAACCTCCGCATTCACCGGTGCTTTCCTCAACAACCGTAAGACCAGAGAGGAGTTTATGAGACTTATAGGTTCAGACCTTCATTAATACAAGAGATTATGAGATTACTATTTTGTGCTGCAGAACAAGAGGAGCTGGATTGCGCCCTTCAGGCACTGAGACTTCATGAGAGTCAGATTGCCGGCAAGGCCCAGGTAGATTTTATGTTAACCGGAATAGGCACCACCTCAACCTGTTACCGTCTCACCAAAAAGTTGGTTGAGGCGGAGGCGGAAGGCAACCCCTATTCACTGGCTGTAAATATTGGCATAGCAGGAAGTTACGACCTCAACGCCTTCCCTATCGGGACAACCGCACTGATAGAGAAAGAGTATTTTGGAGACCTGGGGTTCAGAACCCCGTCGGGATTCCAAACACTCTTTGATTCTTACGCCCTGGATGCCAACCTCTTCCCTTTCAAAGACGGCACATTACAGATGACTCAGCTGCCGGATTTCTTCAATGACATTGCCAACACATACAAAAAGGCGGTGGGAGTTACGGTACAGACCATTACTGCAGAAAAGGCTGTAATTGAGGAGATTAAAAAGAAGTACAATCCGCAGATAGAGAGCATGGAGGGAGCGGCTTTCTTCTACACCTGCCTTAACGAGTACGTCAAGTTTATGGAACTGCGTACCGTGTCAAACGCTGTGGGTGAGGAGGATCCTTCAAAATGGAACACCCCTCTGGCATTGGAATCTCTAAAGGAGGCCTGCAAGGAGTTCTTCAGACAATTTATTGAAAATCAGCACAAAGGATAAGTAGGGTATGAATGAAGTAATAAGGATTGAGAATCTCTATAAGATTTATCAGCTTGGCACTCAGCAGGTAAACGCGCTGGACGGGGTTTCTCTTTCCATAAACAAGAACGATTATCTTGCCATAATGGGTCCGTCCGGAAGCGGCAAGAGTACAATGATGAACATCCTGGGATGTCTGGACACCCCTACTTCCGGCAGATATATTTTGGGAGGAACGGATGTGAGCCAGATGGAAGACGGTGAGTTAGCGGATGTTAGAAACAAACAGATAGGCTTTGTGTTTCAATCATTTAACCTGCTTCCGCGTTACAGCGCTCTGGAGAATGTGGCACTGCCGCTTATCTACTCCGGCCTTCCTGCAAACGAGAGAAGAGAGATGGCTGTTAAGGCGTTGGAGACTGTTGGTCTTGCAGACAGAATGGATCATAAACCAAACGAACTCTCAGGAGGTCAGCGTCAGAGAGTTGCCATTGCAAGAGCCATCATAAACAACCCAACCATCATACTTGCAGACGAGCCTACCGGAAACCTGGATACCAAGACATCCGTGGAGATTATGAACATCTTTGAAAAGATTTACTCTCAGGGCAATACAATAATTCTGGTAACCCATGAAGAGGATATCTCCCGCTTTGCCAGAAGAATTGTACGTTTAAGGGACGGCAAAATTGAGAGTGATCAAATCAACCCTAACCCAACACTGGAAAACAAGTAAACCCACTCAAAAAACATAGAATATGAAGATATACACAAAGAAAGGAGACCAGGGAACAACATCCCTTGTTGGAGGTAAAAGAGTCTTTAAAAACGATCCCAGAGTGGAGGCTTATGGAGATGCAGATGAACTCATCTCCAACATAGGTCTCATTATTGCAGAGAGTGAGAACCCTGCAAATACCACAAAGACTGCAACTCAGATACGAAAAGATCTGCTCCGCATTCAGCAGCAGCTTATGTGCCTCTCCGCCTTCTTTGCAATGCCGGAAGAGGGAACGGGCAAAAAGCTCAAAGATTTTGATGATAATGAAATCACCTTCCTGGAGGAGGAGATAGATAAGATGACGGGCCAGATGCCGCCTCAAAAGGCCTTTGTAATTCCTGGCGCCCCTATTCAGGCAGCCATCTGCCACGTGGCAAGAACGGTGTGCCGCCGCTGCGAGCGTCACAGCATAAATATCCATTCCACGGAGCCTCAGCTTGAGAAAAACCTGGCAAGCTGCAAGAGCTATCTGAACCGCCTCTCAGACTATTTATTCACACTTGCACGCTATTTTTGCACAATTACCAACACTCCTGAAGAATTTTGGTTGCCGTAAAGAAAATAGTATTATATTTGCAGCCCCAAAAAAGAAAAGGATATGTATTGGACCCTAGAATTAGCATCAAAACTTGAGGATGCGCCATGGCCTGCAACTAAAAGTGAGTTACTTGATTACGCCATTCGTTCCGGCGCTCCGGATGAGGTGATTGAGAACCTTAATGACATTGAGGATGAAGAGGAAGTTTATGACAGCATAGAAGAACTGTGGCCGGATTACCCGAGCAAAGAGGACTTCTTTTTCAACGAGGACGAGTACTAAACTCTTCTTTTTACAAAGTTATTGAAAAACAAAGAGGATGGCTTAACCAAAAGCCATCCTCTTTTTCTTTCTCCTCTTTTAAGATTTACTGTGCAGGATTCTGAGGAGCAGCAGGTCCGTCAACATATTTTGGAGATGGACCCCAATCGTTGGTCTGAGGAACTCCGTCCTGAGCGCAGAAAACAATAAGGATAATTCCTATTACTCCCAGTGCAATGCAAACAAGAACTGTCAATACTCCTGTAATGAGAGTAGATACCCATCCTAAATGGAAGAATAACCAGGTTAGGAAGTAAACGAAAATGTAAACGGCATAAATAATTGCGTATGCCTGTACAAGTCCGTCACCTTTGCCAATGTCATGCATACGGCGCATCAACAGAGGCAGGGAGAGAATCAGAGTGGCTATGGAAATAATTAGCCAGAGCCAGAATCCAATGTAAGGGATTCCCTTAAGAATAGCTGCAATAATACCGCCGCCAACACAGAGAACCAGCATTGCCCACCAGAACTCTGATCTGCGTGAACGGCCCTTAGTGTCCGTTAAACGGCTCATAGCAAGCTTTATTGCCTGCATAAAATCCAATTGAGGAAGTGCGTTTGCCATAAGGTTGATTTTTAGGTTGTTAATATTTACACACAAAGTTAAACTAATCTGCTCAAATTTCCAATAGGAATTTGTCCCAAAAACACCGTTCTTTTTGTACCTTTGAAATAGCAATAGAGGTTTAAACGAGGTATTGAATGAGTGATTTTATCTTACTTGGATTGAATCTTGGAGCATGGATAACAATAGTTACCGTGCTGGCAATGTTTCTCTGTCTATTATTCACAAAATTGAGAGAGGATGTTGCCTTTTTGGGAGTTATTGCCATTCTTCTGCTTACCGGCGTTCTTGACACCAAGGAGGCTTTAGGAGGCTTCTCCTCATCTTCCGTAGTTGTAATAGGAGTATTGTTTGCCGTTCTTGCTGGACTGATACACACAGGGGTGCTGCAATGGATTGTGCGTCACCTGCTTGGAACGCCTAAGCGCTATTCTGCCGCAGTTGTAAGACTTATGCTTCCGGTTGCCGGATTAAGTTCCGTACTTAGCAACACTACGGTTGTAGCACTCTTTGTAAACATTGTAAAAATCTGGGCAAAGAAGTTACATATTGCCCCCTCCAAACTGCTCATTCCTCTAAGTTACGCCTCAGGTCTGGGCGGAGTCTGCACCCTTATAGGAACGCCTCCAAACCTCATTATTTCAGGACTTTACGCAGAAAATACCGGCGTGAGCCTTAACATATTCTCAACCACAATACCGGGTTTGGCCTGTCTTGCCGTAGGCGTGCTCTCTATTATTGCATTAAGAAAACTTTTACCGGAGCGCCACAGTGCGGAAGAGTCTTTTGAAAATACAAAGGAATACACAGAAGAACTTCTGGTTCCGGCAGACTGCCCCCATATTGGAAAGACCGTTCAGGAAGCGGGCCTTACAAATGTAGAAGGAGGTCAGCTTATTGAGATTGTACGCTTTGACCGTGAAGTGATTAGCCCCGTTCCTCAGGATGAGTTCCTTATGGGCGGAGACCGTCTGGTATTTTCCGGCAACGTGGAGGATATTCTGGAACTGCGCAAGACTCACCACCTTGTGAGCGCAGACCGTCCGGTATTTACCGTAAGTGAGTTAGATACCAGAAGACAGCTTGTTACAGCCTACATAATGCCGGAATGCATTCTGGTTGGAAAGAGACTGTCAGAGACAACAATAGAGAATGATTATCAGTTCACACTGGTTGCAGTAGCTCGCCGGGGAGAGCGCATAAGCCGAGCTCCAAGAGATATAGAACTGAAGGTTGGAGATTCACTTCTTCTGGAGTGTGCTCCAACCCACCGTTCAAACCCAGCCAACTCACTGCATCAGATACGTGGACTCCAGTTTGTGGAAAATGATTCAGTCATCCCTCGTATAGGCGTTAAAACGCTCATTTCCAGTTTGATTATGGTGGGTATGATTGTGCTCTCCAGTCTTAAGATTATGACATTGCTGCAGAGTGCATTCCTTGCCGCCGCTGCCATGCTTATCTTCCGCTGCTGCACTCCGTCTCAGGCAATGAAATCTATAGACTGGAACATACTTATGGTCTTTGCCGGAAGTGTGGTAATTGGAACGGCCATACAGAAAACCGGTATAGCAGAGGCTATTGCAAACGGTATGCTCTCCCTCTGCAATGACCGTCCTATTCTGGTGATGAGTATGATGTGTCTGGCGGCAACTTTTCTAACGGAATTCATCTCCAACACTGCCGCAGGTACAATCTTCTATCCTATTGTCTACCAGACGGCTGTATCACTAGGCGTAAATCCGTTGCCGTTTATAATCTCACTTATGATTGCCGTATCCTGCAGTTTTGCAACACCTATAGGCTCGCCAACCCACATGCTGGTTTACGGTCCGGGAGGCTACAGATTCTCAGACTTCTTAAAGATAGGCGTTTGTATGAACTTCATCATACTTGCCGTAAACCTTACAGTTGTAAACCTTCTCTATCCAATGTAACGCTAACTCATTGAATTAAAACAACAAACAATATGAAAAAATTAACTTTTCTTCTTACAATTTGCCTTTGCGCAACACTGGTTTTCTCCTGCAAAAACAATCAAAAAACCGCAGAAAGTGAACCTCAAACTAAGGACACAGTAGCAACCACAGCTCAGGAAACAACTCCTCAGACAGAAGCCTTAACTGCAGATGATGAGATGATTATGAACTACATAAAGGAGATGTACGAGAAGGATCTCTATTGGGAAGTTGCCTGGCTGGAAAAACACTGCACTCCAAAACTTCTCCAGCAGCTCAAAAATGATTACGAGTATGAAGGTGAGGGTTATGCATTCTGGGAGTTCCGCTCAGACAGTAATGACGGAGGCGGAGAAAATGACAGAGTAGTAGAGGTTGTGAAGAAGAACGGTGAGTTCTACTATGAAGGATTAGACGGAGACACCTGGTTCAGAAACATAGTTTCCGCATTCGTAAAAGACGGCGTAGTTATGTTTGACGCCATCAGAAGAGACACTACCTACGTACAGCCGGCTAAATAATGAGTGAGTTTAAGGTAAGCGAACTTATGACAACACCACCTCCTGAGTTTGAAACAGAGCTCAGGAGGCTTGTCTATGAGACCTTTGCAAAGCTCGGCATCCCTTTTCAACGGGTAGACACAGACCCGGGTATCACCATGGAAGACTGCCAACACATTGATGCTAAGATAGGTAGCAGAATTGTAAAGACCCTCTTCCTCTGCAACCGCCAGCAAACGGAGTTCTACCTTTATGTCACCACAGATGACAAACCTTTTGTAACCAGAGAGTTCTGCGGAGCCCTTCAGATTCCAAGGGTCTCCTTTGCTTCTCCCGATAGATTATGGGAATTAACAGGAGTGAAGGTTGGCGCAACTACCATCCTGAGTGCAATTCTGCCCTCCTGTAAAGATGTGCATCTTATTATGGATAAGAGCGTTGTAGAGAGCAGTGAGTTTGCCTGCACGGACGGCACCGCCACCTGCTTTGTAAAAATCCAAACCGCAGACCTCCTCCAAAAATACCTTCCCTACACCAATCACACAGTTACAATTATCTGATCTCAAAGAGATTTAGGAAGCCGGTCATCATAAAGACGCTGCGGATTTCATCGTTGATGTTCTCAATGATTACCTTGCCTTTCTTGTCCTCTGCCGCCTTTCTTAGGGTAAGGAAGATTCTAAGACCTGAACTGGAGATGTAGGCCATCTCTTTGCAGTCTATGATGATGGTCTTATCTGCCTCTTCTATAAGTTCGTTGATTACAGGATTAACTTCCTGAGCAGCCGGGGTGTCTAAACGGCCTATAAAGGCTATGGTAATCTTCCCCTCTTCTTTAGTGACTTTTGTTTTCATTTTATACTGTTTTATTCTTATTATTCGATTTAGTTCAGCCTCTTTGTAAGAGTGAGTATATTCTTATCATTTAGGCGTTTATAAGTGACTCGGTCCATAATCTTCCTGTAAAGGAATATACCTAAGCCTCCTATAGGACGCTCTGCGGCCTCCTGGTTTACATCAGCCTCCGGAACGGCGGTTGGGTCAAACGGTTTGCCGCTGTCCGTTATGGTAAAGGTAATTTCATCCTTACCTGTTTGAGCGGCAACCTCTACGGTTTTTGAACCGGAATACATAATGGCGTTTGAGACCGCCTCTTCCATTGCAAGATTCAAGCCCGTTTTTAAAGACTCTGTAAGTTGCATCTTTTGAGCAACATCACTAATAAACTTCTCAAGTTTACGAATCTCATTTACATTGTTTTCCAATGTTATGGTTTGCTCGCTTCCGTCTTTAACTGAAGAGTTCAGATAATGGAAGAAGAGCATTGTAAGATCGTCACTTTGCGGAGCCTCTCCCACAAAATCTGCAACCGCTTTCTTTACATTGTTCAGATGAGCCTGAGCCGCCTTCTTTCCTGAGAGCGTCTTTTTCAATCTCTCAATTCCAAAGAGTTCATGGTTAATGTTTTCCGCCTCCGTTATACCGTCCGTATAGAGGAAGATTGCATCATCAAAATGGAGAGTTACATCCTGAACGGAGTACTCCCAATTGCGGATGACGCCAAGCGGAAGGTTCGGATTTACAGGCAGTTCACTCATCTTGTCCGTAAACAGCAGAGGAGCGTTGTGGCCTGCGTTGCTGTACTTCATCTCTCCTGTCTTAAGATCCAATACACAGCAGATAAAGGTGACAAACATATTGCTCTCATTCATATCTGAGAGAGAGTTGTTCATTGTGGAGACAATCTCATTAGGGTTGTCGTTATGAGCACCTACACTGCGGAACAGGCTTCTTGTAACCGCCATCAGCAAAGAGGCGGGAACTCCCTTTCCGGAAACATCACCTATGCAGAAGAAGAGTTTTTCATCTCTGATAAAAAAGTCATACAGGTCTCCGCTTACCTCCTTTGCCGGAACCAGAGCTGCGGAGAGATCTATGTCATCCCTTTCCGGGAACGGCGGGAATGTCTTAGGAATCATAGACATCTGTATGTCACTTGCAATCTTGAGCTCATTTTCCATCTTCTCCTTCTTATCTGAGATACTCTTAAACCTGAGCTGACTTCTTGCTATGGAACGGAAGATTAGAACTATAAGAAGAAGACCAAAGAGTTGCAGTAACCTAATGAGATTATTCAGTTTCTTAAGGCCTGCAAACATCTCTTTTTCCGGTATTATGATGTTCATGGCCCATCCGGTCTTATCTATAGGGGTATAGTAGACCATGTTCTTTTTCCCGTTCTGAGTTACCCGAATACTGCCGCTCTTTCTGCTGAGCATTGCCCTGTTGAGAGCGTTAAATGAGGCGGTATCTTCTACCTTGGAGGCGTATTCGTCTATGGTAGTGTTCATTATAAGGCTGTCCTCCGGGCTTACCATAAGACGGCCCGTGCGGCTTACAACCGTACTGAACGCTCCCGGGTAAATCTGTATATCATTTACAAGTGCCTTAAGCCACTCAAGGTCAATGTCTGCTGTAAGCACTGCGGCAATGCGTCCCTTATTGTCTTTAACAGGAACGGAATAGGTGGTCATCAAAATCTCTCCGCCGCCCGTATCTATGTATGGTTCAGACCAATAGCCCCTATCCAGTTCTATAGGTTTTGTAAACCACTCCTGAGACGGATAGTCATACTCCTCTGTTGCAAGGGAGGTCTCAATAATCTCTCCGTTTGTTATTGCAGTATAAGGGGAGTAAAGAGGTCTGTTCTTGTAATAGTTTGGAACCATGGCAATTGTAGAGCCGGCAACTATTGGATTGTTGTTCACAATCAGTTTAGGAATGTTTGCTAAACTATCGGGAACCGAAAGAGACCACTGCGCCAGCCAGACATTATTTCTAACTGCGCTTTCTGCCTGGTTTACAACGTTTAAGATTCCGCTTTTTATGGAGTTGAGCTGGCTTTCCGCCTTGGTCTGAGCTTCACTTCTGATACCCTTTTGCGCATAAAAGGCCTGGACTACGGAGATGACTTCCAGAAAAGCCACGGCAATGAGTATCAGCAGAAGACCGGTCCACTTGGATCTTCTCTTCTCCACTTTTTCCGCAAGTTTCTTTGTGTGCTCTTTCAGATTCATAATACAGATTTTAGTGCAGCTCTGAATTCAGGCATTGGGCACTGAGTGTTTTTCTCAATAAGAAGTGTTTTCAATCCGGCGTATGGCAGAACCATCTCTTCAATCTCCTTTAAACCAATGCCTTCTCCAAAGTACAATGGAGCAAAAGTGTCCCAGAATTTCATTGCCACAGGCTTTGGCATGTGGTAGGTTTCTTCTATAAACTCTTCACTGCTGAGGTAGCAGCAGAGGTAAACCATTCCAATATCAAAGAGGCGGTTGCCCCGGCAGAAATCTCCCAGGTCTATGAAATACCGCTCCCCTTGCGGAGTAAAGATTGCATTGCTGTACTGAAGGTCTCCGTGCAGAGCGGTGTTTTCATCGGGAACATCTGCAATGAATTTTCCCAGCTTATCCTTTTCCTTTACAGTGAAGAAAGGGTTCTCTTCCAGCAGGCGGTAGTAGCGCTCTTTCACATCCTCAAACTCTTTAGGGTCCAGTTGTATCTTATGGAGGTTCAGGCACATATCTGCAAACTCCCTTGCATACTGAGGTATCTTTTCCGGGTGCTCTCCAATTGCTCTGGAGTAGGAACTCTTGCCAATAATTTTCTTAAAGCGGATACCGTACCGGCCGTCTTCTGTTACAACATAATCTCCCGGCTCCGGAGTTGGAATACCCAGGTTGTAAACCTTGCGGGCCATTTGCATCTCATCCAGAGGCTGTGAAATCTTTCCCGGGAAATAGAGTTTGAGCATCACGGACGGATCTGTCTTGTGGTCATAACTCTCCCCGTTGGCGCCTCCGCCGGTAAGTATATAATCTGTAAGAGAAATCTTTATTGGTTTCATTTGAACACCTCATTTATAAGTGATTGGAACTCCTTGAATGCAAACGTGTCCTGCAGTTCTCTAAGAGAATCTGCAAGCCCCCTGTAATGCCATTCGTGTTCTTTTTTATCTGTTACGTGAAATATCTTCCAGAGCTCATTTCCCTTAACTTTATAGTCTCTCCAAATAGCTCTCATATTAGACAGCTTGTCTCCCAGAGCAACTATCTTGGCATCATGCGGTGCCTTTGCAAGCCTCTCAATAGCAGCTCTTTTGCGCTCGTGCCAACTCTCCTCCTCACTTTTGTTCTCTATTATTTTATCACTTTCATTTTCCACGATAGTTGCAATCCTCTCACCAAACTGCTGCCTTATCTCTTCTATTGTAACGCTCGTATCTTCCACTGTATCATGCAATACCGCCGCTGCCAGAAGTTCCTGGTCTGAAGTCATAGTGGCAACAATCTCCATAGCCTCCATAGGATGAACTATGTAAGGGAACCCCTTCCCTCTTCTCTCCGTTCCGGAGTGGGCCTTTACGGCAAACAGAATCGCTCTGTCTAAAAGTTTGGTATCTAGCGGTTTATTTGCCATTGTCTATTGGTTCATAAAAGGAAGTTCCTTTGCCTGTTCTACAATCATCTCCGCAACAGTATCATTGCTCTCCTTCTTACCGTTAAGCAGATCAAAGAAATAGCGCACGCCTCCCTTGCCCCACCCCTTCTTTAGGATGTATGCTATACAGAGATTCTGAGGGCCGATTGAAGAGGAAACAATGTCTAAATCTGTAAGTCCCATCTGGTAGCAGGCAATCTGATAAGCAGCTTCTGAACAGTCGTTTATAATGTTGCGCACATCACCCAGGGTCTTGCATTCAAGTCCCTTGAATACCGTAAGATAAGGAATAAGGGATACCTCCTGAATCTCCGCCTGGTTTACGGAGGCAATCCTCTTGTTTAACTGCCTGAACGGCTGCAGTTCCAGGAAACTGCGGAATGAGTCTCCGTCCAACGGAACTTCATCCAGGTTTCCGGAGGCAACCAGTTTGTGGATTTTCCTTCTGTAGTCTGTGATTTCCGAGCGTATCTTACTAAACTCCTCATCTATAAGTTCCAGCATTCCCGCAAGGCGGCTCATAGAGCGCATATATCTTTTAGGAATCTCCACTCCGGATTTGTAACCGGTGTCATGATCCAGATTTGCCCAGGCGTGCTGAAGCACTGTACGCATCTGTATTTCAAAGCGGTACGGAAGGCCCTCCGTAGAGCAGACATAGTGCAGTGAAACATATCCAAAGCTGTCTATATCATGTATTTTGCGCTTGTCTATGGAGTTTTCCCAATCTACGGTAAACATCCTCTCCACGGCGGTGGCAACCTTATCTACATCATCTATGTAGTAGGTAATAAGACGCACTCCCAGGATGTCTGTAATATCTGCCAGACTCTTGTATTTGTTGCCCTTACGTTCCAACTTTCCGGCAAGAGAATCTTCCGTCTTAATTCTGGATTCTATGCTTGCCAGATGTATTCCCGCCTCCTCCAAAGTCTGTTTCAGAATGGCAAGTACCTTTCCTTCATACTCCTTTATAATGGGACGGTTGTCTTTGTATTCCTGCAGAATTGCCTGGCAGTGAGGATCTAAATGATAGGTATGGGACATCGTTTTCTAGTTTATACTTCAAAGTTAATCATTTTTGTATCTTTACAAACAGAAAGTAACGGCACAAGCCACAAATAAGTACCCTATGGAACACAGTATCAGAATCAAAGAAGAGGCGGCAAGATGTCTTCTCTGCAATGACGCCCCTTGTACCAAAACCTGTATCAAAGGATTAGACCCTGCCCGCGGACTGCGTGCAATTAAATTTGACAACCTGGAATGTGCAGGATTGTACTTTTCAAATGAGGGTTGCGGCCTCTGTGACGCACCTTGTGAAAAGGCATGTATCCACTATGATCTTCCAATCCGCATAAAGGCTGTTGCAGAGCGTGTTGCAAAGAGGGAAGAGAAACCTAAGGCAGACCTCTCCATTGATTTCTGCGGTATTCACTGTGAGAATCCTTTCTTCTTGGCCTCATCTGCCGTTTGCACTAACTATGAGATGGTTGCAAATGCCTTTGAGATGGGATGGGGAGGAGTTGTATACAAGACAATCTGCCTTGAGGAGATAAATGAGGTCTCTCCAAGATTTGATTCCGTGGAGGATGAAAAGGGAGAGTTCTGGGGCTTCCGTAATATGGAGCAGCTCTCAGAGAATCCGCCTGAGGTTGATTTTGATATACTTAAGAGACTCAAGCAAAACTATCCAACCAAAGTTGTCATTGCTTCCATTATGGGAAAGAATGAAGAGGAGTGGGTAATACTTGCACAGAAGGCGGAGGCTGCCGGAGTTGATGCGGTTGAACTTAACTACTCCTGCCCTCAGATGAAGTATGCCGGAATGGGCAGTGACGTAGGACAGAACAGTGAGCTGGTAACCATTTATACTCACTATGTTAAGCAGGCTGTGAAGATTCCGGTAATTCCAAAAATGACCCCAAATATCACCAACATAATGACCCCTGCTCAGGCGGCTTACTTCTCCGGTGCAGATGCAGTCTCTGCAATCAACACCATCAAGTCCGTTACAATGAGCAACAGCTCAGCGGTTTCCGGCAAGAAGACCACTTCCGGCTACTCCGGCAAGGCCATTAAACCAATAGCTCTCAGACACGTGTTGGATATAACCAAGCACCCTCTTCTGAAAGGATTTGAGGTGAGCGGAATAGGAGGTATTGAAACCTGGAGGGACGCTCTGGAGTTCCTACAGTTGGGCTGCACCAACACTCAAATCTGTACCGCAGTTATGCAGTACGGCTACAGAATCATAGACGATCTGAAAGATGGTCTCTCCAACTACATGCAGCAAAACAACATTGCCCGTCTGTCAGAAATAGTTGGAAGTGAACTTCCTTCATTTGTACGTCCGGATTTCCTGGACCGTGACACCTTTATAATGCCAACTATAGACAGAGAAAAGTGTCTTGGTTGCGGACGCTGCTACATCTCCTGCAGAGACGGCGGACACCAGGCAATTGAGTTTGACGCTGAGCGCAAGCCGCATATCATTGGAAAGAAATGCGTTGGCTGTCACCTCTGCCGTCTGGTCTGCCCAAGCGGAGCCATAGGCATTGCCAAGCGAGTTCCCAAACGCCCCAACTAGAAACAGCCATTTATTTTCTGCGGTAGGGCACAAAAAACACCGTCAAACCGCAGAAAATAATTTTATTTTCCGCGGTAGAGCATCAAAAACATCATCAAACCGCAGAAAATAAGTGGCACCTAAAAAGATGCCACTTCCAATAGTTGTTTCCACATCAATTATTTACGTTCCTTTAGTCCTCTGGCTGGCGTGGAGCCTTTGGTGGGCGTGGGCCCTTCATACCGGGGCGGTGACCCTTGCTCTGTTTCATTCTCAGTTTGTTCTGAATCTGAGATTCAACACTGAAGAAACGGCTTAACTGTTCTGCATCCAGTACTTTGGCAAGTTCATCTATGTAGGTAAGTTTAACCTCCTGAACTCTCTGCTGGCGTGCAATCTTCTCCTTCTCCATCTTTACGCTCTCCTCTTTTGTCTGCGGCTTCTGAGGTCTTGCAGCCGGCTTGCCCTCTCCAAATGCCTTGCGCATAGCGTCTGTGTAACTTCGGTAAACCTTCACAAATTCAGGTTTTTGCTCATCTGTAATGTTAAGACGGTAAACCATCTCTCTAACCTTTGCCTGGAAGAATTTCTCCTTTGCATCTTCTCCCTTCTGATTCTGTGCTGTCATTGTAAATGAAACAAGCAGCATAGCAATAAAAATGAAATACTTTTTCATAACTACTTTTTTATGATTAATATTCTGTTTCTTCTTCTGATTCTATAAGTTCGTCATCTACCTCATAATATGATAGTTGCATAAGCTCCTCTTCTGAGAGGCCGTTAAGATACTTATCTATTGGACTCTCCGCCTGAGCCATCAGTTCCCTGCTGTCTGAACCTCCCCAATTCCCAATGAATACAAAGAGCAGAATTGCTGCGGCCGCTGCTAAAGAAACGGCCCAATAATACGGAGCGTAACCCCTATTTTTCTCCTTTCCGCTCTCCACCGCCTTCTCCGTAACTCTGGAGACAAGATTGTTCAGGTACTCCTCGCTTACCTCGTAAGGCATTTGTTTTGAGATGTTTTCAAACTTTTCCATTATAAGTTCTCCTGTAAATAACTTTTCACTTTTTCGTATGCGTGGTGATAATTCACCTTAAGGGTTCCTACACTCTTTCCGGTTACCTGAGCAATCTCCTCATAACTAAGCTCATCATAGTAGCGCATATTGAACACCAACTGCTGCTGAGCGGGAAGAGAGAGCACTGCCTTTTGGAAAACAACCTCCGCTCTGTTTGCATCAAATGAAGTCTGAGCCTCTAATGTTGCTTTCAGACTCGGACTCAGAGACTCAATGCTGTGGAAGAAACCCGCCTTTTTTCTCAGAAGTTGGAGCGCCTCATTGCTTGCAATCCTGTAAATCCAAGAGGTTATCTTTCCTTCTCCCCGATAGTTTGCAACAGAACGGAATATCTTTATACTTGTCTCTTGCAGAACATCTTCCGCATCTTCATGATCTACTACAATTCTTCTGATGTGCCAGTAAAGAGCCTTGCCGTAACGCTGCATCAGCAGACGGAATCCCAGCTCCGTTTTCTGCGGATTGAGCAGCATCTCTTTAATCTCACTGTCTTGAATTGTCTCTGCCATTTTCATCTCTTTCCGGTAATAAGATGTTCAAAATGGTCAAAGGTTAAAAGTGAGGATAAAAAAACAGTGTGGATCTTGCAATGATTTGCTTTAGGTATCAGTTTGATTTATCTTTGTGGAAAACGTTGAGATTATGTCTGATATTGAAAAAATTCAGTTATTTGAGAACAAGAAAGTTCGGACGGTATGGGACGAGGAAAAACAGGAATGGTTCTTCTCTATAGTTGATGTTTGTGGTATATTAACCGAACAGTCAGACTATGATGGAGCCAGAAAATACTGGAAAGTATTAAAGGGAAGGCTGATCGCCGAAGGATTCGAGTTGGTATCAAATTGTTACCAACTGCATGTTTTACGGCAAGCAAGGTGATTATTTTCCGCGGTAGGGCACAAAAAACACCGTCAAACCGCAGAAAATAATTTTATTTTCCGCGGTAGAGCATCAAAAACATCATCAAACCGCATAAAATAATACAGCCACACATCAGATGATGCATGGCTGTTAAGGGAACTATCTTTATCCCGATAGATTTTTACTTTTTAATGAACTCAACTCTACGGTTCTGAGCACGGCCCTCTGCAGTCTTGTTGTCTGCTACAGGCTCGTGTGAACCCTTACCTACTGCGCGAAGGTTAAAGCCGTCTACACCAAGGCCTTCCAGAGCTTTAACAACTGCCTCAGCACGCTGCTGTGAGAGCGGATCGTTAGTCTTGTCTGAACCCTGATTATCTGTATGTCCCTGAACCTCAAAGCGTGCGGTTGGGTTAGCCTTCATATACTCTGCAACCTTCTTAATCTCTTCCATAGACTCTGGCTTAAGTGTAGCCTTGCCTGTTTCAAATAAGATATTGTTAGTCACAAACTTACCAGTCTCAGCGATGGCTTTTTCTACGGCTGCTGCAGCAGCAGAGAGATCTGTGGTCTGCTGAGCATAGAGTTCGTTACCACCCTTAGCTAATCGGAAGTTGGTTAGATAGTTCTTGTTGCCATTGAAACCACCCCAATCTGCCTGATGAATCTTTAAGCGAACTGCAGACTGACTATTCGGAATGTTAATCACACGCTTACCATTAATATAAATCTTGATGGCACGCTTGTTAAATGACATAGCAAAGTGACTCCAGTCGTTTCCTTTCAATGTCCAGAATTTGTTATCACCGGAACTACGCCAGTCACCTGTCGTTGACAAATAACTACATGTTACGGCCAGTTTTGAATAACTCTCACCCAATCTGATTTCATACACGCCGTTACCATTGGCATCTTCAAATTCCAACTCATAGCAGTTGCTAAGATTCGTCTTAGGGTCGTTCATCCAGAAATCGAATTCGAGCGTGAAGTAATCAGGCAAATAACTTTTTTGATTGGTCATCAAAGCCTCAATCCTCGTATTAGGTTCGAAGTGGATACATTTCTTTCCCTTCATGCTAGCCACATCAGTTGAACCTTCAACCAAATCCCACTTGGAAGGAAACTCACCCATCTGTTCACTCTGAAGATTGTCCTCGAATAACACAACATTACCAGGTACGAAATCTGACTGTTCGTACACTGCATCTGTGTCCTGAGGGCCTTCCTCAGCCTCCTCATCATCAGCAGCATCGTCGTTCTTAGACTTCTTGCTCTTTTTGTCTTTGTCTTTGTCTTTGTCTTTCTTATCCTTGTCCTTCTTGTCTTTGCCAAGGTTGCCGTCAAGAGCATCGTCTACGCCCTTTTCAACCTTCCTTTCAATGTTTCTCTCTGCTGTCTCTTTTGCCTTATCTTTCAGACGGTTTAAGAAACCCTGTCCTGATGCCTGAGCGCAAATAAACGCAAAAATGGCAATGAGTAATAGAATCTTTTTCATAACTGTATATTTTTTGGATTTTCTTTCAGTATTAAGTGTCTCTATGTTTTTCTTCTCACAAATTTACAATTTTATTCTATTGTTGCTCCTATCTGGATTCAAACTCCAAAAGAGCATCTGCAAATTTTGCAACTGTCTCACGGTGGGAGATAAAGAGAATGGTCTTGTTTCCCTTGTAGGTGTTGCAGAGGTTTTCAAGCAGGCGGTTTTCCGTCTTGGAGTCCAGTGCGCTGGTGGCCTCATCCAAAAGAAGCACGCCGCCCGGGCGGAGCAAAGCTCTTGCAATGGCAATTCTCTGGCACTGTCCGTCTGAAAGGCCGTTGCCGTCTTCTCCGCACATAGTATCCAATCCCTGAGGGAGTTGCATAACAAATGAAGCCTCAGCAATAGAGAGTACCTCTTTAAGACGCTCATCAGTTGAAGTTGGATCTGCAAGCAGAAGGTTCTCTCTGACTGTTCCGGAGAGAAGAGTCTTGCCCTGCGGAACATACATAAAGTTGCTGCGGGTGGAGGCGGAGATTGGTGTCTCTGTTCCATCCTCAGTATACATAACAACCTCTCCCTTAGTTGGATGCAATAGGCCCATTATTATCTTCATCATTGTGCTCTTACCGCTTCCGGTTGGACCCACAATGGTTGTTATCTTGCCCGGTTTGAAATCAAATGAGAAATCTGTAAGAATCTCAGAAGAGGTTGGGTAACTGAAACTTACCTTGTTCATCTTTATACCCGGGGCACCTTTAACTTGGATTGGTTCTCCCTGCTCCTCAACGGTAAGGTCTGTAAGTTCAGCCAGTCTCTCAACAGAAGTAATTGCCCTAATGAAAGCAGGGATGGTGCTACCTATCTCACTTATAGGACGCTGCACCTGTCCAACAAGTTGGAGCATGGCGGTCATCATACCGTAAGTCACCGCACCGCTGCTTATTCCCAGAACTCCCCAGAGGAAGGCGGCGGCATAACCTCCCATAAAGCCAATACCCATAAAGGTTCTGGAGATAGCGTTGAAGTTGAGTCTCTTACGGGTAAGGTTCTCAATATCTGTCTGGAGGTTATCCAATTTACCAAGAACTCTGGAAGGACCAAAGAGCATCAGAACCAGAATTCTGGAGCGGAGGTTGTCCTGGAAAACCTGTTGAGCCTCACTGTCTTTGGAACGTATGGCGTTGGTGAGTTTTCTTAGTTGCGTAAAGTACATTCTGGAACCCACAATGGCTATGACCATTAGAATAACCATAATCCAAAGGAGTTGCGGAGCCAGCGTAAGAGTAAATACGGAGGCTGCAACAAGCTGACAGCAAGTAACTACCAGATTTGGGAACTGCAAACACATAATGTCCGTTACAACCCTTATATCCTCCTCCAGACGGTTTACGGTATCTGCACTGTGATAGGTTTCCGTACCGTTCCAGGTGCTGTTGAGCACGTGTTCAAAGTACTTGCGTCTTAAGTAGTTCTTGGTCTTTACCTCTGTCATACTCTCCCACCAGGAGGAGAAGACTCTGGATGAAATCAGAACTACCAGAGTAACTGCCAAAAGAGTGATGGCCCTGTTAAGCGGAACGTCACTGTGGTGAGTTACTATATCTACCAGAAGACGGCAAACCCATACAAATGAGAGAGATGCAACCACTCTCACCAAGCCTGCGAGTATGCTTATGGTAATCCGCCATCTTGAATGGCGGCTCATCTCCCAGGCGGCGCGTATGGAATAAGCCAAGCTCTTCATTGGATTTTGTTTTCTTTGTTGGTTACTTGTCAAGCAGGCCTGCCTCTTCCCATTTGCTGAGAAGGGTCTTAACATCTTTTCTTGCAACCTCTTCCGTCACCTCATATTCGTCTGTAAGAAGCTTTACGACATCATCCTCCGTAAACTCCTTGCCGACAAGGTTTTCCCAAAGGTATACGGCAGTCTCGTTAAGGGTAATGATTTTGTTGAAGTTTACGCGTTCAACACCTTCACCCGTAATGATGTGTTCTCCAACAATTGTTCTGAGTTTGAAACCGGTTTTAATCTTCATAAAAATAATCTGCGGTAAAAGCCTAGCAGATAGCGTCTTATTGGGAGAAGTCTTCTCCAGAACTTTCCGCTTGGCGGGGTTATCTCTTTCTTTCCGTTTTTAATAATCTTAATTACAACTCCTAAAACATCCTCTTTTTTGCAATGCTCATATCCTGCAATATTGCCGTCTCCCATAAGGGTGAGGTTGGTGCCCTGCTCCCCTATTACCCTGTGCATCACGTATCTATCGGGAGCTATTCTGGCAAGAACAATATCCCACTTTTTAGGCTCCTGCTTTTTAAGCAGCACGTTGTCCTTTCCCTGGCGGATGAAAGGGAGCATACTGTTGCCCTTTGGTTGGAGTTCAACCTCCCTCCCCTCATCAAGAAGTTTGCCAACTTCCGGTATCAATATCTCGTTAGGTACAACTCGCTTATTCATGGACGGTGTTATAACAAAGTATTGCAGCCTCTGCATTCGGCAGGCACTCAAGGTTATAGCAAGGTACAGTGGCGGCTGCTGCAGAAAGGGCGTTATGGAGTCCTTCCGCTATAGGACCATCGGGACGGAAAGAGGAGACACTTGGGTAGATGCTGGCGTAGGCCGGAACAAGTTTGAGGCGGGTGATTTTGTTCTCCTTTGCCCGGATAATCCTGACAAAGGCACCTACCGGAACCTCTTCCGCCTTGTAACAGCGGGTCTTACCGCTCCAAGGGGTACCGTAAACGGTTACGCTTCCGTCTTCCTGTATTCTTACTACGGGGTTGTCATCATTCAGGAGTTCGCAGCCCGGAATGTTCTCAAGCCAGAGGCGGCTGTGGGTGCTCTTTCCCGTACCGCTTTTGCCCAGGAAGAGATACCCCTTGCCGTCCTTTTTGATTACGGAAGAGTGGAAGGAGAGGGTGTTGAAGCGGGCGCAACGCATAGCGTAGGCTATCATCATTACGTTGTTTACGGTAAAGAGATACTGGGAAGGGTCTACAACGGAGAACTCGATGTTGGAAAAGTCCTCTGAGCAGAGCATTCTTCCTGAGACGGGGAGTTTAGGCAGAGGCGCCATCTCCCAGAACCACTTACCATTTGGGGTCTTTCCTACGGTAATGTTGGGGAAACCGGGCTCCTCTGAGACTATCATAGGTTTGTCATAGCGCTCCGTTATAGTATCTAACTGCTTTATATTCAGAATAAACGGACCGGTTTTTTCTGAACGGAAAGGAGTGAGGTTGCCCATTTTATCCAAAAACGAGGCATTCTCAGTTTCCATTTTCAAGAGGTGTCCGCCTATTTCATAAACTCTGTTTTCCATGCTGCCGAGATAGTCAGTAATTGCAAATTTACATCTTTTTACTCTTTTCTTATTATTTTTGCCCCGTAAAAACAGGTTATATGAACATTGTAATAGCAGGTGCGGGAGAGGTTGGTAGCCATCTGGCCAAGATGCTCAGCAGAGAGGCCAATGACATAACAATCATAGACAGTGACGAGTCTCGTTTGGAGAAACTCTCTGAACTGGCGGACGTTGTAACTGTCCTGGGAGATCCTACATCCATTCCCGTTCTTAAGGAGGCAAGGGTAGAAAAGGCAGACCTCTTCATTGCAGTAGGTCCGGCTCAGACCCAAAACACCAACATCATCTCTGCAATGCTCGCCAAGAAGATGGGAGCCAAGAAGGTTACGGCCCGCATTAACAACGACGAGTATATGGAGCATGATAACAAGCTCATATTCACAGAACTGGGTATAGACTTGCTCTTTTACCCGGAGAAAATGGCGGCATACGAAATCATAGACCTTCTTAAGGAGACCGGCACGTCTGAGTTCATGGATTTTGCACGCGGAAAACTTCAGATGGTGGTATTCCGCCTGGAGGAGGGTGCTCCGCTGGTAAACAAAACCATCAATATGCTCAGAGAGGAGAGCAACCTTGACAAGCCTTACAAGGCGGTTGCTATTGAAAGAGGAAACAAGACTCTGATTCCTAACGGAGATACCAAGTTTATGCAGGATGATCTTGTCTTTATGGTGAGCAAGAAGGAGGGAGTGGCTGAACTTATGAGTTTCTCCGGAAAGTATGAGATAGACGTCAAGAACCTTATGGTAATTGGAGGAGGAAGAATTGCGGAGATGCTTACACGCAAGATGGTCCATAAGGTAGATCATATAAAAATCATTGAGCAGAAGAAGGAGCGCTGCGAGTATCTGGCGGAGACCTTCCCTAACGTTGTGGTTATCAACGGAGACGGAAGAAATACAGATTTGCTTGTTGAGGAGGATGCAGCTAATTACGATGCATTTGTGGCAGTTACTTCTTCCAGTGAGGCAAACATTCTCTCCTGCGTTGCCGTTAAGAACATGGGAGTTCCAAAGGTAATTGCAGAGGTTGAGAACATTGAGTACATCAAACTTGCAGAGGATATGGGAGTTGATGCCGTCATTAACAAGAAACTTGTTACGGCCGGCAGAATATTCCGCTTCACCCTCAGCAACAAAGTGCGCTCTATCAAGTGTTTGAACGGTTCTGACGCGGAGGTTCTGGAGTTTATTGCAAACCCTGAGAGTGCAATAACCAAGGCCCCTATCAAAGATCTTAAGTTCCCTAAAGAGGCAATTATAGGTGGAATAATAAGAGGAGAAGAGAGCATAATCCCTAACGATTTCACTCAGATCTCCCCTTATGACAGAGTTGTGGTATTTGCTTTACCACAAGTACTTGCAAAGGTCAACAAGTTCTTTGTTTAGTAGATATAACCTTTTATCTCCTCTGCGTAATCAGACTTTGACTGAAACAGCGCTCTGCGGAAGGCTCTCATATCTATGAAGCCGCAGGAGGTTATCAGTGCGGTAAGACGTACAGGAGGAATCTTATCTTCCGGTTCAGAGAGGAGAATTGTTATATCCTCATCCGCTTTGGGATATTGTCTTGCTACCGTTTTGATATGATCGTTACGCTTTTTCACCCTAATCTGTTCCTTCCTCAGCTTCTGAGCCATGTGACGTAAACGCAGTTCATTGAGGTAGTTGCGGAAACCGTTCTTTTCCGTCATAATGTTGGAAATGTAGGTGCGGTTGCTGCCCACAATGTTGGCAACTCTGCCAAGATTTATCTTGGGGTCCAGGTAGAGTTTATGGCGCTCCATACAACGGTCCAGTTTGATTGAGAGTTCCTTGAGAATTAAATCTTTGGAATCCTTGGGTCTTACCTCCGGATATAAGATAATCTGTTCATTTAGGAACTCCAGGTTGTGTTGCTCTTCTTCCTCACTGTTTTGTGGTTGTGACCCCACGGATTTAAGCATAGCACCGGCTGTTTTTGTAATCAGCCTCTCAAAAAGTGTTTTCATCTCTATCTTATTTTCAGTTTTTTAACATAGTCATCAACTGTAACCGGTTCACTTTTTCCCAGACGCTTATTGACCTCTCTCTGCCAACGTCCGGGAGTGTAGTTGGTGTGAGTTCTAAAGGCCGTTAAAAAGGCTGAGGCGGAGTTGAAACCGGCATGAATGGAGATCTCCTTCAGAGAGAGTTTGGGATTGGATATGTAAAGGCGGCAAGCCTCCCTCACTCTGAAGTAGTTACAGGTACGGTTAAAGTTGTTTTCCAGCTTCTCGTTGAAGGCCTGTGAAAGATAGTTGCGGTTGGTCTTCAGAGGCAACTCCAAATCTTTAATTTTAAGCTTAGGGTTCAGATAGGGTTTACAGATTTCAAAGTAGTCCAGAATTTTCTCTGCAATGTCATCTTTTACACTCCCTTCAAAGAGGTAGGATCTATTTGAATCATCCTCACTGGCAATGGGATACAACTTAGGACGGCTCTCCTCTTTTTGTGGTTGTGGAGCCGGGGTCTTCTTGTTTGATTTTTTCAGTGTTACGATTAAGTAAACTTGCAGTATTGTAAGCGCTGCAGCCGCAAGAAGCAAAAAAAGAAACAATTTCATATCCTAATTTTTGTCATTTCTAAAGAATTTTGATAGACAAAAATAGGATGATATGAAACGTTTTGATACCTAATGAATGCTATAAGTCGTTAGATTTTTGACAATTACAACATTGTACCAAAAATTTACCCATTTGTAGGATAATTCTATTGAAATCCCTTACCCCAAACACCGGAAACCGGAGCCATTGAGATGAAGGCCTCTTTGTCCAGGCTGCGGATGAGTGAATAAAGTTTGTTGGTTTCAGTCTTGTGGATCAGAACAAGAAGCATCTTTCTATTCTGCTTGGTGTACCAGCCTTCTCCATCCATCACTGTTACACCACGGCCTAACTGACTGGTTATGGCATCGGCAATCTGGTCATAGTAAGAGGAAAAGATAAATACTTGAACGGATTGCCGTTTGCCTGCCATCACCATATCTACAATCTGAGAACTTGAGGCTATAAGCATATAACCGTAAAGTACTGTGGCTATGCGCATTCCCCAAGACTCCTTAACCATTGCTCCGGAGGCGTCCATAACCTCTTTTGCAGGGATAAGAAGTGATGATGCAATTATTACAAGATCCATATAGAGGATTACTCTGCCGGGTGAGACGTTGTGATACTTGGTTACCATAAGTGCCACTATATCAGTTCCTCCGGTGCTTCCGCCCTGAGTGAAACTGATACCGATTCCCAGGCCGCTCATCACGCCTCCGAATATGGCGGAGAGAAGTCTTCCGTTGGAGATGGCTATCTCCTGAATGAAATCCTGAGGGATGAACTGCGGAACAAATTGAAAGAAGAGAGTGGTTACGGCAACCGCATAAACCGTCTTTAAACCAAAGGCCTTACCCAAAACTTTGAGTGCAATCAGAAGCAAGATGGCATTGATTACAAAGTAGGTAACGCTGATAGGAACTCCGAATGCATAGAGTACAATTGAAGAGATACCGGTTACTCCTCCCCCTACCAAGTTATTGGGAATAAGGAAGATAACCCAGCCCAGCACATAACAGAGAAGACCGAGCGTTATTAACAAATAACTTTTGACCTCTGAAACAATTGTACGCGCTTTCATAGTTAGTCGCTATCTATCCATTTAAGAATCCTTTTGATTTTATTGTCTGAAGATTTGGAGCTTCTTCTCTTCATCTCAGAGAATCCCAAGCCGTATACTGCTGAGACGGAGGAGACTGTAATGAAGGCCTTAGGGTCTACGTCTCTTACCGCGTGAGTGATATCATTAACCTGCTGTTTGCGGGAGATTACAGCCAGAACCTTTCCCTCCTTCTTGGAGTACCAACCAACTGAATCCAAGGCTGTTACTCCGCGGTGCTGATCATAGATAAGGGCGTCCGCCACCTTATCAAACTCCTGTGAGAAGATGGTAATCTGAACGCTCTGCTGGTTACCGGTAAGAAGCAGATCTATCATATAGGAGAAGGCTATGGTGAAGATATAACCGAATATTACGTCACTTAAATGTTTGTTAGGCAGAAGTATAATTGAAGCAACAATTATAAAGTCTGTGTACATAAAGACTCTGCCCGGGGAGACGTCTCTGTATTTGTTAATTATAAGGGCTACTATATCCGTTCCTCCGGTGCTTCCCTTGCGCTTGAAAATTAGGGCTATACCCGCAGCACAGATGAAGGCTCCCAGTATTGGGTTTACCAGATAGCGCAGCGGAGCCTCAGGGGAATCCTGAGGTATAGTGTTCAGACCTATATTGCTAAGCCACTCATACTTAGGAAGTACGGCAAAGAGGATGGTTGATAGAATTATGCAATAGATGGTCTTAAAGCCGAATCCGCGCCCCAGGACAATAGTTCCCACAACCAGAAGTCCGGCGTTGATTACTCCGTAAAAGAGTGGAATTGGGATACCCGTTGCATAGTTGAGGACGGTGGAAAGACCTACAAGTCCGCCTCCGGATATTCCGGTAGGCACAACAAAGCCCTGCCAACCAAGAACATATAAAAACAAGCCAAAACTCATTAGGATATAATCCACAATGAGTTTCTTAACAGATATTTTCTTCTTGTCCGGCATATTGTTTTCTCTTTATTCTTCTTAGAATACAATGTTGATAATTCTGCCCGGCACAACAATTATCTTCTTCACAGGGTTGCCTGCAAGATACTTGGCGGTCTGCTCCTCCTGCAGAACGGCCTTCTCTATATCACTCTTACCCATTGACTTAGGAAGAGATATCTTGAATCTGGTCTTGCCGTTGAAGGAGACAGGATACTCTACGCTGTCCTCTCTTGTGTACTCCTCGTGGTACATTGGGAAGGTTGCAAAGGAGATACTCTCCTTGTTTCCGGCCAGAGACCAGAGCTCTTCACAGATGTGAGGAGCAAACGGTGAAAGTAAGATAACTATCGGGAGGAGTATTTTCCTCTTGTTGCTCTTTAATGCAGAGAGTTCGTTAACCGCTACCATAAAGGCAGATACGGAGGTGTTGAAGGAGAAGTTCTCAATATCCGTCTCAACCTTATTGATGAGTTTGTGGAGAATCTTGAGTTCCGCAGCCGTTGGCTCATCATCTGAAAGGGAGAACTCACCCATTCCCTCTCCGCCTCCGAAGAAGAGACGCCAGAACTTCCTTAAGAAGCGGTGAACTCCGTCTATTCCCTTGGTATCCCAAGGTTTACTCATCTCTACAGGACCCAGGAACATCTCATAAAGACGGAGAGTATCTGCGCCGTAATCGTTGCAGATGTTGTCCGGATTTACAACGTTGAACATAGATTTACTCATCTTCTCAACCGCCCATCCGCAAACATACTCACCGTTCTCCAGGATGAACTCTGCGTTCTCATATTCAGGTCTCCACTTCTTGAAGGCCTCAATATCCAAACGGTCATTTCTTACAAGGTTGATATCTACGTGTATCTCCGTGGTCTCGTAATTATCTTTAAGATTGAAAGATACAAAGGTATTGGTGTTTTTTACCCTGTATACGAAGTTGGAGCGTCCCTGAATCATTCCCTGGTTTACCAGTTTCTTGAAAGGCTCGTTCTCACATACGTAACCCAAATCATAGAGGAACTTGTTCCAGAATCTGGAGTAGATGAGGTGGCCTGTAGCGTGCTCTGTTCCACCAACATAGAGATCTACATCCCTCCAGTAGTTGTCCGCCTCCTTGCTTACCAAAGCTGTGTTGTTCTTAGGGTCCATATACCTCAGATAGTAAGCGCTGCTGCCTGCAAAGCCCGGCATAGTGCTCTTCTCGTATGGATAACCCTCATAGTTCCAATCCGTTGCGTGAGCCAATGGCGGCTCTCCGTCCTGAGTCGGTTTAAAGGTTGCAATCTGAGGAAGTTCCAAAGGAAGTTTATCCTCATCCAGCGGAGTAGGAATACCATCCTTGTAGTAGATTGGGAAAGGCTCTCCCCAATATCTTTGACGTGAGAAGATTGCATCTCTCAGACGATAGTTTACCATACGGTGGCCAATGCCCCTCTTCTCCACCTCCTCAATTGCCATAGGGATAGCCTCCTTAACGCTGTAACCGGTTAAGAATCCGCTGTTTATCATTGTACCCTCTTTGGCGTCAAAACTCTCTTTGGAGACATCGCAACCCTCAATCAGAGGTATGATTCTGAGGTTGAACTTCTTTGCAAAGGCGTAGTCTCTGCTGTCGTGAGCAGGAACGGCCATAATGGCACCGGTACCGTAGCCGGCCAGAACATACTCTGAAATCCAGATAGGAACTCTCTCCTCAGTAAAAGGATTTATGGCGTATGAACCCGAGAAGACTCCCGTAACGGTATGAGTCTCAGCAATTCTCTCCCTCTCAGTCTTCTTCTTTACCTCATTTATGTACTTCTCAACCTCAGCCTTCTGAGAAAGAGTTGTAAGTTTATCCACCCAGTCACTCTCCGGAGCAATCACCATAAAGGTTACACCGAATACGGTATCCGCTCTGGTGGTGAAGATCTCCATATCATAGTTGCGGTCAAACTTGCTGCCGTCTTTAGGTTCCGGATTAATGGTCTTGAATACCATCTGCGCTCCGTAAGAACGCCCTATCCAGTTGCGCTGCATCTCTTTAAGAGCGTCACTCCACTGGAGAGAATCAAGGTCGTCCAGCAAACGTCCAGCGTATGCGGAGACTCTGAGCTGCCACTGTTTCATCTTCTTCTGCTCCACAGGGAAACCTCCGCGGACGGAGAGTCCCTCTTTTACCTCGTCATTGGCCAGCACGGTTCCCAGCTGAGGGCACCAGTTAACGGATGTTTCTCCCTGATAGGCAATACGGTAAGCCATCAAGACATCACTCTTTTTCTTCTCCGAGAAGTTTTTCCACTGCTCTGCAGTAAAGGTCTCAACATCCGAGCAGGCGGCGTTCACCTTTGCGTTACCCTCCTCCTCAAACCTTGCAACCAGTTCACTGATAGGCTCTGCAGAGTTAGTGTCATTGTTGTACCAGCTCTTGAACATCTTGAGGAATGCCCACTGTGTCCATTTATAATACTCAGGGTCACAGGTCTTTACCTCTCTATCCCAATCAAATGAGAAACCGATGCGGTCCAGCTGCTGACGGTAACGGTTAATGTTCTCCATTGTTGTAACCCTCGGATGCTGACCCGTTTGGATGGCATACTGCTCTGCCGGAAGTCCGAATGCATCATAGCCCATAGGATGCAAAACGTTGAACCCCATAAGACGTTTGTAGCGAGTGTAGATATCACTTGCTATATAGCCTAGAGGATGGCCCACATGCAATCCCGCACCTGAAGGGTAAGGGAACATATCAAGCACATAATACTTTGGCTTTGAGGGATCTGTCTTTACAGAGAATGTCTTGTTTTCCGCCCAATACTTCTGCCACTTTTTCTCAATTTCATTGAAATTGTAATCCATCTTCTGATACTTATTTCTTAATTCCTATTGTTGATTTATTTGTAAGAATGAACTCTATTGCAAGGGAGATTCTGACGCTGACCTTCTCACCTCCAATCTCCGCCGGGGTCCATTTAGGAGCCCCCTTGAGCACCTTGATAACCTCCTTGTCTATATCCTCGGAGAGACTCTTTGTAATCCTGATATCTTTAATCTTTCCCTTGTCATCTACCACAAACTCAGCAATCTCCGTTCCCTCAATTCCCTGAGCGATAGCGCTGTCCGGGTAACGAACGTAGTTGTAGACAAAATCCTTGAGGAAACTTCTCTCATCTCCTCTGAAGTAAGTTGCCCTCTTGTCTACCTCCTGCTGTGAGTATATTCTCTCTCCCGATGGGGTAACCTCAAGCGGAGCCTCCGCACCTATCTTGTCTTTTAGGTTTGCTATCTGATTTGTATAGGTGTAGATATACTCGCATATTCTTCCCAAAGTCAGATAATCCAGCATGTTAGGAGTATCGTGTATGGTACCTCTCTGGTTGTTGTCTCCAGAAGAGAAGAGGGTAATTGGGATATCCATTGAGTAGAAGTTGCGGTAGTCTGATGCAACCGGCTCCAGTTCTGCAATCTCCGGAGAGATGGAGAAAGGACGCTCTGCCGCAGAGAGAACCTCCTGAATCACCCTCTTGTTTCCCACGCCCGTAAATGCCTGGAACTTGTTGACGTTATCCTCTCTTCCTATGCAGTTGATATCTATCATAAAGGTTATCTTTTCCTTATCTGCAAAGGAGCGGTTGAGGAAATACCAACTGCCGGCAGAGGCCAATCTGCCTGCACCAAAGAAGGCAATGATTACGCTGCGGCGGAACATAAACTTGTTCTCGGATACCATCTTTGCAATCTGCATCAGAGAGGCGGTTGCAGCGGCGTTGTCATAGGCTCCCGGAAAGATTCTCTCCTCCGTCTTGCCGTTAACGGTTATCTTCTCGTAACCGGGTCCGTCATAGTGAGTTCCGATGAGTACATACTCCCCTTTCAAAGCGGGATCATAACCGGGAATTATACCCACAATGTTACGTGAGAAGAGAGTATCACCTCCGTTGGGATTGGCCATTCCAAAGTCATCTCCCTCAGAGGATGAGAGCATCATAACTCCCACACTCTGAAGATAATCGTAGATGTACTTTGATGTGAGTTTCTCCTCATTTGTTCCCGCCATACGTCCCATCAAAGCGGGTGAGCAGAGATACTGAACCTTTGCCTTTACGCTGTCTGCGTATGTTGCAGCAGACTGAGGTGCAGCGGAATACTTCAACTCCTGAGCGCAGAGTACACCCAGGAATCCTGCAACCAAAATGCAGGAGAGAGTAGATATAAATCTTTTATTCAATGTCATTTACAATTAGTTCTGAGGAGCCTTATAGAAAGGAGGTCTTACTACGACCGCTTTCAAAAGCTTATCTCTGACCTTAATAAATATCTCTGTGTCAAGTTTGTACAGAGGTGCCTCAACATAACCCATACCTATAGGCTTGTTGGTGCAAGGGCTCATTCCGCCGCTGGTTACAAAACCGATCTGGCGTCCCTCGGCGTTGCAAATCTCATAGCCGTGACGAGGTACTCCTCTGTCTATCAGTTCAAAACCGCAGAGACGTCTCTTAAGACCTTCCGCCTTCTGCTTGAGCATATAGTCTTTGTCTACAAAGTCTCCCTTAACATCATTGAACTTGGTAATCCAACCCAGATTTGCCTCCAGAGGTGAGGTGGTATCGTCTATATCGTTGCCGTAGAGGCAGAAACCCATCTCCAGACGGAGAGTATCTCTGCAACCCAATCCCGCAGGGGTGATGTTCTCAGGTTTTCCGGCCTCAAAGATTGCATCCCAAAGTTTGAGTGCATCCTCGTTCTTTACGTAAATCTCACAGCCGCCGGCTCCGGTATATCCTGTAGTTGAGAATATTACATCCTTAATGCCTGCAACCTCCATAATCTTGAAGGTGTAGTATTCCATACCCATAACATCCTCTTTGCAAAGACGCTGCATAACCTTCATAGCGTTAGGACCCTGAACCGCCAACTGGCTGATCTGATCTGAAATGTTGCAGAAATCCTTGCCCGGAGTAAGACCGAACTTAGGTGCAAACTGGCAGAGATGACTGAAGTCCTTCTCAATGTTGGCTGCATTTGGAACCAGCATATAGTTCTCAGGATCAATGCAGTAAACCAATAGGTCATCTACAATGCCGCCCTTTCCGTTAGGAAGGCAGGAGTACTGAACCTTACCCGGGAAGAGAACGGAAGCGTCATTACTTGTAACGTACTGTATGAACTTCAGAGCGTTAGGACCCTTAACCGTAAATTCGCCCATGTGAGAGACGTCAAATACGCCAACGCTCTCTCTGACAGCCATGTGCTCAGCCTTAATTCCTTTATATTCCAACGGCATGTTAAAGCCTGCAAACGGAGTCATCTTTGCTCCCAATTCAATGTGTTTTTGAGTATAAGCTGTTGTCTTCATAGTGTATCTGTTTTAATCATTTTTTCTTGTAAACCCAGGCCTGAGGATCTGCCTTAAGTGCCTGCTGATGTGCTGCGCGTGCCTCTTCAAGTGTCTGATAGCCACCTATTGAGACAAGTTTTAATCCCGACGGTAATTTGAAAGCCATAGGCTCCTGCAATATCCCCTTGTGGCTCTCCATACTTAAAAGAACCAAATCGTCACTGTTGAAGGCACCCACTATTACGTAGTAAACCTTGTCCAACTCCGAGCGGGGAACCAGAGTGAGAGTACCTTTGCCCGCCTCGGTTTTTACCGGAGCGGCCAGAGTGTCCGCCTTAAGGGTATCCTTTTTGGCGGCCGCCTTCTGAGCGGCAATAATTTTCTCTCTCTTTTCCGCTATCTGCTTTGATGTAGGCATATCCAACTTCTCTCTAACCCAGTCACAGCCGGAAAAAAGAAGAGCTGAAAGAGCCAGTACGGTAAGGAGCTTTCTGTCCATTTCTATCTGATTTATATGACCGACAAATTTAGCAAAATTATGCCCCAATCACAAAAAAAGCTATATTTGTAAATATGAAGATTATAAGAGTTTTAATAGTTCCCTGGTTGCTTCTGAGCGCCTGCAGAGGGGCCGGAGCGCCGGCACCCGCTCAGCAGGATATTAAGCCGGATACGGTAACCATCTCTTTTATAGGGGATGTGATGCAGCACGGGGGGCAGATAAAAGCGGCACTGCAGCCGGACGGCACATACAACTACGCCAACACCTTCCGCTTTATGGAGAAAGATTTTAAGGCGGCGGACTATATGGTTGCAAATATGGAGTTTACCGTGGGGAGTCTGCCTTACAGCGGTTTCCCATTTTTCTCCGCCCCAAAGGAGATTGCAATCCAGGCAAAGGAGAGCGGCATAGACCTCTTTCTTATGGCCAACAACCATATCTGCGACAGAGGAGCAAAGGGACTTGAGAGGACAATAAAGGCCTACGAGGATCTGAATATAGAGACTTTGGGCGCCTACCGCAACAAAGAAGAGGCGGACACCTCTTCCGTTCTTATGGTAGAACTCAAGGGAATCCGTTTTGCCTTTTTCAACTTTACCTACAGCACCAACGGCATACCTGTACCGAGCCCCTATTATGTTAATATGCAGGATAGTACAGAGATTAAAGAACATATCGCCGAGGCAAAGGAGAAGGGAGCGGACTTTATAATAGCCCTTCCGCACTGGGGAGAAGAGTATCACACCGAGCCATCCTGGCTGCAGAAGGATTATGCGCAATTTATGTTCAATGAGGGAGTTGACGCCATCATTGGAGGACACCCTCACGTACCTGAAGAGGGATACATCTATACAAAAGGAGATACGGTAAAAAGAGTTGTATTCTACTCTCTGGGTAATTACGTCTCCAACCAGTATTTTAGCGGATACACCCACACCGGTATTATGGTATCTCTTCATTTTGAGAGAGATGCAGCGGGTAATCTCCGTATGCTGATGCCGGATTGGAAATATATGTGGTGCTTTAGAAAAGGGCAGCTGCTTGAGGACTATACCGTTGTCCCGATGGAGGAATTCATTGGCGGTGAGGAGTTTAAAGAGGGAGGAAAAACCGCCAAGCAGAAGGAGTCCTTTAAAATGCTCAAAGAGTTTTACCCTAAACTCATTAAGAAAGATTTGATAAAGATTATAAACGACTGATATATGCCGGAAAAGAAAATTCAACTGCAGAATATTGACCCTATTGATATCTACGGAATCAATGACAAAATCATAAACCGCCTTTGTGCTTACTTCCCCTCTCTTAAGGTTACCCCTAGAGATACAACCATCAAACTCAAAGGAACTTACAAGGATATAAACACCTTTGAAAACGCCATTGCCGCACTCTCAAAAATTAAGATGAACAAGCGTCATCTGAATATTGATGACGTGGATTCCATCTTCCAACCAACTCCGGTAGAGAGGAAAAAAAGCGAGCCTGAGGTTATAAAGAAAGAAGGGCCGGTTAAAGATTTGATTGTGGTTGGAAACAACGGTAAAATGGTGTGTGCCAGAACAAAACACCAGAAGAAACTGGTGAAGGATTTTGACACTCACGATCTGATTTTTGCTCTGGGCCCTGCCGGAACCGGTAAGACATACACCGCCATTGCTCTGGCTGTAAGAGCTTTACAGAACAAGCAGGTGCGCCGTCTCATTCTCACCCGTCCTGCAGTTGAGGCGGGAGAGAGACTGGGATTTCTTCCGGGAGACGTAAAGGAGAAGTTGGATCCATACCTTCAGCCGCTCTATGACGCACTTGGGGATATGATTGCCCCTCAGCGTCTTAAAACACTTATGGAGGAGGGCACAATTCAGATTGCACCGCTTGCATATATGAGAGGCCGCACCCTTGAAAGCGCCTTCGTAATTTTGGATGAGGCGCAGAATACTTCACTCGGTCAATTGAAGATGTTCCTTACCAGAATGGGTAACAACTCCAAGTTTATAGTTACCGGAGATATGACTCAGATAGACCTTCCGAACAAGGAGGACTCAGGCCTTGCAAAGGGAATTAAGATGCTGGGTAAAATAAGAGGGATAGCGGTAATAAACTTCAACACTGAAGATATTGTCCGCCATCCCCTCGTAAGCAAGATAGTCTCCGCCTTTGGTAAGGAGGAAGAGACTGAATCTTAAATTATTACACCGGCCAGGTCACAACCCGTGTACTTGCCGTCTTTAAGTTCGTGAGCTCCGTTTACAAAGACGTGGTCTATACCGATTGAGAATTGGTGAGGCTGTCCGTATGTTGCAACGTCTGCAATTGTCTTAGGGTCAAATACCAGTACGTCCGCACAGTAACCCTCCTTCAAAAGACCGCGGTCTTTGAGTTTCAACTGGCTGGCAGGCAGAGCGCTGCACTTGTAGATTGCAGTCTGAAGATCACAGAACTTCTCATCTCTTACATACTTGCCCATATAATTTGTGAAGGCTCCGTATGAACGAGGGTGAGGTGCCTCCTGTCCCAATCTTCCCTCCGGAGAGTATACGCATCCGTCTGTAATAACCATAGCCAGAGGGTCATTGAGCAGAGTACGCAGATTCTCCTCCTTCATTGCAAAGCCCGCCATGTTAACGTCAAGATCCTCACTCTTAAGCAGATACTTAATCATCGGCCACATATCCATTCCGGAAATATTGCAGCACTCATCTAGGAACTTGCCCGTATATTTCTCATTTCCAGGAGCAAAGCAAGCGGCAATAAGAATGCAGTGAGGGCCTCCCAAACGTTTAACCCTTCCGAGTGCATACTCCTCAATTATCTTCTCCTCAGGTGGATTGTCCAGTCTTGCAAGAATCTCCTTCTTTGAACCCTGTCTTTGTGCCAGAGGAATGAAGCAGTCCAAACCGGTTGAGAATGCGGTATATGGATAGCGGTCAAAGTGAATGTCCATTCCGCTCTTTTCCGCATCGTGAATCAACTTGAGCATACTTGGAACCTTGTGCCAGTTGTTCTGATTCTGAGCCTTAAGGTGAGAAATCTCCAACCTTGCGCCGGAGGCTCTTGCCAGTGAAATTGCCTCAGCGATAGCCTCTTCCACCCTGTCATCCTCATTTCTCATGTGGATTGCATAGAGGGCGTCATGTTTTGCAACAACCTTAAGCAGAGCAATAAACTCCTCGGTACGGCCGTAAGATCCCGGAGTGTATTCCAGTCCGAATGAGAGACCTACCGCTCCCATCTCCAACTGTGTTTCCAGAATGCGGCACATCTGTTTTAACTGATCCGGAGTTGCGGCAACGTCGTTATCTCCCACAACAATGTGACGGATATCTCCGTGGCCAACGTAACTTCCGTAGTTGATACCTATTGTGTTCTTTCTCAAGGCGTCATAGAAACCGTCTATGTTCTGCCAGAAAGGATAGCCAAAGCGGGTGGTGTTCTTGCGCGCCGCATATTCCTCATCTGAGAACGGGAACGGAGAGTAACCGCAGTTACCGCCTATATCCGTTGTGATTCCCTGGTGAATCTTACTGTCTCCGAGAGGAGCCTCAAAGAGGTTGGTGTCTGTATGTCCGTGAATGTCAATAAATCCCGGGCTTACAACTCTGTCCGTTGCATCTACCCACTCACGGCAGTTTTTACCAAGGTTTCCGATTGCACGTATTCTTCCTCCTCTTATTCCCACGTCCGCCTTTACCGGAGCCTTGATTTCACCGTTATAGACCAGACCGTTGGCAATGATTGTGTCAAACTGATCTGTAGTGCTCCATCCCCTTTTAAAAGAGTTCTTTGCAAAGACTCCCGGAGCTACGGCCGCCAGAGAGGCTGATGCTCCCACAAAAACGGAGGTCCTAAGAAAACTTCTTCTGGAGATAGTTTTAGAATTATCTTTCTCTTTCATATCTATGAATTATTTATCTCAAAAGTAGTGATTATTCGGTAAAGGTGTTCATCCCTTTGCTGCTCCACACCTTGAGGGTATCGTTGCTGTTGTAAATAAGCAGTGCCTCCACTCCCTCTTCTTTCTCCACCGCCTTAATCGCCTCATCCAAACCTATCACCATAAGGTAGGTGGCAAAGGCGTCCGCAAAGGTGGCGGTCTCCGCCACTACGGTAGCACTCAGCAGGTTATGCTCTATCGGGAAGCCGGTTTTAGGGTTAATGGAGTGGGAGATCTTCTTCCCATCCTTCATATAGAACTTGCGGTAATCTCCGCTGGTTACAAGCCCCTTGGAGGAGATTCTCACAATGGCCTGAATGGAGGCGCCGGGGGTGTTGTTGCCGTCTATAGGTTTGTCTATTCCCACGTTCCAGAGTTTGCCCTTTGGGTTGTGCCCCTTGGCATAAATCTCACCGCCCACCTCAACAAGAAAGTTTTCCATACCCATGGCGGAGAACCTGGCGGCAATATAGTCTGCGGTGTAGCCCTGCGCTATTGCATTGAAATTGAGGCGGCAGCGGGGGTCATCCTTAACTATCGCGATGCTATCAAGACGGAAGTGGTGCATTCCAATTATGCTCCTAACAGAGTCTATCTGTGAGGGGGTTACATCCACTCCGTTTTTAAAGCCAAATCCCCAGAGGTCAAAAAGAGGCGCTGCGGAGGGGTCAAAGATTCCGCCGGTCTTTTGGTACATCTCCTTTGAAGCCAAAAAGTTATCAATGAAGATTTGGTCCGGCTTTACCGGGCGGTTTTCATTGAAGGCGGTTAAAAGGGAGTTGGGGTTGTAGCCGGAAAGGGAGTTGTCTATACGCTCCAGATAGAGCGCTACGGAATCCCTTACTGCGGTAAAGGATGAGTCTGAAGAGACTTTTGGCTGAAATACAATGTGATAAGTTGAGCCTTGAGTGACGCCGTCCAGAGTGTAGTACTCACCCTCCTTTTTGCACCCGGTAAGGGTTAGAAGGAGAAGCGTCAATACTATTGCAAAATTTCTTGTCATAGCTGGTTAAAGAGGCTCCGGTGGCACGATTTTAGTTGATTTCGCCCCTCGGACAACAAATATAACAATTGTTGAATCAAAAATTGTAAATTTGCACGATAGATAATTATTAAGGGATGAAGAAAGTTTTCAGAATTGCCTGCGGAGTTGCTTTAGCCGCACTTGTCATTTCCGGCTGTCACAAGAAGGATGAGTTAAAGGAGTATATGGACGGAAACCTCAATCCGGAGATGAAACCTTATGCTGTTTGCGGTACAGCAGTGCCGGGCCACACGGGCGGAATTACAACACCGTCTTCCGGTGTAACATATTATTGGTTGGACAACGTAAGAGCGGATACCAACTGGGTTGGAGAGGGAAGAACCTTCTGGTGGGTTGTTCCGGACTCTTTAGGAAAGTTTGCAGTTACCGAGTATGCAAACGCAGACGGCTATTATCAAGACTCTTACACCTCATACATAACTTCCATTGCTCCATGGCTGGGCGGCTCTCTCCAGGGTATTCCTCAGCCAAAGGATTCCATCCAGGACCCTAGAGACGAGCAGTGGTACTACGTTAAGGAGATAGGTAACCTTATCTGGTTTACGGAGAACCTCAACTGGTATGGTAGCGGCAGCGGTTACAGCAAGGCGGATGACATAGGTTACGTTGTAGGACGTCTTTATACCTGGAAAGAGGCAACCGGCGGAACAAGCGCTACGGGGCTCGGAAACGGACCTCAGGGAGCCTGCCCGGAGGGGTGGAGAGTTCCTACCAACGAGGATTGGGAAGATTTGGCAAAGGCCGCTACCGGAGAGGAGCATCCGTTCCTCGGAATCTGGAACAACGTAGGTGATTACCTTACGGTAGATGCAACCTTCAACGGAGACAGAATCTGGCCTTTCAGCATTAAGACAAATCATAAGAACACAGTAGAGTTCAATGCGTTGGCCGGAGGAATGAGCCTTGGCAAACACAGTAATTTTGAGGGATTTATGTCTCACGGATATTTTTGGAGCGCAACGGAGAAAGACTCTGAAAAAGCATACTACAGATATCTCTACTATGACCTTCCGGACTTCCCGTTCGGAGATGCTGACAAAGAGAACATAGGATTCTCCGTCAGATGTGTGAAGAAAAAGTAATAACCTAAAAAATATAAAGTCATGAAAAAGTTATCAGGAGGAGTAATTATTTTAATCGTACTGGCCATCATAGTAATGTGGGGTATAGGCAAGTACAACGGAATGGTAAAAGAGTCACAGAAAGTTGAGAAGGCTTGGGGAGACGTTGAGGCTCAGTATCAGAGAAGAGCAGACCTTATTCCTAATCTTGTCGAGACCGTTAAGGGATATGCATCTCATGAAAACCAGACACTTCAGGATGTTGTAAACGCAAGAGCAAAAGCAACTTCCATCACAGTAGATATCAACGATGAGGAGTCATTGAAGAAATTCCAGGATGCACAGGGAGAACTCTCCCAGGCATTGGGACGTTTGATTGCAGTGAGCGAGAGCTATCCTGATTTGAAGGCAAACCAGAACTTCCTTGAACTTCAGAGCCAACTTGAGGGAACCGAGAACCGCATCACTACAGCACGCAACGCATTCAACGAGGCTGCAAGAAGCTATAACACAGGTATTATGACCTTCCCTTCAAACATTATTGCAAATATGTTCGGCTTCAAGAGCAAGGCATACTTTGCATCTAAGGAGGGAGCAGACGTAGCACCTGAGGTGAAGTTCTAATATGTTCTTCAGACGTAAAATCCTAAAAAGAACAGAAGAGAGGAAGATTGTCTCCGCCATTAAAAAGGCGGAGAAGAATACTTCCGGTGAGATTCGCGTGCACGTGGAGACCGAATGTGAGGGCGGAGATCCCATTGCACGTGCCATATTCCTGTTCAATGCAATAGGAATGTTCAATACCGCCCAAAGGAACGGAGTCTTAATCTATGTCTCACTCAAATCCAGGAAGTTTGCCATTATAGGAGACGTTGGTATCAACAGCGTCATTCCGGAAAACTTCTGGGATTCAATTAAGGAGAAGATGCGTAACAACTTCATCTCCGGAGAGATAATAGGAGGAATTGAGACTGCGGTTTTGGAAACGGGAGAACTCTTAAAGGAGAAATTCCCATATCAGACAGATGACGTTAACGAACAGCCGGATGAGATTTCTTATGGAAAATAGATTGAGAAATATTCTGCTTTGCATAGTTATCTCCTGCATATCTGCAGGTTATGCGGCTGCTCAGAATACCGTCATTCCTGGAGGAAAGATTCTGCAGGAGTTTAACCCTATGAACCAGAAGAGGTTGGACTCTCTGAACAACATTTCCCGTCTGGCTGCGGAGCGCACTCTGCAGGATGCGGTTAAAAGAAGCGAGACCGGACAGGTAACCGAGACCTCCTGGGGAAGCGCCTTACCTACAGAGAATTACGTTCCCGTTTCAGAAGAGTGTCTTAAGAATGCGGAGCAGGCTCTAAGCAGAGCTCGTGAGATTGGCGGAACCATTCCGTCCCAGCCAAATCCGCCTCATCTTGTAAATGACTTCACCGGTATTCTTACCCAGGAGCAGCAGGATCTTCTGACAATCCGTTGCAACGAGTTTGCAAACAAGACCTCCAACCAGGTAGCAATCGTAATACTTCCAACTCTTTACGGACTTACCAGAAGCGAGGCCGCTCTTAAGATTGGAAGAGAGTGGGGAGTTGGTCAGAAGAGCCTGGACAACGGAGTTGTACTGCTTGTAAAACCTAAGGTTGCAGATGAGGGAGGAGAGGTCTTTATTGCAGTGGGTACGGGCTTGCAATCTGTTCTTACAGACGCCTTTACAAAGAGAATCGTAGAACTGAGAATCATTCCGGCATTCAAGAATAATGACTACTACAACGGAATTAACGATGCGCTCAACATCATATTCCCTGTAGCCAGCGGAGAGATCTCTTCAGACGAGTTCGCAAACAAGGAGGAGGGTGACGGCTTGTTCATCTTCAAGTTCCTCCTTATGCTCTTTATCATCTGGCTCGTTATCCGCAAACACAAGAAAAACAACAATATGGGAAGCGGTAACCACAGGGTTAGCGACTTCACAACCGGCTATGTAGCAGGCAATATGGCAAGTTCACTCTCCAGAGGAGGGTTTGGCAGAAGCGGCGGAAGTTCCTGGGGCGGCGGCGGACTCGGAGGAGGATTCGGAGGCTTTGGAGGAGGAGGCTTCTCCGGAGGCGGTGCAGGCGGTAGCTGGTAACAAATTGATATTATTAGAGTTAGATCTATATGGAGAACTTTAAGGAACGCCTGGCTGCGTTAAGGAGGTCTCTTTGACTATGACGGAAAAGTCCGTCAAATAGCTGAACAGGAGAAAGTTGCAGCCTCCCCGGGGTTTTGGGATAACGCCAGAGAGGCTGAGGCTTTTGTTAAAAAGCTATCGGGATTAAAGTATTGGGTCAAACAGTTGGATTCACTCTCAAGCGGTTGGGAAGACTTGCAGGTTCTGAGAGAGATGGAGGCCTCTGAAGAGGAGATTTTAGAGGCGGAGAGTGAACTTGAGAAAAATCTGGAAGACATAGAGTTTAAGAGCATGCTCTCCCAGGAGGGAGACAACCTCGGTGCGCTGGTTAAGATAAATTCCGGTGCAGGCGGAACTGAGTCAAATGACTGGAGTTCAATGCTTATGAGGATGTACTCGAGGTGGGGTGAGAGAAACGGCTACAAGGTTACCGTTACAGATTTGCTGGAGGGAGACGAGGCGGGAATAAAGTCTGCAACTCTGCAGATAGAAGGAGATTACGCTTACGGTTATCTTAAGGCGGAGAACGGCGTACACCGTCTGGTAAGAATTTCGCCATACAACGCTCAAGGGAAAAGGCAGACAACCTTCTCCTCTGTTTTTGTATATCCGCTTGTAGATGAGAGCATTGAGATTGTAATAAATCCGGCGGATCTGGAGTGGGACACCTTCCGTTCTTCAGGTGCCGGCGGGCAGAACGTGAACAAAGTTGAGACGGGTGTAAGAGTTAAGCACATCCCTACCGGAATCGTTGTGGAGAATACGGAGACACGCTCGCAACTGGATAACCGTCAGAACGCTCTGAGAATATTGAAGTCACACCTATATGAACTTGAACTTCAGAAGAAGAGAGAGAAGCAGGCGGAACTTGAGGGACAGAAGAAGAGAATTGAGTGGGGAAGCCAGATTAGAAGTTACGTGCTCCATCCTTACAAGATGGTAAAAGACCTAAGGACGGGTTATGAAACCGCAGATACCCAGGGAGTTCTGGACGGAGACCTGAACGAGTTCATGAAGGCCTTTTTAATGGGCGTCAAACGCGGAGACAAAGAGTTAGATTTAGAATAAGTAAACAAACAATAAAGTTATGGCATACAAATATGAACCTATGTTTCAGCTTGGTGAGGACACCACTGAATATTACAAAATTCCAGGCTCAGAGAAACTGGTAAGTTGCGGTGAATTCGAAGGGCAGAAAATCTTAAAGGTGAGCCCTGAGGCGCTCACGCTGATTGCTCAGCAGAGTTTCCACGATTGTCAGTTCATGCTGCGCCGCTCTCACAACGAGCAGGTGGCAAAGATACTCTCAGACCCGGAAGCATCTGATAATGACAAGTATGTAGCTCTTCAGTTTTTGCGCAATGCAGAGACTTCCGTAAAGGGCATACTCCCCTTCTGCCAGGATACCGGCACCGCCATTATCCACGGAGAAAAGGGTCAGAGAGTCTGGACAAATTTTGAGGATGAAGAGGCTCTGAGCCGCGGTGTTTACAACACTTATACTCAGGAGAATCTGCGTTACAGCCAGAACGCTCCGCTGAATATGTATGACGAGGTTAACACCAAATGCAACCTGCCTGCACAGATTGATATTGAGGCTGTTCAGGGAGATGAATACCGCTTTGTTATGGTGGCAAAGGGAGGAGGAAGTGCAAACAAGACCTACTTCTACCCTATGACTAAGGCCACCATCCAGAACGAAGGCACCCTGCTTCCTTTCCTGGTTGAGAAGATGAAGACTCTGGGAACTGCAGCCTGCCCTCCTTACCATATTGCCTTTGTAATCGGCGGTACATCAGCAGAGAAGAACCTGCTTACCGTAAAGCTTGCCAGCATCAAGTTCTACGACAATCTTCCTACCACAGGAGATGAAACGGGCCGCGCATTCAGAGATATTGACCTGGAAGAGAAGCTTTTGAAAGAGGCTCAGAAGATTGGCCTGGGTGCTCAGTTCGGCGGCAAATACCTGGCCCATGACATCCGCGTAGTTCGCCTGCCTCGTCACGGAGCAAGCTGCCCTATAGGTATGGGAGTAAGCTGCAGTGCAGACCGCAACATCAAGAGTAAAATCAATGCAGACGGCGTATGGATTGAGAAGATGGACTCCAACCCTTCCGAACTCATTCCTGAGGAGTATCGCCGTCCTGGAGAAGGCCCTAACGGTATAGAGATAGATTTGAACAATGGCATTGACGCCGTTAGAAAAGAGCTTACCAAATACAACGTAGGCACCCGCGTAAACCTGAAGGGTACCATTATAGTAGCTCGCGATATTGCCCACGCCAAACTCAAGGCCCGCCTGGATGCAGGAGAAGAGATGCCTGCTTACTTTAAGAATCATCCTATCCTCTACGCCGGCCCTGCCAAAACCCCTGAGGGGTACCCTTGCGGCTCTATGGGTCCTACAACTGCCAACCGTATGGATCCGTATGTAGATGAATTCCAGAGTCATGGCGCCTCATTGGTAATGATAGCCAAAGGTAACCGTACTCAGCAGGTTACGGACGCTTGCCACAAACACGGCGGCTTCTACCTGGGTACAATCGGCGGCGTGGCTGCAGTACTCTCTCAGAGCTCTATTCGCAGCATAGAGTGCGTTGAGTATCCGGAACTTGGAATGGAGGCTATCTGGAAGATTGAAGTGGAGAACTTCCCTGCTTTCATACTTGTAGATGATAAGGGTAATGACTTCTTTGCTAAGTTCAAGTAGAATGAAAAGATTATTCATATTGCTGATTATGGCTGCTGCAACCTTCTCAGTTGCAGCGGCTCAGCAAGATGAGCCATATTATGACAGCCCTCAGAAAGAGAAGCTGCCGCTCTTTGGCCTCTTTAGAGAAACCTATGCTGCAACCGGTTTCTCCCCTATGCATGATCTGAACAAACACACCGCGGATGTACGCATACAACTCTCTGTTGCACTGAGACTTTGGCGCATAAGTGATGATGTGGATCTTCTTGGAACATACACTCAGAAGACCCTCTGGAACGCATACGACGTCTCCTCTCCGCTTTTGGAAACCTCTTATAATCCAACAGTTGCAGTTGCCTGGTATCTGAATCCAAAGGTGGATATGATCTTTGAGTTCGGCCATGAATCCAACGGAAAAATAGACAACGACTCCAGAAGCATAAACCTCTTTTCCGCTCAGGCAATCTACACCCCGCAGAAGAATCTCCAATTTGGAGGCAAGGTATGGTACGGCTGGTGGGAGAGAACTGACTATCAGAAAAATTATATCCGTTACAGAGGAATAATGCAGGGTTGGGCAACGGTGCGCACCTCAGACAACCGCCTGAGTTTCACCGCTTCCGTAAACCCTTCACACTGTTTCAGAAACTACAACTGGGAATTCAGCGCTTACTACAGATTGTCAAACAAGGGAAGTTTTCTTCCTTCTCTGTTTGTGCAGTACAGAATGGGATATGTTGAGACTCTCCTAGAATATTGGAGATATCAGTCATTTATCCGTGCAGGTTTTGCACTGGAGCTTAAGCACCCTACCGGAATACACTAGTATTCAACCTTATCTGTCTTCTGATTCCAAAGCTGGAAGGAATCCAAAGCCTCGTCTCTCAAAAGAGGGATGAGCGGGATTGAACGGTCATGCACCATCTTCTCCAACTCCTGATAGATGAAGTCATCTGCAAAGTCTATATCTGCGGCATCTTTACGTGTGTTGCCGTAGTAAACTCTGCGAATGTGCGCCCAGTAAATTGCAGAGAGACACATAGGACAAGGCTCGCAGGAGGTGTATAGTATACAACCCGTAAGATCAAATGTATTAAGGGCTTTGCAGGCCTTGCGTATTGCATTTACCTCTGCGTGAGCGGTAGGATCGTTATCTATTGTTACGCTGTTGGAGGCACCGGCAACAAGCTTTCCATCCTTTACAATTACGGCACCGAATGGACCGCCTCCGTTCTTTACGCTCTCCGTAGCCAGACGGATAGCCTCACGCATAAACTCTCTGTCTTCTTTTGTAATCCTCATATATCAAATTTTTCTCTACAAAATTACTTATTATTTTCATTTCTGAGCCACTCAATAAACGGCATCAGAACCTCGTTGGATGGCTCCGCATATCTCTCAGCCAGAGATATATGCTCACCCATTCCGCCAAGGATTTCAAACTTGAACTCACTACTCTTGTAATCAACCGGTGAAGGATTCTCTCCCTTCAGAAGTCCAATTGCCTCCCCTGTCATTGCCTTGAGTTTCAGAAGCCACGGACGCAAATCCTCATAAAACAATCTGTCACTTTCACTCTTGGATTTCTCCAAAGCAAGAAGAGAAATACAAGCATTGTTAACGGCAGTAAGTTCCTCAAGCAACGCTCCGGGAGCAGGCTTTCCTCTCTTTACGGATTGCTTGTAACGCTCTACAAGATAGCCAAATGCATCCTTATCATAATATCTTAAACAAGGAGCCGCACGGCGGAAATCTGCAGCCAAAGGACCCAGCACCGCCTCCGTTGCCGCAATCCAGTTTTTATCGTTATTGAAATCCGAGTTGTTCCAGGTGTAGCAGGCCACTCCAAAGAGAGGAATCTTGGAGAGTTCACCCTGCTGCATTGGGTTGATAATTACGGTGTTTGCCCCCTCCAGGTTTTCCTCCAATCTGGACAGATTGAGAATATGAGTCTCATCTCTGAAGTTGGTGTAGGTATCTGCAGTAAATATCTTGGTCATATCCTGGTCATTGCAAGGGTAGTTCCACCACCAGCTCACCTTTCTGCCCAGCCAGTTCTCCACCGTCTTAAGGTCTTGATTGTTTGGAACTGACCACACGTTACAACCTGTAATGTAGATATTTACTTTCTCTGGAGTAGAGCTGAGTGATTCAAAAAACTTCTTAGCCTTCTCTTCAGACACCCAGGAGAATGCATAGAGTTGAGGAACATAATGCAGAGGTTTGTTCCAAGTCTCATCAACCCTGTTCTGGAGTTTGGTAAGATTATCCGCACAAAGAGCCATAATGTTCTCTTCGGAAGGAACTCCAACATCATCCACAAATACTCCGAACTCCCTTACTCCCAACTTGTACATGGAGTGGAACTTGTTCATTATCTTATCAATAACCTCCTTATTCTCAGGGTCTGCAAAGGCCTTGCCCGGATGGATTGCCCAAATGAAATTGACCTTGTTTGCCGTAGCGGTCTCTGCAATATCCTTCATCATATCCTGAGTCAGATAGCCAATCTTTTTCTGATGCTCGGTTATCTCAACAGGATAAGGCTCAGCCCAATAGCGGGAGTGGTAGGAGTCAGACTTTGCTCCGTACATATAGGTATTCATCTTGTAGCGGGCCATAAAACGGAAGAGATCCTTCGTAACCTCAGCGCTGTAAGGCACTCCGTAATAGCCCTCTATGATACCTCTCTCCTTAACGTCCGCATAGTCGTAAATGGTAACGCACTGAAGGTCAGAAGTACCGTTATCCAGTATCTGCTCCAATGAAGCAAGAGCGCAGAAGACTGCATCCGTATTCTCTCCCACAATCACCACCTGAGCAAATTTATCCGGTACAAAAGAGAGAATGTGGCGGTCATATTTATCGAGATTAAAAACAGATCTGTCTGAAAGAGGAGGGTAGTTAAAAAGATTCCTGTCTGCCACTCCGTGTGAAGAGTTGATACCCAGGAAAATACCTGAACAGCCGCTATTTATATTACCTTTGGCAACTTCCGGTTTCAGCCCATGCTCAGAGAGAATTTGCCTGGCTCTCTCAATAGTAACGTCATCTATCCCCTTCTCCGCATAGATGAATACTTTCTCTGAGAATGAGACATTTATATCAATCACCAACTGCTCTTTAACCTTAGGATAGATGTTATACTGTGCAAAGGAAACCGAACCCGTCATAAGTAGTAACAGCGTAAAAATCAAACATTTATTCTTCATATTATAACTCTTTTTCTATTTTCTGAATCATATCGTAAGTATATCCTCTCTGTTGAGCAAAGGAGTAAAGGGCCGCCCTCTTTTTCAGCTTCAGCGTGCGCTCATCTTCATTCTCCTTTTTGCTGAACTTTCTCTCTATCTCCTTCTTCTTTGCAGCGAGTATACTTTTTAACTTGCTTTCTATCAGTTCTTTCTCTCTCTCGATGGACTCCCCTCCAACCTCTCTTTTCACCCCCGCCTCATTTAGTTTCATCATTATCTTCACAGGCCCCCAACCGGAAAACCTCACCTTGTCTCTTACGTAGCACTCTGCAAAGCGAGCATCATCTATATACTTCTCCTCTTTCAACTCCCCGATGATTTTCTCCAAATCCTTCCTGGAAGACTCCTCGCCAACCCATTTCTCCAACTTTGCAAAGGCCTGTTTTTCCGAGAGTTCCCGCTGAGAACACTCGGTCATAAGTCTGTTCTTTGCCTGCTTAAGATCCATTACAATCTACTAAAAGAAATATCCCAAACTCAGGTATGCGCCAACCTTCTTTTTGTTATAGTCACTCCAGTGGATGTTGAAACTGAGCGGACCAATCTTGGTTCTATATGAGTACTGAAGCCCGAAACCCCAGAAGCCGGAGTGTTTGAAACTGAGCATATTGTCAACCTCGTGTCCGCTTCTCAGATAGTTGGCCATAACGTATGCGTAATGCTTCTTTGCTATGTTGTATCGTAAATCCGTTCTCAAAACAAGGAGTGAATTATCAAAGACGGAGGTGTAGTTGATTCCTACAAACGGAATCTGGTGATCTACGTAACGTCCTTCCTCCAAGCCTCCTACATAGTTATAGAAAGGAAACTCCATCTTGTTTTTGATGTTGATTCTGGCATAGAGTTGAGGTATCACCGCAACTTTTTCCGCAGGAGACCAGACTCCGGAAATGTTTCCGTAAATGGAGGCAAAGGCTTTGAAGCCGCCGTGGAATCCCAACATATAGTAAGCGGCACGCACCTTTGTCTGAATTCCGTTGGTTGGGAATGACTGGTCATCTCTGTTATCCATCTGAGCCTCAGTAAATACGGAGAGATAGCTCTTTGCCTTTGTATTAACTTCCTTATCCATCTCTGTCAAGAACTTCACAAACTTGTAGTTATCCAGTCTTACACCCAGGCGGGCGTCAAATGTTCTGAAGTATTTGAGGTTTGCAAAGGCAGCCTCCAAACCGTTGTAAATGAACTTGATATTGTTGCGGGAATCTTTGTCGCTGTAGATATTTACGTCCGTCTTTTTGAAGTAGTAGTTCACATCCAGTCTCGGGAAATTGCGGAATACATATCCGTAACCAAAGTTGGCGTTAGGATTGAATCCCAGACGGAAATTGATTGAACCCCTTCCGCCGTGCAAAGAGTTCTCATTAATTCCCAAATGGAGCAGCATTGCCGCAGCCTCCTCAGTATCATAACGGGCACCTATGCTGATTACGTTGGACGGTGCCGGTTTGAAGAAGAACTTGAGAATATAAGCTCCGTTATTTCCCTTATCCTCAGAGAGAAGGAAGGTTACCTGAGAGAAAGCGTCCGTTCCGTTAAAGAGAGATATAGCCTGGTTAATCTCTTTTCCGGAGATAATGTTGTTCTTCTTAAGGCCGGAGAGATTCATAAGCCACCTCTCATCCTCAGGGTCTATACCCTCAAAGAGTATGTTTGTAACGTGGAATGTAGATTCCTGTATATTCCTGGCTTTTATCACGGTATCATCCGCTCCGTTCTGCTCACCAAGAAGTTTTTTAAGCGCCACCAACACATCATTCTTCTCATCCGCCGCCTTGTATCCGTTAACAAGCAGAGTGTCACAGGCCTCCTTGTTGAAACTCATAGTTCCAAACTTTGAAACATCCGGCTTTATATAAATATTCGCGTCCTTTTTGTTCTCCAAAAACTTCTCGTTACCCATAAGGCTAATAAGCTGAAGCAGAACTGCATCCAGAGATTCCAACTCATCCCCGGAAATAAGGTCGGACTGCACGTCCACGCCTATTACAATATCCGCCCCCATTTTTCTTGCAATATCCACAGGGAAGTTGTTTACTACTCCGCCGTCTACCAGCACCTTACCGTCTATCTTTACAGGATTGAAAAAGCCCGGAATAGACATACTTGCCCTCATACAGAGAGGCAGGTAGCCGTGATCCAATACAACCTCGTCTCCCGTAGAGAGATCCGTGGCAATGCAGGCAAACGGAATAGGAAGTTTGTCAAAACTTATAGAGTCCTGATACCCAACAGCCAGGCCGTTAAGAAGGTTGAGCACATTGTTTCCGTTGCAGAATCCGCTAGGGAAATTTTTAAGAATGGAGCCGGCACTCTCCTCCTCCTTTCTTCCTCTCAGCTCCTTAAAATCAGCACCAAACGGAATGCTTATAAAGTACTTCTCTTCAGATAGTTTCTTGGAGAAACTTACATCCGCACGCTGCACAGAATTAGAAAGCAGATAATTCCAATCTGCATTGGAGACAATGGTATCCAACTGTTTGGAATCATACCCCATAGCGTAAAGGCCTCCCACCAGGGAACCTATTGACGTACCCACAACTACGTCCGGTCTGATGCCAACCTCCTCCAACTTTCTTATCACTCCAATGTGAGCCACACCCTTTGCACCTCCGCCGCACAGCACCAATCCCACCTTTACTTTTTTCTTTTTTCTTCCCGATGGATTTCCGTCATCACTCATTCCGTTCTCCGCATAGATGAAAGATGAAACAAGCAGCATTAAAACTACCAGGGAATACTTCAGTAACGCCTTCATAATATGTAATTTAAAGTGGTTATTCATTTTCAACATCTCTCGTTTCTCTCCTTTATACCGCTCAGCATGCCGCATGCAGCCTCTATATCCTGCCCTCTGGAGGCCCTAAGTGTAGCAACCACTCCCGCCTTCTGAAGCCTCTCTTCAAACCTCTCAATAACAGCCATATCTGACGGCACAAACTCGGTATCTCCAATATCGTGAAACCTGATTAGATTCACTCTGCACTCCAGCCCACGGAGCATCTTAACAAGAGCGTCCGCGTGGCGCACAGAGTCATTAAGTCCCTTAAACATTATATATTCAAAACTAACCCTCCGCTGGCCGGTAAAGTCATATCTTCTAATGATTTCCATTGTCTTCTCCAAGGGAAATACCTTCTCCGTAGGCATCATCAAAGCCCTCTCCACAGAAAATGGGTTATGCAAAGAAATTGCAAGATGAGCCTTGCACCCATCCAGATATTTCTCAAGCGGAGAGACCTCTCCTTCAACAAGAGATTTGTTCACCCCTATTGAACTGAGAGTTATCCTTTTAGGACTCCAACCCACTCCCCATTCAGAAGTAAGACACTCTATTGCCTTAAGAACCTCACCTAGATTATCCAGCGGCTCTCCCATCCCCATAAATACCGCATTGGTAAGAAGCTCAGCCTCCTCAATAAAGAAAAACTGTGAGAGAATCTGAGCAGCATCCAGGTTACCCTTAAACCCCTGCCTTCCAGTCATGCAGAACTTGCAGCCCATCTTGCAACCTCTTTGAGATGAGACGCATAGAGTGTATCTGTCTTCATCGGGAATCATAACAGCCTCCACAAAAGAGCCGCAGTCAAAAAGGTACTTCTTGGTTCCGTCCCTGCTAACCGCCGTATATGAGGGCATCACGCCCCCCACCTCAAACCGTTCCGCCAAAACGCTCCTTGTCTTCAGTGAGAGGTTTGTCATTAAATCTGTGGAAGAGACCTTTTTACGGTAGAGCCAGTCTGCTATCTGCTTTGCTGAATATGAAGGAAGTGAGAGCTCCTTGCAGAGTTCCCTCAATTCATCCAAAGATTTACCTAACAGTTTCTCCTTCATACCCTCCAAAGATAGACAAAAACTGTCAAACGGCACATTTTATTTTGCAGTGAAATTGATTGAAGAAAGCAACCAAATTTGAGTATATTTGTGGAGTTATTACTAACAATTAAAAAAATATAGATTATGGCTAAAGAGAAAGTAGCTGCCGATGTGCAGAGCGAGAAAGTTAACGCAGAGAAGCTTAAGGCCTTACAGGCTACACTGGACAAGATTGAGAAAGATTTCGGCAAGGGGACGATAATGAAGCTGGGAGACCAGCCTAAGTTTGATGTGTCCATAATCCCTTCCGGATCAATTTCTTTGGATCACGCATTGGGAATAGGAGGTTATCCGAGAGGAAGAGTAATTGAGATTTACGGCCCGGAGAGCAGCGGTAAGACAACCCTTGCTATCCACGCTATTGCCGAGGCTCAGAAACAGGGCGGCATTGCCGCTATCATTGATGCGGAGCACGCATTTGACAGAACTTATGCTAAGAAGCTGGGTGTCAATGTAGATACGCTTCTTATCTCTCAGCCGGACAACGGAGAGCAGGCATTGGAGATTGCAGACTCTCTTATCCGTTCCGGTGCGGTAGATATTGTAGTTATAGACTCAGTTGCAGCCCTTACTCCAAAGGCTGAAATTGAGGGAGATATGGGAGACAGCAAGATGGGTCTTCAGGCAAGACTTATGAGCCAGGCGCTCCGTAAACTTACCGCAAATATCAGTAAGACAAACACTTGCTGTATCTTCATCAATCAGTTGAGAGAGAAGATTGGCATTATGTTCGGTAACCCGGAGACAACAACCGGAGGTAACGCACTTAAGTTCTACGCCTCCGTCCGTCTGGATGTCAGAAAGTTAACCCAACTCAAAGACGGAGATGACGCTACAGGTAACCGCGCAAGAGTAAAGGTGGTTAAGAACAAGATGGCTCCACCTTTCCGCAAGGCTGAGTTTGATATCGTATTCGGCGAGGGTATCTCCAAGGTTGGAGAGATTGTAGACCTGGGCGTTGAGTTTGATATCATCCACAAGAGCGGAAGCTGGTTCAGCTATAATGACTCTAAACTTGCACAGGGCAGAGATGCTGTAAAACAGTTGCTTAAGGACAACCCGGAACTCTGTGAGGAGATTGAGGCCAAGGTTAGAGAGGCTCTCAAGGGTGTCAAAGACTAAATGATAGATCAAGCCACCATAGCGAGAATTCGCGATGCTATAGACATCGTACAGGTAATCGGAGACTTTGTTCCACTAAAGAGACAGGGCTCCGATTACGTGGCTTGTTGTCCTTTCCATCAGGAGAAAACTCCTAGTTTCCACGTCTCACCATCTAGACAATACTTCAACTGCTTTGGCTGTCATGAGAAGGGCAATGCCATTACCTTCCTTATGAAGCACGAGCAGATGACCTATACTGAGGCACTTAAGTGGCTGGGGGACAAATACGGCATAGAGGTTAAAGAGAGCGTAGAGAGGCCGGAAGATTTGGAGAGAAGAAACCATCGGGAGGCACTGCAAATCATAAATGAATATGCAGGTAATGTCTTTACCAACACCCTGTTCAATACGGAAGAGGGTAAAGCGGTAGGTCTCAGTTACTTCCATGAGCGTCAGTTTACGGAGAGCACCATAAAAGAGTTTGCACTGGGTTACTCTTTAAGGGAGAAAGATTCCTTCTACCGTGCCGCAGTTGCTGCGGGTTACAAGAAGGAACTGCTTCTGGAACTGGGACTTGTGGTTCAAAAGCAGGATGGAAAATATGCCGGTGAGATTGTAGATAAGTTCAATGAAAGAGTGATTTTCCCTATCCGTTCGGTGAACGGAAAGATTGTGGCTTTTGGCGGCAGAATCCTCTCCAAAGAGAAGAGTCCGGTTAAATATATGAACTCTCCGGAGAGCGAGATCTATCAGAAAAAGAGGGTTTTATACGGACTTTACGAGGCAAAGAGCACCATCTCTCAGCAGAAAAACTGCTATCTTGTAGAGGGTTACACGGATGTAATCTCTATGCACCAGGCGGGAATCTGCAACGTTGTTGCAAGTTGCGGTACCGCGCTTACGGAAGAGCAAGTGCTTCTTTTAAAGAGATTTACACAGAAGATTACCATCATCTATGACGGAGACAGCGCCGGTATTAACGCCGCTTTGAAGGGAATTAATATGTTCCTTCAGAAGGGAATGAACGTTAAGGTGGTTCTGATTCCGGACGGAGATGACCCGGACTCCTTTGCGCGCAAACATAACAAGCAGGAACTGGAAGAGTTTTTGGCCTCCGCAGAGGAGGACTTTATAAACTATCAGTACCGCACTCTCAAACAGAGGGTTAAAGATGACCCTTACCAGGAGGGTGTGATGATAAATGAGATTGCTCTAAGTGTCTCAATGATAGAAGATACCGGTATCCGTTCAGCATACGTCAACAACGCTGCGGATCTTCTGGGTATAACCAGAGACGAGTTCCAGGAGAAGGTGATGTCTCTCCGCACGGAGAGAAAGAACAGTAACAACGGATACATTTCCGGTCAGAGAGGATTCTCAACCACGCCGGCCAACTATAAGAAAGCGGTTGCGCCTCCAAAGGAGAAGGAAGAAAAGAGTGCGGATGAACTTAAGAGATGCGAGCAGGATCTGCTCTACTTCCTGCTTAAGTTCGGAAGAGAGACTCTGCACAATTTCCAGAACGCTCAGTGGGGCAAAGAGAGGGTTTACGAACCAACTGTTGCTGAGTATATTAGAGAGGCTCTGGCTATAGATTCGCTGGAGATTTCAGACCCGGTTCTTAAGAGAATCTATGACGATTATTTTAAGAACGTCACTCAGGCTGAGAGTGCAACGGAGGTGGAGAGATACTTTGTAAGCAGTATGGATCCGGAAATTTCCAACGCTGCAATTCAAATAATATCATCCTCTTACCGCTTCCGCAGCGAGAAGATAGAGAACTCCGTTGAGGGTGTAAACAAGAGACTCTCCGCAGTTTTACCAAGGACCGTCTATGTTTACAAATCCAAGGTAATTAACACTCAACTGGAGAAACTAAAGCAGCAGCTCTATGCTCTGGATGCAAGCCGGGAGGCTGAGATAAAGGCTCTTACGGAAAAGATACAGCAACTCACAATCATAAAGAGCAAGTTATTAAGAGAAGCAAAATTTGCTCGTTAACGGGAATAATTTGAAAATAGAATAGATAGAAAAATGGAGAAAACTTTTAAAAGACATCTTATTACGGCGGCACTTCCATACGCAAACGGAAGCGTTCACATTGGTCACCTTGCAGGAGTTTACGTACCTTCAGACATCTATGTACGCTATCTGCGTCTAAAGGGAGAGGAGGTATTGTATATATGCGGAAGTGATGAGCACGGTGTTCCTATCACATTTAAAGCCAAAGATTTAGGATGTTCACCTCAGGAGATTGTAGATAAGTATCACGCAATAATCAAAGATTCATTCAACAGGTTTGGAATAAGTTTCAGCATCTACTCCAGAACAAGTTCAAAGATTCACGAGCAGACCGCATCAGAGTTCTTTGAGAAACTTTACAAGGAGGGCAAGTTCATAGAGAAGGAGAGCGAGCAGTTCTATGATCCTGTTGCACAGGTCTTTCTGGCAGACAGATACATTATGGGCACCTGTCCTAAGTGCGGCAATGACAAGGCTTACGGAGATCAGTGTGAAAAGTGCGGAAGCACCCTTTCACCGGATGAACTCATTGAACCTCATTCACGCCTGAGCGGAGAGAAGCCTCTTAAGAAGATGACCAAGCACTGGTATCTTCCTTTGGATCAGTATGAAGGCTGGCTTAAGGAGTGGATACTGGACGGCCACAAAGAGTGGAAGATAAACGTTTACGGCCAGTGCAAGAGCTGGATAGACGGAGGTCTCAAACCAAGAGCCGTTACCAGAGATTTGGACTGGGGAGTTCCCGTTCCGCTGGAGGATGCAAAGGGCAAGGTTCTCTACGTTTGGTTTGACGCCCCTATCGGCTACATCTCCAACACCAAAGAACTCCTGCCAAACGATTGGGAGAAGTGGTGGAAGAGCCAGGATACCAGAATGATACACTTCATTGGAAAAGACAATATTGTATTCCACTGCATTGTATTCCCGGCTATGCTTAAGGCTTACGGAGACGGTTACATCCTTCCGGAGAACGTTCCTGCAAACGAGTTCCTCAACCTTGAGGGAGATAAGATTTCCACCTCAAGAAACTGGGCTATCTGGTTGGAGGAGTATCTTGCAGATTTCCCGGGCCAGCAGGATGTTATGCGTTACGTACTCTGTGCCAACGCACCTGAGACAAAAGACAATGACTTCACTTGGAAAGATTTCCAGGCAAGAAACAACAGTGAGTTGGTTGCAATCTACGGTAACTTTGTAAACCGTGCATTGGTTCTCACTCATAAATACTTTGGCGGCAAAGTTCCTCAGTACCAGGAGAGTGACCTTACCCCTACGGACAAAGAACTCATTGCTTCCATACCTCAGATAACAGAGAAGATTCAGAGCAACCTGGATCAGTTCAAGTTCAGAGATGCGGTTAAAGAGGCAATGAACCTTGCAAGATTGGGTAACAAGTATCTTACGGATACAGAGCCGTGGAAGGTATTCAAGACAGATCCTAAGAGAGTTGCCGTTATACTTAACCTCTCTCTGCAACTCTGTGCAAATCTGTCAATTGCATTTGAGCCGTTCTGCCCGTTCTCATCCAAGAAACTGCAGGCAATGCTCAACCTCGCTCCAAAGAACGAGGAGGTTTGCCCAACCAGCGCTCCTAACGGAAAGGTAAGATGGGAGAACCTCGGCCGCATAGATTTCCTGGAGGCGGACTCCCCGATCAACCAGGCGGAACTTCTCTTCAGCAAAATTGAAGATGATGTTATAGATGCTCAGCTTCAGAAACTTGCAAACACCAAGAAACAGAATGAGGAGAAGGAGGCGCAGGAGGCTGCCAAACAAGTTGCTCCTCAGAAGGATGAGTGCACCATTGAAGATTTTGACAAGATGGATATCCGCACCGCTACCGTACTAGCAGCGGAGGCAGTTCCAAAGACAACCAAACTGCTCCGTCTTACCATAGATACAGGTATAGACCAGAGAGTCATTGTTTCCGGTATTGCGGAGTACTACAAGCCGGAAGATATGGTGGGCAAACAGATCTGCATTCTTGCCAACCTCAAACCTCGTACAATCAGAGGCATAGAGAGCAAGGGCATGATTCTTATGGCCAAAGACCAGAGCGGCAAGATGAGATTCGTCACCCCTCAGGAGGTTATGGTCAACGGTGCCCAGATAGGCTAACGGAAACGACCATCCGCTCTGCCTAAAAACAAAAAGCACTTACATCTCTGGAAGTGCTTTTTTTGCGCCTGCACAAGGACATGAACCTAGGACCCCATGATTAACAGTCATGTGCTCTAACTATATTTTTATTATCTTTGATGTCGTGCAAACTTAAAATTAAGGCTTATGTTCTATCGTTATATTATCTTTCTTATATTTCTAACTAACATAACAGCTTGTTCTACAAAGGATTTTGACAACGCATCATCAGCCTCTGAACAAATGTCAGAAGAATCAACGTTGGTTGTGGATAATAATTCATTATCCACATCATTTGTCGTTTCCAGGAGTATGTTAAACAGGTATTTACGTCTTTCAAAAAAGACTAATCGCGTTTCTCAGATAACTCCTATAATCAGAAACGGTGATACTCTATTATATTATGTGGAATATTCCAACAATTCAGGATGGGATATCGTTTCTGCAGATACCAGAGTATCTCCTTTACTTGCTTTTTCTTCAGAGGGTTCTTTGTTCTCAGAAGATAATGAAATTGATATTTCTCCTATATCTGGATTATTAGAAACAATCACTGTAATAAAGCAGTCAAATCAGAAACCTATAGGATTATGGCAGTCTTTATCAGACAGTAAAAACATTAGTCATTCTTCAATGGGGACAAGAGGGGTTGGTCAAGGAATGTGGATTCCTCAGGATACAACTCTCAGATATACTTCTACCCAAACTCCTCGATTAATAGGCACAGAGTGGCATCAAAGGGACCCGTGGGATCATTACACACCTATGCCAAATTCTAGTCATTGTAAAGTTGGTTGTACGTCTGTTGCTGTTGGGCAGATTTTGTATAAGTATCTTTCCAGCAATCCTCGTCCAAAAGATACAATTCCAACAACTGGCGTCGTTTATACCGACCACACAGATTTTAGTGACTTCTCAACTTCCGCTTGGACTTATCTTGCAAAGAGACATAGTTTGGATTCGCTTAATAATTGCTATAAAACCGCTGTTTTTTTATCCTGGGTTGGGCATAATATTGGAGAGCATTATGGTATTGATTATACCTACACTAACGATGAAACAGAAAAAACATTCCTAGAAAGATATCTTACTCCAAGAAGATGGAATGGCGGTAATCCAAGTACAAGCTATACTAAGAACCAATTCTGTGATACTTTGATATCATCCCTAACATCTGGAAGTCCTGTCTATATGGTATCAAAGTATAACAATACTGATTCATTACATTGTTTTATTATAGACTATTATTTAAAAAATGAAGTAGAATTTGTTGTAAGATATGTATTCGACCCATATCATACTGTTACCGAAGATGAAATGCTTCATAATCCACAATGGTGTTTTGAATGGCCTACTGATTGTGATCCTGAAAAAGAAATCGCAGAGTGTGAAGTATTAGTTCCGTATATGAGAGATGAGTACGTTAAGATGAATTGGGGATGGAAGCGAAATAATAACGGCTCTACTCCAAACAATACCAGTTATTTAATAAGGTCAAGAAGTTATTCTACGGAAGATCCAACTCTTTTTACAGAGGATTATTTTCTCACTTGGAGTGCAAGGGGGTATACCTTCTATTCTATTCAATATGGATATCATCATTTTTATAAACCGTTAAACTAAGAAGAATGAAAAGTAAGTTTTATTTGATAGTTATACTATTGTTGTTTGGAACGACAGTAAGTGCCCAATATAATAGAGAGAGTTTGTCGTTCATTGGTCTTAATTATGGTTCATCTTTTCTTCAGAAAGAAAGAGAAAGTGTAGGGGATTATAAAAAATGGTCACCAAGTATCTCAATTGAATTGGGAGGTCATTGGTATCTGAACCATAATAAAAGTATATTCATAGACGGTTCTATTTTAGGTTTTATTTCAGAGGGCCATCGTGGATATACTTGGGGATCCTCTTATAGTGGTACTTATAAATGGTATTTTACTCACCTTCCTGAAGAAAAAGGAATAGGAGTCTCTGCTATTTCTGGATATGAAATTTTGATAAAGAAGAAGTTAAGTCTTGATTTATTTACAGGTTTTCAATTCAGACAATCTATTAAAAGAGATGGACTAAATGTTTTAAGGAAAGATTATCTTTGGAAATCAGGCATCGGTTTAAACTATGGAAGGTTAAGAATTAATGCTGGTTTTTACCAAAGTCTCATAGATAGAAGGTCTAATACTTTAATTAATGGAAGTTGTAAAGAATTTCGCCCATATCACACTTCAATGATTTATGTTGGAGCGGCCTTCAGATTTTCTTTTCGTAGAGGTTTTTTAGGGTTAGATTAAATCACTCAGTAACCTGAAAAACAAAAAAGCACTTACATCTCTGAAAGTGCTTTTTTTGCGCCTGCACAAGGACTTGAACCTAGGACCCCATGATTAACAGTCATGTGCTCTAACCAACTGAGCTATGCAGGCATCCCTTTTGGGACTGCAAAAGTATATTTTTTTTGATAATCCTCCAAATCTTTTAGAATAATTATAAATAATCCCCAAAATAGATAACTTTGCAGGGTAAAGAAGAGCAAAATGAATACAGAGTTTCTTTCAGGATTATTCAGAGATATCATACTCAGAGAGGGAGAATTGATACTTCCGTTTATGGGTTCCATCTTGTTGGAAGATGTTCCCACATCTTTTTCAGAGGACGGAAAGGTTATAACCCCGCCATCCAAGAAACTGGTATTTAACAACTACAATCTCTCCTCCAATGATATTCTGCTCAACGAGTATGCAAAGAGGCGTGAAATCTCCCGTTTTGCCGCAAAGCAGGCACTTTATAAGGACTTGGAAGAACTGCGTACTCAGGCGGAGAAAGAGGGCGTTCTGACCCTTGAAGGTTTTGGTACCTTCAGATTCACAGACAGAGAGGGTTATACCGTAGATCCCGCTCCAGGCTTTGTAATCTCCACAGACACCTTTGGTCTTACGGCAGTAGACCTGAATGAAGATGTTGCCGAGCCGCAACCTGTTGCAGAAGAACCAGTTGCTGAACCTGCTGAAGAGCCTGTTGAAGAAGAGATTACAGAGGTTCCGGTAGAAGAGACGGTCAGTGAGCCAGTGGTAGAGCCTGTAGCTGAGAAGGTTGCAGAGGTTCCCGCAGAAGAAACTATCAAGAAAGAAGAGAAAAAACCTATAAAGAAAAAGAGGAGCAGTGCTTCTAAGGCACTGATTACCATTGTAGTAATAATTGTTGTTCTGTTGGTTGCAGCAGCGCTTATCTACATATTCAGAGATTCACTCAGACCAATTCTTGAGGAGATTCTTTACAGTGATGAAGAGCTGAGAATTATTCATTACAAGCTCTAACTACTGAGATATCTTTCTTCTTGCCTGGGCGCTTTTACGGAGTCCCAAAGGACCTAATATTATGTCTTTTATATGAGAGACTCTCTTGGAGTGGTTGCGGTTGTTCTCAACTAACTTGAGGAATTTTTCTTTGTCTATGGAGCGGAGTTTACAGTAGTCATTAATAACTCTGTCCATTGTATTTTTGTCAAAGTGAATGCTGCTGATATCCTTGGCGCACTTGTTAAGCGAGTGGTTGTTAAACTGAACGCGGTTGAGGTCAATAAGTTGGAAACGGTAGTGGCCGTCTACTACTTTGTAAAGAATGTTGTCTACGTTGAAGTCATTATGAACCAGTTTCTTAGAGTGGAAGTCCACAATAAAGTCCGTGAACTCTTTTAAGAAGTGCTCCATCTGGTCTTTCTTTTCCGGAGATTCAAAATCTTTTACGCTTCTGTAGTCTGTGTATATTGATATATAACAGCCGGTATGGAAGAAGAGTCCTCTTCTCTTCTCAACGTAACCTATTGGAGCGGGAACATCTATTCCCATACTTTTAAGACGCAGTGAGTAGTTGTATGAACGCTTTGCTTTTGTTGGGCGGATGAAGGTGTAAACAATGCGGTTGAATTCGGTTGGTTTGCGGAAACGTTTTACAACCATACGCACTCCATCCACCGTTACATCTTCCACTATGTTACGGAAGGCACGGTATGTCTCTGACGCTTCATAGGAGTGAGAGAGAACGTTCTCCACAAAGCCCTTTAAGGCAATATATTCCGGATTAACAACTACTTTCATACTCTTTACAGAACAAAAGGAGGGAAGCATTTGCCTCCCTCCTCTAGTTTGTAAGAAGTTCTCTTATCTAACAACAACTACACGGTTAAGTTTGTTGTCCTTAGAGCTGAACTCCATAGTACCGCCAAGGTTCTTATCAGAGATCTTGTAGTTACCACCACAAGCCTTGATAACGTTCAAAACTGCGTCAAGACGAGCCTGACCAAGTTTCTCGTTAGTCTTAGCAGAACCAGTTGCGCTGTCTGCAGCACCGCAAATCTCAAATACGCGATCCTTGCTGGTCTCCATAGAGGTCTGAACGAAGTACTTGATACTCTTAACCTGATCCTCTGTAAGAGTTGCCTTTCCGAGTGGGAAGTAAACTGCAAATGGAGCAGGAGTGTACTTGGTCTCGCCCTTTACGATAACAGTCTCAGCAGGCTTCTTAGCCTTCTCAGCGTCAAGGTCACTCTGGAGCTTCTTGTTCTTTGCGTTGATGTCCTCAAGAGCACCGTTGAGATCCTTAATCTTGTTGTTAAGAGGAGTTACGTCAACAGCTGCGTGTGAGCGGTGGAACTCTCTGTTTCTGAACTGATAAGCAAGACCGAGAGCTACAGATCCCATATACTCTCTGCGATGGTGTCTTGTGTCACCGTCAAGTGCCTGATTGAACATTGACTGGTTAACATCCAAAGTAACGTCCAAAGCGGAGCATACGCGGAACATTGTGTACAAACCAACTGTACCTGCGAACTCGTGGCTTCCCTGTTTGCGGAACTTGTGCTGACCAGGAGCAAGATTAATGATGAATCCTGCACCTACGTAAGGAGCAAACTCTACAAAACGGTCTGTTCTGTAACCACCGATCACGTTGGAAATGTTCCACATCAAATCACCTCTGAAATGATGAGGACGGAACTTCTGAATATAGCCGTAGCTATAATTGTCAGCTGGGTCTACATACTGATTTCCAGACCATGCAGGAGTAGTAGGAGTTACTTTGTCATTGTAGTAGAATCCTCTAGCCTTTCCGCCATACCATCCGAGTCTGAGACCTACAGATGGGGTGATCCACTTACCAATGTAAGCCTGGATAGAGTGACGTGCTCTGTCCTTGTAGTTGAGCTGATGATCCTGCTCTCCCTGATACCAGTTAATACCACCGGCAACACCAACGAATACGTTGTCAAACAGACGGTTAGTCTCGTAAGGGCCTCTCTTTGTCTGAGCCTCAGCACCTCTAACAACCTGTGCATTAACGCTTACTACTGCAAGCGCGCATACTGCAACAGTTACAAATAGTTTTTTCAAATTCATATTAGTTAATTTTTGGTTTACTTTCATTTATGCATATAGCAATTGCAAATATAGTAATAAAATGCCATAAATCAACACATACAATAAAAAAAAGCCGCTCCCTAGGGAACGGCTTAATTTCTTAACCTAATTGTAATTATTTGATAACAACTACACGGTTGAGGGTCTTGTCAGTCTGGCTGAACTGCATTGTACCACCAAGGTTCTTGTCAGCGATCTTGTAGTTACCACCGCAAGCCTTGATAACCTTCAAAACTGCGTCAAGACGAGCCTGACCGAGTTTCTCGTTAGTCTTAGCAGAACCAGTTGCGCTGTCAGCAGCACCGTCGATCTCGAATACGCGGTCCTTGTTAGTAGCCATTGCATTCTCAACGAAGTACTTAATGCTGTTAACCTGAGCCTCAGTAAGATCAGCCTTACCAAGTTTGAAGTAAACTGCAAATGGAGAAGGAACGATCTTAGTCTCACCTTCCTTAACGATTACAGTCTCACCCTTCTTCTTACCCTTCTCTGCTGCGAGCTCGTCCTGGAGCTTCTTGTTGAGAGCGTTAGCGTTCTCAATTGCAGAGTTGAGATCCTTAATCTTGTTGTTGTAAGGAGTTACGTCAACAGGAGCGTGTGCTCTTGTGAACTCTCTGTTCTTGAACTGATAAGCAAGACCGAGAGCTGCAGAAGCGATACCTTCACGACGCTTTCCACCAACCTCGCCCTCATATCTCTGGTTCATCATGCTGCCGTTGATATCCAAAGTAACGTCCAAAGCTGGAGCTACGCGGAACATAGTGTACAAACCAACTGTTACAGCGAACTCTGGGTGACGAGCATACTTACCAGCAATCTTGTGCTCAGATCTGTTCCACATAACACCTGCACCAATGTAAGGAGCAAAGTCTACAAAACGATCTGATCTGTAGCCAGCAACTGCGTTAGAGAAGTTCCACATAATGTCACCTCTTACATAGTTCTGGTTGAATTTCTGCTTCCAAGCAGCATGGCCATCCTTGTCAGCAATAGCACCGACAACGTAAGAATTGAAACCATTGTAAGTAAGACCGGTAGCCTTAATACCATAGTAACCTAATCTAAGACCAACGCAAGGAGTAACCCACTTTCCGATATAGCCCTGAACAGCAGGAGCCAATCTCTTAGTGAATTTCATCTGATTGTCATTCTCACCGAAATAGACATTTACACCACCGGCTGCACCGATAAAGATATTATCGAACAAGCCGTTAGTCTCATAAGGGCCTCTTTTGGTTTGAGCCTCAGCACCCTTAACAACCTGTGCACTTACGCTAGCTGCAGCTACAGCGCAAATAGCAATTGTTAAAAAGAACTTTTTCATTTTAAAATGAGTTTATGTTTTAATGTTTGTTAATAGTCGATTTTTGTTCAACCAGCCACAAAAGTATGATTATTTTCGCATTTATCAAAAAAAATCACTGATTTGTGGCCGGTTTAATCCTATTTTTACTCTTGAGGATCAAGTTTTACCGTGATTCTGTTACCCTTTTCTACAATTTTACGACCCAAAGCCTGGATGTTCTCCTTTGTAACAATTTTGTCAATAATCTCATCAGTAACCACTCCGTCATAGCCGTTATTATTGTAGTAGTTCTCAAGAAGTCCCTGCCAGTAAGACTGCTGCTTCTTGGATTCAGGAATGTTTTTCTTGAGCATCTCGATGGTCTTTGTCATCTCCTCATCTGTAGGACCCTCCTTTGCCATATCATCCATTCCTTTGTAAGCTCTCTCTATGAGGGTAGCAACCTTCTCCTTACCTGTATTGAAAGAGATCTCAAAGTAGTATCTCTCGTTAGGTTTGGTGGTGATGCTTCCGGTAGCGCTAGGAGTGTAGGTTCCGCCGTCCTCCTCTCTGAGTGATGAGAGGTAACGCATTCTCATAATGTATCTGAAGGCGTTCATTACCAAGGTGTTCTCTGGAGTCTTCTCGGTCTCGCCGCTGTAAACTATTGCAACATAAACAACAGGGTTCTGCATCTTTACGCTCTCCGTAACATCAAATGTACCCTCTGCAGGATAGAGGTTGTGGTTTACAATCTCACGAGCCTTCTTGCTCTTTACAGGAAGAGATGCTACATACTTCTCAACGAATGGCTTAATGGTCTCAATATCAAAGTCTCCAACGATATACAACTTAGCACCAGCTGCATCGCCGAAGAGAATCTGATGACCCTTCTTAATATCGTTTACGTTAACCTTTTCAACTATATCCTTGCTGAAGATCTCCGCTCTTGGATTGTTGTTGTTCTCAACGTTGTTGAGGAGTTGCTGGAATTTGTACTCAGGTGAGTTCTCAATGTTCTGAGCAAGAACCTTCATAGTAGAGAGTGTGGATTCAAACTCCTTCTCGTCACTTCTAGGCTGAGTGTACTCCAGATAGAGAAGTTGCATCGCAGTCTCAATATCTTTGGTAGAGCAGCTGCCGGAGACGCCGCTGTAACTCTCATTTACATAGTTAGCTACGCTTACGCTCTTACCAGCAAGCATCTTAGTGAGAACGCTCTCTGAGAAATCTGAGGTTCCGCTGTTGCTCTTATAGAAGTAGAGTACGTCATTCTCAAAGCTTGGAACTAACTCTGCAGGCAGGATGGATCTACCTCCCTTCTGAACAAAGTCTATAGAGACTCTGTCCTTGTTAACGTCTGTTGGATAGAGGTATACCTCAACTCCGTTGCTCAATGTCCATACAGTGCAATCCAGATAGCCCTTAGCACTCTTCTTAATCTTTCCGTCCTTTATTGAAGCGGGATCCAAAAGTTCCTTTGCAATCTCCTCGCTCTTAAGAGGCTGAACCTCTGCGGCATATCCCTCTTTTACATAACTCAGAAGTTGCTCCTCTGTAGGAACTACGACACCCTCTTTAGCAGGTGCGGCAAAGAATACCACATTGTTTGTATATGGCATAATTCCCTGTGCAACAGCACGGTTAACCATATCAAGATTAACCATGGCCAACATCTCTTTTGCCTGAGTGTTAAGGTAAGCGGGATCACAGTAAGGCTCGTTGTTGAGGAAGTACTGAACGTACTGGTTTGCCAACTGACGGTTGTTTCTGGTAGCAGCCTTATCTTCAAAAGACTGATAACTACGAAGTAATGAAGCCTTTGCTCTGTCAAACTCCTCCTGAGTGAAACCGAACTTCTCCATCTGACGAACCATCTCCACACTCTTCTTTACAGCCTCCTCGTTCTGATTGTTCTTTACAACTACCTGGCAGAGAACGCCGTCCATAGGCTCCATGAGGCTGGTCATTGCAAATGCGGCCTGAACAAACGGAGCGTCCGGCTCTTTGGATGCATCTGTGAAGCGCTCGTTAGCCATACTGGTAATGAGGCTCTTAAGAAGATTGATAAGGAATCCCGGCTTGGTAGTCTTGTATGCTTTTGGCATAGCAGGCTGCTTGTTAATCAATATAAATGAAGAGGCAAAAACCTCAGGATCCGTAAAAATCTTTACCAGAGGCTCTGCATTGTCAGGCACTGTAATCTTCTCTTTTACAGGAGTCTGCTCCTTCTTTGGAATAATGCTGAAGTACTCTTTAATCTTACTCTCTACATAATCCATATCTACATCTCCTACAACTACAATAGCTTGGTTTGCAGGATAGTACCAAGTCTTATAGAAGTTTACCAGTTCCTGAGGATCAAATGTTGAAAGGCACTGCTCGTCTCCAATTACGTTGCAGGTAGCATACTTGGAATCCTTATATAGGACACTGAAGAGAGCTTCCTGCTGACGTCTTTGAGCTGTGTTACCGCCTCTCCACTCCTCTATAATAACGCCTCTTTCCTTCTCAACCTCACCAAAGTCATTGGTTACAAAGGCTGCGTCATTCTGAAGGATAACCAGAGCGGTATCTACTAGGAACTGCTTGTCTGTAGGAATGGCGTTAAGTGTATATACGGTGTTCTCCACTCCGGTCATAGCATTTACGTTTCCGCCGAATACAAGACCGTTCTTCTCTAAGTATGAGAGCATTGTGTTACCTGGGAAATCTTTGTTTCCGTTAAAGCACATGTGCTCCAAAAAGTGAGCAAGTCCTCTCTGAGCAGGGGTCTCGTTAATTGCACCCACGTTGGTTGCAATGTAGAACTCTGCCCTCTTCTCAGGGTTTGCATTCTTCTTAATAAAATAGGTAAGTCCGTTTTCCAGCTTACCGACCCTTACGGTTGGGTCCATCTCCAAATACTCCATCTGGTACTGGCCGAATGAGAATGCGGCAATCAGCATCATAGAAAGGAGAATTACAAACTTTTTCATATCTAAAACTATTATTTGGTTTATTCCTACATATATGACGTATGAAATCCTACAAAACTACACTTTTTTCATCAAATGTCGCATAGATTTGGAGGTATAATACTTTTTCTTATCTTTGCAGCCCATTTACAAACAAAATTTAAAAGAGATGTTAAAGAATTACGAAACCGTTTTCATTGCAACTCCCGTTTTGTCTGAAGCTCAGATGAAGGAAACGGCGGCCAAGTACATCTCCCTTATAAAGGAGAACGGCGGCAAGGTTGTCAGTGAAGAGGATTGGGGGCTGAAGAAACTTGCCTACCCTATCCAGAAAAAGACTTCAGGATTCTACCACCTGGTAGAGTTCCAGGCAGAGCCTGAATTTATTGAAAAGCTTGAGACACAGTATCGCAGAGATGAGAGAGTTATCCGCTTCCTCACTTTTGCAATGGACAAAGATGCTGTTGCTTACGCAGAAAAGAGAAGAGCAAACTGGGCTGCTAAGAAGAGCGGCGCAGCTGCTGAGAAAAAAGAGACTAACGAATAACAGGAGGAAGAATTATGGCACAGAGAAATGATGAAAATACAGATATCCGCTATCTGAACCCTGTTACCGTAGAGGTAAAGAAGAAAAAATACTGCCGCTTTAAGAAAGCCGGTATTAAGTATGTAGATTACAAGGATGCAGAGTTTCTGAAGAAGTTCCTCAACGAGCAGGGAAAGATTCTCCCTCGCCGTCTTACCGGAACATCTCTGAAGTTCCAGAAGAAAGTGGCTCAGGCAATTAAGCGTGCACGCCACCTTGCTTTGCTCCCTTATGTTACTGACCTTTTGAAATAAGGAGGAGAGATGGAAGTTATTCTTATTCAGGATGTCCGCAAGTTGGGACACAAAAACGATATCGTAAACGTAAGAGACGGTTACGCAAACAATTTCCTTTTCCCTCAGGGACTTGCAATCTTGGCAACACCTTCTGCAAAGAAGCAGCTTGCTGAGAATATCAAGCAGAGGGCTCACAAGGAGGAGAAACTTATGGCTGATGCTAAGGCTGTTGCAGAGAAGCTCAGCGCAGTTTCAGTTACTATTCCTACCAAGGTAAGCCAGACCGGTAAGATCTACGGTTCAGTTAACAATATCCAGGTTGCAGAGGCTCTCGCAGCTCAGGGATATGAGATTGACCGCCGTAAGATTGAAATTAAGGATGCAGACAAGGTTACCGAGATCGGAAACTACGAGGCGGTCATTGACCTCTACAGAGGCGTTGAGGCTAAAGTTAAGGTTATCGTAGTAGACGAGGAAGGAAAGGTTACAGAGAAGAAGGCTGAATAATCAGCAGCACTTTTCTAAAAACTAAAAGGTGACGGTCAAACGGCCGTCACCTTTTTTATATAGTATAACAAAAAGAAGGGGTGGCCGGTTAGGTCACCCCCTCTTTTTCAATAAGAAAGGTTATTACTTCTTAGCGCAAGCTTTCTTTGCACAAGCCTTCTTTGCAGGGGCCTTCTTTGCAGGAGCTTTCTTAGCAGCTACCTTCTTTGCAACAGCCTTCTTTACAGTAGCAACTTTCTTTGCAACAGCCTTCTTTACAGCAGCTTTCTTAGCAGGAGCAGCCTTCTTTACAGCAGCAACCTTCTTAGCTACGGTCTTCTTAGCAGCAGCAACTTTCTTTGCTACAGTCTTCTTAGCAGCAGCTACCTTCTTTACAACAGCCTTCTTTACAGCAGCTTTCTTAGCAGCTGGTTTTGCAGCCTTCTTAGGAGCAGCTTTCTTTACGACTTTCTTTGCAGCTGGCTTTGCAGCTTTCTTTGCAGGGGCCTTCTTTGCAGGCGCCTTCTTTGCAACTTTCTTTGTTTCCATAATATTAGTATAAGATTGTTAGTGTTAGTGCCTTATTTATTGATCTTGGATGCAGGGGCATTCTTGAGAAGTTCTACCAGATACTTCCAGCATTTCTCAACGGATGCAATCTCAACTCTCTCATCCGGTGAGTGAGGTGAATAGATTGTAGGACCGAATGAAACCATATCCCAGTTTGGATAAGCGGCTCCCAAAATACCGCACTCAAGTCCTGCGTGAATTCCGGTAACCTCAGGCTCCTTGTTGTAAAGGCCTTTGTAAACATCCTTTGCAACCTTAAGGATAGGAGAGTTCATATCCAACTGCCATCCTGAGTAACCGCCTGAGAAGTTGCAGGTTCCGCCTGCAAGTTCAACAATGGCTCTCATGCTCTCTGCAAGATCATACTTGGATGAATCTACAGAACTTCTCATAAGAGAGTGAACCTTAATGGTCTTAGCCTCCTGCTGAACGATAGCCATGTTGTTGGAAGTCTCAACGAATCCGGCAACGGTGTCACTCATTCTGTTAACTCCGTTAGGAATAGCGTAGATTGCTCTTACAATTGCAAGAGCTGTATTCTTCTCAATAGCAGGCTCTTTCTCCTTAACAGGAGCAATAGTAACCTTAAGATCCTTATCTGTGTATTTATATTTCTCGGTTACCTCTTTTCTTACCTTAGAAACTATAGCGGCAACCTTTCTCTCATTCTTCTTAGGAATTGCAACAATTGCATGAGCATCTCTTGGGATAGAGTTGCGGATGCTTCCTCCTGCAATCTTGCAGAGACGAACGTTGAGATCTCTCATAACAGGAACAAGAATTCTTGAGAGGATCTTGTTTGCATTTGCTCTGTAGAGAACGATGTCCATTCCTGAATGACCGCCAATCAGACCGCTTACTGCAATCTTCTTGAATACGTATCCTGCAGGAACTTTCTCTGTCTTGTAGTTGAAGACTGCCTCACCGTCCAAACCGCCGGCACATCCTACATAGATGATACCCTCGGTCTCGGAATCCAGATTCATCAGAATCTCGCCCTTGAGAATGCCTGGTTTCAAGGCTCTTGCACCGCTCATTCCGGTCTCCTCATCTACTGTGAAGAGGGCCTCGATAGGACCGTGCTTCAAAGTCTTTGACTTCAAAACGGCCATTGCCATTGATACTCCGAGTCCGTTGTCCGCACCCAAAGTTGTACCTGTTGCATAAACCAAATCACCGACGATTCTCGGTTTGATAGGATCTGTCTTGAAGTCATGCTTTACGTCAGGATTCTTCTGAGGTACCATATCCAGGTGAGCCTCAAGGATAATGCCTGCCTTCTTCTCCATACCCTTTGTTGCAGGTTTACGGATGATGACGTTACCAATCTGATCTTTAATTGTCTCAAGACCGAGTTTCTTTCCAAAGTTGTAAGCGAATTCTACAGCTTTGTCTTCATGCTTTGAAGGACGTGGAATCTTTGCCAGTTCGTTAAAGATTGTCCAGACCTCTTTTGGTTCTAGTTGATCTATAGTTTTCATACAGTATCTATAATTACTAAAAAGTTATTTTCCCAAAGCAATATCTAAAGGAAAGTAAAGCACCTTTCCAAACTGATAAACCGGCACTCTTGTCTGCCCGATAACCGTCTGCCCGTCAAGCAGTTTTGCGGTAACAACAAGCGGAGTGCGGTAAGCAATCTTTCCCTTTGAAGTCATAATCTCCTCCTGTGAAACACCATTGGAAATCTTTCCCTCCGTAACGGTGAGTTCAACATAAACGGGACGGCCGCTCATATTCTCTGCCGGCAGAAGACCCTGACTGTCCGAGATGCGGAAGGCAACATAAGTCTGCTTTGCATTGCCAGCCTTTGGAACAACCTCAAAGGAAGCCTCCTGGTAAACCACGGAATTTTTCCCTGTGAACAGAGAGGTGTACTCGCTCTCCAGTTTGTTCATATTCTCCACCGCAGAACCCAAAGCGGCACCGCTGTAATTAGCATCCGTCTCTCCTACCAGTATATCAATTTTTTTCTCTCTAAGTTTGAAAATCAGATTTGCAGTCTCTTCCGCCTTTCTCTCGATGGATTTTGCAACTGTCTGAGTCTGAGGAACCGCCACCTTCTCAACCTCTCCGTTTTCATTGGTCACGCTCTTGTAAAGTTGGGTGGTCTGAGTTCCAAGATGTGCAACCGCCTCGTTGAATCTCGGCTGGAACTGAGAAGGAAATCTAAGAGGAGCTCCCTCACTGTTAAAGTAACCCGGAGCAACAATCAAACCCTGCGAACAGAAATTCAAAAAGTTTGCTCCCGCATTTTTTGAGTTGCCAATGTTGACTGCAACTGAAAGAGAAGGATCTGCTTCAACCAGCGGAGCAATCTCCACCTCTTCAATAGTGCAACTCTTCTTTGAACTCTTCTCCGCAGCAACACCAAGATACTTCTCAGAGTAAGAAGCGTAAGGGCCTGCAGTAAAAGTTTTCATTGCAACCTTTACTTTTACTCTTATGGAAGTCTGTGGAAGTGAGTAGATTATAGCGCCTTGAGGAAGTTGATCGGACTCTTTCAGAATTTGGGAGTTTGCCCTATTGGAACTTAAAATTACAAGTACCATTGAAAGCAAACATATTAATTTTTTAGTCCGCATTTTCAGAATCACTTATTGTTTCAGCTGATTGTCAGAAAATTTCCTAATGCAATTATAAGAATAATTGTTTAATAATGTATCACTATTTCAATATATTTCTCTTCCAACGTCTGTGACTCCAAAGCCAATTGACTTTGTTCTCTCTGATATCTTCCTCCAAAAGTTGAGCAAAACGTTTGGTCACAAAGCCCTTTTCCGTTGTTGAGGCGTCCTCTGCAATTTCTTTGTAGTCAACATGATACCGTCCTCTTGCAACTTTTCTCATACTCAGATATACAACCGGCATCTTAAGTTTTACAGCCAGAAATTCAGGACCGGAAAGCATGTAAGTTGGTTGAGAAAGAAAATTTACAACGGGGTCATTTTTTCCCGTTGGGTTCTGATCTGCAATCAAAACGTAAGCAACTTTCTGCTCTCTGTTCTTAAGAGCATGACGGATCACCTCGTTTGATTCCAACACTCCGCCAACAGAACCGGACTTCTTGTACTTCCTGGTTCTCAAGAGTTTAATAAGTTCATTGGAGAGATTGTTCTTTGCTTTTTTATAGACGATGTAAACAGGATTGGAGACGTAACTGTTCTCTGCTCTTACGCTCTTATCTACGGAGACTCCGCTTATCATCTCCCAGTTTCCGCAGTGTCCCATAACAAAGAGAATCTTTCCGTGTTTCTCTTGCAGAGAGTTTGGAACCTCCTCGTTGGAAACGGTTATCCTCTTTCTTACCGCAACCGCAGAATGACCTAAATCCCAGATACTTTCAAAGATGAGGTCACACATGTGACGGTAGTAGTCATTGGTAAGTTTCTTTATCTCCTCATACTTCATATCGGGAAAAGAGCGGGCAATATTTGTGGTAATGACAGAGTATCTGTAGCGTAACAGATTCTTTACAAAAAAGCGGGTTATGGTTGAGAAGAAATAGTGAACTCTCAGAGGAAGGAGAGAAAAGAGGTAAAGGATGGAAAAAATTATACGTGCAAAAAAGTTAGTCATCTCTAGTATTTAGCTATCGCGGAGTAAAGATACTACTTTATTATAAAGAGATTGTATATGGCAACAAATATTTTTATATTTGAAGTTGGAAAGCGGCGGGGCCTTAGCGGACTTAGACCTCCCGCAACAACGTTAAAAGTCCAAAACTTAAAATAGTATTAAAATGTCTGAACTTTGGAAGAATAACGCTCCATTGGTAATTCTGATAGCAATACTCATAGTAGTGGTTCCACTGCTGATATTCTATCTGGTAAAAGCTAGAAAGGAGCATCCAAAAGGCTTGATAGCAGCGGCTTTAAGTAATATGGGAGAGCGCTTTGGCTACTATATTATGAACGCTGTTCTGCTGCTCTTTCTCGCATCAAAATTCGGTATCAAAGATGATGTTGCCGGATGGATTTATGCAGTATTCTATTTCTTGATTTATGTATTGGCTCTGCCGGGCGGTATGATTGCAGACAGAACCAGAAACTACAAGGGAACTATCATTTCCGGTTTGCTGGTTATGGCTTTGGGATACGGACTCCTCTCTATTCCGGTGTTCGGTTCCTCAACCCTCTGTTCTGCATGGCCAAAGGTTACCTGGGTTCTGATTTTCACCTGCTTTGCACTCCTGCTTATTGCATTCGGTAACGGACTCTTCAAAGGAAACCTCCAGGCAATTGTGGGTCAGTTGTATGACAACTTTGAAGCAGAGGGAGCCAAGATAAGTCATGAAGAGTATGAGAGAAGAAAGAGCAAGAGAGACGCCGGTTTCCAAATCTTCTACGTATTCATAAACATCGGAGGTGTTATTGCTCCGTTTATTGCTCCGCTTCTAAGAAGCTGGTGGTTAAAGAGTAATGACCTTCTCTACAACTCATCGCTTCCTAAACTCTGCCACCAGTATCTGGATAACTCAGGCGCTATGGGCGGAACGGATATGGACAACCTGGTTCAGCTCACTCAGAGCGTGCAGGCAACTGCCACTCAGGTTCCTGTGGAGCAGATGGGAGATTTCTGCAGCAACTATCTGGGAATCTTCAACACCGGAGTTCACTTCTCATTCATAGCATCAGTTGCAGCAATGTTGCTCTCACTCTTCATCTTTGTGGCTACCAAGAAGAAATTCCCGAACCCTGCAAAGAAAGAGAAGAAGGCTGTTGAGAATTACACGGAGGAGGAGAGAATTGCAAACGCAAGAGAGATCAAGCAGAGACTCTACGCTCTCTACGCCGTTTTGGGAGTTGCCGTATTCTTCTGGTTCTCATTCCATCAGAACGGTCAGTCACTCTCAGTATTCGCCCGTGACTTTGTGAACACAAGTTCAGTACCTCCGGAGATTTGGCAGTGCATCAATCCGTTCTTCGTTATCATTCTCACCCCTATCATCATGTGGATTTTTGCTTCACTTGGAAGAAGGGGCAAACAGATTTCTACTCCTAGAAAGATAGCTTTGGGTATGTTCATTGCAGCCTGCGCATATTTGTTCCTCATCTTTGTAGCAGCTGCACACAACTATCCGTCTGCAGATACATTCCAAGGATTGGCAGAGGGAATAAGAGCAAGCATGAGAGCAAACCCTGCAATCTTGATTCTCACCTACTTCTTCTTAACGGTTGCAGAGCTCTTCATCTCACCTCTGGGACTTTCATTTGTAAGTAAGGTTGCTCCTAAACATCTTCAGGGAATTTGCCAGGGTATGTGGCTTACCGCTACCGCAGTGGGCAATCTCTTTATAGCACTGGGAGTTACAATGCTCAGAAGCTTCCCTCATCAGTGGGAAACTTGGGCCGTATTCGCAGCATTCTGCCTCATCTCAATGGGCGTTATGCTTGGTATGGTTAAGTGGCTTGAGAGAGTTACTTCAGAGTAAAAGAGCAAATTGAAAGTAGCTGTAGTTATATTAAACTGGAACGGCAAGGACTTCTTACAGAGGTTCTTGCCTTCCGTTTATTATAGCGTTTTGGAGAGTGATTTCTCTGTAGATGTAGTTGTTGCAGACAACGGCTCAACGGATGAATCACTTAAGACTTTCAACACAGTTAAAGAGTCCCTTCCAAATGCGGAGGGAAAAACACTTAAGTGGCTGCCTTTGGAGAAGAACTGGGGCTTTGCAAAGGGCTATAACTTAGCCTTTAAGAGGCTCAAAGAGGAGGGAGACAATTCAGATCTGTATGTTCTTTTGAACTCGGATATTGAGACTCCCGACGGCTGGCTTACTCCACTGGTAAAGTTTATGGAGGCCAACCCGGCCGCCTCTATCTGCCAGCCAAAAATTCTCTCCTACTCTCATCGGGAGATGTTTGAATATGCGGGAGCTGCCGGCGGCTTTATAGACCGCTTTGGATTCCCTTTCTGCCGCGGAAGAATTCTCTCCCATCTGGAAGAGGATAACGGGCAATATGATACCCCTATCAGATGTTTCTGGGCATCAGGGGCTTGCATGGTGGTACGCAGCAGCGTCTATCACGCTCTGGGAGGGTTGGATGACAACTTCTTTGCCCACATGGAGGAGATAGATTTCTGCTGGAGAAGCGCACTTATGGAGGGAGAAATCTGGTGCGTTCCTTCAAGCAAGGTTTACCACGTGGGAGGCGGTACTCTTCCTAACAACTCCCCTCGGAAACTCTATCTCAACTACCGCAACAACCTTCTTATGCTCTATAAAAATCTGCCTGAGAAGGGAAAAGGAGGAAAGATTTTCCTGAGAAAATGTCTGGACGGACTCTCCGCAGTTTGTTACTTTTTCCAGGGAAATTTCAAACTTGTGAGCGCCGTCTTTAAGGCTCACAGAGATTATAAAAAGATGAAGCGTGAGGCTTCGGTTTCCCCACGCTCCAACTCTTATTTAACTGAGAGAGTTTACGGAACGGCTCCTTTTTCCATCGTGAAAAAATTCTTCACGGGAAAGAAAAAGTTCTCCGAGCTCTCCTTCTAATTATCTATACTCCAGGTAAATATCCTGAGGCCCAGCCTCTCCTTGAGGGAGTCCAACTCCTCAAGTTCCGCCTTCAGTTTCTTTGCCTCATCGTCCTCCATAAAGGAAATGAGTGCGGAGTTGAGGGTTGGCCAGGCGTGTGAACCCAGGTGAGGTTCTCCGTTCTTGCTGCCCTCTCCGGTTACCTGCTGCCACATAGTGAAACCCTTAATGAAGAGTTTCTCCATTGCCACTTTAACAGCCTCATCGTGAGCCTGATTGTATGCTATAAAAACTGCTTTCATAATCTAGTTGTTTTCTTTAAGTTTTCTCTTTTTCTTACTGCGGGTAAGACCGAATGCGGCAAAGATTGTATAGAGCACCGGAACGAATACCAAAGTTACCAGTGTGGAGACGCTCAAACCCCAGGCAACCGTCATACCCATACCTCTCCAAACCTCTGATCCTTCACCTTTTCCAAGGGCAAGAGGAAGCATACCCAAAACGGTTGTAAGAGTGGTCATAAGTACCGGACGCAGACGGGAGTGACCGGAATCCACAACCGCGCGGATGATACCCATACCTCTCTCTCTGTTAAGGTTGGCGTAGTCTACCAGCACAATACCGTTGTTAACCACAATACCAATGGTCATTACAGCTCCCACCATTGCCATGATACTCATAGGAGTTCCGGTAACAACCAGACCGATAAGCACTCCCACAAAGGCAAACGGAACGGCGAACATAATCACGAACGGATAGGTAAGACTCTCAAACTGAGAAGCCATCACTATGAATACCAGGATTACAATCAGAACCATCAAAAGACCGAGGCTCTGGAAGGTGCTCACCTGATCATCGTATGTACCACCTATCTTCCAACTTACACCTGCAGGAAGACCCGCCTCTTCTATCTTCTGAGTGATAGCCTCGTTCATATCTGAAGAAGCCATACCGTCCGGAACAGGAGCGGTAACGGAGACATATCTCTCACGATCTTTACGATTAATTGTAGGAGGAGTCAAAGCCTCAACAACGGTTCCCAGTTCACGCAACTTAATTGCCTGACCCTGTGAACCGTAAACGGTAATGTTCTCAACATCCTTAAGACTCTCTCTGTACTCCGGAGCATATCTTACTCTAATGTCATACTCGTCTCCGCTTTCACGATACTCTGAAGCAATAGCTCCGTTTATTCTGTTACGCAGGAAGGTGGCAACCGTTGCAGTGTTAAGACCGTAGAGAGCAAGTTTTTCTCTATCCAAATCTATCTGATACTCAGGAATATAGTCATCTCTGCTTATAACCGTCTGCTTAACTCCCAAATCCTTGAACATCTGGGAAACCTGAGCTGCTGCAGCATCGGTTGCGGCAAAGTCATAACCATAAAGGTCTATCTGGCAGACGGTCTGGCCGCCCATTCCGCCGCTCTGTCCGCCGGCTACAACGTTGAACCTTCTAACCTGGTTGTACTCTGCAAGCTCACTCATCATTATGTTGGAAATCTCCTTAATGCTTCTCTTACGTTTCTCCATACTTCCAACACTGATGTTCATACTTATAATATGTGAACCGTTGGAACGCATAGAGGCAAACATATTGTCCGAATCTGCAGTTCCCTCTGAGAGTCCCAAGCGCTCAATCTCAGGGAATTCCGTTCTCCATCTGCGGTCAAGTTCAAGTGCCAGATCTCTTGTAATCTCCTGGCGTGTTCCCACAGGAAGCTGAACCGTTACCGAGATTCTTCCGTTATCCTGAGCAGGAATGAACTCGCTCTTAAGAAGAGGTCCGCAAATAGCTGCAACGCCAGCCAATACGGCAACTGCAATACCCACTACTATTCTCTTGTGACGCAGAGCCCAATCCAAAATCTTTGCGTATGTGCGGCTCAGCCAGTCAAGAGCTTTGTTGATTGGTGTAAAGAGTATCTTGTACCACTTTGAGTCCTTGTCTTTGTTCTTGGCTCTGAGCATTCTGGAGCACATCATCGGGGTAAGTGCAAGTGCGCAGAGGGTAGATACCGTAATAACTATACTTACCATCCAACCCAACTGGCGGAACATAATTCCGGCAAGACCGCTCACCAAAGTCATCGGGAGGAATACGGCCAAAGTTGTAAGTGATGAAGCCACAACGGCCATAGCCACCTCGTTGGTTGCATATACCGCCGCCTGCTTAGGATCACTTCCGTTATCTATATGGGTTGTTATGTTCTCAAGCACAACAATTGCCGCATCCACCACCATACCGATTGCAATGGAGAGGGAACTCATTGATATCATATTCAACGTGTTGCCCGTTGCAAAGAGGTAAACCAAAGAGGCAAGCAGTGAGATAGGAATTGTGATGAGGATGATGATTGTTGCCCTCCATCTTCCAAGGAAGAAGAATACCACAAGCATCACAATCAACAAGGTAATTACAATGGTCTTTTCCAATGAACCAATGGTTCTTACAATGTTGTCCGTCGTATCTACGACAACTCCGATTTTTACATCTGAAGGAAGTTTCTTCTCCAAACGAGGCAACTCCTCCTCCACCTTCTTTACAATATTAACTGAGTTCTCACCGGTCTGCTTCTGGATGATAATCATACCTCCCAAATGACCGTTGATGTAACTCTCCTGGGAGCGCTCCTGAAGTCCGTCAACAACTCTGGCAACATCTTTAAGGTAGACGTTACCTCCATTAAATGAGCCAACTACAAGGTTTTCTATCTCTTTGGAATTGTTAAACTCCTTCTGAACTCTGAGAGAATAAGTATTGGAACCGGTCTCAAGGGAACCCGCAGGAATATTTCTGTTCTCCGCTGCAATCAGAGAGGAGATACTCTCAATGGTAAGGTTGTATGCATCCAATTTGTAAGGATCACACAGTACCATTATCTCTCTCTTCGGAATACCTGAAACGGAAACGGAACCTACGCCGTTCACTCTGGCCAGTTCGTTTACAATGGTCTCATCCATAATCTTGTAGAGACCCGGCATACTCTCCTTTGCGGTAACGGAGAGAATCAGAATTGGAATATCATCCGAGCCGAACTTGAAAATAACCGGGCTGCCCGCCCCGTCCGGCAGAGATGATTTTACCATCTCCAGTTTGTCCCTTATATCATTGGTTGCATCCTCAATATCTCTACCGTACTGGAACTCAAGGGTTACCACGGAGACATTCTCTCTGGATGCAGAAGATATATGCTTCAGATAGGAGACGCTGTTGAGCGTATTCTCTATAGGCTTGGATATATTGTTCTCAATATCAGACGCACTCGCTCCTGCATAAGAGGTCATAACCATCACGGAGTTACTCTCTATATGCGGGAACAGGTCTATAGGCAGAGTGATAAGAGAAAATATACCGAATATGGCTATAGCCACAAATATTAAGGCTGTGGTTATAGGTTTCTTAACTGCTGATGAAAAAAGACTCATTTCTACTTTGTTTTATCTACAAGATTATCCGGAGTGAACTTGGCCGGCTCGCCAGGCTGAGGATTAACCTCCTGTCCGTTGACAACCCTGTTCTGACCCTCTACTATAATTACATCGCTCTCATCCAGACCGCTCTTAATCTCATACTCTGTCCCGATAAGCTGGCCCAGCTTTACCTTCTTGAATACCACCTTCTTATCTACTACCGTATAAACATAGTGGTCACCGCTTCCCATCTGCTTAACAACCGCAACATCCGGAACGACAATGTTGTGTTCCATACCGTAAACAAAGGTTACTCTTGCAAACATACCCGGGCGCACCCTCTCATTGGAGTTGGCTATCGTAATCTCGATAGGGAATGTTCTGGAAGCTGAAGAAAGTGTAGGATATACCAGATAAACAACGCCTTGGAATACCTCGTCTCCGTAAACATCCAACTTAACGTTAACCTTTTGTCCTCTTTTAATCTTTCCGTAGAGAGACTCGGGAACGTTCACCTTTATCTTAACCGGTCTGATCTGCTCAACGGTGTAAAGAGGAGTTGCTCCGTTATACATATCACCTGCATCATAGTTTCTGGCAGTTACCACACCGGAGATTGGAGAGATAAGATAGGTGTTGGTTTCCAGGTTCTTATAAGCGCTCATTGAAACCTCGTATGCCATCTTTCTTGCATCGTACTCACTCTGTGAAGCACCCCCTATCTCAAACAGCTGCTTGGTTCTTTCAAACTCAAGTTTATTGTTCTCCATCTGGAGTTTTGCCTGAGTGAGGTTGGTAGCCTCCATCTGTGCAAGCTTCTGACCTTTAGCTACATGTGTACCTACCTCAACAAAGATTCTCTCAATACGGCCCGGAGACTGAGGAGAGATGTTGTTGGTGTTGAATCCCTCAACAGTACCTGTAAATACCTCAGCCTGCTCAACATCTCTTGCTGAGATATTCATAACGGTAACGTTAACAACCTTAGTTTCTGCACCTGCTGCAGAATCACTCTTCTTGCCGGAACAGGATGAAACCGCAACTGCTGCAAAAAGGCAGAGAGCTGAAGCGGCAAGTAATCTGATGATCTCTTTTTTCATATATATACTTTTTAGATTTTTCTACTCGTTATTGTTCACACCCAGTGTAAGTTCCAAAGCTGACTTAGCAACCAGGAATGAGTGGATGGATTGATGAAGATTAAGTTTTGCCTGAAGCAGTGCAAGGTTTGCATCGTTCACATCCAGAACCGTTGCACGTCCAACCTCATACATCTTGCTTGCAATCTCAAAACCGGTCTGTGCTCCCTCCAATGTAGCCTTAGCCGCATTGTACTGTTTCAGAGCTGTTTCCATAGAGCTCAAACTCTGTTTAACGGAAACTTCCAAACCGCGTCTTGCATTCTCCTTCTGAAGTTCCAACTGCTCCATCTGAACCTTAGTCTGACGGATTGTGTTTCTCTTCTGACCGCCTGAGAAAACAGGAATTGAGAGACCCAACGCTGCTGTTGAATATGGATTCCACTGATAGTGGTTAATCTTAAAGTCATTACTCATAGAGATATATGAGTATGAGGCGCTCAGACCCAAAGAAGGAATGAACTGAGCTCTCTGCATCTTTAAGGTTTCATTGAGCAATTTGCCCTGAATATCCAACTGACGCATACTTGAGTTGTTCTCCAAATTAACACTGTCTGAAGCCATTACAAGTTCCTGCATCTTCCCGGTGTAATCACTCAGGCTTCCCACACACTTAATATTGGTTGAGAGGTTGATACCCATAATTGCCTTAAGTTGCCACAAAGCCAAAGTGAGAGAGTTCTGAGAATCATATACGTTAGGCTCTGCGTTCTGCATATTCACCTCAGCCCTGATCATATCATACTTGGCAACTCTACCGCTCTCATACTGAGCCTTTACTTTCTCAAAATTATCCTTTGCGTTCTGATAATTCTCCTTGTAAACCTTGCAGAGATCTGAAGCCAGAAGGCAGGTGTAGAAGGCCTGTTCCACCTGGTTAATCAGATTCTGACGGCTTGCACGCGCTTGTTCTACAGCCATTTCCACGTTCAGGCCCGAGATGTTCAGACTCTTCCACAAAGCCACGTTAACCAGCGGCATCTGAGCGGAAAGACCTGCGTTGTAAACGTTATCCGTTCCAACGGAAATCTTCTGAGTCTGGCCGTTCATACTCATAGCCATTGTCTGTTTCTTGATGGTTCTCTGATAAGAACCGCTTGCATCTATCTGAGGGAAAAGAGCTGCGTATGCTCCCTTCTTTGCATAACCGGTCTTCTCAATCTCTTTATCCGCAACCTGAACGGTTAAAGATTTACTCTGCGCTATCTCCAACGCATCATTAAGCGTGAGTGCAACGGTATCCGAACTCTGTGCCGCAATCTTCCCCTGAGGAACCAACAGAGCGGCAAATGTTAGGACGCCGATAAATCTGAATAATCTCTTCATATCTTTTGTACAATTTTATTCAAACAAAAAGCGGCTACAAAGTTGCAATTTTTAGCGCCGAATTTATGGGCGTTAATAATACAATTTTGGTCCAATTCTATACAAATTTTAATCCAACCTACCCACTTCTACCCCATTTTTACTTATTTTTGTTCCAAAATCAAGGTTATGAAAAAATCCCTCAGACAAAAAAAGACTTTTCTGGTAGAGAAATTTGACGACATCCTAAAAATTTTGGGAGGTTTTCAATTCAACAACGAAGTAATGATGACAAGGATGACGGAAGCCAACATCAAACGAGCCAACGACAACCTTCAGCAGTTTAAAGATATAGTGAAGTTGGATCTTATGACCACCATTTTGATTCTGGAGGGAGAAATCACCTTTTCCGTTAACTATCAGAAGATTAAACTGAGCAGACACAGTCTGATGTTCATTTCTCCGTACGACAGTCTTACCGGCCCAACCGTAATGTCTCAAGACGGAACATACTATATACTTATGGTAAAACGTTCGTTTATAGACAAATACCTGAACGAGCCGTCACCAACTCCCTCACCTGCAATCTTTGATTCTCACATAAACCCCTATTTCCATATTGAAGAGGATGAGGATTTTCTGAGGCTGAAAAACTCTTTTGACACTCTCTACAAATATATGGGAGAGACCATCACTCTTAAGGAGTATTTCTTAAAGCACAGCCTTAACCTCCTTTTGCTTGAGGTACTCAACGCACTCACGGAGCAACTTAATATCCCGATAGAGACCGGCAATATCCCTAGAAGCGAGGAGATTATACGAAAGTTTATGCGCCTTCTGCAAAAGTACGGGGAGAGGGAACACTCCCCCTCTTTCTATGCGGAGAAGCTCTTTATCTCCGTGCAGTATCTCTCCTCCGTTCTAAAAGAGCACACAAGAGAGAACTGTTCCGCCTGGATAGGAAGACACATCACACAGAAAGCCAAAAGATTGCTGATGGCTCCCGGTGCCACCATTCAGAAAGTGGCGGAAGAGTTGAACTTTGCAGACCAATCCTCCTTTGGAAAATTCTTTAAGAAACACACGGGAACAACTCCCAAAAAGTTTATGAACTCTATATAATCCCCTCTGGAACCCTCATCCTCAGAGTTTTAGACTCCTGATTGAAATCAAGAACGAGTTCTTCATGGAAAGGAAGCAGAACTTCCGTCTCCTTTATCTCAAGACAAATATTTGAAGGGTATTCAATAACTCTTCCTATGGTTCCAACCTTACCTCCCTCCTCGGAAAGAACGGTAAAGCCAACCAAAAGATTCAAATCCTCTGAGAAATCCTCCTCCCCTTCCAGGAAGATATCTCTCCCCACAACCTCTTCCGCGTGGGCGTTATCTCTTATTGTAGAGAAGGTTACAACCCAGGCGTTATTAGATCTGTGGTGAACGGATTTAATAAAAAATGGAACCGGCACTCCATCAAAATAGATGAATACCGGTTCCTTTAAAGCTTCAGCCTTATCTTCACACTCCATAAGCAACTCTGAAAATGAATCTGACTCAGATCTGATGAGAAGCTCACCCTCTTTGCCGTATCCCTTTGCAATCTGCGCTACGGAGCGTAAAGCCATAAGCTATTCTGCCTTTGGTGCCTCCTCTGCAGGTGCAGCAGCCTCCTCAGCCGGAGCCTCGGTAGCGGCAGCAGCCTCTGCCTCAGCGGCCTTGCGAGCCTCTTCAGCAGCCTTCTCAGCCTCGGCCTTCTTCTTGGCAAGTTCCTCTGCTCTTGCAGCATTTACCTTACCCTCAGCCTCAACTGCAGCCTTCTTTGCATCTGCCTTGGAAACTTTGAGATTTTCTCTCTTCTTCTCAACCTTAGCCTCTTTCTCTGCTACCCAAGCGGCAAACTTAGCATCTGCCTGCTCCTGAGTAAGAGCGCCCTTTGCTACTCCCTCTGCAAGGTGTTTCTTAAGAAGCACACCCTTGTAAGAGAGGATTCTTCTAGCTGTGATTGTTGGCTGTGCGCCATTCTGAAGCCAATAAAGAGCTCTGTCCACGTTGAGGACAATAGAAGCCGGATTGGTGTTAGGATCGTATGATCCCAAAAGCTCAATAAAGCGGCTATCACGAGGAGCTCTGACATCTGTTGCCAGGATGTGGAAGAAAGCGTAGTTCTTCTTTCCGTGACGTGATAAACGAATTTTTACAGACATAACTGTGAGTCTTTTAAGTTGTTAATAATAATTAGTCCTTTCCTACCCGAGAAAAGGACTGCAAATATACGCTATTTACCTATAAAACCAAAAATAATACAATGAAAAAGGGGGTGGCAACCGCCATCCCCATTTCTCAAACCTAAAAATTAACCTATGAAAAAACTACGCTTTTAGGTATTGCAAAGGGCGTGCCAAACTTTTAATCGGCCGCCGGACGCACTGAAATTATTTTCACAGGTTGGTTAGGAAGGTCTTGTTTACGGGCCCCTGTAGGCACTTTTGCTATTTTATCAATAACCTCAAGACCTTTTACTGTCTCTCCGAATACGGTGTAGTCTCCGTCCAGCTGTTTGCAAGACTGCTCGCTCTGCACAATATAGAACTGAGAGCCGGAAGAGGCCTTCTCCGGATTGGAGGTATCACCCTTGCGGGCTGCTGCCAGAGCACCTTTTTTGTGCTTGTGAGTATTAACAATCTCTGCAGGGATAGTATAGCCGGGGCCGCCTGTACCGTAACTTTGGTATGCCTGAGGGTACTCGGTCTCAGAGTATTTGGTGTAAGGATCTCCGGTCTGAATCATAAAGTTATTGATTACTCTGTGGAACTGCATTCCGTCAAAGTAACCCTCTGAAGCCAGGCGGATAAAGTTCTTTTTATGCTTTGGAGTATCCTCATAGAGTTTGATTCTGATAGTACCCATAGTGGTTACAATATCAAACTGAGGTTCCGTTCCAAGAGAATCTGTGTTAAAGAGTTTTGCAGGTTTCTGAGGTTCAGCCTGTTGAGCCTGCTCCGGCTGTTGTGCCTGCTGAGCCTTTTTCTCTCCGCCTTTGCAGGAGAAAAGAATCAGTGAAATTGCCAATGTTCCAAGAAGAATCTTTTTCATATAGGTTTTGATTAATTTTCTACAAATATAACTCAAAAAAGGAACAAATTATGACTAACTTTGGGCGATATTTAATCTGTATGAAAAGAGAGAGGTTTTTTATTGTATTTACTATCGCGATGGGTATCCTGCTACTCACCTTTGCTCCTCCTCTCTACTCCCAGGAGCAAAAGGTAGGAGTGGTGCTAAGCGGCGGAGGAGCCAAGGGACTCTCTCACATTGGCGTGCTTAAAGCTCTGGAAGAGAATAATATACCAATAGATTACATCTGCGGAACCTCTATGGGTTCCATTATCGGAGGACTCTACGCCTCCGGCTACTCTCCGGATGAGATGATAGAGATGTTCAAAAGGCCGGAGTTTAAGGCCTGGTCTTCCGGAAAAGCGGAAATTTCCTACGCCACATACTTTTACAGTGAAGATCCGGACCCTAAGATGGCAACCTTTAAACTGGGTCCTATAAGGAGTCTTACAGATACCGCAAAGAGGTTCAGCGTGGCGCTGCCTACTTCAGTGGTCTCCGCCTACCCTATGGATCTAGCTGTGCTGCAACTTTTTGCAGGAGCCTCTAAGGCCGCCCGCTTCAACTTTGACTCCCTTATGGTGCCGTTCTTCTGCGTCTCTACGGATGTGCAGAAACGCTCTGAAAACATCTCCAGGGAGGGCAACCTGGGAACAGCCATAAGAGCCTCAATGTCAATTCCTATCTACTTTACTCCGGTAAAAGACGGAGACAAGTACCTCTATGACGGAGGTCTTCACAACAACTTCCCGTGGCAGCACATGAAGAACTTCTACAACCCGGACGTTATGATTGGAGCGCAGTGTACGCAGGCCTTCAACATAGATGAAGACAACGCCGCCTCTCTGATTCTGGCTCTGGGAATCGGCGGCAGCAACTACAACATTCCGGACTCTTTGGGAGTTCTAATTAACGGAGATTACAACAAGTTCGGCATTCTGGATTTTGGAAAGATTGATGAGATTGTTCAACAGGGATATGATCTTACAATGGAGAATATCAATGAGATAAAAAGGCGTGTAAACCGCACCAGAACAGCGGAAGAGTTGGAGACAATGAGAAAGCAGTTCAGAGAGAAGTGCCCGCCTTTAAAGTTCCACCATCAGATACTGGTGGAGGGAACCGTCTCTTCTCAGACATCCCGCTTCATTGCCAGAACAATAAGAGAAGACAGACGTGAAGATTTTGATTTCACTCAACTTAGAAAAGGTTACTACAGAGTAATCCGCAGCGGTGTTGTAAACATCTTTTATCCCTCCGTTCTCTGTGATAAAGATAATCCTCTCTTTAACGAGAACGATTCTCTCTTCTTCCTCAAAATCAGAGCAACAAAGAGAAACCCAATGGAACTCAGCATAGGCGGAAACATCTCCTCATCTTCATTGAACCAGATCTTTTTGGGTATTGATTATCTGCACGCCGGACGCACTCCTTGGAGAACGAGTTTCAATATGAATGCCGGAAGATTCTACCGCGGAGTTAACGGCTACTTCCGTCAGGATGTGGGAGTTAAACCGCTCACATATTACTTTGTCTCCATTACCGCTCACCAGTTTGACTTCTACAACGGCAACCAGAACTTCCTCAGATCCTACAAGTTACCGCAGAACGTGCAGTTTAAGGAACTCTATGCAAGAGTGGGTGCGGCAACCCCTCTCTCACTCAGAAAGAACACCGTCCTCTCTGCAGAAGTTGCATTGGGAAGACTCTACCAAAGTTCTTATCTAACTGATATTATCAACTCGGACGATACTCCGGACAGGGGCACCGTAAGTTTCATAACTCCAAAGATTCTGGTTAAGAAGAACAACCAAGACTTTGTCCACTATCCAACTGAGGGAACAAGATATGCCGCCTCTCTCAGATACTCCTTCTTCTCCTGCACCTACAGACCGGGTTCCACAAACCATACCGCAGTAAGACAACATGGTGAGAATCACTCCGTTCCCGCCTTCAGTTATGAACTCTCCAAGTACATAAAACTGGGCAACGGATTCTCTGTTGGATTCTCCACCCAGTTGGAGTACGGACATAAAAAGAAGATGAACAACTACTACGCCGCCATAATGGTGATGAATCCATATACACCTATTCCTCACTCCGCCACGCTTCTTATGGCAGATTACAGGGCAGATACCTTCGGCGGCTTTGCATTCCATCCGGTTATAAAGTTTACGGAGAAGATTTACCTCCACTCCACAATGGGATACTTCCAGCCATACCGCCAGATTATAAGAGAGACAGACGGCTGGAGATACTCATACACAGAGCGTTGGCCAAAGGGGGCCTGGATAGGAAACGCGGCGTTGGTATGGCAGACTCCTATAGGTCCGGTTTCACTCTCCGCATCCTATTACTCCAGGGGAGAGTACAAATGGTATCCTCAACTTAATATCGGATTTTTGCTCTTTAACAAGAAAGCTTTTGAGAACTGATGGCTAATCCACTGAAAAAACTTGCAGGCGAGACCGCCATATACGGTTTAAGTACGATTCTGGCAAGAATCATAAACTTCTTCTTTGTACCCATCTACACCAGAATACTCACTACGGACGGTTACGGCTCATACGCTGAGATTATGTCCTATATTGCAGTATTCCAGGTGGTTCTGGTATTGGGACTGGAGACCGGATGCTTCAAGTTTGCCTCAAAGGGAGTGACCACAAAAGAGGGAGTGGATGCAGGAAAAGATGAGAAGTTTAACAACACGGTCTTCTCAACCGCTCTCTCTACTGTTACTACAATAGCGGTTTTCTTCTTTGGAATGACTCTGCTTTTTGGAGGAAACATCTCATCTGCAATGGGATACGAGGGGTACTCAAAGATGATTGTATATGTGGGAGGAATACTTGCTCTGGATGCAATCACCGCAATTCTGTTTGCAAGACTGAGATACCAACAGAAGGCTTTAAAGTTTGCGCTCTTTAAATCAATAAAGATTCTGAGTGAGTTGGGCTTTAACCTGCTGCTCTTCTTTGTGGTGCCTGCATACTTTAAGAGCCATCCGCAAAGTGCTCTGGGTCACCTGATTCCTACAACGGTTCACTTCTCCTATATAATCTTTGCGGTCTTTTTGAGCTGCGTTGTCTGCTTCATACTTTTCATTCCGGATCTGCTAAGGATAAAGTTCTCCTTCAACAAATCTCTGTGGAAGAAGATGATGATATACTCTCTGCCTCTTATGATTGCTAATCTTCCGGGAATAATCAACGAGAGTGCAGACCGTTTCATGTTCCGCTTCCTTGTAAAGGATAGCATAACGGGTGCGGGCTGGCTGGCAGATTTAGGTGTATATCAGGCGGCTATAAAACTGGCCGTCATTATGAACCTCTTTATTCAGATGTTCAGATATGCGGCGGAACCGTTCTTCTTCTCCAGGTATAAGGAGAAGGGAGCCAATGAATTATACGCCAAGGTGATGGAGTACTTTGTAGCCTTCTGTATGCTAATCTTCTTAGGAATAGTCTTTTATATGGATATCATAGGACTTATTCTGGGAAAGGATTTCAGAAGCGCTCTGGGTACCGTTCCAATTATGCTGCTCTCATATATGATTTTGGGCATGCTCTTTAACGTCTCAATGTGGTACAAACTCTCCGGAGAGACAAAGTATGCAATTGTGATAACCCTTCTGGGACTGGGAGTTACCATTGTGGGCAACCTTATCTTTATGCCGTTCTTCTCCTACTGGGCATCCGTTTGGGTTCACCTTGCAAGCTGTCTGATTATGCTCTTTGTAAGTACATATCTGGGGCAGAAGCACTACCCTATTCCATACAGATGGAGAGAGATAATCAAGTACATAGGCTTTGGTGTCATTCTCTATTTAATCTCCGTACTCATACAGTTCGGTATAGAGAAAACCACCGGCAGAAATATGGATTTGACAGATACTAATATGCTGATACTCAAGATGGCCGTTAACACCGTTCTTATGGTGGCCTTTCTTGTGTTCCTTCAGAAAAAGACTCATATACTCAAACTTATCAGAAGATGATTGTAAAGATTGTAAACAACTCCAACTACCCTACTCCAAAATACGCAACACCTATGTCTGCGGGTATGGATCTTAATGCAAACATAGATGCTCCTATAACGCTGGCTCCGCTTGAGAGATGTCTAGTTCCTACAGGGCTCTTCATTGAACTGCCGCAAGGGTATGAGGCACAGATAAGACCACGCAGCGGACTGGCTGCAAAATACGGTATTACAGTGGCTAACGCTCCCGGGACCATTGATGCAGACTATCGCGGAGAGATAAAGGTAATACTGGTAAACCTCTCAAAGGAGGAGTTTGTAATCAAGCCGGGTGAGAGAGTTGCACAGATGGTTATTGCAAAATATCAGCAGGTGCAGTGGAGTGTGGTAGATAAGTTGGACGAGACTCTGAGAGGAGAGGGAGGATTTGGCTCTACCGGTCTGGGTATCAAGGCAAACAATATATCCGCCTCCAAGATAAGCAATGCCAACGGTAAGGCGGATATTGTAAAACTCTACACGGTTTATCAGAAATGCAGCGGTCTCTGCACAGATACCAGAAAACTTACTGAGGGGTGCATCTTCTTTGCTTTAAAGGGAGAGAACTTTGACGGTAACGAGTTTATAGTAAAGGCTTTGGAGGGCGGTGCTGCATACGTTGTTACAGACAATGCCAAGATGGCTAAAGAGGCCAGAAAGAAGTTCCCTAAGAGAGTGATTCTGGTAGATAGTTCTCTTAAGACTCTGCAACTGTTGGCAAAACATCACCGTCTGCAGTTTAAGATTCCGGTAATAGGACTAACCGGAACCAACGGAAAGACCACTACCAAGGAACTCATAAATGCCGTTCTTTCAACAAGATATAAAGTTGTAGCAACAGAGGGCAACTTTAACAATGATATTGGAGTTCCGCTCACACTCTTAAGAATTGATAAGGATACTGAGGTTGCTGTTGTGGAGATGGGTGCTTCTCATCCAAAGGATATTGCAACTCTCTCCTCTATTGTCTGTCCTTCATTCGGTCTTATAACAACCATAGGTAAGGCTCACCTACAGGGATTCGGTTCATTGGAGGGAGTTATGAAGGCAAAGGGCGAACTCTATGATAACCTACAGGAATACAAGAAGATAGCCTTTGTTAATACAGACAATCCTATACTTGTAAAGATGGCGGAGAAAAGACCTAACCTCCAGATTGTGCCTTACGGAGTTACCAGCAACTGCGCCTACATCATCCCTGGAAGTGACAAGGATCCGTTCCTTAAGATGGAGATTGCAGACCCTACCGGCTCATCAAAGGAGGGAAAAATGATAACGGTAAAGACCAACCTCATAGGCGGTTACAACAGTGACAACGTTCTTGCGGCTCTCTGCATAGGAACCTACTTTGCAATCCCTACAGCAGATGCAATCAGAGCAATTGGTGCCTATGTTCCATCCAATAACCGCTCTCAGATGACAAAGACCAAGAGCAACATTCTCATCAAAGATACCTACAACGCCAACCCTACAAGTATGAAGTGCTCTCTCAACAGCTTTGAGACTCTGCAGACTTCACGCTCAATGAAGGGGGGGAAGGTGCTGATTCTTGGAGATATGAGAGAGCTGGGCAGGGAGTCTCAGAAGGAGCACAAAGATATTTTGGATACAGCTCTTAAGATGTTGCCTTCAAAGATTCTGCTTGTTGGAGAGGAATTTACCAAGGCATACAATGAACTATTCTCCAAAAAATCCTCTGCAATAAAACAGGCAAAGGACAAGGTGGATGTTAAGACCTTCCCATCTACTGCGGAGGCTTCAGACTTCCTTAAAGAGAATCCGTTAAAAGGTTGCACCGTGCTTATAAAGGGCTCACACAGTGTGGGTTTGGAAAAACTGTTTGATTTGTTATAGGCCATGTTAAAAAGGTTTCTCCTTAGTGTTGTAACTCTGTTGGTTGCAGTTTCTCTCTTTGCTCAGACGGAGAGGACTCAGCCGGAACCCACAATAAACCAGGATAATACCGTAACCTTCCATTTTGCCGCTCCTACGGCAGACTCTGTTTTTGTAGACGGAGATTTCCTACCGGACAACAAGCGCCATCAAAAAATGCAGAGGGGAGAGAACGGTGTATGGGTATACACAACGGAGAAACCTCTGGAGCCTGAGATCTACACCTACTCCTATTTCATTAATGGAAACAGAGTTGAGGATCCATACAACATATTCGTTTGGAGAAACTGCGCCTCCTTCTATAACATCTTTATTATCAACGGAGAAAGGACTAGGAACTATGTAAATAAAGATGTGCCTCACGGCTCGGTTGCAAAGGTATGGTACCCTTCCGCTTCATTCAGCAACAGCCGCAGAATGAGTATCTATACTCCTCCGGGATATAACCCGCGCGGCAGCAAAAAGTATCCGGTCTTCTATCTTCTTCACGGAGCGGGACAGGATGAAGATTCCTGGCTGGGCTTTGGAAGAATGGCTCAGATAATGGATAACCTTATAAGCCAGGGAAAGGTAAAGCCTATGATTGTTGTGATGCCTAACGGAAACGTTTCTCAGCAATCTGCACCGCTGGAAGGATCAGACAGTTACATACTTCCAACCTTCTTCCCTCCAAGAACAATGAACGGAGAGTTTGAAGCAAGTTTCAATGAGATAATCTCATTTGTAGAGAGCAATTACAGGGTTAAAAAATCCAAAGATTCAAGAGCAATAGGCGGCCTGAGCATGGGCGGCTTCCACTCAATTTACATCTCCGCCAACAACCCAAAACTCTTTGGTTATGTTGGCCTTTTCTCCCCGGTTCTGGACCCTTCAATTGCCCAGCCGGCAAACAAGACAGGTTGCGAACTTTCAGAGATTTACATAAATTTTGAACAGAAACTGAAAACTCAGTTTGAAAAGGCTCCGCTATATTGGATTGGTGTTGGTGATAAAGACCCTTACAAACCGCAGGTAGACAAACTTAGAACACTTCTCAACAATAACAACCTTCAGTACAGTTACAACGAGACCTCAGGCGGCCACGTCTGGACCAACTGGAGAATCTACTTAGAGGAATTCCTACCACTGCTGTTCCAATAACAGCCGACGCCCCCTCACACTCTCTTTATTCCACAGAGTAAGAGACTCTTACAAGAACACACTGTCTAGGAACTGATAGCTCTGTATTTTGATTTAGATAAGAGACTATACAAGTATTAAAGTCATTGTTGAGTTTGTTATCAACATTCCAATGCAACCTGTTGTTTGATGCACTGAGAGAGTCCGGTAATATATAGAATGAACGAGCCACACCACCTGAAGTTCTATCTCTCAAGGTAAATGAAGCATCTGTGTGGAATGTTTCATAGGGCAACAAAATCCCCCATAATGGCGGAAAAGATGATGACATTAATTCTAAAGCATCATCTATATCAACATGACTTAAGAGAGGTGTCATCAAACTAGTATTATCTTCAATAACAATCCCATTCTGTTTTAAAGAATAGACTCCCAAAAAAACGATACTATTCGTACCGGAAAGACTGACTGAATTGAAGGCCTTTAACTTAACATTAAACTCTATGTTTGTGAGCGTATCTACAAATTGCCATGTGCCCTGATAAGCAACTTTGGCGCTGTCCAAAGAATTAGACTGAACACCCGGAGGATTGAAATCCAGTTGACCAAACAGTTCTGAAGAGGTCAAAACACTCACTAAAAGGCTTATCACAATAAACAAAATTTTTCTCATACTAATACTAATTTGAAAATGTTGTAAAACAGTTTTTTAGCGTATTCATATCATATGAGGTGTTGGCGATGAAATGTGATCCTCTTTTGGGGTCATATTCGCTCCAATACAGTTTATGAATATTTTGGTCTAATACTGAATCCGCTATGTCTAGAGTCAGACCGAATTCCTGAAGAAAACTTAACAATACATTATAATAATCTTCTGCATGTATCTGAGGATTTTCATAATAATGATGGTTGTATACTAAGAGATCTTGGAACTTTTTGGTATACTTTAGCTCTAGTTCTTCAAGAGATTTATTCATAATCTTTTGAATAAATAAAGCACGATTTTCCACAGATATCATCATTGTTCTAAAACTACCACCGCCTAAAGAGGTTGTTATATCATATGTGAAAAAAGGATAGTAATTATTGTCTATCAAACTTTTACATATTTGGATAAAATCTGTACCACTTGGAAATGGGAAAAAACCATGATTATGAGTGTGAGAGATACTCTTAACTGAAGTGCTGTCTGGAATTGTTACTTGAGAATAATTATTTGAGCCATTATTGGTATAAATACTGTCACCATCAAAGGTGCAAATGTATTCATACAGACTACTGAAATTATCAAAAACACAGCCCAGCAATAACAATCTGCCAGATTGTGCCAATGTTTGCATAAGTTCATAACACTCTGGGTTATGGGTTGGAGATGTATATTTAGCTTCCAGAGTTATTTCATTCTCTTGTACATTCTCAATCATAACAACATTTGAGTTAGTAGAATAAGTATTTGGAGAAGACACCCAACACATAAACATACATGAATATGAACCCAAAGGGGCATCTACAGCAAAATCGTTTCCCTTTTCTACATATCTTGAGACTGTTGCGGAATTATTACATTGGTTTATTCTGTAGTTGATAATACAATATGTTTCATTATTGTGGGCAGGAGAACCTCCTCCTTCATTTCCTTCAATATAATTCATTTCAGGAACCATTTCTAGAGAAATGACTCTAAATTGTTCCAGGTATTCACTGATAAATTGTCTAAAATCCTCAAGACTACAATTGGAACTGGAATTCGGAAAAACTGTTATAGAATTGAGATAGCCTAGATCCCAATAATAATTATCATCATTTGACTTTGTAAACGATTTTGTATTAGGGCTATCCGCTGGCTTTAACGTAGTAAACAAAATTTGTCCCTTATCATAATATTCGCTTCTTATGAAAGAGCCATCGGGATTTGAATACAAAATTACTCCACAAAAGTTAGGTTTCTCCAGAAAAGAAAACAAAGTATGACTGTCAGAATACCTCTTTGTTGGAATTATGGTTGCAAAATATTCATAATGATTCCCCTGATCTATATTGTCTGCATTAATGAGATAACACTTAATAGATACTAGGGAATCTTCTACACCTATCTTAGTCTTGTTCGTTAGAGATGCATATAGATTCCCATTAATCCTTAATGGAAATTCTGTATAAACCCACTTGCAATCTTCATAGTACTTCTGTTTAACACCCTCATAATAAATAAGAGAGTCTATATTAAACTCTTGAAAAGAATATCCAGAACTTTTGGTTTTTGCATTCTGATTGTATTTTAATAAGTCTATTGGAAGATAATTAAGACCACTTTGACTTTGAACTGTGTCTGAAAAGTGGCTATCCCTTGTCACTATTCTTTGATCAAATAATCTATCACAAGAAATAGTAAAAAAGGAGAGTAACAACAAGATTATATGCAATTTTCCTCTAAACATACGACCAAATGCTAATTCCGTACAAATATATATAAATGATATAGTTTCTAGTGATTTATTCCACAGAATTATAAACTCTTAACAAAAAATCTAATGTTCCGGTTGAATAAGCCAATCAATGGCTGAAACTACATTGATGGTATATCCAACCTGAGCCATTTTACTGACCAAACTTCGATAAATTACCAAAAAGTCTCCAATACTCTCCACTTCTGTTCCAATAGCTATTCCTTGTGCAGGGTAATGACATCAATTTCAGGCCAGGCACCAAGGCGGAAGCGTATCATACCTCCAATTCCCGTAGAGACAAAGAGTTGCTGATTGCCCTCTTTATAGAGGCCGCCCCAGTAAGGACCAACCATCCACCTTGCAAATGAGAACTTGCCTATTCTGAAATGACCACCGTGTGTATGGCCTGAGAGAGTGAGCGGAATCTCTGTTTTTCCCAACACTTTGTGTCTCCAGAACCAGGGGTCATGAGAGAGAAGAATGGTGTAACAATTTGAGGGAACGCCCTCCATTGCCTTATCCAAATCTGCCAGGTGAATACCTCCAATTTTGCCCTCATTTTCCACTCCGGCTATTGCAAGACCTGAGGTAGAATCTCCTATGATAATATTCTCATTCAAAAGCACTTGCCAGCCCATGTTGCGTTCCGTTTCAACCAATTTGTTCTTATCTTTTACAACAGAGGTAGGGTTCTTTCTCAGTGGGCCGTAGATTGCATAATCGTGATTGCCTAAAACGGAAATGACACCGTAACGAGACTTTAAGCGGGAGAGAATATCTGTAAAAGGAGCAAGTTCTTTACTCTGTCTTGAGACTATATCTCCCGTAAAAACAATCAAATCCGGATTTTGTGCGTTAATGGTATCTACTATTTTTGAAACGCACTGAGGACATTTGACAAAATTATTCAGATGAAGATCTGAAATCTGAACTATCTTAAAGTTGTTAAACTCCTTTGGCAGAGTGTTATCTGAGATTACTTGCTCTTTTACAACAAGACGTTTCCAACCGGATGTAAAGCCATAAAAAACTGAAGCAATGATAATTACGGCAAGGCACAGCCCTACCGCTTTCAACACTTTACGGCCAAATGAAGAGCATTTCTTCATTATTTGATTTTATAACGGGGATGGAAGTTGCGGGTCTCCAGTTTGCGGAGTTTGCCGCCTATGAGTTTGCGGCGAATCTGTGAAACGCGGTCTACAAAGAGGTGGCCGTCTAAATGGTCAAGTTCATGCTGCACCATACGGCAGCCGAATCCGCTGAACTCCTCTGTAACCTCCTGGCGCTTCTCATTGATATAACGTACTTTAATCTTGCTTGGACGGATTACGTTGCAGTTGATGTCCGGAACGCTGAGACACCCTTCAGAGTACTCCGATGTCTCTTCACTCTCCTCCAGAATCTCCGGATTAATCATATAACGCTTAAAATCTTTCAATTCCGGATAGTCATCTGCTATGTCCGTGCCGTCTACAATTACAACTCTCAGACTCTTACCCACTTGCGGAGCGGCAATTCCCACGCCGTCTGCGTTCTTCATTGTCTCATACATATCATTTAGCAGAGTATCCAACCCCTCCATATTGGGATCTACGGGTTTTGCAATCTCTCTTAGGACCTGTTGTCCGTATACATATATTGGCAGTATCATATCTTTAAATGTTTCTCCTATCCATATAGCCCTGCAAAATCAGTGCTGCGCTTATTTTATCCGCAGCCCCTTTTTGACTGCGGTCGCTCTTTTTCATACCGCCCTCAATCATAGCGCGTTGCGCCAAAGTGGTGGTAAAGCGCTCATCCTCCAAAACTATCGGGATATTGGGAAAATTCTTCTTAAGGTTCTTCAAAAAAGGGTCAACATACTTGGCACATTCGGCCGGAGTGTTGTTGAGATTTTTGGGATATCCCACCACAAACAGAGTGATAGTCTCACTCTGAGAATAGTTTTTGAGATATTCAATTATCTTTGCAGAGGATACTGTGTCTAGAGCGGAGGCAAAAATGCCGAGGGGATCGCTTACTGCAACCCCAACTCTTTTTCTTCCGTAATCTATTCCGACTATCCTCTCCATACGGGGACAAAGTTAGGTATTTTAAACTCAATAATATGAAAACTAAATTCTTTTTAAGATCGCTTTTTATTGCGATTCTGGCATTAGGTATCTGTGCTTCTGCAGACGCCCAACTCAAGGGAATTCTCAACAAGGCCAAGAAGGCAGTGAAGAACAATACAGAGACAACAACCACCACCATACCATCTCAGACAGAAACCATAAAGTCAAAGACTTTACCTTCCGGTCCTTCAGTTCCCAAGATTATGTCTTTGAATCCTAACGAATATTCATCGGCTGCATATTTTGAAGAGTTGCTTTGGGGGATGAGAAAAACTTCCTCTTCCCAGGCAAAGTCTCTGGCAGATCAGCTGTCCAACCGTGCCAAGTTTGATAATGATATGATAGCCAAGATGAAAAGCGGCAGCGAGGAAAAGGACTACGACGCTTTAGACAAGTTTCAAAATGAACTTTCCTGCTGGGAAAGTTTCTACGGAACGATGAAACAGATTGTCAACCTTATCAGCGGAGCATATGTTCATAAGGACGAGAGTGGGCGATATTATACCGACGACTGTCCTCGCTTTGTGGTGGGTATGACTAAGTATGAGGTTCCTGCCAGTCAGGAAGGTGTAAAAGGAAAAGCAACCTTTACCAGAAGGCAGGGCAAGGCATTTTTCTGCGAGCCAAATCTTGATCCGTTTTTTGCCAATAGCGATCAGTTGGAAACTGCCAAGCTGGACCTTAACATGATGTCTAACTTTGCGATCCTCATAGAAGGCTATCCTATAGAGTGGTGCCGTACTTCCAATCAGGGTGTTATGGCCGAGGATTTTGACATCTGCTACGTGAAAATCAAGGCGTATGTCAATGCACTTAATGAGAGTATCAACGGCAATTCTGTAGAGAATATTGAGTTCAAGCCCATGCCTAAAGGCGGCAAGCTAAACGCATCCCTTAAAGCCAAGGCTCTTGCGGTAGAAAAGGCCAAAGATTCGGAAATCATGGACTGCATCATCACCAGCGATATCTGGGATGTGAAGAAGAATGCAGCCGGTATCCCTGTGCGCAGGGTGGTTTACGGTTACATTATTTACAAGGCAGATCACGGCAAGATGGCTACAAAGGTAGCCTGGGCAGAAGAGTATCAGGGAGGGAACTATGGTCCTCTCCACTCATTCGGAGTAGGAACAGGATCTTTCTATGTAAAGTAATTTTATGTTAAAGATACTTAAAGACAAATACCACCTGAAGTTTACTCAGGAAGAGCCTGAGAAAGACCTCTTTGTGGTTAAGGGAAGCGGAAGGAGCATCTTGCTTACCCTCCTGCTTGTTGTAGTGGGCGGATTTCTGCTCTCTTTTCTGGTAATAATGGTTACACCGCTCAAGAGACTTTTGCCGGGCTACCCAACCGAGCAGACCCGCAAGGAGATGGTGGAGAACCGCATAATGGTAGATTCACTTAAACAGCAGATAAATCAGTGGCAGAAGGAGATGAAGGCCATTCAACTTGTAACCTCAGGCATGACTCCGGACAACCAGCCAAAAATGGAGGAGGAGAATGAGCAGGGAAGATAAACGCAGGATTGCCATTCTGGGCTCTACTGGCTCTATAGGAACCCAGGCTTTGGATGTGATTTCTCAGCATCCCGATATGTTTCAGGTGGAGATGCTCTCTGCCGGAAGCAACGCGGAACTTCTGATAAAGCAGGCCAAACAGTTCAACCCGAACGCTGTAGTAATCTGTAACAAAGAGCGTTACCAAGAGGTAAAAGAGGCTTTGGATCCGCTGGACATAAAGGTCTTTGCAGGTGTAGAATCTGCAGGAGAATTGGCGGGAGGAAGCAACGTGGATATTGTACTTGCCGCAATGGTGGGCTTTAGCGGACTGGCTCCAACTATCTCAGCAATAAAGAAAAGCAAAGTTATTGCCCTTGCAAACAAGGAGACACTGGTTGCTGCCGGAAGCATAATAAGCAAACTCTCCGCAGAATACGGAGCACCTATAATCCCCGTAGACTCAGAGCATTCCGCCATTTTCCAATCACTGCAGGGAGAGAGAACTCAGATAGAAAAACTCCTGCTTACTGCAAGCGGAGGTCCTTTCAGATATACAGATGCCTCTGAATTTGAGAATATTACAGTAGAGCAGGCACTCAACCATCCTAACTGGAATATGGGAGCGAAGGTCACAATAGACTCAGCCACAATGATGAACAAGGGTTTGGAGATTATGGAGGCGGCCTGGCTCTTCAACGTTCCGGTAGATAAAATTGAGGTAGTGGTTCATCCTCAGTCCATTGTGCACTCAATGGTTCAGTTTACGGACGGCAGCATTAAGGCTCAGTTGGGCTTCCCGGATATGAGAGTTCCTATCCAGTACGCCCTCTCGTATCCTATACGTATCTCTCTGAATACAAAGAGAATAAGCTTCCCGGAATTGAAGGAACTAACCTTCTCCGCTCCTGATTTAAACAAGTTCCCTTGCCTTAGAATTGCATACGACTGCTTTAAGAGGGGAGGAAACATTCCTTGTGCAATGAACGGAGCCAACGAAGTTGCAGTTGAAGCATTTTTGAACAAAAAGATAAAATTTACCCAAATACCTCAGCTTATTGAAAAAACCATTGAGAAAATCTCCTTCATTCCTGTCTGCACGTTAGATGAGATTTTTGAAACAGACAGAGTCTCAAAGGTTTATGCAAGAGAGCTTTTAAGTAAAATTTAACCGTTTGCATTGTAATGGCAGTTTTAATAAAGATAGTTCAGGTTATACTGGCACTCAGTCTGCTGGTTTTGGTTCACGAATTCGGACATTTCTTCTTTGCAAGATTGTTCAAGATAAAGGTGGAGAAGTTTTACCTCTTCTTTGATGCAGGGTTTGCACTCTTCAGATGGAAGCCTAAAAAGTCTGATACTGAGTACGGTATAGGCTGGCTGCCTATTGGAGGTTACTGCAAGATTGCGGGAATGATAGACGAGTCTATGGACAAGGAGCAGCTCAAGAGCGAGCCTAAACCGTGGGAGTTCCGTTCACATCCGGCCTGGCAGAGATTCTTTGTATTGTTCGGAGGCGTATTCTTCAACGTTATTCTTGCAATAGTAATCTATACCGTAATGATGTGCACCTGGGGTGAGCAGTACATTAAGAACTCGGATGTAACTACCGGTATTGCAACCAATGAACTGGGACGTGAGATAGGATTCCGTAATGCAGACAAGGTGATTGCATTTGACGGAAAAGAGGTTGAGAAGTTTGACGAGCTCCGCATACAACTTATTCAGAATCAGGCAACGGAAGCAACCGTGGAGAGAGAGGGCAAGGAGATGACTTTAAGTATAGATCCTAACTACATGCCTGCTATTTTGGAGAGCGCAGACCTCTTTGACTACGGTATTCCGTTTGTAGTTCAGCAGGTTCCTGATACTTCATCAAATGCTGAGGCGGGCCTGCTTGCAGGAGACAGAATTACGGCAATTACGGCTTTGACGGATACCATCGGGATGGAGGAAGGAGGGCATGAGCTGATGCTCTCAGAGGTGAGAGAGTTCCTTGCGAACCACCCGGGGCAGCAGATAGAGGCAACGGTGCAGAGAACTGTCAGTGAGAAAGATACAACCCTTCAGGTTCCGCTTAAGGTTAACGAGAACGGACTGTTGGAGGTTCTTATAGACGGAGACCTTTCCAACTACTACAAGATTACTGAGCACAAATACTCCGCACTTGCTGCAATTCCTGCCGGTATCAAAAAGGCGGGAGAGCAGATTTCCAACTATTGGAAGCAGTTGAAACTCATCTTCACACCTAAGACTCAGGCATATAAGTCTGTGGGCAGTTTCATCGCGATAGGCCAGATCTTCCCTGGCGTTTGGAACTGGAGATCATTCTGGGCCATAACAGCCTTCCTCTCAATTATGTTGGCGGTTCTGAACATTCTCCCTATTCCGGCGCTGGACGGCGGACACATCTTATTCACTCTTTATGAGATGGTTACAGGGCGCAAGCCTAGTGACAAGTTCCTTATGGTGGCGCAGACCGTGGGTATGATTCTTCTGATTGCACTGATGATTCTGGCATTCGGAAATGATATACTCCGCCTTCTGAAGTAGTGCATATTGATAAATAATTGATGTTTCAAAGAGGGGTGTTAAGGTCAAATACCCTTAACTTTGGTCTGTAAATATTACTAGTATGCGTAAATATCTATTACTTCTGGCTACCGCCCTCTTGCTTTGGGGCTGCAAAGATGACAACACTTATCTGAAGACCGTTACCGGAAAAGCGGGTGAGGTTATTGTTGTGTTGGACAGGAACAACTGGACCGGAGAGGTTGGTAACTCTCTGAGAAACACCCTTGCAATAGATTATCCTATGCTTCCTCAGAAGGAGCCTTCCTTCAACCTTATAAACATCAGTAAGACATCATTTTCAGATCTCTTTAAGATTCACCGCAATATCATCTACTTTAACATAGATGAGAAGGTGACTCAAAGCGGAGTCTTTGTTAGAAGAGACGTATGGGCTCAGCCTCAGATAGTTATAACCGTAGAGGCAAAGGATTCACAGGAGGCTTCTGAACTCATTCAGAATAACTCCCAGGTTATCTTCAATGCTATAGACCAGATAGAGAAGGAGAGAATTGCGCGCAGTTCCAAGAAGTATGAGGAAAGCTCCATCCGCAGCGTAGTGGCCGAGAAGTTTGGCGGAAGCCCTTACTTCCCTAAGGGGTACTCCATAAAGAAGGTTACGGAGAGTTTCATCTGGGCCTCTCAGGAGACAACCTCCACAAACCTGGGCATACTCATCTACACCATCCCTTATGACGGGACAGAGTTCCCTACTATGGAGAAAATCATCGCGGAGCAGAATGAGGTTTTGAAGAACAACGTTCCGGGTATGTTCCCTAACAGTTATATGACCACAGCAACGGCAGAGACCCCTATTATGACGCCTTACAAGTATAAGAACAAGAATTTTGTGGAAATCAGGGGATTATGGGAGGTTGCCAATGACTATATGGGAGGCCCGTTCGTAGAGCATATAATGTACGCAAAAGAGCCGGGCAAACTTCTTGTAGTTGAGGGGTTTGTATATGCTCCAAGGTACAAGAAAAGAAACTATATCCGCCAGGTGGAGTCTATAGTCTATTCATTTGAATGGGCTGAAAATTTTCAGAATAAATAAATTTTCCTATATTTGCGCCCCAATTGGTCGGTTCGTCTAACGGTTAGGACACAAGATTTTCATTCTTGTAATAGGAGTTCGATTCTCCTACCGACTACCGTTAAAGAAAGTTTTAAAAATATTTAATTAGATATGGCAAATCATAAGAGTGCAGACAAGCGTGTTCGTCAGAACGCTAAGCGCAAGGAGCATAATCACTATTATGCAAAGACTGCCCGCAACGCCATCAAGGCTTTGAGGGAGACTACAGAGAAGAAAGAGGCAGAGGAGAAGCTTCCTCAGATGGAGTCTATGTTGGACAAGCTCGTTAACAAGGGCATTATCCACAAGAACAAGGCTTCCAACCTCAAGAGCGGTCTTGCAAAGCACGTTGCAAAACTCTCTGCTGAGTAAAAATTTATCCAACGGGTAAAAACTTTTAATATCCGTAGAAAGTTTTTACGGGGATGCTGTGTAGTTAGATTTAACTTCCCGATATTCGGGAAGTTTTTTTATTTACACAGCTATGAAAAAGAACCTTACAACAATCAAGAACTGGGATGAAAGCCAGCGGCCGAGAGAGAAGTTTCTTGCCAAAGGTGCCGGGGCGTTAGGAACAGAAGAACTAATAGCTATCATCCTTGGAAGCGGAACTACTAAGAAGAATGCCGTAGAACTCTCCAGAGAACTTTTAGATGCGGCGGAGAATGATCTGCACAGACTCTCAAAGTTCTCATTGGAAGATTACAAAGAGTTTGACGGAATGGGAGTGGCAAAAGCCGTCTCAATTATGGCTCTCTTTGAATTCTCAAAAAGGTATCAGACAGAGAAGGCTCAGCCGTTACCGCAGATATACTCTTCCAGTGCCGCCGCAAACAACATCTCTCCGCTTCTTAAAGATCTTCCTCACGAAGAGTGTTGGGTGATGTATTTAAACAGAAGCAACCGTTTGATTTCCAAAGAAAAAGTAACAAGCGGCGGTGTTTCTTCAACAGTATTGGATGTGAAGATGATTCTCAAAAGAGCCATGGCAAAACTGGCCACCTCCATCATTCTGATTCACAACCACCCAAGCGGAAACAAAAAGCCGGGGAAGGATGATATCATTCAGACCAAGCGGCTGGTAGATGCCGCCAAGCTCTGCGATATCTCCATTCTGGACCATTTAATCATAACGCAGGACGGCTACTTTTCCTTCTCGGACGATGGGGCAATATAGTTTTTTACTATCTTTGGATAGTAAATCCTTTTAGTATGAAAATAGTAGACCTCAGCAAAGAGAATTGCATCGTGAGCCAGTACATGGCAGAACTCAGAGACAAAAAAGTACAGAAAGACAGTATGCGTTTCCGCCTCAATATGGAGCGTATAGGAATGTATGCCGCTATGGAGATAAGTAAGACTCTCAGTTACAAAGAGACACAGGTGCAGACTCCTCTCGGAATAGCACAGTGTAAAACACTGGAAGACAAGGTAGTTATCTCATCCATTCTGAGAGCTGGTCTTACTATTCACAACGGAGTTTTGCAGGTCTTTGACAAAGCGGAGAACTCATTCATTGCCGCATACCGCAAGTACGGAAATGATAACAAGTTCCTCATTCAGATGGAGTATATGAGCCGTCCGCCTATGGAGGGTAAAGTGCTCATTCTCACAGACTGTATGATTGCAACTGGAAGTTCTTTGCTGCTGGCTTACAATAAATTGATAGATGACGGAGAGCCTAAGCACACTCACATTGTAGCATCAATTGTAAGCGAGGCCGCTCTTTCATACCTCTCAAAACAACTCCCGCACAAACGCGTAACGCTTTGGGTAGGCGCTGTAGATGAGGAGCTTACAAACAAGGCTTATATCATTCCGGGATTGGGAGACGCAGGAGATCTTGCATACGGAGAGAAACTTTAAATCTCTCTTCTCATTCTTGCAATAGGAATATTCAACTGGCTGCGGTACTTGGCAATAGTACGGCGTGATATCTTATACCCCTTACTTGTAAGAAGATCTACAAGTTCCTCATCCGTAAGCGGTTGAGACTTATCTTCATTCTCCACGCTCTGCTGGAGAATCTTTTTGATTTCTCTTGTGGAGACCTCCTCTCCGGAGTCCGTACTCATACCCTCCGAGAAGAAATGTTTAAGCGGATAGATACCGAACGGAGTCTGTATATACTTGCTGTTGACCACTCTGGAGATGGTTGAGATATCCAGACCGGTCTTCTCCGCAACGTTACGCAGCACCATAGGTTTGAGTTCCGTATCATCTCCATCCAAAAAGTAATCTCTTTGCAGTGAGACAATTGCCTCCATAGTCCTCTGCATTGTATCCTGACGGCGGCGTATTGCCTCAAGGAACCACTTTGCTCCGTCCACCTTACTCTTTACAAAACTGGAGGCCTCCTTCTCCGCTTTGCTCACTCCCGGACGCTTCTCCAGATATTTTTCATAATCTTTGGAGACCTTAATCTGAGGTATGTTGAACTTTGGAAGAGTGACTACAAGATTGCCATCCTCATTCTCAAGAATAAAGTCCGGAACAATCTGCATAGTCTGATCCGTGTAGGAGTCATCTACCTGCCCGCCCGGATGAAGATTGAGTTTACGAATAACGTCATACGCCTCCTTAACTTCCTCCTCCGTTATGTTCAAACGGGCCATTATCTTCTCAAAGTGTTTCTTTGTAAACTCCTCATAATAAGACTCCAGAATCTGCTGAGCATGTTCTACGGCAGGAGTTCTGTTCTCTTTGGCCTTCAATTGCAAAAGCAGACACTCCTTTGTATTACGGGCACCTACTCCCACAGGATCCAACTGCTGAATATCTTCCGTGAGAATCTTCTCCAATTCCTCAACCGTAGTATCTATATTCAAACGGAGATAGATATCATTTTCCAATGATGAAAGATCTCTTGTGAGATAACCGCCCGAGTCCAGAGAGCAGATGATAAAACTTGCAATCTTGCGCCTTCTTTCATCCATCTTGCGGTAGCCAAGTTGATCTAACAGAGACTGATACAAGCTCTCCTTTACGGAGAAGGTGTTGTACTGAGGTCTCTCATCTTTTCCGCGATTGTTTACATAGAGTTTATATGACGGAATGGTATCATCTTTTACCTCACTCAGCGATAGTTTCTTACGCTCTTCCGGATTCTCTTCTTTCTGGCTCTCTTCCGGATCTTCCAAAACGGGGTTCTCCTCTATCTCCTTCTGTATCTTCTGTTCAAGCTCAACGAGAGGGAGTTCCAGAAGTTTGATTGTCTGGATCTGTATAGGGGTCAGAGTCTGAATCTGCGCGGTAGTCTGACCTATCCCTAATCCCGTTTTTGATGATTGCTTTGCCATATCTACACAAAGATACTATTTTTTTTAAATTTGTCCTGTAAAGCAAGTCGGTATATGGAACCTATAAACCTAGAAGAAGTCATCAGAAAGAAAAGTCCCAAACTGGCAAAGAAACTCCCAAGATTTGTAATCAGACTTATGGCAAGGCTGGTACATCTGAAGGAGATAAACCATGTGTTGGAGAATTACGGTCATCTGAAGGGAGTAGAGTTTGCAGAGGCCACCCTCAAGTACATGAACGTTACCAGAGAGGTTAATTTGCTTGATCCTGAATCTCTTAAGGAGGGCCAAAGATATATATTCGTAAGCAACCATCCGCTTGGAGGATTGGACGGAATGATTATAGCCTCAGAGATGAACAAGAGGTTTGGTCCCTCAAAGTTTTTGGTAAACGATATTCTTATGAATGTTGAACCGTTGCAGGAGATTTTTGTTCCGGTAAACAACCTGGGCTCTACCGGAAGAGAGGGGATAAGATTGGTGAAGGAACTCTATGAATCTGACTACAACGTTCTCAACTTCCCTGCCGGTGCCTGCTCCCGTCTGATTAAGGGCAAGATACAGGATCTTGAGTGGAAGAACAGTTTCATTAAGGAGGCACTTAAATGCAAGCGCCCTATTGTTCCAATGTACTTTAAAGGCAAAAATTCCGGACTTTTCTACTGGACTTCAAAGATAAGGATGGCCCTGGGTATCAAGGCATTCATAGAGATGATTCTGCTGCCTAGAGAGATGTTCCGCCAAAAGAACCGTAAACTGACCATGACCATCGGGACTCCTATAAGTTGGGAGGAGATTGCATCATCCGGCAAGAGCCCTCAGCATTGGTGCAATGAGATTAGAAAAATAGTGTACAGTTATGCAGACCGTTATTGAAGCAATAGATAGAGAGCTGATTAAAAGAGAGTTAACTCCGGAAAAGTTTATCGGGAAAACCCGCAAGGGAGATAACTACATCTTTGAGGTTACCGCAGCAGACTCCCCATTTACAATGAGAGAGATTGGAAGACTGAGAGAGGTCTCTTTCCGTTTGGGCGGCGGCGGAACCGGAAAGTCCATAGATATAGACGAGTATGACACGGACTCTGAGGATGCTTATAAACAGCTGATAGTGTGGGATAAAGAGGAACAGGAGATTATAGGAGGTTACCGTTACATAGTCTGCAGTGCGCTGGATCCCAAGAAGATGGCTACGGCGGAACTCTTCAAGTTCTCAGAGAAGTTTGTTAACACTTACCTTCCATGGACTATAGAACTGGGAAGAAGCTTCATACAGCCTAACTATCAGAGTGCCAACCTCCGCAGAAAGAGCGTCTTTGCGCTGGACAACCTTTGGGACGGGCTGGGTGCGCTCATTGCAAAGTATGACAACATCCAGTATCTCTTTGGAAAGGTTACAATGTACACCGGTTACAACCGTACCGCAAGAAACATTCTGATCTCCTTCCTGAACAAATATTTCCCGGACACGGAGGGGCTTGTACTTGCCTACAAACCACTGGATTGCAACACCAGAGATCCATACATCATCTCTCTGTTTGAGGGGCTGGATTACAAGGAAGCTTGTAAGGTTTTGGTTAAGGAACTGAAGAACAGAGGAGAGAATATTCCTCCGCTCATTCACTCATACATGAATCTCTCCCCTTCTATGAAGATTTTTGAAACCTCTATAAACGAGGGATTTGGAGGAGTTGAAGAGACAGGTCTGCTGATTAAGATTTCTGATATCTATCCGGAAAAACTGGACCGCCACGTAGCCCCTATCCGCAAGTGGGCGGAGGAGAAGAAATACAAATGGTGGATGAGGAGAAAGGTCTTTAAAAAGCGTACCAGCCTATAGCGGACTTTACAACTTTAGCCTGCTTATACTCTGAAGAGAGTTCATAGCAGATTTTCATAGCATCGGACTTGTTGCGGAAATCCCCTACATGCACCATAAAGTATGGCGCCTTGTAATCTCTGTATACTTTCAGATTTGGATAAGCACTTCTGAGAGAGCTCTCTATACCTGCAGATACTCGTCTGGCACTCTGAGCGTTACTTGAATAAACCAACACTATATATCCGTTTCTCTTCTTAGAAGATTGCTGAGCCAGATAACGTTCAAAAGCTCCCTTTACCTCAGCCGTCTGATTAACGGTAACATTACCTCCTGTAGGTTGTGAAAGAAGAGTAAATACGGAGGTGTTAATCAGTGTGGAATCCATCGTATCCATATACGGCGGCTGAACTGTAAGAGTATCCTGTCCCTTGGCGTAAATTGAGACCAAGAGAAGCAAAGGAAGTATGTAGAGTACCTTTTTCATAAGGACAAAGTTAAAAATCTTATCTTTGTCTTGCAAAAGAGAAGCCATGCAACAGAAGATTTACATAGAAACCTACGGATGCCAGATGAATGTGAATGATTCTCAGGTGGCGGCAGCCATTCTCGTCAGCGAGGGGTGCTCCATTACGGAGGATATCCACCAGGCAGATGTAATTCTTGTAAACACCTGTTCCGTAAGAGATAACGCAGAGAAGAGAGTTCTGGGACGTTTGGAGGTTTTCCATCAGGAGAAGAAAAAACGTCCTAATATCATAGTGGGAGTTATGGGCTGTATGGCTCAGAGGCTGAGAGAAAAACTCCTGGAGAACAACAACGTGGATTTCTCCATAGGGCCGGACTCTTACCGTTCTCTTCCAAATATTATAAAGCATATTTCAGAGGGAGGAGAAAAACTTACGGAGACCACCCTCTCCAAGGTTGAGACCTACTCGGACATAGACCCGGTACGCGTTGATTCCAACGGAGTTACAGCCTTCATCTCCATAATGAGAGGCTGCAACAATATGTGCTCTTACTGTATAGTTCCTTTTACCAGAGGAAGAGAGAGAAGCAGAGATCCAAAGAGCATAGAGCGTGAAGCAAAACAGTTGGTAAAGGAGGGGTTCAAAGAGGTTACGCTTTTGGGACAGAACGTAGATTCCTACCTCTGGAAAGATCCGGAGAACCCTACCCACACCGTTAACTTTGCACAACTTCTGGAGATTGTTGCACTTGTAAATCCGAAACTCAGAGTAAGGTTCCAGACCTCTCATCCAAAGGACATTAGAAAGGGCGTGCTCTACACAATGGCAATGTATCCGAACATCTGCCCGCATATTCATCTGCCGGTTCAGAGCGGTAGCAACCGTATGCTGGAGAAGATGAACCGCAAATACACCAGAGAGGAGTACCTTCAGAAGATTCAGGATATCAGAGAGATACTGCCGGATAGCGCCATCACTACAGATATAATTGCAGGCTTCTGCTCGGAGACTGATGAGGATCACAAGCAGACCCTCTCTCTTCTTAAGGAGGTGCAGTATGACAGCGCATTTATGTTCCAGTACTCGCAAAGGCCTGATACTCTGGCTGCCAAGCGTTATCCCGATGATGTTCCGGAAGAGACAAAGACCGCCCGTCTGAATGAAATTATAGCCCTTCAGAACACAATCTCCCTTGCAGCCAATAAAAAGTGCATTGGAAAAACCTATGAAGTTCTGGTAGAGGGAACCTCCAAACGCTCGGAGAATCAGATGATTGGACGCACCCCACAGAACAAGGTCTGCGTCTTTGACAAAAAGGATTGCGCTCCAGGAGACTTTGTTCACGTAAAGGTGCTCTCCGCCACCAGCGCCACCCTTATGGGAGAGATTGTCACCCCGCGCAAGAGCCTGACAGACAAGGCAGATGAGAACTTGGCCGAACTCAAGGAAAAATTCGTTGAAAAATTAAGAAACTTAAAAAAGAATACAGAGATATGACAAAGATGCTCACAATTTATAAGGGCAACCTCCGTAATGAAGTTACCCACCTGCAGTCCGGAACAAAAATTATTACGGACGCACCTCTGGACAACCACGGAAAAGGAGAGAGCTTCTCCCCTACAGACCTGCTGGCCAGCTCGTTAAGCTGTTGCATGCTCACCATAATGGGCATCTCTGCAGAGAGTTACGGCTACAACCTTGAGGGCACCGAGGTGGAGACTGAGAAGATAATGGGGACAGACCCAAGAAGAGTTGTGGAGATAAAGGTAGATTTCCGCTTCCCTAAAGGGAGCAACTTTACCCCGCAGCAGAAGAGAGTCATTGAGGCTGCTGCAAAAAGCTGCCCCGTTTACCACTCTCTCCATCCCGATATCAAGAAGAGCATAACCTTCAACTGGTAAGCCCGTTTTGTTGGCAAAAACTACTTTTTTATTATATTTGCACCCTCTGAGGCCCGGATGGCGGAATTGGTAGACGCGCTGGTCTCAAACACCAGTGGGGTAAAACCTGTGCCGGTTCGATCCCGGCTCCGGGTACAAGAGAAGGACTGTTAACCGCAGTCCTTTTCTTGTTTTTTTGTACCTTTGAGAAACTAAAAAAACAAAATTATGTTTCCAAAGAGCGTATACAAGACAAGACGTCAGCTTCTTGCAAAAGACATCGAGAGCGGGATAATCCTAATGCTGGGTAACAGCGAGGCTCCTGCAAACTATCAGGACAATACTTATAAGTTCCGTCAGGACAGCACATTCCTCTATTTCTTCGGCATTCAGGATCCGGATTTTGCCGGTGTGATTGATGCAGACAAGGGAGAGGATATAATCTTTGGAAACGATGTCTCTATAGATGACATCATTTGGATGGGCCCTCAGAAATCTGTTGCGGATAAGGCTGCTGAAGTGGGAGTTAAAAAGACAAAGAAACTCTCGGATCTTAGCAAATACATCAAGGCTGCAATTAAGGCGGGAAGGAAGATTCACTACATTGCTCCTTACAGATATCAGGTTAAGTTGTTCCTTTCAGAACTGTTGGGTATTCCTGTTGGAGCACTTCAGAGAAACTCCTCTGTTAAGCTTATTAAAGCTGCTGTAAGCCAGAGAATTGTAAAGGACAAGTATGAGATTGCAGAGATAGATCATGCCTGCAATATTGGCTATGCAATGCACTACTTTGTAATGCAGAACTGCAAACCGGGAGTAACCGAGCAGAGTCTTGCCGGAATGATGGACGGCATTGCAATGAGCAACGGGGCAGGTGTCTCTTTTGCAACCATTCTCTCTCAGCACGGAGAAACGCTTCATAATCACGATCATAGCGGAATCATCACCAAGGGTAATCTGCTTACCGTAGATGCAGGTGCGGAGAACAATAACAACTACTGTTCAGACTTTACCCGTACAATGCCTTGCAGCGGAAAGTTTACCACCAAACAGAAGGAGATATATCAAATTGTATGTGACTGTAACAACCTGGCTCTCAAGCTTGCAAAGCCGGGCGTAGCATACTTTGACGTTCACGTTGCCGTCTACCGTCTTATGGCTGAGCGTCTTAAAGCTCTCGGTCTTATGAAGGGAGATGTTGAAGAGGCCGTGGTGGCAGGTGCTCCCGCTCTCTTTATGCCTCACGGATTGGGACACAATATGGGATTGGACGTTCACGATATGGAGAACTACGGAGAGGATTATGTTGGTTACGGAAGCGCTGCAAAGAGAAGCAACAAGTTTGGATACAGATCTCTCCGCATGGCCCGCAAACTGGTTGAGGGTAACGTAATTACAGACGAACCGGGTATCTATTTCATCCCTGCTTTGATTGAGAAATGGAAGAAGGAGAAGACCTGTGCTCAGTTCATAAACTTTGCCCGTCTTAAGGAGTACTATGACTTTGGAGGTATCCGTCTGGAGGATGACGTTCTTATAACAAAGACAGGTAACCGTCTGCTTGGAGCAAAGAGGCTTCCTATCACTGTAAAGGAAGTTGAGGCTGCAATGAAGGGCTGAAACTATTAACGCAGATAACGGTTGAGTATTCTCTCCGTTGTGCGTTTGCTTTTAGAAACCAACTTTACAACTCCCATTCCCAGAGGATTATACAACAGGGTGGCTGCAAGATTGCGATGACGTTTTCTTGCTATAATCTCCCTGTTTGCCTCTGTAAAAGAGCAACCTTTTATGATTGCTTCTGCAGCGTTATATCCCGTTGCAAGTGCAAAGTAGATTCCCTCATAAGAGAGTTTGTCACACCAACAACCGGCATCTCCCACCAGAAAAATATGCCTGTGCTGAGGATAATCTATAGTTGGAGGAATAAATGCTCCCAATATTCTTCCTTCTGCAATACCGTAAGAATCAATCAGTTTCAAGAACTTCTCTTTTGTCGTTTTCTTCTCGCAATAACCAACGGCATTAAATTCTTTATTGGGGAAATCGTAATAATAACCCTGTTTTATAGAGTTGGAGAGTTCAAAAGTTATCTCATCTTTCTTTGAAGATTCCAGATACTGCTCCATTATAAACACGCCCGGTTTCGTTTTGGGATTCAGATACTTACGCACGCGGCTATTTGCACCGTCCGCCCCTACCAGATAACGACATCTGACCTTTTCTCCGGATTTAAAAGAGACCTCAACAGAGCCATCTTCACACTCTTTAATCTCAAGCATCATATCCGTAATGTATCTGCCGCCCTCTTTGAGATATTCTCCCAGCAAAAGATTGTCAAAGAGTTTACGCCTGACCACTCTAACCTCCTCATTCAGAGAGTAACACCCTCTGAATTTGTGATCCATATAGAGGTTCATTCGCTTTATTGGAAGATAATCGTACTCTAAAGAGGGATATATCTTCTCCAACAGTTTCCAGGCTTTGGGAGTCATACCTCCTCCGCATATCTTATCTCTTGGAAAAGAGGCGCAATCCATAAGCAGACAAGAGTGATTATTCTTGTGTAAATGATAAGCACAAGTTGTACCAGCAGGTCCCGCTCCAACTATAAGTACATCAGTATCAATCATCTCTCTGTTTAAAAAGAGACTGGCCTTTCGGTCAGTCTCCTCATTCTTTAAACCCTTCTGTCTCCCTTACTCCGGGTTGGATTTCTTGTAGAAACCGGCAACCTTTGAAGGTACCAGCGGTCCCTGGAATTTACGGGTAGTTCCGGAAGAAGGAGTGAATATTACATCCACAATGTTTCCGTTATCCACCTTTGGAAGGGTGATTTTGTAAGTACCCTGGATATGTCTTCCCTGTACTCTGATAATCACGTTCTTAATGTTACCCTTCTTGTCTTTGTTAATCTCCATATCCTTTACCTCTGCAATGTTGGTATAGGAGTTACCGCAGACTCTGAAGCCCTGCATAAACATATTTTTCTTCTCGTAAGAGATGAAAATAGCGTTGTCAGTAAGCTGTTCTGAGATACCGTCAGAATCTGTGTATGAAGATGGAACGATAGCCCAATCGTTCTCCTCAAGAGCCTTAACCATAGTCTCATAGAGAGCCTTCTGCTGAGCAGCCTTCTCCTCCTTTGTAAGCTTCTGAGCAAATGAAGGAAGAACAAAAACAAGTGCAAGAGCAAGAATTAAAATCTTTTTCATCTTCTGATTTTTTAAAGGTTAACTATCTATATAAAACAACCGGAACTGTCCGTTATTGCAGGAGCATCAAATATCGTTCCAATTCAAAGCTCCGGTAAAGTGCAGTTCCGGCTGATTTATCTATTCATTGAAGATTACCGGAATCCAATAAATGGACTCCGATAAACCTCAACAAATTAACATTTTACAGAGAAGTCCACTGTGAAACGTTGCACTGAGGGTTAGCAGTTCTAACACCTCTGAAGAAGTGCATGTAAACTCTTCCGATGTAACCATTCCAGTAGTCTGTATAGTTAACCATCTTAGAGCCGTTCCACTTCTTCATAACTTCACCGTTCTCGTTGATGATTCTGTAGTCAATTCTCTGATAACCGGATGAGTTGAATACACTCTTGTGGAGGACAACCTCTACTCTACCGGTAGTCTGACCGAATGCTACAGGAGCACCTACGTTGAAGTAAACTCCGTCTTCACCCTGACGAACACCCTGATACTGAAGAGTTCCAGGATAAGGAGTGGTAGGGGTCTCATAAAGCAGGTTGATGAACATAATCTTGCAAACAGAGTCTGTATTCCAGTTAGCACCGGTTGCAGGAGCTGTTCTGTTCCAATAAGGGAACTCGTTATCAATTACGATAGGAGCCTGATTCAGATTGTGAACAATCACGTTCTGCTTACCAGCGGCAAGAGTAACGTCCTGATTGTAAACAACTGCGCCCTTTCTCATAAACTTGATGTTGTTTGTACCAACCTTAGCAACGAAGAATCTACCAACAGCACCACCAGGAACACCGTTATAAGTAGCGAGAGAACCTGAACCTGCTGCGCTAGAAACAAGTACGTCATTAATGTAAACTGAGTCAATGTAGTTAGCAGCTGCTGCTGTAACAGGCTCCATGTAGTGGATCTGTACCTCTGCGGCATTATCCTCTACAGGTGTCATCTTAAAGAGCAACTTGTGCTTAGAACAAGAAGACATCAGAAAGAGTACTGAAATTGCAAATAATATAATCTTTTTCATAATCTTCAAGAATTAAAGTGATTCAGGCATATCTCCAGGATAAGCAAACCAAGGCATGGAGATGTGGTAGTTCTCATATTCACCACCCTCACCGTTGTCAACCAAACCAGGTATCGGCTTCAAAGAGTAGAGAGCCGGCTTATTCCACATATACTCAGAGTTGTAACGAGGAGTCATACGATAAGCAGGAGATCCTTCATTCTTAATGTTGTACTTGCTTCTTCTACCCTCAACCTGGGCAGCAGCCATGTAGAATCCCTTGTAAACCTTAGTTGCATCCTCATCCCACTTCTGATTGAGTGAGTTGTTGTCCCAACCGTTACCCTTCTTAGGATAATCGCCTGTGTACTCAATATCATAATGATACTTACGAAGGTCTACCCAAGCCTCATAAGCTCCCCAAGGGAAGAGGTGAACATACTTCTGCATCATTATGTGAGAGAGTGTAAGAGTACCTGTAGTGATACCAGCTACGTAAGGACCTGCAATATACTGAGCAGCCAACTTGTCATAGAGAGCCTTAGCGATCTTGTCACCGCCAGGGTTAGAACCGTTAGCTTTATATTTTCCAGTAGTAGGATCAAGTTCCTTAACACCAGGATAGAGGTATTTACCTGTGAACTCCATATCGAGTTCAACACCCTTCTTCCAGCAAGCCAAAGCGTTAGACTTGTCACCCATATACCAGTAAGCCTCTGCCATTTCGAACTGAATCTCAGCGGCAGTCATAATGATATAAGGAGCAGTCTCACGATACAGCCAGCGGCCGATACCGTCATAGTTAGCACTTGCGGAAGCAACTCTACCGTAGAAGTTAGGAGTTGACCATCCCTGGTAACCTGTAGATGAAGTAAATACAGCACCATAGTACTTGTAGTACTTAACAACCTCTTCCTTATCGATATCCTCAAAGGTAGTGTTGTCTCTTGTAGCCAGTTTAGCGGCTGCACGAGGATCAAAGTGACCGGTCTCCTCAACCAAGGTATCAGTGATAATCTGGTTAGGGTTAAGCTTGTAAGGGAAGTATTCAGCACGGCTGTCATCCTTATCTGTCTTAACGATATCACCAGTTGCATGGTCATACAACGGAACTGTACCTGTCATGATCTTTACGATAAAGTCACTCTGCCAGTATGAGTTGGCAAGGTTACCACGACGTGGGCACCAGAAGTTGTTGTAAGCACCAAACTGAGCCTCTGCTCCACCACCCGGAGTCTGAAGAACAGCGTCATCAGCTACGGTCTGCATAGCGAGCTTTCCGTGAGCAATCAGATCTGCTGCATACTTAGAAAGGAAGTCACTCTTACGGGTAAGAGATGCGAGGTTACGGCAGATAACACCGTGACCGAACTGGATCCACTTCTTAGAATTCAGACCATAGATAAGATCTGCAGACTTCTGAGCGGAACCATAGTTGGTTGCATCTGTTCTCTCAAGATACTCAATACCACGAGCAGCCCAAGCACGAACTGAATCGTAGATCTCATCCTGATACTCGTAGTCAAATGAAAGCAAACCAGGAACGAAAGCCTGTCTGAGAGGCATTTCACCAACCTCTTTGGTCAGTACGTCCCAAGAGTGAGCCTTAAGAATAAGACCAACACCTGCCATAGTCCAACGCTGGTTGTCTACAGCATATTTGATAAGGTTCTCAAGGTTCTTACCCTGGAGCCAGTAAGTTACTCTCCACATCTCTCCACCGGAGTCTGAAGGAGTCCAGTATTGATTGCAGAAACCTGTGTAAGAGCTGGTTCCCATCATCTGAGAAAGAGGACCGGTAGCACGGATATCCCAGTACAGACCCTGAAGAGCTGCCTCTATGCCGGCCAGATAGTGGTAATCCATAACACCCTGCTCATCCGGTGCGTCAACGTTCTTGTTAACATCCAGATAGTGATCACAACCTGTGGTGAATAAACCAAGTGTTGCAATAAGAATTATAGTGTATATCTTTTTCATATTCCTTTCAATTAGAAGGTTAAGTTGATACCTACAGATACGCTTCTAGGAGTTGGAATACCCCACCAGTCGATACCGAATCCACCGGTTCCACCCAAAGCTGCAGAGTTGGCGTTACCAACTGCATCAATACCTGAGTAGTTAGTGATAGTGAAGAGGTCATTTGCAGATACCCAAACACTTGCTGCAGAAAGCAGGTTGTGAGTTGCGTTCTTCAGCCAGTTTCTAGGAACGGTGTACTGAAGTCTGCACTCCTGCATTCTGATATAGTTAACGTGCTTCTCAAACCACTGAATATCAGCTCCAGTGAAGTAGTTAGGCATGTTAGAGAAGTCTACTACGATGTTGTTCGGAGTAGGGTTAGCTGAATTCTCGTTACCGTTCTTAAGAACACCGTCGAAGATGTATCTTCCCTGCTGACGCAGATAAACGGACTCCTTACTTGTACCGTTAACCATCATCTGGTACTTAGTACCGTTTACGATAGCGGCACCGAAGCGGCCGGAGAACAACATGCTCAGACGGAAGTTCTTATAAGAGAGTGAAGTGGTAATACCATACTTCAGTTTAGGGTTACGGTCACCAACATATACCCAGGTACCGTCCGTGTTAGGAAGACCTGTGGTTGGGTTGATGAGGATCTGACCCTTCTCATTCTTCTCATAGTCATAACCTGTCATTGCATAGATAGGATAACCCTTCTTTACACCGTTACGGATACCGTTGAGGATCCAAGTGTAAGGGTTGTAGTACTCGGTTACGTTCTCAGGAAGGTAAGTAACCTTAGAATCGTTGTGGTCTAAGTTCAAACCTACGTTCCATCTCAGACCTGAAGAGTTGCGGATGATGTCACCATCAATGTGGAACTCCCATCCCCAAGTCTTAAAGGTACCTACGTTCATGTTATTCAATACGAAACCGGTTGCGTAAGAAAGACGGAAGTCTGTTACATACTGGTTCTTACATTTTCTCCAGAAGTAAGAGAAGTCCATATTTACGCGGTCGTTGAACATACGAGCCTCGAATCCGATCTCAGTCTCCATGTTCATCTCTGGTTTCAGAGTCTCGTTAGGACCTGTGTAACCATATTTGAAACCACCACCGATGTTCTCAGTTGCCTGCAAAGCAGGATAGATAGAGAGAGGAGTTGCATCCTTACCTACCTGAGCGAAGGAAGCTCTGAGTTTCAAATAAGAGAGAATATCATTGTTCTTCAAGAAAGGAAGCTCAGTTGCAATGAAGGAAGCCTCAATTGCAGGATAGAAGTATGAGCGGTTATTCTTTGGAAGAGTTGAAGACCAGTCGTTACGTCCTCTCAAGTTCAAGAAGGCCATGTTCTTCCAACCGAGCTGGATGGAACCGGAAATACCCTGAAGTCTTCTCTTCTTGTGAGTTGTACGAGTGATGATAGTTGAAGGGTCGCAGTTGGAAAGTGCGTAGAAGTCTACAGCTACGAACTTGCTACCATAAGTAGCCATGTTCTCAGTGTAGTTCTCCTGCTGGTGGTAACCAACCTGTGCCTGGAGAGAGAAGTCACCCCACTGGTTGTTGTAACCACCGAGGATGTTCAGAGACTTATCTGACAGGTCATATTTTGCAATGTTGATTGTACCGCCGTCACCATAACTTGAAGACTCTCTGTTTGCAAAGTAAGGGTGAGCAAAGTTCTCATAAACAGACTTTGAGTTATCCCATCCGAGTTTTGCAGTGAGGAAAGTGTTCTTGGTAGGAGTGATGTTGACACCTACTGTGGTGATGAATCTCTTGGACTCATCATAGTTACGGTTCTTGTAAAGGTCATACAGAGGGTTGTAGAGGTCTGTATCTGTGTAAAGGTTAGGGAGTTTCATCTGTACTCCGTCCGGATCCAGATACTCGGCCATGTTATCTGTCATAGGCCAGTTGGAAGCTCTCTTGAGAACTCCGGATCCACCCTTACGAGCCTTATGGTTAGTAGTCTCGGTGTAACCCATCATGGCGTCAAAGTTGAGCCACTTGGTTACCTGAGCCTTACCGGACAAGGTGATGTTCAAACGGGTATAGTCTGTAGTCTTTACAGTACCTTTCTGATCCAGATAAGAAGCAGCACCACGAACGGTAACCTTATCTGTACCACCCTCTACAGCAACGTTATGCTGATGTGAGAAACCGGTCTGAAGCAGAGCCTTGATGTTGTCATACAGCTTAATGCTGCCGTCTGCAGGATATCTGCCTCCGAAGTATGACTGATAGTAGTAGTTAGTTACACCATACTGACCGTTGGCGAACTCTCTCTGCATCTTTGGATAGCCGTAGCTCTTTGACCAAGTGAGGTGGTTGCTGTAAGTAACCTTACCTGCGCCTGCAGTACCTTTCTTGGTGGTGATAACGATAGCACCGTTGGAAGCATCTGATCCATAAAGAACTGCAGCAGCAGCTCCCTTCAGGACTGTCATGCTCTCGATGTCCTCAGGGTTGAGGTCGTTTCCTCTTGAGGCAGCATCCTCATACAGTGTGGAGAACTTGATACCGTTCTCGTCCAAGTCGTCTTTTGCGAAGCCGTTCTGGGCGTTGAAGGTGTTGTTGTTCATTGGCACACCGTCGATAACGTAAAGTGGTTGGTTGTTTCCGGAAATGGAGGTTACGGAACGGAGCACTACGCTGGTTGATGCACCAGGAGCACCACCGGTGGTGGTAACGGTCATACCGGCAACACGTCCCTGGAGAGCTGTTACGAAGGCCTCACGTCCTGACTCCTGAATATCAGTTGCCTTGACGTTCTGTACAGCCGATCCTACGGAACGCTGAACACGCTTCATACCGTACTCTGCAGTGATGACTGCTGCGTCCAACTGAACAGCGTCATCTCTGAGGACTGCGTTAACCACACTCTTGTTGTTTACAGCCACTTCCTGAGCGGTGTAACCAATTGATTGGAATACAAGTACAGCGTTAGGGGCGCACTTAATTGTATAGCGGCCGTCTACGTTCGTACTTGTTCCGGTCTTAGTGCCCTTTACGAGAACAGTAGCACCAACTACCGGCTCACCGTTTTGATCGGTGACCTTTCCGCTAACATTTACGTTCTGTGCTATTACCTGACCGATAGACAGCATAGCTGCCAACAGGAAAGCAACGCCCAGACGTAGATGTCTGTTAGTTTTTGTTTGATTGAACATAGTTAATTTTTATTTGGTTAAAGTGTTTTTTCTAGTATTTTGGTCTAAAAATAACGGGTCAAAATTATAAAAAAATTCTGACAAATCAATATAAATGATGCAAAAAATGCATTTTTCGTTGCATCCTTTAACTACTTTCTGATCTTATAACCGCGGTAAGCGTACCACATTATTACCAAAAAACATGGCAAAGCAATGAGGTATGCGTACTGGATTGATTGAGCAGGAGTAAGTCCCGTTGAGTTCTGCAGGAAGTCTTTCAAAAGTCCGAATAGGAACGGAATAACCGCACCGCCAAAGATTGTAACTACCAACAAACCAGCACCTTTCTTAGTAAACTTACCAAGGTCCGCCATAGCCAGAGGCCATATAGCAGGCCACATAAGAGAGCAGGCCAAAGCCATGGTGAAGAGGAACCAAACGGAAAGTCTTGCAGGCACAAAAAGTGAGCAAAGGGTTCCCACAACGGCAATCCAAGCGCAAATCTTGAGGGCGCTCTCCTGAGAAAGTTTCTTAGGAATGAGCAGAATACCGCAGAGGTAACCGATCACCATACCTATAGAAGGAAGCCAAGGATAGAGCTCCGGATTAGGTAAATTAAGCGTACTTGCCAGATCTACAGGGGTTTGAAGGGCCAAAGTCTCAACTCCTACATATAAGAATAGTGTGAGACAGCCGTAAACCAGGTGAGGGAACTGCCAAATTGAGGTCTTGCCGGCTGCGTAAGGGCAATCCTCCTCGTGACCCTCCTCCTCTCCTTTTGCCTTTATCTCCTCAAGCGGAGCAAAGAGAACGAGGATACCGAGAACAAAGAAGATGGCTGCAATTACATAGAACGGTTTGATGATATCTCCAACCTGAGCATCTCCTATAGATTTACCTATTAACCACGCAAGGAACAGTGTAGCAATAGGATAGGCAAGTTTATTGCATATTCCCATTATGCTTATTCTCTTGGCGCCGGTCTCCAGCGGACCTAAAATTGTGATGTAAGGATTAATAGCCGCCTGAAGCACGGTATTTCCCAATCCGCTTATAAATGAAGTAATTAGGAAGAGTACCAAACATTTGATTCTTACATTTGCAGCAACAATGCCACCCTCCATATTGGCCTCTGCAATCTTAGCAGGCCATACAAAGAGCAGGAACGCCGCAGTGAAAATCAAAAAAGAGAGGGCCATCGTCTTCTTGTAACCAATCTTCTTAATAATGCTTCCTGCCGGATAACCAAAGATGAGGAAGGAAGAGAAGGTTACAAAGAGAATAAGATAGGAGGCACCTCCGGAGACATTGAGCGAGGACTTAAGAAGCGGAATCAGGTATCCGTTAAGTCCCAATGCAAAACCTACCGCAAAGAACATAAATCCTATGCAGGCCAACGGAATTACATAATTAGGTTTCCTTGTTTGTGTCATAAAAACTACTTATTGAATTGTTATTTTTCCTCTTTTTGAGGGGGAGTCACCGCCACGGCGAGGAACTCCTCCTTTTTTACAGTCGGTATTATTTTACTCCCGATAGGGAGATAGAACAGCCTCTCCTTCAGTTGGTCGGAGAGGTACTTATTATTTTTCAGCCTCATGCTGTCCTTCTCAGTAGTGATAACGGCAGCCTCTTTTTGCCTTTGAGCCATTGCCTCAATTGAGCGGATATTTGAACGGCTGAAATTTTTGTGATCTTTAAATTTTAGTATCTCCTCTATTTTGTGGGTGGAGCCAAGTTGAGAGCGGAAAAGGGTGTCATCTGCTATGCCGGTGAAGGCCACCGCAAACTTTGAGTAGATATAGCGCACATTGCAAATGTCAGTAAAGACCGGTTGAGCCGCATCATAAAGGGCGGTGGAGAAGTAAAGCCGCTGATCTTCTCTGAGTTTTAGAGATTTGCGCCAAACCTTTTCCTGTTCTGTAGTAATCTCCAATCCCTTCTCATCATCTATATTACCGTCAAAAAAACTGAAGTTTGGAGACTTTGTTATAATCACCGCATCCGCCCTTTTGACTTGTGACGGGAGGTCTCTCAGGTGACCTATCGGGAGGAGATTGTCTCCCGCGATGGTTTTGTTGTAGTTGACCAACAGCACGTTGAAAGATGGTATCACCTTTCTGTACTGGTAGGCGTCATCCAATATGACAAGGTTGGCGCCCATCTCCTCTACTACCTTGTGAATTGCATAGTTACGGTCTTTGCAGACCGCCACTATTATCTCCGGAAATTTCTTTTTTATCTGAAGGGGTTCGTCTCCGCAGAGTGTAAAATCATCCGTAACCTTCACAACGTGAAAGCCTTTGCTCTTGCGTTTATATCCTCTTGAGATTACCGCCAGACGACACTTTCCTCTGAGTTCACGGACAACCATCTCAGTATGCGGAGTCTTGCCCGTACCCCCTACAGTGATGTTACCTAGAGAGATAACGGGTATACTGAAACGTTCTCCCTTCAGTATACCCTTATCATATAACTTATTCCTTATTACCAGCGTAAGCCAATAAGGAAAGAGTAGTGTCTTGCTTGCCAGTCCTAGTTGTGACATTCAGCTATTTTAGTAAGAGGAATAAACTGTTGCCATAATTGCGTTCAAAGCAACGTAAATTGCTGTATCAAAATCATCTTTAGGACTTCTGGAGTTGCAGAGAAGAACTCCGTTAACTCCGTTCTTTCCTCTTGCCCAGATGGTTGCAGTACCTGCAATGTTTCCTCCGTGGTATGACGCCCAGTTGGTAAGTGTTGAGTGACCAATTCTCCAGCCGAAGCCGTATCCGCCAGGAGATGAAGAAGTGTAGTTAGTGTACATCATATCCAGAGTCTCCTTCTTGAGAATATCCGGCACAACCGTTCCGTAATCCTCAGAGCAGAGAACCTGCATAAGATCTGGTGCAGAAGCAATTACAGCACCGCAAGCAGCTACAACCGTCATATCGTTTCCGTATCCGTTGTTTCCGGAAATCTGTGAGTAATAAACGCACTCGTTTGAACGTCTGTCTGCCTTCTGAGTCTTAGCAACCCACATATCCTTAACACCGGCCTTTGCAGTAACCTCTCTAAGATAAGTCTCATAAGATTTTCCTGTAATCTTCTCAATTATCTGACCAAGAACGCAGAAACCAAGATTGTAGTAAGAATATGATTTACCAGGCTCATTGGTAGTTGCTGTTCCTACCATATATTTTACTCTCTCTGTCAGGCTCTTACCGTAGAATCTGGAATCACCGGTAAAGATAGGATCCTCACCTCCGGTTGTGTTATAATTCCATCCCGTAGTGTGAGTAAGAAGGTGTCTTACCTTAATCTGATCTACGCGTGCTCCGTGAGTTCCCGGATACATACTGTAGAGAATTCCCTCCTTGCTTCCTGTTCCGTTTGCACCTGCCGGAGCAAATACATAATCATCCGGTGAAAGAAGACCATCCTCGTATAATGACATGATACAGAGAGCGGTCTGAGCTTTTGAAACGCTGGCCAGACGGAAGAGATGATTTGGAGTAACTCTTACTTTTGGAGTAGCGTCAATGTCTGCATAACCGTAACCGTTTGCAAAAACAAGCTTCTCATTCTTTGTGCAGGCAACGGAAATACCGGGGATATTGTACTTAGACATAACGGCATATACCTGTTCGTCTATTGTGTTGTTTCCCTTCTTTACAAAGATGAAGTATTTTTTACTGGTACTTCCGTTCTCCGCAGTAACTACCATCTCTGCGTCATTGGTGAAGTCAAATGCTGTAACTCCTGATGTAGCAGCCACTCCGCCAATCTTTGCAGTAGCCTTGTCACTTACTGAGAAAGTAGGAACAAGTTTGGTAATGTCTGCAGTCTCCGGAATGGTAATCAGTACCAGATTTCTATTCTGAATTGTTGAAATGGTTGCAGATGGATTGGAAGCAAGACCTGTATTGTTTGCAGACTTAAATTGGAATGCAACAAGGTCACATTGCTTTGAAACAGAAGGCGTTGGAGTTGGGGTTGGGGTTGGAGTAGGATCCAATGGTTTGGAACCGCCGCCACCGCAACTTGCAACAAGCAGCATTGATGAAACCATCACTGCTGAAAGTAGCAGTGTTTTAGCTTTCATAAAAAATCTACTTTTCATAATTCAAGATTTTAATCCTATTTATAAATACTATTCTATTTTCAGTTTAGTAGTGTCTCTTAATCTTATCCTTCTTGAAGATGTATTCACCTTCATTTGTGATACCCTCAATTATTACAGTGTAACTTGAATTACCGTCTGAGGTGTTAAATCTGAAGCCGCCCTTTCCGTCTGTAACCTGTACGTTAGGATTCCAGTAAACGGTGCTTCTCTTATCTGAACCGCCGCGGACAATTCCCTTGCCGTAAACATCGTATGCAGGAGAGTAGAATCTTCTAGGTCTCTGCCAGCCAAGAGGATAGCCCTTGCTTACGTTCTTAGGCATACCGGTTCTTGCGCTAGGTTTGGTCTTAATCATGATGACTCTTCTGAGTGATGCGCTACCCTCAATCATAGGAACAAACGGTGCTGCATCATTACCCTGCAGATAGACAAATGCCTCCAATTCATCTACGTTGTAGTGCTCCAGTTCTGTAGAGGATTGAGCCTGCATTCCGTTAACGAATACTACAACCTCAGCCATATCTGAAACTTCCCATTCTGAAGCAACACCTGCAACTCTGCTCATAAGTTTTCTCTCTCCCGTAACGGTATCCGTTGAGAATCTAATACCCTGGCAAGTCTCAATAACATAAGTCATTACATCATATCCGATAAACGGTTTGAGATCCTCCTCGGTCTTAAGCTGTCCCTGTTTGAAATACTGTACAGGGAATGGAGAGATATTGTCTGAAGCCTTAACTTTTCTCATTGAGGTAACGTAGATAGGATCCAGCTGATATACCTTTTCTCCGCCGGTATTGTAGTAGTTCTGAATCATATACTGAGCATCCTCATCTGAGTAGTTGATCTTCTGTTTTCTGCGGTTGTACTTAATAAGCGGAGCAAATGAATCTTCAGAGATTGAAGGAATGAAAGACTTTCTTCCTCCTGTTCCTACTGCGTTGACAATAAAGAGAGTGGAATCCGGGAAGTCTATGTCTTTAAGTTCAAAGAAACCTGCGGAATCCAACTCGCCCATTGCAGTAAAACCAATAGAAGGCGCTACGAATGAAACAATAGAAGATTTACCTCTTCTCATAGAAGCCTTTCTTACTCTTCCGCTGATTGTCTGAATATACTCCTTACCAAACTGAGGAAGTTCAAACTGAGCCTTGAAGATTGCAGGGAGATCATAGTACTGCCACCCCTGAGTCATCATAAGCAAATCTACGTCACGCTCTCTTACCTCCACAGGAACGGAAGCGTCAAAATATCTCTGAGGATTCTCCACATATCCCTTAATCTCAGATGATAAGAACATATAGGAGATAATGTTATCCTCAGCTCCGGTATATGGCGCGTGGCTGTCATCAGTAACGGAAACGGAGAAGTTTCCTGCAATAGGTTTACCCAAATCCAAAGAGCAGGTAACCAAGTCTCTCTGTGCATATTCAGGTTTGTCCGTTGAGAATTTTAATTCCTCTTTATTTACAGGAAGAACAAAGAAAGGTCTCTTTGCATATACATTTCCCTGATTATCTGCAATTGTTGCAACATTCACGCCCTCAGCCATTTTCATAATAGGAAGAGCCAGTTTGGAAGAGTGCTTGAAATCTCCGTTGTAGAAAATCTCCGTTCCGTTGGAGAGTATAACTCTCAAGGAATCTTTGTTGAGATCATCAGTTGCATAGAGCTCTGCAATAAAGTTGTCTCCCTTACGTGTAAGATTAATCTGAGCACCTGAAGTTGAAACCTCAGGAAGATTAACCTTCTCCGTAATCTCTCTCTCGTCAGTTACAACAGCATAATATTTCTTACCCGGTTCTGCGGTAAAGACAAAACTTCCCATACCAATTTCATTGGTCTCAAACTCAGTTACTTTTTCTCCCTTGGATGTGAATACTTCTCCCTTGGTCTTAGTACCGAATCCCTCTTCATTGATGCTCTTTACACCCATCTTTGTCTTAACGGAAGCAAAGTATCTGCCGCTCTCCGGAAGGAACTGGCAATCTATCTTGCTGTGTTCCTTCTCCTTCTTGAAAGGATTCTGAACACCAACCTTCGTAAACTCCGCCGTCTCATTAATCTTGTGCTCTACAAGGTCTTTAACAAAGTTATCCTTTATAGGATTTATAACCATTATGCGGCGGGTAAAGATGTAATCCACCGGGAAGTTGAGCCCCCAATAGGTATAAGCCCTCAGAATGGAGACTCCGGTATTCATATCACTGTCCAAAACAATGTAACCCTGGAGCACACCGTTGCGTCTCTTAACCTTAACTCTCTGAACGGTACGTACGGTCTCCTCTACCCTGTTGGAATAGACATTTTTATTGTAGTAGTAAGTGAGAAGTTCTACATAGATAAAGTTACTCTCCGGGAACTCTGAAATCAAAGAATTATTGACCAGATATCCCTTAAACCATAATGTATCTCCAACGCAGTAAGTCTCTTTATCTGTCTGAAGATAAAGTTTCTCCGGAGACAACAATTGTGAGAAGGCAGTAAATCTCTCATCTATTTTGCTCTGAGCAAAGAGGTTTCCTCCCAAAAGCAGGCAAAGGATGAGTAAGAGCGGTAACGTCTGTTTTGTCTTCATAATAAATTCAACACATTTGGGTGCAAGATACAAAAAAAACAAAAGGGGTAGACCAAAAATCGTTCCGTCTACCCCTTTTTAAAGACTAAATTATGTCTCCTTAGTCTGCCAGAGAGAATCTGTGGAAGGCAACAACCTTAACCTCAGGATCTACTCTCTTCAGGTACTGAGATACAGTCTCCTTACCGTCTCCAAGAGCAAGAATCTGCTCGTTAAGAGTCTTCTCCTTAAAGAACTTCTGAAGACGACCGTTGGCAATGTTCTGAATCATTGCCTCAGGCAGTGAGGCTGCCTTCTGCTCAGCAGCTTCCTTCATGATCTTTCTGCCCTGCTCTGCCTGCTCTGCAGTAATCCAACCCTTTGCAGTGTTGCTCTCAATATGATCCTCACTGTCAAAGTGATTAGGATTGAGACCTGCCTTTGAGAGAGCGGCATCAACAGCCTTCTTTACAAGCTCTTCCTTAGTCTTGTTAACTGCAAGTGCAAACTCCTCGTCTTTTCTTGCCTGAGGAATCTCATCTGCGGTAACAGCTATAGGAGCCATTGCGGTAATCTGCATTGCAATCTCTTTAACTGCGTCGTCTGCAATCTTCTTGTTGAATCCTACAATGGTAGCCACTTTCTTGTTGCTGTGAACATAGAAGCCAACGTAAGGTGCCTCAACTTTTTCATAGCAAGCAATCACGTGTTTCTCACCACTCTTTCCTGTCTGATCCATAATTGCATCGTCTACAGTGATGTCTCCGAGTTTGCATTTCTTCAGAGAATCAAGGTCTGCAGGATACTCAGCCATAGCAGCGTCTGCGATTCCGTTTGCAAGTGCCTGGAATCCGTCAGTCTTTGCTACGAAGTCAGTCTCGCAACCGAGGCAAACCATAACGGCCTTGTTCTTCTCGCCGTTTGTACGTGCCAGAACTGCACCCTCAGTAGTCTCTCTGTCTGAACGCTTTGCAGCAACAACCTTACCCTTCTCTCTAAGGATTTCCTTTGCTCTGTCAAAGTTACCGTCAGCCTCAATGAGAGCCTTCTTGCAGTCCATCATACCGGCCTGCGTCATCTGACGCAACTTCATTACATCTGATGCTTTAATATCCATAACTTTCCTCCTTATTCTGCTTTAGGCTCTGCCTTCTTAGCAGGCTTTGCATCCTCTGTATTTACTTTTCTTCTTGGGCGGATTTTCTTTCCCTCAGGAACTGAATCGGAAGCCTTCTTCTCACCTTCCATCTTTGCAAGTTCCTTATCCTTAGCCCTTTTCTCTTCCTCTGCAGCTTGCTTCTCTCTCTCCAGCTTTCTCTCCTCAAGACCCTCAGCAATAGCGCCGCAAAGTGCACCTACAACAACTGCAACACTCTTTGCTGCATCGTCATTTGCAGGGATAACATAATCAATCGGAGTTGGGTCGCAGCAGGTATCAACCATCGCGATAACAGGTATATTCAGTCTCTTAGCCTCTTTTACTGCATTGGCTTCTTTCTGAACATCAACAACAAACAGTGCTGATGGGAGACGACTCATATCTGCGATAGAACCTAAGTTCTTCTCCAATTTTGCTCTCTGACGGTCTACCTGGAGTTTCTCTCTCTTTGCAAGAGTCTCGTATGTACCGTCTGACTTCATTTTATCTATGGTGTTCATCTTCTTAACCGCCTTACGGATTGTAGGGAAGTTAGTAAGCATTCCACCAGGCCATCTTTCTGTAACGTAAGGCATATTAACGGATTGTGCTTTCTCTGCGATAATATCCTTAGCCTGTTTTTTAGTAGCTACAAAGAGAACTCTGCGGCCACTGCGTGCAAGATTCTTCAGCATTGCTGCTGCGTCATCTATCATAAGCACGGTTTTGTGCAGGTCAATGATATGGATTCCGTTCTTCTCCATAAAGATATAAGGAGCCATCTTAGGATTCCATTTCCTCTTCAAGTGTCCGAAGTGTGCACCTGCATCTAATAATTCTTGGAAATTTGTTCTTGGCATTTTTTCAATTTTTAATGCTTGTTGTTTTTCTTTTTTGCCTGTCACATTTTGTGACCGGGCCTCTTTCATCAATCCTCAGGTAGTTTCCGTCCTGAAGATTTTTCGCAGAAGAGCAAAGTGCAGTAGTCTAATTGAATCCACAGCTTTTACAACTCTTCTGTGCACTGATTGTCCAACGTAAATATTAACGTTTGCTGAACTGGAAGCGTCTGCGTGCACCAGGCTGGCCAGGTTTCTTTCTCTCAACCTCTCTTGCATCTCTAGAAAGGAATCCTTCCTTCTTGAGAACGGAGCGGTAAGCCTCAGCATCAATCTTGCAGAGCGCACGAGAGATAGCAAGGCGAAGAGCCTCTGCCTGTCCCTTAATTCCACCACCGTCAAGGTTGACGTCAATGTCAAAATTACCTTGAGTGTTGGTTACTGTAAGCGGCTGCATTACAATGTACTTGAGGGAATCATCCGGAAAATAAACGTTGAGTTCCTTACCGTTGATTGTAATGTTACCTTTACCTGAATTCACATAAACGCGAGCCACAGCTGATTTACGTCTTCCAAGGGCGTTAACTTTCTCCATGCTCTAAATTTCGTTTAAAGTGATTGTTTTTGGTTTCTGTGCCTCGTGAGGATGCTCACTTCCTGCGTAAACGTGCAGGTTGCGGAACATCTGAGCTCCGAGTCTTGACTTAGGAAGCATACCTCTTACAGCTTCCTCGATAACTGCTACCGGCTTGCGCTGGAGTAACTCCTTAGGAGTTGTAAAGCGCTGGCCGCCAGGATAACCGGTGTGACGTACGTACACCTTGTCAGTCAACTTCTTGCCGGTAAGGCGCACCTTCTCAGCATTGATGACAATAACATTGTCACCGCAGTCTGTGTGAGGTGTGAAGTTGGCTTTGTTCTTGCCCCTCAGCAGTAAAGCCAAGCGAGAAGCAAGACGGCCTAAAACCTGGTCTGTCGCATCAATCACAACCCACTCTTTGGTGGCTGTCTGATCGTTTACGAAGACCGATTTGTAACTTCTGTAATCCACTGTTTGTTGTTTTAAATTAATAATCTCTCCGCATCTAACGGAGCCCTCTTTTCAAAAAGGGGTGCAAATATAACTATTTTTTCCCCATCTGCAAACTTCTATGTACTTTTGCAACGCATGTTCAAAATAGGCAACATAGAGTTTAGGGACAGAGCCCTCTTTCTGGCACCTATGGAGGATGTAACGGACGCCTCTTTCAGGTATATCTGCAAGGAGTACGGGGCGGATATGATGTACACTGAGTTCGTCTCCTCGGACGGGCTGGTGCACAACGCCCAGAAATCCTTCAAGAAGATGGAGGTCTTTGACTACGAGAGACCCATCGGGATACAGATATACGGTCACATCCCTGAGGCGATGGTGGAGGCGGCAAAGTTTGCAGAGGGGCAGCATCCGGACCTTATTGATATAAACTTTGGCTGTCCGGTCAATAAGATTGCAAAGAGGGGGGCAGGCAGCGGAATGATGCGCTTCCCGGATTTGATGGTGGAGATTACAGAGAAGGTTGTCAAGGCGGTCAATCTGCCGGTTACGGTAAAGACGCGCCTGGGGTGGGATGAGAACTCGTTAATTATCGTGGAACTTGCAGAAAGGTTGCAGGATGCAGGTATTCAAGCACTTACCATACACGGCCGCACTCGCTGCCAGATGTACAAAGGGGAGGCGGACTGGACTCTGATTGGAAAGGTTAAGGAGAATCCGAGGATGAAGATTCCTATTATAGGAAACGGAGATGTGGTGGACCCCAAGAGTGCCAAAGAGAAGTTTGACCATTACGGAGTGGATGCAATTATGATTGGCAGAGCCACTTACGGCCACCCGTGGATCTTTAGGGAGATACGCCACTACCTGGATACTGGAGAGATGCTGCCGCAAATGAGCGTGGCGGACAAGGTGGAACTTGCAAAAAAGCACTTCCTTAAATCTATAGAGGTAAAGGGTGACAGGCGCGGGGTCTTTGAGATGAGGCGCCATCTGAGTAACTACTTTAAATCTCTCTTCAACTTTAAAGAGACCAGAATGAAACTGGTTACCGAGACGGATCCGCAGAAGGTTCTGGAACTTCTGGATTATGTAAAGGCTACCTGGGGGACTATAGGTCTGAATCAGGCAGCTGCAGGCGGACAGATTCCCGGTGTATTGCCTCAATGACGGAGAGGACAAATTCCTCATCCAAATCCATCTCTTTTGCCTTTGAAACGGCACTCTGAATAATCTCGCTGTAACGATCCTTTTGGAAAACCGGAATCTTGTGCTGCTTTTTGTACTCTCCTATCTCTCTGGAAATCTGCATTCTGCGGGAGAGAACCTTTAACAGCTCATCATCCAGTTCGTCTATCTCACTGCGCAAAGCCCCTATTCCCTCTATCTCCTTTGAGTTTTCCCTCACGATGAGATTTTTAAGGATAACTTTCAGCTCTTTGGGAGTAATCTGCTGAGCCTTATCTGAGAGGGCCTCCTCGGGATTGATGTGGGTTTCAATCATAAGACCGTCATACATCAAATCCATAGCATGCTGGCAGATTGGAGCAATAAAATTGCGGCTGCCCCCCATGTGGCTGGGATCACAGATGAGAGTTATTGAAGGGTATCTTCTCTTCATCTCCATTGGGATATGCCAGAGCGGAGCGTTACGGTAAGATTTGTGCTCGTATGTGCTGAAACCTCTGTGAATCAGCCCTATTGTTGAAACGCCGGCATTGGAAAGACGCTCTACTGCGCCGCTCCAAAGATCTATATCTGAACTGAGAGGATTTTTAACCAGAATTGGAACGGAGGTTCCTTTAAGAGCATCCGCGATGGCTTGAACGGCAAACGGATCTGTAGTTGTACGGGCCCCTATCCAGAGAAGGTCCGGGTTGATTTTCATCACCTGCTCCAAGTGAGCGGGTGTAGCGACTTCCGTGAGGATTTTCATTCCTGTAACCTCTCTTACCTCTTTCAACCACTCCAACCCAGCTGCTCCAACTCCCTCAAATCCACCAGGTTTTGTCCTTGGCTTCCAAAGTCCCGCACGGAAGAATTTAACCCCAGTTTCTTTAACTGCAACAGCGGTAGAGAGCAACTGCTCTCTGTTTTCCGCACTGCAGGGACCCGCAATCACCAACGGACGCTTGAAACATCCTATTCCGATTTCTGACATCTTCTCCTTCATTCTTTGTGCAAATCTCTAAAAAAATCGGCACACTTTCAAGAAGAGGTGAAGGGGGCCACAAAAAACACTTCTTTCTTTTACACTTTAACCAAACGGTGGCAAAAGTATAGTCCGGCTTTAGTTTTTGCAAATTGTTACTAAAAAATGTTACTTAAAAAGTAAAACCTTAACAAAAACAACACAATCTAAGGGTAATTTTTCTTATATTTGTGGTAATTATTACAAATAGCACTAAAATGAAATTCTATAATCATAAGAATATCAATTATTTAACAAACCACATTCCACAAAATAGCGGTGTTTTTGTAATAATTGATAAGAATGTAACAGAATACTTTCCAAAAAATAGAAATTTTCACTTTATACCTATAGATGCCAACGAGCAGAACAAGAGTTTGGAGTATGTATATGGCATATACGAGGCTCTGATGGGGTTTGGAGCGGATAGAGACTGCTTTATAATAGGAGTAGGAGGCGGCGTTACTACAGATTTAGCGGGCTTTGTTGCCTCCACATACAAGCGGGGAGTAAGGTTTGGGTTTGTTCCTACCACCCTTTTGGCCCAGATTGACGCTTCAATAGGAGGAAAAAACGGCGTAAACTTCTCCGGTTATAAAAATATGATAGGAACCATCAATCAGCCGGAGTGGATCTATCTTACTTCTACCTTCCTGAGAAGTTTGGATAAAAGAGTCTTCAGAGAGGGATTTGCAGAGATGCTTAAAACCTTTATGATTTTTGACAAGGATAGTTACAACTCTGCAGTTGCCCTCGCCTCCGTCTACAAAAACAAGGAAGCAAGCGCCTGGCAGGAGAGAGAACTCCGGCGCCTGATTGCTCTCTGCGGCGAGATGAAGATGCAGCTTGTACTTGAAGATGAGAAAGATAGAGGAAACAGAAGATTGCTCAATCTCGGTCACACTTTTGCTCACGCCATAGAAAAATGTGCTGCAGACAAGAAAGAAGATTGGCTGCACGGAGAGGCGGTAAGTGTTGGAATGGTAATAGCCGCAAAGGTGGCGGAGAAACTCTCTCTCTGTTCTGAAAAAGTTGTAAGCATCCTCCGCGATGATCTTCTTATGGCCTCTCTTCCTGTCAGTTGCCCGTTTTCCGCATCCCAACTTTTCTCCGCAATTGAGGCAGATAAAAAGAGAAGCGGTGAGAGCATCACTCTGATACTTCCAAAAACTATCGGGAGAGTTGTTAAGAAAAAGATAGAGCTGAAGGAGTTGCAAAAAGTGCTGAAAGAGATTTAAGTTATGGAGGAGAGCATCAAGAAAAAAATATGCGCTTGCATATCGGAGAAGAATTTTTCCGAGTGTATGGCTCTTGCCTCCAAACATAGTTTTGCGGAGATAAGAGGAGATATCTGTCTGTTGACTCTGAAGGATATAGAGACTCTCATCTCTCAGAATCTCAATCTGATTTTCACCTACAGGTTTGACGAATACGGCAGAGAGATTGCTCTGAATCAGATGGTTGCAGCCATAAACAAAGGGGTGGCGTATGTGGATGTGGATGTTAGCGCAGACAATGATTTCATCTCCAGAATAAGAAAGGAAATTGATAAGAAGCCTAAGGCTGTCCGTTGCAAACTTATACTCTCATATCACAATTTCTCCCAGACTCCTTCAATGGAAAAGATGAAAGAGGCGGTGGCGGAGTGTGTTAAGAAAGGAGCTGATATCGTGAAGATTGCAGTTACAGCCAATAATATTTCAGAGGCCTCCAGAGTGCTCTCGCTTTACCATTGCAAGGATCTTGGTGTAGAGAGAGATCATCTGCTTGCTTTCTCTATGGGAGAGATTGGGCGCTTTACCAGAATTGCAATGATAGGTATGGGTGCTCCTTTCACCTACTGCAGTGTAGGAAATCCGACCGGTGCCGGACAATACACTGTTACTGAGATGTATAAAGAGCTGTTGGGAGTTGTTGGAAGCGGCGGTTTTTCTCAGGTGGAGGATGCCTCAAAGAGTGAACTCTTCTCCCGCTTCTGCCAGAAGAGTCTTCCTACCGCTCGCAAGAAAAAGGGAAAGAGCATCTCCATTCCTTGCTCTAAAAGCATAGCACAGAGGGCAATAGTGGCGGCAGCCATTGCAAGCGGTCAGACAATACTGAGAAATTTTGAACCTTGCGGAGATATTAAATCTGCAGTAACATTTGCCCGTAAATGCGGCTGTGTCATTAAGATAAGCAGAGACGGAAAGAGCAGCAAGGGAGAGAAAATGCTCATAATAAGAAGTGCCGGCATTGCAAAATGGAAATATTTTCAGCTTGCTGATGTTGGTGAATCCGGCCTGCTGACCCGCCTGCTTATGCCTATAATGGCCTATGTATCAAGTATTAGATACAAGACAGCCATTACCTCAAAGATTACCATCGTGGGAGAAGAGACTCTGCTTAAGAGAGATATCTCTTCCGCTGTTGCCGCCGTAAAAAAATCCGGAGCGGTCTGCTCCGCCACAAAGAATCCAAGGATGGAGGGGGAGTTTCTGCCTATAACAATAAGCGGCGGTATTACGGAGAAAAACTTTACGATATCAGGCAACGAGAGTTCTCAGACGGTATCCGGATTTTTAATGGTTCTCCCTCTGCTTAAGCAAGATACAACCATGGTGGTGGAGAATCCGGTGAGCACTCCTTTCATAGATCTCACCATTGACGTTCTTAGCAGCTTCGGCATTAAGATTGGAATTACAAAGAAAGAGAACAAATTTATCTTCAATATTGCGGGTAATCAGAGTTACCATCCGGTAGATTTCTTTATGGATTCAGACTGGAGCAGTGCCTCAAATTTTGTGGCTGCGGGTGCTATCGCCACCTTTGCTCAAAAGAGTTTTGAGCAGGATGAAACGCTCACTATCAACAATATGGAGGTTGAGTCAGACCAGGCGGATGAGAAGATTCTCTCCGTGGTAGAGTCCTGCGGTGCCGAGGTGGATTTTGAAAAGACAAGTAATGAAGATTTTGCAGAGGTTGCAGAGAACAGATTCCACAGCAGAAGAGATTTCTCGGATAAACTCAACAACGTCACCGTAAGAGCAGACTCCTTAAAGCCTTTCAGTGTGGATGTTACAAACTCTCCGGACCTCTTCCCTATACTTGCCACACTTGCAGTTTATTGCAACGGAGTGAGCAGGATAAACGGAGTGAGCAGGCTTATGAAAAAGGAGAGCAACAGGGCGGAGGCTATCATTCTGGAATTCTCCAGAATGGGATATTGCATTGAAATTGAAGATGATGTGATGATAATAAACGGTATGGGAGGAAAGACTCTGTTGGAGAAAGAGGGCGGAGAGAATCTTCCAACCATCTACTGCTCAGCGCATAATGACCACAGAATTGCAATGGCCGTTATTATTTGCGGAATGTTCCGTTCTCTCTTTAACCATACGCCGAGCAAGATTATGATAGACAATTTGAAATGTATAGATAAATCTTTCCCTACCTTTATGGAGAGACTTCAAATAACTGAATAGTATGAACACCTACGGCAACAATTTCAAAATCACCATATTCGGAGCGTCACACGCAAAAGAGGTTGGAGTAATTGTAGATTGTTCCGCTCCGGGGATTGAGATTTGTGAAGAGGATTTTAAAGAGGATCTTCTAAGAAGAAAAAACGGAGATTATGACTCTCTGCTCTTTGGAACAACTCCAAGAAAGGAGGAGGATTTTCCTCACATCACCTCAGGTGTTTCAAACGGAAAGACGGTCGGTTCCCCTATCACAATCTCTTTTGAAAACAAAAACGTTCAGGGCAAAGATTACTCTCAGTTCCGCATTACGCCAAGACCATCCCATGCAGATTTTGTAAACCTCTGTAAATACAAAGATCACAGCATTATAGAGGGGGGCGGTCAATCGTCCGGCAGAATGACTGTAGCACTTGTTGCAGCGGGAGTGGTGGCAAAAAAGGTTCTGGCTTCAAAGGGAGAGAAGATCTCCATTAAGGCATCCATCGCGGAGATTGGAGGTGAAAAAGATTCTTCACTTTGGCCAGAGATGCTTTCAGAGGCAAAGAGTGAGGGTGACTCTTTGGGCGGCGTGATAAGATGTGTGGCTGAGGGAGTTAAAGTGGGTGTGGGTGAGCCGTTCTTCTCCTCTTTGGAGTCTCAGATTTCACAGCTTGCCTTCTCGGTTCCGGGTGTTAAGGGAATTGAGTTCGGAGATTTTTCTGATGTGGATTGCAATGAGTATTTTACCTCTTCCCGTCTTAAAGGCTCACAGTATAATGACCCTATAATCAGTACTTTGGGAAAGTGCGCCACCAATCACAGCGGCGGCATAAACGGAGGCATTTCAAACTCCAACCCTATTGTCTTTTCCGTTGCCGTACGCCCTACGGCCAGCATTGCAAAAGTGCAGAAAACAATCAACCTCTCCACAGGAGAGGTTGAAGAGATTTCCGTCAAGGGAAGACATGATGTTTCTATTGCCTTAAGATGCCCCGTCATTATTGAGGCAATCACGGCTATAGTTCTGGCAGATAACCTGTTAGTTAGATAAATCCACCTTTGTAATTGCGCCTGCAACTACGCTTGCTACGGTTGCTCTCTCACGTGCCAGTCCGCCGGTATCGTAAGGGTGAACTCTGTTTGCAAGAATAATCACTGCGGTCTTGGTAGCAGGATCTATCACTATGGAAGGGCCTGTATAACCCGTATGTCCGAATGTCTCATGTGAGAGCAAATCTCCTGCAGTATAGTAGATTACATCATTGTCCCATCCCAGAGTACGACCAAAGCGGCGTACATCAAACGGAACGGTCCTCATTGCCTTAACTGTAAGCGGACCAAGAATTCTCTTGCCGTCATACTCTCCGCCGTTCATAAGAGCGGCGCATATAACTGCCAGATCCTCAGCATTTGAGAAGACTCCTGCGTTTCCTGAGTTTCCGTTGCCGCATACTCTTGCAAGCGGATCGTGAACTTCACCAAGGAGGCACTTGCCGTCCGCCTGTTTCTCGGTAGGAGCCACGAGCTTCATTATATTCTTCTTTTTCTGGAGTTTAGGAGAGTATGTTGTGAACTCCAAACCTAAACGGTCAAAGACATTCTTCTGTGCATAGTCACAGAGTTTCTCTCCGGTAACTACCTGGAGTATATTCTGCAAAGTGATGAAGTTGAGGCAACTGTAACGGTATCCTGTTGTAGGGCGGAACTCTCTCTTGCAGTGAGCAATCCAATCCAGAAGAGACTCCGGATTTGTGTTGCCGTACTTCTCCTGAATAACTGAAGGGTTAACGTATGCAGGCAGACCGCTGGTGTGAGTCATAAGGTCTATCACTCTTATATGAGTCTTTCTGCCATTCTCATCCTCATAAGGCTGAAAATCCGGAATATACATATCCACTCTGTCTATCAGACGTACCTTTCCGCTCTCAATCAGTTGCATAAAACTGAGAGTTGTTCCAACGCACTTGCTGCAGGAAGCCAAATCAAATACGGTATTGGTTGTCATCTTCTCAACCTTAGGGTAAACGGCCTTATTTCCGTAAGCCTTCAGATAGACAATCTTGTCCCCTCTTACAACACAGACAACTGCACCCGGAATGGTGGTGTCCCTAATAGACTTATTCATAATGTCATCCACCTTGGACAACTTCTCGGAGTCCATACCCATACTCTCAGGAGTTGCAAAGGAGAGTCTTGTTCCCTGGGCAAAGCAGAAAAAGCCTACCAGAAGAAGGGAAATCAAACAAAAGAATTTCTTCATATAGCTGTTGTTTTATAGTTTCTTTCTTCTCACAAAGATAATCAAGCTCCGCCATAGAACATCATAAAAATCTTTGATTGCTGTTGTTTTCCAAAAAAATGGTATATTTGCCCACTTTTTTGGCACTTTTGCCTACAAACAAAATTAATTGATATGAAGAAGACACTGATTTCAGCGCTGATTTTGTTCATCTCAATCAGCTCATTTGCAGGAGATTATCTTACAAACACAAATCAAAGCATTAAATTCCTCCGCAACCCGGCTCGCCAGGCAGCCATCGGGATAGACGGAGTTTATTATAATCCGGCAGGAGTAAGTTTCTTAAAGGATGGCTTCCACGTCCAGTTCAACTGGCAGGTTCCTATTCAGACCAGAAATTCAAAATCCTCATACGGACAGCTCTTTGGAGCCAACTACCTCAATCCCGGAACTCAGGAGGCAGACGGAAGTTTCAGCCGCCTGTTTAAAGGAAAGGCAAGCGTTCCAATCCAGCCATCACTTTACCTCGCTTATAACGTTCAGGGATGGTCATTCCAACTCGGCTTCAACGTTGTAGGCGGTGGCGGAAAATGCAAATTCAACAGCGGAATTGGAGTTCTGGAAGCCCTTGTAGGTCAGAACGGTATATCAACTCTGGGAACCAACTTCGGAGGTTACTCATTAACCAACTACGTGGAGGGAAAGTCTTTGTACTACGGCCTCACCCTTACAGCCGCCAAAGCGGTAACTGAGGAGTTGAGCGTCAGCCTCGGATTGCGCGCCATCTTCGGATCCAACAAATATACCGGAACCATAAAGGATATAACTTACAGAACAACAGCAGGTACCATAATTGATGTTCCTAACAACATTGTTCTGGACTGCAAACAGACCGGAACAAGTTTGGCCCCTATCGTTGCCATTGACTGGCGTCCAAGTGACTTTGTCAACTTCTCCGCCCGTTACGAGTTTCTCTCTCATCTTACATTGAAGAGCAAATCAAATAACAGCGAGACATTTAACAACCTTGCCGGCAGCGGCAGCCCTCAGTTTGCTCCGTTCAAGCAGTTCCTCGATGGTGCAAAGCACAAAGCAGATATGCCCGGTATGCTTGCCTTAGGCACTGAAATCCAGCCTATAGCAGGACTCCGCATTGATATGGGATACAACCACTACTTTGACCGTGCTACCAGACAGTGGGGAAAATCTCTCCTTCAGGATACCAATGAGATGGTCTTCGGAACGGAGTATGACGTAACAGACAAACTCACACTCAGCGCAGGTTTCCAGAAGACCTTCTACAGACAGGAGAAGGCAAACTACTCAGACCTCTCATTCATAATGAGTGCCTGGTCTTCCGCAGTGGGTCTGGAGTACAGCGTTACCGAGAACCTTAAACTCAACGCCGGTTACTTCCACACTTTCTACAGGAAGCACACCAGTGTAACAGAGGTAGGCACAACTACTTACAGCCGCACAAGCAGATGCTTCGGTATAGGAGTTGAATACAGTTTCTAATGAAATAGTAACAACAAAAGAAAAGGGGATGATCAAAAAATCATCCCCTTTCTGTTTATTAAGGTTATGCCTTAATTAAGCGTTCGCAGCTTTCTTGCGTCCGCCACGGGATGCGCCTCTTGAACGTCTCTCGCCTCTGCCCTCAGCAGAACGAGCACGCTCGTTAGCATTAACGCCTGCATTAGGAGTAAGGTCTCTCTTTCCGTAAACCTCACCGTTGCAAACCCATACCTTTATACCGAGAATACCAACCTTGGTATTTGCCTCAGCCAAAGCGTAATCAATGTTTGCACGGAAAGTGTGGAGAGGAGTTCTACCCTCCTTAAACATCTCAGTACGAGCCATTTCGGCACCGCCCAGACGTCCGCTGATAAGAACCTTGATACCCTCGGCACCGGCTCTCATTGCAGATGCAACGGCCATTTTGATAGCTCTTCTGTAAGATACACGGCCCTCAACCTGGCGAGCGATGCTGTTTGCAATAATGTTAGCATCAACCTCAGGTCTCTTAACCTCAAAGATGTTAATCTGAACATCCTTGTTGGAGATCTTGTTAAGCTCAACCTTCAGCTTATCTACCTCCTGACCGCCCTTACCAATGATAAGACCCGGCTTTGCAGTGTGGATAGTTACGGTTATAAGCTTAAGAGTTCTCTCAATGACAATCTTAGAGATGTTAGCTTTGGAAAGTCTTGCGTTCAGATACTTACGAATCTTGTCATCCTCAAGAATCTTTCCGGCGTAATCTGTTCCGCCATACCAGTTGGAATCCCATCCGCGGATAATTCCAAGTCTGTTGCTAATTGGATTGGTTTTCTGTCCCATATTATTTCTCCTCCGCTTTTGGTGATTTCTTATCCAATACTATAGTTACGTGGTTAGAACGCTTGCGAATTCTTGCAGCTCTTCCCTGAGGAGCTGTTCTGATTCTCTTAAGTGTACGTCCCTCGTCTACCATAATGGTCTTTACAATAACGTTACCGTTATCAAGCTCTTTGCGGTCTGCCTCATTCTTGCTCTCCCAGTTTGCAATAGCACTCTTGAGGAGCTTATAAAGCTTGTTAGATGCCTCTTTCTTAGAATATTTCAGAATGTCAAGAGCTTTGTTTACCTCTACTCCTCTGATGGTATCTGCGCTGTAACGCATTTTACGTGGAGAAGTAGGCACATCATTCAGCTTTGCTACAGCTGTCTGCTTTTTTATGGCTTTCTGGCGCTCGGCCATTTCTCTTTTTCTTTTTCCCATTTCTGTAATTCTTTAATCGTTAAATCTTTACAGCCTACTTGTTCTCCTTACGGTTACCTGAGTGGCCTTTGAAAGTACGGGTAGGAGCAAACTCGCCGAGTTTGTGACCAACCATATTTTCAGTTACGTAAACGGGAATAAATTTGTTTCCATTGTGAACGGCTACTGTATGTCCTACAAAGTCAGGTGAAATCACGCTGGCTCTGGACCAAGTCTTCACAACCTCCTTCTTACCAGACTCATTCATGGCAAGAATTCTCTTTTCCAGAGATGCCTCGATATACGGGCCTTTTTTAATTGAACGACTCATAATCTTTAATTTATTCCGTTACTTTTTTCTTCTTTCAATAATGAACTTCTTAGAAGTCTTCTTAGGATTACGTGTCTTGTAACCCTTTGCAGGAAGACCCTTCCTACTTCTAGGGTGACCTCCGGAAGCGCGTCCTTCACCACCACCCATTGGGTGATCTACTGGGTTCATAACAACGCCTCTGTTTCTTGGTCTGATACCAAGCCATCTCTTACGGCCAGCCTTTCCGTGGGACTCAAGATTATGGTCAGGATTGGAAACTATTCCAACGGTTGCACGGCAAGTTACCAACACCATTCTTGTCTCGCCTGAAGGCAACTTAAGAACTGCGTGGCGACCCTCTCTTGCAACCAACTGAGCGTAACATCCTGCGCTACGTGCCATTGCAGCACCCTGTCCAGGGATAAGCTCAATGTTGTGAACGTTAGTTCCCAGAGGAATCTCTGAAAGTGGAAGAGTGTTACCAACCTCAGGAGCAACTCCGGCGCCTGATGCAATCACCTGGCCTACCTTAATGCCCTTAGGAGCAATGATGTAACGCTTCTCACCATCCTGATAAACTACGAGTGCGATTCTTGCACTACGGTTAGGATCATATTCAATTGTCTTGACGGTTGCAGTGTACTCATCCTTGTCTCTTAGGAAGTCAATGATACGGTACATCTTCTTGTGACCACCGCCAATATAACGCATTGTCATGTGTCCCTCATTGTTACGGCCGCCGCTGCTCTTACGAGGCTCCAGCAGACTCTTCTCCGGAACAGTGCAGGTAACTTCGTCAAATGCGCTAATTACCTTATTTCTTTGACCGGGTGTTACCGGTTTAAATTTACGTACTCCCATCTCTAAATGTTGCTATAGAAATCAATCTTGTCATCACCGGCAAGAGTTACATAAGCCTTCTTATACTTGTTAGCTCTTCCTGTAAGAAGACCTGCCTTTGTATAACGGCTCTTTGCCTTGCCATTATAATTAACGGTGTTGACATCTTTTACTGTTACACCATACATCTCCTCGACAGCCTTGCGAATCTCAATTTTGTTTGCATTGCTATCTACGATGAATCCATAACGGCCTCTCTTTTCTCCTTCAGCCGTCATCTTCTCAGTTACAATCGGTTTTACTAAAATTCCCATAATTCTCTGATTTTAACGTTTGTACTCTACCTTAAGAGAATCCTGGGCACCGTTTACGAACACTACGGAATAAGCACGCATAATGTCGTAGGTATTGAGATTGTTAGGTGTAGAAACCATTACGTTCTCCAGGTTACGTGCAGAGAGAACAACGTTCTGTGTTCTTTCAGGAACTACAAAGAGAACCAAACGGTCATTAACCTTGATGTTCTTAAGGATTTTTGCAAACTCTTTAGTCTTAGGAGCTTCCATTGTAAACGGCTCAACTACGGCAATTGCAGACTCCTTAGCCTTGTATGAGAGGGCTGAGAAACGTGCAAGTTGTTTAACCTTCTTGTTAAGTTTGAAGTCGTAGTTTCTTGGTCTTGGACCGTGAGCTCTACCACCACCTACATAGATATTTGCCTTAATGGAACCGTGACGTGCGCCACCGCTACCCTTCTGACGAATAATCTTCTTGGTGCTGTAAGCAACTTCGCTTCTGTCTTTGGTCTTGCTTGTGCCCTGGCGGTGAGCAGCCAAATACTGCTTAACGTCCAGATAGATAGCATGGTCGTTCGGCTCAATGCCAAACACTGCATCGTCCAGATTTACCTTCTTACCGGTATCTGTTCCGTCAATTTTCAATAATGCTAATTCCATAATACTATCCCTCCACAATTACATAAGAACCGGATGCACCCGGTATAGAACCTTTTACCAATAACAGATTGCTTTCTGGAATGACCTTGATAACCTTAAGATTGAGGATCTTAACCTTATCACCGCCCATTCTTCCTGCGAGTCTCTTACCCTTGAACACTCTAGAAGGCCAAGATGATGCACCCATTGAACCTGGAGCACGAAGTCTGTCGTCCTGTCCGTGAGTCTGACCACCTACACCGCCGAATCCGTGACGCTTAACAACGCCCTGGAAGCCTTTACCTTTAGAAATTCCGGTAACATCAACCCAAGTGTCCTCGTTTTTGAAAACGTCTGCAACACTGAGAGAATCACCCAACTTAAGCTCGCCCTCAAAGTCATTTTCAAACTCTACGAGCTTACGTTTAGGAGTGGTATTTGCCTTTTTGAAATGTCCCATAAGAGACGCGCTGGTGTGTTTCTCTTTTTGTTCGTCATAGGCAAGTTGTACAGCGGCATAACCATCTTTTTCTTCTGTACGAATCTGCGTAACAACACACGGACCAGCCTCAATTACAGTGCATGGGATGTTCTTTCCATCTGCACCGAATACGGAAGTCATTCCGATTTTTTTGCCGATTAATCCTGGCATTTTACGTAAATGTTTTAATTAAACATCAGTTGCATAGCCATTTACGGAGGCACTGAAGGCCAGTGCACGCACCTGGGTACAACTCCTCGCATTTTTTGCGGGGGTGCAAAGATAGAAACATTTATCAAACTGACAAAAAAAAGACTCAAAACTAAACAGATAAGGGATGAGCAAAAAGTCCTTTGCCCACCCCTTATTTAAATTAAACCCCGTCTAAAACGGTCTCTGAAGCGGATTAGTCCAGATAGTAAACAATGGTTGTTACCACGCGTACCTTCTTAACAAACTCGGTAGTCTCGTCCAGGTCTTCTACAGAGAACTGACCCTGGCTGGCTGTCTTAATCTTTCCAAGTTTGCTCTTGCTGTCCTCTGCAAACTTCTGAGCAGCCTGTCTTGCATTAGCGGTAGCCTCTGCAATCATTTCCGGCTTAAGTTCGTTCAGACCGGTAAACTCGTAAGAAGCCCAATCGGAGATGATGATACCTCTCTTGAGCATGTCTGCAGTAGCAGTCTTAGCCAGCTGCTTTACAGCATCCACCTTGTTGGTAGAGATTGTGAGACTCTGGCTGATCTGATACTTGTACTCCGGACGGTTGTTGGAGTATCTGTACTGATCCTCAAGATTGGAAACGTTAGGAGAAGATTCAAAAATCTCAGAGTCCTCAATACCCTTATCCTTTATATACTCCTTAATATATTTGGCGTTAACGTCCAAAGAGGAGTAGAGGGATACCAGGTCATTACCAACTCTTGCAAAAGAGACTCTCCAAACAACCTTGTCTGCGTTTACCTGCTTCTCAGCCAGGCCCTTAACAGCCACGGTTCTCTCCATTGACTTGAATTTTACAATACCGCTCTTGAGTGAAATACCCAATGCGATAAGACCAAAAGCAATAATGGCTGATGCCACAATTTTGCTCCAATCGTACTTACATTCTGACATAATCGTATACGTTTTTTGTTAGATATTTTCTCGTTTCAGACTGCAAGTTGCAAAAAACAATCCAAATAACAATTAAAAAAATATAACTTTGCGCCCGAAAATGAACTTATAAACAATTTTGCAATATGATTATTATTGATGTAGAAGGTAGAGAAATCCTAGATTCAAGAGGAAATCCTACTATTGAAGTTGAAGTAACACTGGATTCCGGTTTTACAGGAGTTGCAGCCGTTCCTTCCGGAGCATCTACCGGTGAGAACGAGGCTATTGAACTCAGAGATAAGGACCCTAAGCGCTACGGCGGAAAGGGCGTGCTTAAGGCAGTTAAGAATGTAAATGACGTAATAGCTCCGGCTGTTATTGGAATGAACGCTCTGGATCAGAGAGAGATAGACGCCCTCATGATTAAGTTGGACGGCACAAAGAACAAGGCAAAACTTGGTGCAAACGCTATCCTCGGAGTATCATTGGCAGTTGCAAAGGCAGCCGCTGCAGAGTTGGAGATTCCTCTCTACAGATACATTGGCGGTACCAACGCTTACGTACTTCCTGTTCCAATGATGAACATAATCAACGGCGGTGCTCACTCAGACGCCCCTATCGCATTCCAGGAGTTCATGATTCGTCCTGTAGGCGCAAAGAACGAGGCTGAGGGTGTAAGAATGGGTGCAGAGGTATTCCACGCACTTCAGAAGGTTCTCAAGAGCAGAGGTCTCTCTACAGCAGTAGGAGACGAGGGAGGTTTTGCTCCTGCACTTAAGGGTATAGATGACGCTTTGGATTGCATAGTTGAGGCAATTAAGGCAGCAGGTTACAAACCTGGTAAGGATGTTACCATTGCTTTGGACTGCGCCGCTTCAGAGTTCTCAGTAAAGAAGGGCAACAAGTTCTCATACGACTACTCACAGCTTAACAACGGTCTTAAGAAAGACCCTAAGGGTAAGCTTCTTAGCGGTGACGAGCAGGTTGCATATCTTGAGAAACTTTGCAAAAAGTACCCTATCGATTCTATTGAGGACGGTATGGACCAGAATGACTGGGACGGTTGGGTTAAACTTACAAAGGCTATCGGCGACCACGTACAACTCGTTGGAGATGACCTCTTTGTAACCAACGTATCTTACCTTGAGAAGGGTATTAAGAAGGGTGCCGGTAACTCCATCCTTATTAAGGTTAACCAGATTGGTTCACTTACAGAGACTTTGGACGCTATTGAGATGGCTCACAGAAACGGCTATACCACAGTTACTTCCCACCGCAGCGGTGAGACTGAGGATACCACAATTGCAGACATCGCAGTTGCAACCAACAGCGGTCAGATTAAGACCGGTTCACTCAGCCGTACAGACCGTATTGCTAAGTACAACCGCCTTATGAAGATTGAGCTTGAGCTCGGTAACAGAAGCTGCTACGGATATAAGAAGATTAAGTAATTGTATCCCGATGAGTTAAACGAATAATGGGGTGGCTCAATGTCACCCCATTTTCTTTTCTATTTCCTGGAATCTATTAAAGTTCCCAAGTTGTTGAACCGTCTTTGTTGTCTTTGAGCTGTATGCCCAACTCTTTCAAAGCGTCTCTTATCTGATCACTCTTGGCCCAATCTTTATTGGCTCTCGCCTCCTTCCTCTCCTTAATCACAAACTGCATAAGGCCGTCAATGACGTTGGCAGAACCGGCTGAGGCAGAAGAAGATACGCTATCTTCATCCAACAGACCGAGAATATCAAATACTACCTCTTTAAAGAGTGAAGAGATGCTCTCTTTCTCACTCTGAGAAACTACAACTCTTCCCTCCTTTGCGTTGTTTACAATCTTTACAAGTTCATAAACGTGAGATATTGCAATAGGAGTATTGAGGTCATCACACAATGCGGTGAAAATTGCCTCTCTGATTTTCTCAACCTCTTTGCCAACGGAACCGTCAGACTCTCCAACCTTCAGAGTATCAGCATCCTTAACTGCCTGCATCAATCTCTTCAATCCCTTCTCTGCAGCCTTAAGTGCAGAATTGCTGAAGTCCAGAGTTCCTCTGTAATGAGCCTGAAGAATAAAGAAACGGACCGTCATAGGAGTGTAAGCCTGCTCCAGATTAGGATTGTTTCCGGTAAAGAGTTCCTCCAGGGTAATGAAGTTACCCAGGGACTTACCCATCTTACGTCCCTCTATGGTAATCAGATTGTTATGCATCCAATACTTAACACCGGATTTGCCTCTCTCTGCAACGTTCTGAGCAATCTCGCACTCGTGGTGAGGGAACATCAAATCCATTCCTCCGCCGTGAATGTCAAACTCTCCGCCCAGATATTTTTCTCCCATTGCAGAGCACTCCAGATGCCAGCCCGGGAAACCCTCTGACCAAGGTGAAGGCCACTTCATTATATGTTCCGGAGAAGCCTTCTTCCAGAGAGCAAAATCTGCCGGATGGCGCTTGTCACTCTGACCGTCCAACTCACGGGTATTGGAGAGAAGTTCCTCCACGTTACGTCCGCTCAAAGCACCGTAATTGTGTTGTTTACTGTACTTTACTACGTCAAAGTAAATGGAACCGTTGCTCTCGTATGCAAACCCGTTTGCCAGAATCTTCTTAATGAACTCTATCTGCTCAATTATATGACCGGAAGCGTTAGGTTCAATGCTTGGAGGAAGGACGTTCAAGGCGGCCATCTGCTGACGGAAATGAACCGTATAGGTCTGTGCAACCTCCATTGGCTCAAGCTGTTCCAAACGCGCCTTCTTTGCTATCTTATCCTCTCCCTCGTCCGCATCATGCTCCAGGTGACCCACATCCGTAATGTTACGTACGTAGCGCACTCTGTAACCTATGTTCCTAAGAAGTCTTACCAGAACGTCAAACGTTACACCCGGTCTTGCATGCCCCAGATGAGGGTCTCCGTAAACGGTTGGACCGCAAACATATAGTCCCACCATTCCTGGCACTATGGTCTCCAATTTTCTGCTCCTTCTGGAGAGGGTGTCGTAAATGAAAAACTCCCTTTTTATCTCACTGCTCATAAATATTCCGCAGGCCGTTAGGGCCTACAAGGAGCAAATTTAACAATTTTCCGGCAGAGACATTTTTAAAGCCACAATTTCTGAGCTGAAACGCTCCTCTCCGTTCTTGGTTACATACTTATAGTAACGCAGTTTCCCAATCAAATCTACAAAGACACCTTTTCTGATCTTTGAAAAGTCCGGAATGTTCCTGGAAGACCAGGCCGCAACGTTGTGCCATGTTGTCTCCTCCTTGTAAAGACCATCCTTTCCTTTGTACGCCTCATGTGTTGCAACGGAAAAACGAATAATACTAACCCCGCCTTCCATTTGTGAGATTTTAGGATCCGCACCTACGCGTCCCTTTAACTCTACTCTGTTTAATGTTTTTTCCATAACTGTTTGTTTTAGAGTGTTAATAAAAAATGCATAACAAAGAAAAGACAGCAAAAAACGAATAGCCATAATTTAAACGATTATAAACGTTTATAAACGTTTAAAAACGGATAATCCACGTTTTTGTACAATTGCAAGTTTTTACGATTGTATGATTGTAAAAAATTCGGGAGAAATTTTCAGCTAATCAGATAACTATGTTCAATAACTGATAACTTTGGCACGGGGTCTTTGATATGAAAGAGAAGAAATGTCCGGTATGCGGAAGGGTTGTCTTGGGAAGAACAGACAAAAAATTCTGTTGCGACGATTGCCGTACGGCGTACCATAACCGCAGCTATAGAAGGCTCCGCAAGACCAACCCCAACAGATTCATCCTTAATGATATCTATCAAAACATAAACTCTCTCAATCAGGCTGGACGCAAAAAATTTCTCAAAATTCTAAGTAGACTAAGCAAACTATTAAATATTATGAGTACCTTCGCTATGAAGAGAAAACAATGAATCAGTTTGCAGTATGCTTTCTAAATTACTTAAACTCAGATATTTTACTATAGCAATAGTAGTACTGTCCGTTGCATCATCCTGTGTTGAAGGATCTCGCAAGTACAAACAGCTACAGGCTCAATTAGACTCACTTCAAGGCAATTACGGCTCACAGAAAAATCAGTTGGATGAGGTATTTGCAACACTTAACGAGGTGGAGGCGGGCCTCAGCGCCATAAGAGAGAAGGAGAACATTCTCACTGTAGAGAGTTCCAAGGACGGATATGATATGACTCAGAGTCAGAAAGAGCGTCTGCAAACAGATATCTCCGCACTGCAGGGAGCTATAACTCAGTACAAAGAGAAGATTGAGCAACTCAAAAAGGAAAACAAGATTAAATCCGTAGAGTTCAAAAAACGTCTCAACGCCATTCAAAAAGAGCTGGAGGAAAAGAGTGAAACTATTGTTAAACTTCAGTCTGAGATTCAGCAGAAGAACCTTGCTATCATTAAAAAAGACAAGCAGATAGACAGCCTCGGCCAGCAGGTTACAGACCTTCAGGAAAACATCTCCAATCTCAACACTCAGGGTGAGCAGATGAAGGAAACCATTGCTACTCAAGACCGTGCGCTCTATTCCGCATACTACATCATTGGTACAAAAGAGGAATTGGTAGAGGCCGGAGTTCTTACCAAAGGCGGACTCTTCAGATCTTCAAAGGTCTCATATCAAGGAGAAAAGAGCGCATTCATAAAGATAGATTACAGAGAGATTTCCACCATCAACACCAACTCTCCTAAGGCTAAGATTCTCTCCAACCACACCAAGGGAACCTACACCATAGAGAACGTAGACGGTGAAGCAATCATCACTATCTCAGACCCAACCGCCTTCTGGGAACACACCAAGTACCTCGTAATCCAGGTCCAGTAGAATAGATACGAGGCTGACTAATAATTTTTAAACACAATCATATCAGCCAACTGCAGAAAGTAGTCGTTGGACCAAATATCCAATTCGTGTGGGTTGATGAGAAAACCTCGAACATCCTCTTTGACGTCTTTTATATTAGTTTTGGATAACCGTTCCTTAAGAAGAATCATAAACTCTTCTTTTGTTACGGTCATTCCGTTGAATTCACGGATACGCTCTTGCAAATGCCTGAAATCCAGAGGAATTCTCCAACGCACATACCACTCAAAGTCATACCAGTCACGACCTTTCACGCGAGTCTTCCAATTGCGAAAAACCAGTGCATGCATCTTTCCCGCAAAGAGGTCCGGCAACTGAAAACAGCGAACCATAAAGGTATAAGGCAAAGTCAGAGCCCGTTGTTCTGTTTGGAAACTCAATGGAGGGTGCGTGTCAACTTCAATCTTGACTTTGACAGTTTTCTCGGTCTGAAAAGCAACATTATAGACATCAGTGGTATCCTTTAAGAATGCCGAATCTACCTTCCCAAATCTCTTTTTATCTTTTTTGGTAATCTCAACCTTGCGTCCCAAACTGTCAAACTCGTCTATAATTGGTTGGAAAAAGTTCTCAAACTTAAAGTCATTATCCTTAGTCCGTAATGAAAAGTCCATATCTTCAGAAAAGCGGGGCAGTTGGTGAAACAGTCTCAGGCATGTTCCTCCATAAAAAGCAGCACGGTCAAAAAAACCGCCACGGTGCAAACCCGCCAGAACCACCTGTTGGGTAATCTCGTACACAGCATTTTGCTTTTCCTTTGCGCTGGTAATCTGATATGCCTTTAATGCATTTTCAAAAAACGGATTGTTCATCTCTCCAAAATCTTTATAAGGTTCTTAATAGTCTGTTGCTTTTTTCCTACAGCCGCACACAGCTTGAATATATTTACATCCATTTCCTTAAAGGTATCCATATCAAGTCTGAGGTCCTCTTCCAGGAAAGTATATGTGTCTTTAAGGAAACGCAGTGGAAGTCTTGGTGTAGAAACAATATAGTCACACAGTGCTTTCTCCGGTGTGGCTATCAAATATGTAACGCCTTCCTCACTGCGTTGTGTAATACCTATGGAATAATAATCTTTTGCACAGTGCTGATATTCAAAGCGCCCAGCCTTGTTCTCAAATGAAACAGTCAAATGGGTTGTCATAGACTGAACGGCCTCCACCCTCTCTGGAATCAGTCCGTATTCCCTTAGCGCCGTTAGTCTCGATATATATGACGGACCATATAACGCATTGCCAATCAGGTTAAGAGAAAGCAAGAGTCCGCTTTCCTCTGGATCTACCACATACAAGCCTCGCTTTAGTCGAATAATCCTACCCGCCTTTTCTAAGCCGGCAACTTTTCTGTTTACCGAAATCACATCAGGATATAGAGATGCGATAGCAGCAGTCTTGACTGGTATGTTCTTGAATATAGCTAGTTCATTCATAAGTTCAACTTTTCGCACCGGCAAAAGTAGTAACTTTTTTGACAGAAAACAACAATTTATGTAATTATCTCTCAAAAAAAATACCATATATGGACATTCTACTTTTTCAGAATGCGATATTTTACAAGAAATAGGTATCTCAGAATGCTATATTTTGTGTCAAAAGGTGTCAAAGGGTTTGGGCACCTTTGTCTTTGCAATGGGTAAAGCGGATTCAGAGGCAATAACGGGGTTTCAATCTCCCGCACAAGATTACACTGAGGGTGTGATAGACCTCAACAAGGAGCTTGTTTCAAGCCCCAATTCCACTTTTTATGCACGCGTGAAGGGTAACTCTTTTGAGGCGTTGGGTGTTGGTGAGGGTGATATTATTGTGGTGGATAAGTCTTTGATTCCTAAGCAGGGAGACCTTGCCGTATGCGTTACGGATGGGGAGTTTGTTTTAAAGCATATAAAGGCAAAAGAGAAACAGATGCATCTTTGGGGAGTTGTTACCTATTCCATAAAGAAACTAAGAAAATGAGTGCAGAAAGATATTTTGGTGTGATGGATTGCAATAACTTTTTTGTCTCCTGTGAAAGAGTTTTCAATCCGGGTTTGGAGGGGAAACCGGTAGTGGTCCTCTCCAACAATGACGGCTGTGCAGTCTCCCGCAGCCAGGAGGCTAAAGCGTTGGGTATCAAGATGGGAACACCCGCCTTTAAGATAGCACAGGAGTATCTTTCCAAGGGAATAAACGTTCAGATGTGTTCCTCAAATTATACCCTCTATGCAGATATGAGCCGCAGGGTTATGAGAATTCTCCGCTCCATTGTAGGAGAGGTTGAGGTTTACTCCATAGATGAGAGTTTTATAGAATTCAGAGGGATGGGTTTGGAGAGAATAAAAACGCTCTCAAGAGAGATTGTGGAGAAGGTGGCCCGCTTTACGGGAATCCCTGTATGCGTGGGAGTTGCAAAGACCAAAACTCTGGCAAAAGTTGCCAACAAGTTTGCAAAAAAGTATCCCGGATACAGAAGATTCTGTTTCATCTCTACAGAGGAACAGCGGTTGGCGGCACTTAAACTTATGCCCGCGGAGGATGTATGGGGAATTGGATACAGGACAATGAAACGCTTTAACACTGAGGGTATTAAGACTGCATACGACTTTACCTGCCGCCATCCCTATTGGATAAAGAAAACTATGGGAGTCTGTGGCTTAAGGGTTTACGAGGAACTCAACGGACGTAGTGTAATCTCTCTTGGCAAAGCCAAGGATAAAAAAAGTATAACCACATCTCGCAGTTTTGGAACTATGGTTGAGAGCATAGAGCAACTGCAAACCGCTGTCTCCAACTTTGCAACATCCTGTGCACAAAAGCTTAGGGCTCAAAGCAGTGCGGCTCTCTATGCAACCGTTTACCTTATGACCAACCCCTTCAGAGAGGACCTTCCTCAATACTTCAACAGCGCCGTTGTGGAGTTTCCTCAGGCAACCTCTTCCTCTTTGGAACTTGTTGAAGGAACCCTCAGTGCGCTGGATAAAATTTACCTCCCGGGTTTTAAATACAAGAAGGCGGGTGTTCTGGTTAGCGGAATAGTGCCCAATGGTCACATTCAGCAAAATCTTTACTATGAGCAGAATACAGAGAAACTCTCACGCATAGACCTGCTTATGGATGACGTAAACAGAAGATGGGGAAAGGGGGCGCTGCACCTTGCCGTTCAGGGTAACTCGGCCCTATACAATTTGAAGCGTGAGCATCTTTCCTGCAACTACACAACCAATCTGCAGGAAGTTATTACGGTACGTTGCTAACTAAGAGAAAATGGTTAACTTTGGGCAGAGAAATCAGAAAACAAAAGACGCTATGAAATACAGGGTATTAAGAAATTTCTTAAAGGGTTGTTCTTTGACAACGGCTCTGTTTATTTTCCAGGCTTGTTACGGTACTCCGCAGGGCTATAATCCAGGTATAGATGAAGAGACCTATCAGACAGACACTCTGCAGACTTCTGCTTCAGAGATAGAAAGTGCAGACTCTGCAGCCACTTCAGATATGCTTGAGGCTGAGGAGATAACCAATAGCAAAGAAGAATCTGAATAATGAATCCTTTCCTGTTTCGCCGTTTCCGCAATTTGGAAACCAGGGTTCATGAACTAAACTATATCTTTTGGGAGTGCACTTTAAGGTGCAATCTAAGTTGCCGTCACTGTGGAAGTGACTGCTTTTCTTCTTCTCTCACTCCGGACATGCCTCTGGAAGATTTTCTTAAGGCTTTGGATACGGTTCCCAGTTCTTTAAACAACGCCAACAACAGAATCATTGTTGTACTTACAGGAGGTGAGCCTCTGTTAAGACCTGATATCCTGGAGGTTGGAGAGGCTTTAAAGCAGAGAGGATTCTATTGGAGTATGGTCTCCAACGGATTTCTCTACACGGAACATATACACAAAAAGTTGATGGATGCCGGCCTTAAAGCACTGACTATAAGCCTGGACGGAACAGAGGAAGATCACAACTGGATGAGAGGAAATCCTCAGAGTTTCAACAAAGCACTCAATGCAATAAAGGTTGCAGCATCAGATAAACGCCTTGATTTTGATGTAGTTACCTGCGTCAACAAAAGAAACGTAAAGAGGTTGGAAGAGCTTTACTCGTTGCTTTCAGAGTTGGGCGTTAATAAGTGGAGACTCTTTACCATCATACCTATAGGGAGGGCAAAGAAAGAGGAAGATTTGCACCTTACAAAGAGTGAAAAGGTTGAGCTGATGGAGTTTATAAAGGCCAAAAGGGAGAAGGGTGCAAACAGCACAATAGATGTATCTTTCAGTTGTGAAGGTTATTTGGGTAAGTATGAGGAGAAGGTTAGACCGGTGCGTTTCTTCTGCCACGCCGGAATCAACATAGCATCCGTGCTTATAGACGGCAGAATATCAGCCTGTCCAAACGTAGACAGAGATCTGTTCTCACAGGGCAATATCTACCGGGACAACTTCTACGATATCTGGGAAAACCGCTTTAAACCCTTCAGAGACAGATGTTGGGCAAAGCAGGGAATCTGCAAAGAGTGCAAGCATTTCAAAAACTGCCTGGGCGGCGGAATGCATAACTGGAAGAGTGCAGATGACTCCAACACTCTCCGTCCACTCTCTTGTAATTGTATAACCAATTAAAACAGGGTGCCCCATTTTTCTTAACTTTGTGTAAAGAATTTAAAAACAGAACGGATATGAAAAGATTATTTGTAATTCTTGCAGCGGCTCTCCTTTTGGTGGCTATGCCTTCAAAATCAGACGCTCAGACCATCAGAGACAAGTACGGTGCTGCCGTAGGTAAAATTGAATCCAACGGTGTCATCAGAGACAAGTATAACTCTCAGGTTGGAAAGATTGAGTCTAACGGAGTTATCAGAGACAAGAACAACTCTCAGATTGGTAAAATTGACAGTGACGGAACTATCAGAGATAAGTACAATTCAGCTGTAGGAAAGGTTTGCAGTGACGGAACAGTCAGAGATAAATACAACTCTCAGATTGGTAAGATAGACAATGACGGAACCGTCAGAGACAAGTACAACGCCTCCATCGGCTCCGCTCGCGGCATCCCTAAGACCTGGGCAGGCGTATACTTCTTCTTCAGTCTGAAATAACCCGCCACTCACGATAGTAAAAAAATACCGCCGACTCTTTAAAGGGCCGGCGGCTTTTTATTATTGCTCTACCCATTTATAAATGCCACCTTCCTGTGCATTTAAATCTGGAAGTTTGAACGCATGAACACTCTTGGAATTCCAAGATTCAATAGTTACTGAAGAGTTAGTGTAAACATACGTTTTACTGGTTTGAGAATCCTTCAAGGTGAATTTTAACCCTGCGTAACCTGCTGAGCGGTCAGGCATGGAAAAGCATAAACCACCATAAAAATAGGCAGTGAGACTCAAGCCATTGGTCTGATGAAAAAAGGACCCATCCGTTTTGGCACCAAAAAGATCATTGGCCCATGTTGTTGGGCCGCATCCGGCCTCCAGAGTATATCTCGAAATTTCGTTGTAATTATTGACATTAATCGTTGTTCCATCTCTGTGATGGAAAGTGGTTCCGTCTGTCAGACAAAACTGATTATATGTCACAGGGGCAGTCATATTAATTGTTGCACTGAGCTTTCCTGCGGAGATGGAATATGTAACATTTTTATGCTCCAAAACATAACCATGATAGAGACCGCTATAAGCATAAAAATGGTAATTGGTTGTATAATTCATTGAGCCGCCACATTTGGTTATTGGAGAATAAACAGCAGAAAGAGTGCCTGAAGTTGTACTTGCAATCGTTGCTTCCAAACCGGTACTCCAACTATTAGCTGTCCATTTGCCTGTGGAACTACTGTACTTAATCTCCAAAAATCCGTCCTTCCCCGTAAAAAATATGTACACTTTATCATTGTTCAACCAAGCTGTCTTAACACCTTTAGTTTCACCTACAACATTGATATCAAGCTCAAGATGGGTATTCTCGGGTTCAGAAACGGGAACCTCGTTCATTTTCTCACAAGAAATTGATGCGGCGAGTATGCCTATAAGGATAAATATCTTTTTCATAATACTTTTCTTTAATGATTATAACCATTGTTCACTACCAAAAGGATCATTAAAAACAGGACTGAGTCCGGACGGATCAACCGAACTGGTACAGATGACGCCCTCAGATTTCACCTCCATTATGAAGAAGGACGGGGCTTCATACAATTTTTTTTCTTTGTTCATAAGCTTATGTTTTAATTGGTTTTGCTTGTGCAAAACTATGATCAGAGCAAAAGATTTTTGTAATGAGAATTCAGTATTTCCGGCTGTCCGCCATACTGAAAAATAGCCTTATTTGCATTTAAAAGGGATTCTTCCCATTTTTGTTTAAAATTTTTGTAATGAAATCTGTCATTAGTGTTATACTTTTCATAAGCCTTTCACTGGGGTTGTTTTCCTGTAATTCAGGAACAAAAGACTCTGCGGCAGAAGGTGCTGTAAATGAACTTCTTGCAGAGGTATCAAAAGATATCTCCTCTCAGAATTTTGATGCTGCAATGGAGAAGGCGCTTAAAGCGTTGGATCTCTCTGCGGGAAACCCTCAGCTTCAGGTAAATACGCTCTCCACCATTGTAGGAATTGATATTATGGCAAGCAGGGATGAAGATGCCTGGGCAAAGGCATTGGAGGCGGAGAGTATTGCACGAGAGAACGGATTAAAGAAGGACCTTTCCAGCATACTGATTTCCAAAGCAAAACTCTGTTCATACGCAGAGATTTCACCGGAAACGGGGCGTAATGACGAGGGGTTGAAGTATGCAAAAGAGGCCCTGGAGCTGGCCCAGGAGGTGGGTGCGGAGGAGCAGCAATGTGAGGCCTGCTATGTTATAGCATCATTATACATAAACAAGAACCGTTGGAGCAATCCTATAGACAAAGAGATTTACGAGACCGCCGGAAAGTGGCTTGACAAGGGGCAGGCCATAGCGGACAAAAATGGACTTACACGCCTGATACGCAATGGAATACTCTTCCGTTCCAGGTGGTTTCAACAGGGGGACAAGAATGATGAGGCTATAAAGTACTTTGAGAGGGAACTTGCCGCATTAAAGGAGACGGATCACCTTACCGCCTCAAGTTTGGATGACCGCCTGGTGCGCCTTTATACCCGCATCGGGGAGTATGAAAAGGCCCTTGAAACTCACGATGACTATGTCTTCCACATTCAAAAGTACATTCAGCAGAAGCAGGATGAGACTCTGCAAGAGATGGAAACCCGCTTCCAGGTGCAGGAGAAGGAGAGAAAGATAGAGAGAAGAGGCTATCAGATAGGCCTTCTGATTCTTGCACTGCTACTGGCTATTGCTCTTATTCTTTTGGGTATGAACCGCATACGCAAGATAAGACGCCGCAATGCGGAACTCAAGAAGATTAATGAGTCCAAGGAGGAGTTGATTGAGTTCCTTTCAAAAGATCTCAGAAATCCGGCAAAGGCTATGACTGAGGAGATTGCGGCACTCTCAACCGCCGCATCAAAACTTCCGGCAGACCAAATAAGAGAGAAATGTGAGCAGCTTGCCAAGAGAGCGGAGTCAATCAACTCAAATGTAGCAACATACGTGGGAGACATCCTTATTAAACGCAGCAGAAAGATTGCAGATTTGGGACTCACTCAGCGTGAAATTCAAATCATACGCCTTAGTGCAGAGGGACTTACAGCCGCTCAGATTGCGGAACGCGCCTTCCTCTCCGTCCATACCGTCAACACACACCGTCAGCACATCTATGCCAAGATGGATGTGAAGAACGTTACGGATATGCTCCACAAGGCTACAGAGGTGGGAATTCTTTAATTTTTCTTAACTTGCAGAACAATTGAAGTGGTATGAGAAAGATTTCATTTCTGTTTTTATCTATCGCGATGCTGACCGCATCCTTACCCGCTCAGGGGCAGAGTGTTACAAAGAAGCAGGATTGGGCGCAGTTCTACGTTTTTGAAAAGGACAATGCAAGAGTTGACAAGAGCCGTATAAAGGCTGTGCTGATGGGAGATTCCATCACCGAGACCTGGTGGGGAAAAGATTCCACCTTCTTTAAGGATAACAACTTTGTGGGCAGAGGTATATCCGGTCAGACCACAAGCGAGATGATTGTAAGGTTCAGAAAAGATGTGCTGGATCTTCATCCTCAATTTGTTGTAATTATGGCCGGCACAAATGACATTGCTCAGAACAACGGAATCATATCAAAGGATAACATCCTGGGCAATCTTAAGACCATGGTAGAGATTGCCAAATTCCACAATATCAACCCAATGCTCTGCTCCGTTCCGCCTGCAGCAGGGTTTGTGTGGAGAAAGGATCTTGCTCCCGCTCAGGATATTATAGAACTCAACAAGATGATTAAAGAGTATTCTGTGAGCGTTGGGATTCCTTACATAGATTACCATTCCGCACTTACGGATGAGAATGGAGGTATGCCTAAAGAGTATGCTAAGGACGGCGTACATCCTACGCTTGAGGGGTTTAAGATTATGGAGAAGATTCTGCTGGATACTTTTGAAAAAACAGATTTTGCTATGGATAACGTTGTATTAAGCTCATTGAAAACAAGAAGAAGCATCAGAAGTTACAAGAAGCAACAGATTAAAGATGAGGAACTTCTGGCGGTTCTACAGGCCGGAACATTTGCTCCTAACGGAATGGGTATTCAGGATTCCTGGATTGTTGCCGTTCAGAATGAGGATATTAAGAAGGAACTCATACGCATGAACGCAGAGATACTGGGAACAAAATCAGATCCTTACTACGGGGCCCCTACCATCATTCTGGTGTTTGGCTCGAATCCTGAGAAGTGGAGAAACTCCGTTCAGGACGGCTCACTGGTTTTGGGCAATATGATGAATGCAGCTCACTCTCTTGGATTGGGTACCTGCTGGATTAACAGAGAGATGGAGATGTTTGCAACTAAAGAGGGAAAAGAGTTGATGCGCAAAATGGGTATAGATGAGAAACTTATAAAAGAGGGTCTCATCGGAATCGGAGCACTTGCCATTGGTTATCCGGAAGGTGAACCGAGAGCTCCAAAACCTCGTAAAGAGAACTATTTCAGAATAATAAAATAAACACAGTTATACTATGAAAAAATTATTTTTGATTATCGTAGCAGCACTTGCATTTGCAGGATTACGCGCTCAGGATGTTGATGTTAACGTATTACCTCTTTCAGATGATGAGAAGACTACGCCTGTATCAGTGAACTTCCTGGAGAACCTCTACGTTGGATCTATCTCCCCTATTGATTCTCCTAAAGAGATGGGACTTAAGGCTTTCAAGTCTTGGGACCTCGGCTTTGACATTGTCAATCTTACCTATAAGCCGGCAGATGAGCAAGAACTGAGATTTGCCGTAAACTTTGGAACAAGATTCTTTAAAACCCGCCACAGAAATGTTATTTGGAATGAGGGCGGACACTATGTACCGCTAGAGTTTAAAAATCTTTCTGAGGATGCAATGAATCACAGCAAGAGAAAATCAAGACTGGATGTTTATGAGTTCGGTCTCTCTGCAGGATATGAACTGAAGGTTCTTGATGACCTCAAAATAGGACTAGATGTTATTGGAAACTACAACTTCTCTGCTAAGAGCGTTACAAAATACAAAGTAGGCAGTTCTAAGGAAAAGATTAAGAAAAAAGGTTGGAAAACTCAGAAGTTTACACCTGAATACCGTCTTACCATTGGTCTTCCTGAGGTTAAGCTTTACTTGAGAGTTGCTCCTCACCGTCTCTTCAAGAAGGAGTACGGTCCGGATATCACCTACTTTGCTTTTGGTATCATCCTCTAAGAGTAAGCATCAACAAAAAAAGGAAGGCTTTGACATGAACCCCGAAAGTTAGACAAAAAACTTTCGGGGTTATGTTATGCGAAAAAAGCATTCTTACGAAGATCGCCTCAAGTATATGAAGATGCTTGAGGCGGGGTATAGTGTACACTATATCCATGAGCACTATGGA
>JAFZUX010000012.1 GCA_017618115.1 Bacteroidales bacterium | reverse complement strand
CGAGCATTTTACCCCCATTTTTGCTTGAGGTGTCCCTGTTTTCCGGACACCTCGAGCATTTTACCCCCATTTTTGCTTGAGGTGTCCCTGTTTTCCGGACACCTCGAGCACTTTTGCCCACTTTTCGTTTCCGGTGTTCCCTTTTTCGTTCCCGGTGTCCCCCTTTTACGGACACTGGGAACACTTTTGCCCGCTTTTTGCTGTAACTTTGAGTTGTGAAACGTTTCCCTTCATATTTGGCCGGTGCCCTTTTGCTGTTTGTGTCCGTCACAACGGCTCAAACATCCTATGCCCTAAACAGAGGAACCGTTGTTCCAAAAAACATTTGTAGCTCCTCTATACAGAGCAATGAAAACTCCGCTGTCCAAAACAGAAGAATTTCTGCAGTACAAGGTGGGAGGGATACCATTCAAGTATCTAAATCTGAGAAGGATAGAATCTTGGAGGACAAGGAGGCCATTGAGAAGAGAATCAAGGATAGAGAGGCCTTTCAGAGAAAGCTGGACAGGGAGAAGGCCCGCGTAATGGGCAAGGCCGAGTGGACCGTCATGCGCTACCAGGTGATCAACGGAGACACGGTCTATGTGGCAGAACTCCCGCCCATCTTCAAGTTTGATCAGATAAAGAGAACCCGCCGTCAATCAAGAGAATGGAGAAAGTACCGCCGCCTTGTTTACAACTTCAAGGTGGTCTACCCTTACGCGCTCCAGGGCAGAGAAATTATTCGCGAGGCAGACAGCGTCCTTGCAACCAACGACTTCTCCGAACGTGAAAGAGAGCAGTACCTCAACGAGTATCAGAGGAAGCTCTTCAAGAAGTTTGAAAGACCTCTCCGCAATATGACCATCTCACAGGGCCGTCTTCTTATGAAACTGGTAGACAGAGAGATGGGAAGGCCGTCTTTCTACATAATCAGAGAGTACCGCGGCCGTCTTTCCGCCGGTTTCTGGCAGACAATTGCAAGAATTTTCGGTAACGACCTCAAGAAACCCTACGATAAATTTGGGGAGGACAGGCCGGTTGAGGACCTTGTAGTTCTCTATCAGGCAGGAGGTTTTGACGCCTTCTACTTCTCCCTGTTCCCAACCAAAGGCACATATAATCCATATTGATGTAAAAGATTGGATGCCTACTCATTAGAGCCGTGGCCGCCCATGGCCCATGAATGGGTGCCCGGCTTGCCCGGGCGGGATGAAGCGACGCTTTAGCGGAGCGGAAGGCGAAAAGGAGTTAGGCATCCAAACTATCACAAAGTGATGCGTTTCAACGTGACGCCGTCAAAGAGGAGGTAGTCCGGATTGTGGATCCAGTCACCCAGGATGGAGAGATCTCCGCCCTCCGGAACCGCCTGAGTGAAAGGCGTATGGAAGTGACCAAAGATGAAGTGGTCTACAGTTTTTTCTCCCTTTGAAACGAGTTGCTTTTGGAACTCCTCCGCCCAGTTGAGAGAATCTCTCTTTATGTTCTCGGTATCCTTATCCATCTCCGCTTTATCCTTCTTCTCAAAACGGGTGAGACGGTTGTGCTTGCTCCAGGAGTGACCCAACTTAAAGAACCAGCGCGGAGGAATGATGCCACCCCAGAAAACCTGGTTGAAGCGGCACTTGAAGAACCACTGCAAAACTCTATAGGCAAATGGGTTAAACCAGAGACCGTCTCCGTGGCCGAGACAGAATCTCTGTCCCTCAATATCCACAACCAGCGGCTGCTTTTCCATTATCACGCCTATCTCATTTTGCAGATGGCGGTATGTCCAGATATCGTGATTACCGTTAAAGAAATGAACCTTCACTCCGCGGTCTATCAAAGAGGCAATAGCACCGAGCGTTCTTGCAAAACCGGCAGGGTAAAGATCTTTGTACTCAAACCAAAAATCAAAGATATCTCCAAGCAGATAGACCTCTCTAGTATCCTCAGGCAGAGACTCTAAGAAGGAGGCAAACTTTTTCTCCCTCTCTTTGGGGTCCTTGTAATCCAGCCCCAGGTGTGAGTCTGCTATGAAGTAGTAGAGGGCCACTATTTAATTACGTAAGGAAGTACTATACAGAGAACTCCGGCAATGAAACAGTAAACTGCAAAGCCGTATAAGTTGAACTTCTTAAGCAGTTTAACCATTACAGTGCAGGCAAAAATTCCGGAAATGAAGGCCGCAAAGAAGCCGCAAATCACTGGGAGTGAGAAGACAAACGCACCCTCACCCGCCTTGAGTCCTTTAACGATTTCCAGGAAAGCCTCTCCCAAAATTGGGACAATCACCATAAGGAATGCAAACTGTGCAATGGAGGTCTTCTTAACCTTTGACATCAGACCGGTTGCTATTGTGGCACCGGAACGTGAAAGACCAGGGAGCACTGCAAAACACTGAGCAACACCAACTAAGAAGGACTGCCAGTAGTTGATTCCGTTCTGCAGAGAGAAAATCTTACGCTTCTCTGAGGCGCTCATATTCTCCGTAACGGTCATTCTGTCTGCAATCTTCTGCTCCTTAGCCTCGGCATCGCTACCGTGCTTAAGATCTCTTACTGCAGAGATAATCTCGCTCACCAAAAGGAGAACCGCAGTTACAATGAGCATAATTCCGACAACCAGCAAACCGTTTCCGGTGTGGCGTGCAACTCTCTCTGTATCAAAGATTCTCTCAACCCAGTCTTTGAAGAAGATTCCCACAATGAGAATAGGAATCATGGAAAGGATAATCTTCAAAACGTAATCCTTCTCCTTGTTGAAACCCTTGGTAAAGATTCCTTTGGTAATGTTGGAAATTGGTTTGAAGAAGACAACCAGCGTACTCAAAACGGTAGCAACGTGAACTGCCACGTCAAATGAAAGGTTCTCGCTTCCGCCAATTCCAAAAACTTCTTGCATAATGGTAAGGTGACCGCTGCTGCTTATAGGCAGAAACTCAGCCAAACCCTGAACAAGACCTAAGATCAATCCCTGTAACCAACTCATATTTAATTATTTTTCTTTCTCTTTTGTTTTGCACTTCATTATGGCAACCGTAACAGCCACAACCCCAACTATTATCACGATAGGTGCCAAAACCAACCTGCGGAAACTGAAGATCTCCGGAGAAAACTGGCTAGGCTCCGAGCTGCCGCCGCCCACCATCAGGATATAACCCAAAACCATTACGGCAAAGCCGATTATGATCCATCCCACGTTCCTCTTAGGGAGTGCAAAATTATTTTTGTTGTCTGACATACTTAATAATATAGCTTGTTGTAAGAGAGTTGTGTCATCTCTTTTACGACCGCAAATGTACAAATAAAACAAATTAAGATACCAAGAACCAGCACTCCGCCCCCCACAAGGCAGAGTGTCTCCGTTCCAATCATCGCGATGGCCTTAGGGAAAATGAAGTGGATGGCAAGAGCCAATGCCACTATCGCGATAAGGGCACTTATTGCCCCCTGTATCAAAGCGTTATAAAGGAACGGGCGCTGTATGAAGCCCTGCGTGGCCCCCACAAGCTGCATGGTCCTGATGGAGAAGCGGCGGGAGAAAATGTTGAGCCGCACCGTGTTGTTTATCAGGACTATCGAGATAAAGGCAAGCAGCGCCACAAAGAGCATAAAGGCAACGCCAAGCACCTTGAGGTTTTTGTTCATGTCTTGAATGAGCTCCTCCTGGTAGACCACATCATCCACCATCGGGTCATCCATCAGGATACCCTTTAAACGGCTGATACTGTCCGGATTAAAGTAGCCCTCTCTCAGCCTTAGGTTTATTGAAACAGGGGTTGGGTTGGACTCAAAGACATCCAGAAAATCTTCTCCCAAAATCTCCTTCATCTCCTCCGTTCCCTGCTCCTTGGAGATAAGTTCTGAGGCTACCACCTGCGGCATCTCGGCCATATTCTTTGCAAGTTGCTCCGCCTGAGCATCCCCCACGCTCTCCTCCAGGATGACGGAAATCTTCACGCTCTCCTTGAGGTATGCGGAGACCTTGCTCACGCCGGCAGCCAGCAAAGCAAATAGCCCCACCAGAAAAAGTACCAGAGAGATACTTATGACTGATGAGACGTAAGAGCGTCTAAAACGCCTTCTGAGACTCGTTTTTTCCTTCCTGTCCATAGCAATCCAACCGCCAAAGATATAAAAACAGAGGAAATATTAAAATTTTTACTATCTTTGCCTAAACTATTTTACGGATGAAAGCGCCTGTAAGAATTTTGTACATTAGTTCGGAGATTGTTCCTTACGTTCCAACCACCCCTACGGCCATTGTGGGCAGATATATGCCGCAAGCCGCTCAGGAGGCCGGTATGGAGATAAGGTCTTTTATGCCAAAGTTTGGAATAATCAATGAGAGGCGCAATCAGCTTCATGAGGTTATCCGCCTCAGCGGAATGAACATAGTTGTAAATGATTTGGACCGTCCTTTGGTTATTAAGGTGGCCTCTATTGCCCAGGCCAGAATGCAGGTCTATTTCATTGAAAATGAGGACTATTTCAAGCGCAAGTTCCTCTTCAGGGATGAGCAGGACAAGTTCTTTGCAGACAATGACGAGAGAGCCGTCCTCTTTGCCCGCGGAACACTGGAGACCGTAAAAAAGCTTCGTTGGCAGCCAACCATAGTTCACTGCAACGGCTGGCTGGCCGGCCTGGTTCCTATGTACCTTAAAAAGACATTCAAATCAGACCCTATATTCACAGACTGTAAGGTTATAACCTCTCTTTACGGAGACGTTGCCAAGGAACGTTTCTCCTCAACCTTTGTAAAGAAAACTCTCATTGCCGGGTTAAAACCTACAGACGCAGACCTTCTGAACACCCCTACTGGCATAAATCTTGCTAAACTGGCGGTGAAGTATTCAGACGGTGTTATTGTGGCAAGCAAACAGGTAAGCAAAGAGGTTCTGGACTTTGCCGCAAAATCAAAGATTCCTACACTCACCTGTACGGATATTGCAGAGGGCAACACCGCCGCGTATACTAACAGATATATTAAGTTTTACGGAAAATTTTTGAAAGAGTAATGCATTCCAAATTACGTGCAGTTGCAATATTATTAGCTGTATTCGCGTGTTTTTCAGCCACTTCTTGTATAACTGTAGATAAAACTCTGGGAGCAAACGACATTCCGGAGGATCATCTGCTTAAACTGAGAACCGTTACTTTCCATCTTCCTCTTCAGAACAAGATGATGGACAGCCTCCAGTCTCTCAACTCTTCTTACGGCTTTTTGGGTGCATTGAGAACAGAGCAGTTTGGTCTCTCCACTTTTTCGTTTGCAACCAACTTTGCCCCATACGTTGAAGGTGCAGACCTTGGAACAAGCAGAGTCATCAAGAGCATACATATTGCTATCCCGATAGATTCCAAGACCATAACCAACCCGGCTCAAGACGGTCTTCCTCAGAACGTACACGTTTACAGAATGAACAGGGTGGTTGACACAACCTACAGATATAACTCAGACCTCAGGGATGCAGATTGGATTCACACTCCTGTAGACAGCGGCGGAGTTATCTACACCGGTAGAGACTCTCTCCATATCCGCCTGAAAAACAGCTTCGGAAGCGAGATTCTCAGAGCCTCTCAACTGGAACTGGATTCCAACACCGTCTTCATTAAGAAGTTCAAGGGATTGCTCTTTACCGTAGAGAGTCCGGCAGACGGAATCAACGGCGGAAGATTGAACGGCTTTGATCTTTCCAGCGGTTCCATGTATGTAACCTTCAACTTCCAACCAACCTGGCAGGAGGGACTTGCACGCAAAGACACCACCATAGTTTTGGTTGTAACGGACGGAGTCATTCAGAACTTCTCCACCTACAGTTCCAAACCTATGGAAACCACCACACCTCAGAAATACGTTTATGCTGAGGGAGTTGGAGGCCTCAAGCCTTACGTAGACCCGGGTGTTTTGAAGGACACCATAGACAGATGGGTTGCCAAGATGGGTTATGATCCAAAGAAAATTATTGTTGGCCAGGCAACCTTCTACCTGCCGTTTGAGACAACTAACGAGAACGTTTCTTTCATCAATGACTACTTCCCGGAATTTCTCTATCCGTCTAACAGACTGAAAGATACAACAAGCTACGTCTACTACGCTCCACTCAACGACGTTCACTCCAAAGACAACTACGTTGGTGGAATTAACAGATCATTAAGCCTTTACACCGGAGATATCTCCAGCACAGTTCAAAAGATGGTGAACTACAGCAAGGCGGATATTATGAAGGAGTGGAAAAAATACGCTATGTGGTTCTGCGGTATAAACTCCAGTTCAACAACCAGTTACTACACCACAGAGACAACCAAGACCTACGCTTTGGATAGAAGCCGTTACTTCCTCGGCGTCATCAACGGCCCACTCCATCCAAACTACCCAACCCTCCATCTCCTCTACACTATCCTGGAGGATTAGAAGCCAGAGAGGGAAAGATAGACTGTTGGGAGGAGGAGAAGCAAGCCCACTAACATAAAGAGCAGCAGGTACTTCCACCACCATTTAAGCCAGATATTATAAGGAATTTTGGCAACCCCAAGCGCGCCCATAAGGACGGCAGAGGTTGGAGTTATCATGTTGGTAAAACCATCGCCGAACTGATAGGCCATAATTGTGGCCTGACGGGAGAGACCGATTATGTCTGAAAACGGCGCCATGATTGGCATTGTGAGAGCGGCTTTTGCCGTGCCGGACGGGATGAAAAGGTTGATGACGGTCTGCACTCCGTACATGGCGGAAACGGTGCCGCCTTTGCCCCACCCCTCCATACTTTGCGCCAGGCCGAACAGTATGGTATCCATCACTTTACCGGAGGTCAGTATCTCTATGATTCCACCGGCAAGACCCACCACCAATGCGGCGGAAAGTATATCTTTTGCTCCCGATAAAAACTCTTTGCACACCTCGTTTGCACTAAAACCGCAACTCATTCCGCAGAGGATTCCCATGGCCAGAAAGAGAGATGCAATCTCCTTAATGTACCAGCCGTAACCCAGCACTCCAACTATCAGGAAGATGATTGTAAAAATCAGATTCACAAGGATATAGTAGAGGTAGTTCTTGCGCAGCGCAAAGAAAGAGACAATGATGTAGGCTCCCGCAACAAACGGCAGCAGAGTAAATTCCGCGCTCGCACCTCCAACGGAAACGCTCATCCGCGGATAGAACACCGCAAACAGCACCGCCGCTACCGAGCTGATAATGAACGCACACCACGCACCAACAGAAGCCTGTCCTCCGTAACCAACAGCACCACAACCAGCAGCGTCAACATCCGCATCATTCATCTTTGCCCTCCAGTAACTGTCTATCTCATAGGTTGGTGAGAGAGCCGGATTCTTCTTCACGCGAGCCGCCCACCACAGAGTAAATGCAATAATCATTGCGGTCAAAATCACCCACACCACAATTCTGTATTCAAAACCGGAGAAGAGCGGAACGCCGCTAAGTCCCTGAGCTATACCTATAGTAAACGGATTAAAGATTGCACCGCTGAAGCCAATGTGTGCCGCAACATAGACCATCAGCACACCCGTTATGGAGTCGTAACCCATTGATATGGCAAGCGGTACAAAGATCACCACAAACGCAATAGTCTCCTCGCTCATTCCAAAGACCGCTCCAAACAGGCTGAACAGCAGCATACTGCCAACTATCACCAAGCGGTTTGCATGCACCCTCTGCAAGAATTTCTTAATACCAAAATCTATCGCCCTGGAACTGGCAAGAACCTGAAACGCTCCGCCGATAATCAGAATAAAAACAATTATCCCCGCCTGTCTCTTAAATCCCTCAACAATACTCCCAAGAATCTGCCACGTCTGCGGAGCGCTCTCCACCCTGTGATAAGAACCCGGCACAATCACCTCAGTTCCATCCCCTTCTGCAACCACCTGCCTGTCAAACTCCCCGGCCGGCACAATCCACGTAATCACCCCGCACAGCAACAACACCGCACCAATAATCACAAACGTATGAGGAATCCTTTTCATCAAATCAGAACCTCCCACCATCCGTTACGCTTTCCGTTTCTTCGAGCCAGACATCCCTTTTCAACAAGTCCAACCGTCAAAGATTTGATTGTTCTTTCAGATTTATTTATGTGCTCAGCCATCATTCTTTGTGTTGCCTTAGGGCTTTCCTTAAGGAAGCGAAGCACTGCCTGTTCTTCCAAAGTGCATTTCAAAGTGCAATTTTTGCACTTTGAAACAGAATCAACCGGTCTTTTGTAGTTTATATGCAAATAACGATTCTTCAAATCGTTATGTTCTCCTAGCACAAGATTTCTTAGAAAGTTCTCCAAAAAAGACATTTCCGGAACTATCCCCATCTCTCTATTGATGTAGTTTGCTCTAACCAAAGCATTACGGAAATACCATGAATTGGTGTCAAAAAGATCGTTAGTGATAGTATACCCGAATGAACGTAAGTACTTGATTAGAAATACTGCCATAGTGCGAGTATTGCCCTCCTCAAATGGATGTATCTGCCATAGACCCGCAATGAAAGAGGCTATGTGAGAGATGAAGTCGTCTGTAGACAAAGTCTTATAATCAAACTTCCGCTCCTGAGCAAAATCGTATTCCAAAGTTTCTCCTATGTTTTCATAAGGATTATATAAGACAGAGGCACCGTCCAAGACCCACTCCTGTTTAGAAATATTATACGTCCTAAACTTTCCCGCAAACTTGTAAATATTGTGAAATAATCTGCGATGAATTCTCATTAATTCAGAAGGGGTAAATGAAAACGTCTCTTCTTGAAGCAGTTCCGTAATATTTGAAGATACTTTATCAGCTTCAGCAGCCTTCTCTTCCTCTAAAGACAAACGCCCTTCTTTAGATTTGTAATACGTGTCAATTAAACCCTTAACCTCCTCTATAGTAATCTCTCCCTCAATATGACGTCTAGCCGTATCCAAAAGGTACGAGGATGGCTTAAGACCATCAACTTCCTGAAGTCCAATAGCGGTCTTCCAAGCCTCGGCTTTTTGCTTTGGCCCCCTTTCTCCCTGCTTAATATATTCATCAAACGTACTCATACCGTTACAAAGGTAGCAAATTCTCCACGATAGTTTCCCTCACCCCAACAAACCAAAGGCCCGCCAGCCAGCAACCGCGCCAACCCACTCACCTCCATCCACTTAGCTTGCCACAGAGTCAATTTTACCCAAATGCTTGGAGGCAAGCACTTTTCCCCTTTTCTTTGCAAATAAAAAACACAAAAGCGCACTTTACAGGATGCAACATATTTGGAATTATTACAAATTTTCATACTTTTGTACTTATAGCATTCACTTTATTGAAAGTTAAAGCAAAATTTCAGATTAACTACCAATATAATGAAATTTAAACACACAAACTATGGCAAACCTTTACGAATACTCTACTCCAGAACTCGTAAGACTGTTAGGAAAACGATTTAAAGAGTACAGAATGCGCCTCAACCTCACTCAAAAGGATGTTGCAGAACAAACCGGTATTGGACTAACTACCATTAGCAAATTTGAGAGTGGGGCAGCCGGAAACCTATCCCTTTCAACGGTTATTACACTTCTAAGGGTTATAGGTCAAGTCAACTCATTAGATGATATAATGCCGGAGTTGCCGGAATCACCATACCTTATTCGCAAGAATGAAAACAAAGCTCAAAGAATCAGACACTCAAAGAAATAGGCAGATATGATAAAGACGTTGAAAGTAATCTTATGGGGAGAAGAAGTTGGCCGTCTGGCTTGGGAAGATAAGCGTAGATGCTCATACTTCACGTATAATGCCAACTTTATAAAGAAAGGTTTGAATATTTCTCCTTTGGTTGCCCCAACAGAAGAAACCAGAGCGCTAATTCCAATCTGGGGAGAAAAATCTAAGATTTATCAGAAACTGCCCGCTTTTGTAGCAGACTCATTACCAGATTCGTGGGGCAATCAGCTGTTTGATCTTTGGAGACAGCAAAACCATTTATCCAATTCGGAGATTAACCCTTTAGACAAACTCTCTTTCATAGGTAAGCGTGGTATGGGGGCCCTAGAATTTAAGCCGGAATTCACCCACAAACTAAAGGGCGGCAAAATAAATATGACGTCTTTAGTAAACTTAGCATCACGCATTTACAAAGAGAGAGAAAAAGCAAGGATTCTGCCTGAAGAGTCTATTACCATGCAGTCATTACTTACTGTTGGAACATCCGCCGGAGGCAGACAGCCCAAGGCTATCCTTGCTATAAACAGAAAAACCGGAGAAATACGTAGCGGTCAGATATCAGGACTAAAAGGCTATGATTATTGCCTGCTTAAATTCGGAGACTCACAGTACAGTTCCGCAGAACTGGAAATGACTTATTATGAACTGGCTACAAAAGCAGGAATCCGAATGATGCCATCTAAGTTATATACGGTAGACGGCAACAACCATTTCATTACCAAACGCTTTGACAGAGACAGAGAGAAAAAATTACACACTCAAACATTAGCCGCAATAAGCCCGGAGGCAGAGAGTTATGAACAGCTAATTCAGGTTTGCAGAAAACTTCAACTCCCGGAGGCAGATTGCCAGGAAGTGTTCAGAAGGATGGTATTCAACATTTTAGCCAACAACACAGATGATCATAACAAGAACTTTTCATTCATAATGACGGAAGATGGAAAGTGGCGTTTATCCCCGGCTTATGATATGACATACATAATAGATGCCGGAGGATTCCTACCTCAGGAAGATCACTGTCTTTACATTAGAGCAAAACTCAGAAACTTCACAAAAGAGGATGTCCTCTTGTTTGCTAAAGACAACGGAATTAGGCGCCCCTATACCATTATTCGCCATATTGCAACTACCCTAAAACAATTCCGCTCTATTGCCGCAAACAACGAAGTACCAGAACAATGGATTGGCCGAGTTGAGACAACAATCTTTAACCATCTTAAATCCTGGGGAGAAATGACAACAGATGAACAAACACCGGCAATAACCCTTCACGGCCATACGGTCTCTCACATACAAATAGTTGCAACATACAAAGGCAACTTCCACCTTCTTGCAACAATAGATGGCCAGGAACGGAAATTCGTTATCGGCAAGAACAAAAAAGCATTCTCCCTAATAGAAAAGACCGGTATCTCCAACCTTTCCCAGGAGCAACTCACATCTCTAGTAGAGACCTGCTTTAAATTATAACTTTCCTCCGCGATAGTTTCCCTCACCACAACAAACCAAAGGCCCGCCAGCCAGCCGCTACCCTAAGCCACATCAGCCAACAACCGCTCCAAACCCCTCACCTCCACCCACTTAGCCCGCCACAGAGTCAATTTTACCCAAATGCTTGGAGGCAAGCACTTTTCCGCTTTTCTTTGCAAATAAAAAAGCCCAAAAGGGGCCAAACATCTTTGAGGATTTTGAAAAAAACCATCGCAACCATTTTGAGGATTTTGAGAAAAATATCTTGGAAAATTTTGAGGGGTGTGCAAAATAAACTATCTTTGTAATATAAAAAGTTGTTATTATGGAACCTGAAAGACTTTTCAAACGCAAAATTTACAACCGTCTTCTTCAGTGGAAGAAAAACAGTAATGGCAGGAGCGCCCTTTTGATTGAAGGAGCGCGTCGTATCGGAAAGTCCACTATAGTCAGAACTTTTGCCAGAAACGAGTATGAAACGTTCATTTTTATAGACTTCACCAAATGCTCTAAAGAGGTAAAGGATTTGTTCAATGACATTTCTGATCTCAATTATATTTTTCTAAGACTCCAACTTGTGTATGGAATCAAATTGGTAGAACGAAAGTCCCTGATTGTTTTTGATGAAGTGCAATTCCAACCGTTAGCTCGTCAGGCCATCAAGTCATTTGTAGAAGACGGACGATACGACTACATAGAAACAGGTTCCCTCATCTCTATCCGGAAAAACACCAAGAACATCCTTATTCCCAGTGAAGAAGAGCGGATAACAATGTTCCCTATGGACTACGAAGAATTCCGATGGGCACTGGGAGACACGGCCACAATCCCGCTACTCCGCTCTGTGTGGGAGCAACCCCAGCCGCTGAAAGAGGCGCACCGCAAACTAATGCGGGATTTCCGCCTTTATATGCTCGTGGGAGGTATGCCTCAGGCGGTGGACGCCTATATTTCATCCAACAACTTTGAGGTTGTTGACCAAACAAAGCGCTTGATTCTAGATCTGTACGATGAAGACTTTGGTAAAATTGACCCAACTGGCAAAGCCGCAAGAATATTCGCCGCCATTCCGGCCCAACTCAACAGTAACACTTCCCGCTATCAGATATCCAGCATTTTCCCAGGAGCCCATGCGAAAGATTTTATTGAACTCATCTCCGAGATGGAGAAGTCAAAGACCGTAAATGTATCCCACCACAGCGACGATCCAAATGTCGGACTCGGCAGCACGGAGGAACTACAGCATTACAAGATGTTTGTTGGGGATACCGGCCTTTTCGTAACACTTGCATTCCGAGACAAAGCATTCACGGAAAATACCATTTACGAACACCTGTTGAGCAACAAATTGTCAACCAATCTGGGCTATTTATACGAAAACGTCGTGGCACAGATGCTCACAGCTTCCGGCAACAAACTATTCTACCATGTCTGGCCTACCGAAAGCAGAAAGCATAACTATGAAGTAGACTTCCTTCTCTCCCGCGGCACTAAGATTATGCCTATTGAGGTAAAGTCATCCTCTTACAAGGCGCATACTTCTTTAAATGAATTCTGTAAGAAGTATTCCTCCCGAATAACCAACGACAGATATCTCATCTATACCAAAGACTATACACGCATTGAATCCGTCAAGTATCTGCCCGTGTATTTGACATATTTCCTATAGGAATCTATCCCTTTCCTCCGCGATAGTTTCCCCTCACCCCAACAACCGCTCTGCAAAGCCCCTCAGAGCATCTATTTAAGAATTCGTTAAATCACCCACGGAAGAACCTCAAATACTTTTTTCTTCTGGTATTATTGTTGATATTTGCACCCAGAATAAACAGTGCAAAGATGGAAACCAAAACAAGATTAAAGGAGATTTACCTCTCTCCTGTTACCGAAGTTTACGAACTTCTGAGTGAAGGTATTATGACAACCAGCAACCAGAATGCTGGCGGAGAAGATATGGAGTGGGATTCTTAAATTGAAACAGCTATGAAAAAGATATTCATTTATACAGCAATACTTGCAATAGTTGCAACTGCTTGCAGCAAATTAGATAACGAATCTTCTCAGGAAGTCAAAGATCCTAGTGGGGTAAAAATGATATTTGAGAAAGTTTCCGGCAGCGTGGATCCAGCGTCAAAGGCAACAATTGCTAATGAAGGAGCAACCTTCTCATGGACTGAAGGTGACAACATAGCAGTTCACGTTACTGATGGGGCAACTCCAAAATTTGTATTCACATCAGATGCTGGAGCACAAGGAGCCTCCACTTCCGGCCCCTCAGCCTCATTTACGGTTGCCTATGACGAAGGATATACCCGTGATGCCTTTGCTGTTTACCCGAGCACTATCGTAAACGCAGACTCGTACAACACCGGCACAAGCACACTTACGGTAACCCTTCCGGCAAGTTATCCCCTTGCTAAAGTGACTGGTGAAACCACCCCTTGCCCAATGATTGCAGATAATACAGGAGCAAGTTGGACATTCAAACAGCTCTGCGGTTTACTCCGCCTCTCGATAGAGAACATACCATCCGGAACTGCCTCTATTTTGCTGGACTTCAAAGGAAAGAAGGTTTGCGGAAACTTTTCTATTGCAACCCCAAATCCTGGAACTTCAACCATTGCAACAGCTTCTTCTACTACAGAGGATAAGATTACTGTTACCGGAATGACCGGACTGACCTCAGCCACAATCAATATCCCACTCCCGGTTGGCGAGTATGAAAAAATTGCTGTATCCTATCTTAACAGCACATCAGAACAATTGTCAGAGGTAATTAAATACCTCAGCAGTACCGCCCCTACAACCTTAAATCCATCCCCTACTTATACCGCACAAAGAGCTCACGGCAAGAAGGTTACTGTAGATAATACAAAATTGGCCTTCCGTGGTTATTGGATAGCCCCAGGCACCCTAAAGAGAGAAGATGATGGTGTCAATGTTACTTATTCTTTTACAGAAGGTAATCCCACCGAATTCTTGGGTTATTTTGGCCAAAGTTCTTCCGTTAATAAATACTATTTCAGGGCTTCAACAATAAGTGCGGAACTCTCAAAACTTCCTGCTGGTTGGAAGTTACCATCTCAGTCCGAGTGGGGAGCTTTTGTTTGGAGCAACCCTCAAACAGCCATTTATTTTAATGGGACTTCCATAACAGGAGATCCCGTCAATAGTCAACGAGGTTGCTTTATTTTTGTCAATGTAGTTGATACAGACGTAGATATTATTGGCTTAGTATTGCTAAGAGATGGCGCTCATATTGTTTGTCCGGATATTGTAACTTCAAATGTCGGAAAAAAGAATATAGAGAATTTAAGTACCATAAATTTATCGGTTCTTAATTATCTAATTTCAAACTATGGTTGTGTATTCCTGCCTGGTACGGGTAATTATATGCCTGGCCGAACCTTTACGGGGCCGATATCAATGCCATGGGCTTACTTAACAGACTATTATATGCCTGATGAATCTTTAGAAAGGTTTTTTCATTTTGCCGTTACCTCGGTAATTACAATATCAATTAAAGAGTCCAGCCAGTCCCTTAATTCCAACATTTATTACCCTGTCCGCCTCATAAAATCAGCAAATTAGACCCTCAGAGAACTAATAATTATTGAAGAAACAAAACAATAACCAATTAAGTGCACAACCATAAATTGCACAACATCAAATAAATACACACAATGATGGCCAACACAAAACCAAAGGAGATTTACCTCTCTCCCGTTACCGAAGTTTATGAACTTCTGAGTGAAGGTATTATGACAACCAGCAACCAGAATGCTGGCGGAGAAGATATGGAGTGGGATTCTTAAACTGAAATAGCCATGAAAAAGATATTCATTTATACAGCAATACTTGCAACAGTTGCAACCGCTTGCAGCAAATTAGAAAATGAACCTCTCCAGAAGGATGTAGACCCAGACTCTGATGTAGTAATGATTACTGAGAAAGTTTCAGCCAATGTAGATCCGTCCTCAAAGGCAGACATTGATGCTGATGCCAAGTTTACATGGAGTACTGGAGATCAACTGGCCGTTCATGTAAATAACGGACAATACTATACAACAACGGCACTTGCATCTGGCGGCAGTAAATCTGCAACATTTAGTGTCACCTATCCCGATGGTCAATCACGTGATGCCTTCGCTATCTATCCCGCCTCTATTGTGGCAACGGATGCGGCAAACTATGGCCAAAGCGGCACGGCCCTTGATGTAACTCTGCCCGCCAGCTATACACTGGCTGAGGTAAGTGAAACCAAGACTCCTTGCCCGATGATTGCCACCAACGAGGCTGGCAACGGCTGGACCTTTAGCCAGCTCTGTGGCCTGTTGCGCCTAACGGTGAATAGCATCCCCTCCGATGCGACCGGTATGGTAATCCAGTTCCCGGGCAAGAAGGTCAATGGAGCCTTCTCCATCGCGTCTGCCGTTACGCCAGGCACATCCATAATAGCCACAGACACTCCTGCTGACGGCGAAGACAAAATCACCATTACCTTCGCAGTCGGAACCACGACTGCGACCGTTAACATTCCGCTGCCTACGGGCACGTATGATTATTTGTACATCACGCCAGTAGGTAGTACGACTAAAGTGGCTGCAATCCGTAACATTAATAGCATAAGTGCTCCTACCGTTCCATACTCTGCTAAACGCGCTCATGCCAAGAAGCTTACGACAGCAATGGTATCATTCTCTGTCAGTGATACAAAGAAAGTATTCTTCTCCCCCGGCAACTTGGTTAAGACAGATGCGGCATACACAGTTGGTAGCGGCAGTGAGACTTATGCTTTTGAAGCCAAGCCTTTCAATACCAATGGTGGAAGCCTTGGTTATAATAGCTCACCATTAGAAACATCTGCACGCGGCTACTTTACTTGGAATGAAATAGCAACAGCAAGCGAAACTCCTCGTCCGTTCACGGTTAACGGTATTTTAGGTTGGAAAGCTATGACATTTGATGAGTGGAACTATTTATATTTTGATGGTCGGACGATGAATACAGGGGTTCACAGATGCTATATAGTTGATTTAGGTAGTGATGGAGACCAGATTGGTATGTTGCTTCCACCTGACGGAGCGACGTTAATAGATGTGGCGGATTTGGAAGAAGACAAAGATTACATAACAGAAGATGTTGATTTAGAAACTTACATTTCTAAAGGATTTGTATTCTTGCCCGCTTCAGGATATTGTTCTGTGGGATATATGGGTGAATATTGGGATGAGGCCGGTGATAATGGATATTATTGGTATACGACTGAGGATGGTCCCAGTAAGGCTTATTATTTGAATTTCTACGATTGTGGTTATAGTGAAAGTTCTGAAAATAAGACCCCTTCTACTACCTATGCTTATTATTGCTCCGTTCGTCTAATTCACGAATAGAAGAAGTACTTAATAAATTCTTTGAATGGTCAGGAAGAGAAAAACTTCCCGACCATTTTTGTTTTGTCTTTATTGGTTCTGGCGGTAAGATGGAAAAAATAATGAAGGTTAATATTACTTAATCGTGAGATACACAAAAACGTAACTAAAGACTTAAAAATAGGTTAAAGGAGCGTAAGAAAGATGAAGACCAAAATGAAACCAAAGGAGATTTATATCTCTCCAGAGACAGAGGTTCTTAAGTTAATCACAGAAAGTATCGTATGTCAAAGTGGTGAGGGCCATGGTTATGATGATGAATGGGAATAACAAATTAATCGGAATCAACATGAAAAAGATAATTATTTATACCTCCCTGCTTGCAGCTATTACACTTTCATGTAGCAAATTAGAGAACGAGCCTATTCAGAAGGGACAAGAGCCGGATTCTGACGTGGTTATGATAACAGAAAAGATCTCAGGTGGCCGTAAGGTATCCTCTAAGGCAACAATTGATAACGATAATGCTTCAATTTTCAAATGGAGTGTAGGTGATGCTGTTGCCGTTCATGTTTCAAAGGGCGATGACCATAAGTATGTTACCTCTTCCGGGGCGGACGTTGCAGAACCTTCTGCTTCTTTCACAGTAACTTATGAAGAGGGATATACTCGCGATGCATTTGCCATTTACCCAAGTAACATAGTAAATGCTTCTGCTTCCAATTATGGTCAGAGTGGCACTTCCCTTGATGTAACGCTTCCAGCTAACTATACACTTGATCAAGTGACGGATGCGAACGGAGAAAAGTCTCCTTGTCCTATGATAGCCTACAACACAGGAACCCGTTGGGATTTCTATCAGCTCTGTGGTCTATTGCGTCTTACCGTAAATAGCATTCCTGCTGGCACCAAACGATTGGAAATTGATTTTGACGGAAAGAATGTGGCAGGTAATTTTACCATCCCATCTCCAGTAAAGGGAGATGGCACATCTACAATTGCATTATCAAATGCCAGTGGTAGTAATTCAACTACTATCACAATTACCAAAGATGGAACAGACGTTCCTCTTTTGAATGAAGGAAATAGTCTAGTGCTGAATGTTTCACTTCCAACCGGAGACTATTCTAACATATACGTTGTTGCGTATGATGCTATAAGTGGAGGAAACTCTCTCAAAGTAGGCATTTTATCATTTAACTATCAGGCAAAAAATACAAAAGGCGTTAAAAGGACAATAACTCTTAGTGACGATCAAAGTATTTTCTCATTTACCTTTGAGGATGGTAACAATAGCAACAATCCTTTAAATAATAACCTTAGATTTGTACGTCTGTTCTCTTGCAATAATAAGTTGTATAGTGGTTCAACATACGGTCCTTATACAGTTTCCAGTGCGACAGATATGAACAATCCTGTTAAAGCCATGCTTAAATTTACATCCGGCAACGACCAGCTTGCATTCCAGGTAGTAACTGCTGACGGAAAGGTATATTCCGGTTTATATAATGCCCCGGATGGTGGCTTTGAAATGGGGAAGATCTATGCTCTGACAGTGACTGTTAAAGACTATAAATTTACTGTGGAAACCACAGGTAAACAAGTATACTTCTCCCCTGGTGACTTGGGCGTTGATAATGGAGTATATTCATTTACAGAACCTTTTACCGATTGGGAACATGGAAACATAAGTTCAACTGCTCCTACAAAACGAGTATGGTTTGATATGTATATAGACAGTGGCCTTGCTACTAATACAGTTTATGGAATAACTTGGAAAAATCTAGGTGCGAGTGAGACCAGTTTTCCGGGAGTTCCAAAACCGTATCAGTGGAACAATTTAGTTTATCGCACAAATTTGGATAGTGGTGTTGATCCTTACTATAAAGTTACCATTCCTGATCATCAGTACTGCTTGCTTTTACCTCCTGATGAGACACAAGCTTCCGATATCGGCGAGGATTTAACCGAGGGAACTGTTACTGACTACGCAAAATATCTTGGAAAAGGATTTGTGCTTCTTTTTAATACAAATAGAGGACTGTACTCTAATAATAAGTGGTCTTGGGGCAGTAGCACTGGCTCTTATGCTAAGCAGGGATTTTATTGGGCTTACTTTACTAGTTCTAATCGTTATTATTTCACTTGGCCAGATGCTGGTCCTAAGGTCGATTGGGGTTCTAACAAAATGAGAAATCATATTCGTTATGTTCGCGACGTTGAATAAAGTCTATAGATTTGAACATTAAGAAAAAGGGAGCTCGGTTTTGCACCGGGCTCTTTCTTTTTATGTAGATATTGAATAAATTTGTACAGAACAAATACACATAAGATGAAAACAAAAGCAAAACAATTTTACTTATCTCCAAAGACAGACGTTCTAGGGATAATTAGCGAAGGTGTAGTATGTGAAAGCGGTGGTGGAGTTGGAAGTCCCGGTGACTTTGGTAATGGTGGAGATCCATTTAACTTTGGTGGTGGCGGTGGAGCACCTTTCTTCTTTTAATTAACTTTTAATCAGAGAAATCCATGAAAGCAACACAATATATTTTAGGAGTTCTTGCGCTGGTTGTAACAACTTTTACAGCCTGCACAAAAGAGGACAACTCGGTGGTTTCTGAAAATAACGAGGTTACATTGGTTACCTCTTTGGCACCGGCTCCTGGAATCAATACAAAAACTGTTATGAATGAAACCAGTGACGGAACCATATTAACAACTTGGGAAGTGGGTGATTACATCTGGGTTAAGTATAAAAACACATCCAATGAAGACGTTGAAGCTCAGGCAACTGTAACGGCAGTAGATGGAAGCGGTAACGCAACCATTAGTGTTACAATGACTGACCCTAAGGATGCAAGTACTATCACTTTTGGTTTCCCGTACAACTATTGGCATAACGATACAGACCTGAAGGCCAACCAGATAGGCACGCTTGAAAATATAAAGGACAACTACGCAGCCAGCAGCGGTACAGGTACGCTAACCGTATCGGGAGGAGATGCAACCCTTCCTACAGGAGTGACAATGACTCCAAGCATTTGCATCTGGAAGTTCTCATTAAAAGATGGTGCTACCGATATAACTAGCAGTGTGACAACACTCAGCGTTTTCTTAGGCTCTGACTCTGGTTCTGAAAAATATGTTGTAAAACCATCTTCGTTGGAATACATTTATGTAGCGCTCAACGGAAGTGCAACTCCTAAATATGTAAGCATTGCTGCCCTTACAGCAACAAAGGCGTATATGAAAGAGAAAAGCGGTGTTACTTTGGCATCGGGAAAATTGTATAGAACAGAAGGGCTTGCAATGGATGAAGTGCATGTATTCTCAGTAAGTGATACTAAGCGAGTTATCATTGCTCCGGGTAACTTACAGGCTTCATATGATGGCTCAAATTGGACTTGGAATTTTGCGACTCACCAATATGACATTATTGGCGTAAATTCAGGTAATATTGCAGTAAATGGTAAAGGAACTTTATCAACATCTAGTGGTACAGTTGATCTCTTTGGATTTAGCACGTCTGCGCCGAGTTATGGCATTGATATGGGCTCGGGCGATTATTCAGGTTCTTTTGTAGACTGGGGTAATAACAATATTGGGGGACGCGGCAAGAACTATTGGAAAACCTTATCAGATCCGGAATGGAAGTATTTGACCGGAAAAGATGAGATCAATCATGAAAATTATAGAAAACGTGGTGGACAGATTGTAATTAACACCGGTGGTTCTACATTGGCCATATTGAATGTTTTGTGTACAAAAGCAACTGTGAATGAAATTAAGGGTTTTATCATTTTTCCAGATCGCTATGCCGGCGGTACGCCTAGTGGTGTAACATGGAACACCAATACTATCAGTAATGGTAACTATGCAAATAGTGGAGCCAAAGGTTGGGGAGCTACAGTAACCTCTGCGGGTTGGACGAATCTTGAAAATGCGGGCTGTGTATTCCTCCCAGTTGGCGGCTTTAGATATAGTAATTATCTCTACTTCATTGAGGGCGGCTATGGTTATACAGATGATCCAACCGGCTACTATGCTTCAAGTTCAATTTATGATGATGACGAAAATTACTGCCTGAGATTCAGCAATGACGGATTTGATCCGCACAACAGAACTTTTAAACGTTACGGTATATCTGTCCGTTTAGTACATGAGTTGAACTAAGGCGTTTACTTTTTCTATAAGCGGGAGGGTCAATTTGACTCTCCCGTTTCATTATTTGGGTGTCTGATTGGGGACATTGCAAAGAAAATGAAACAATAAACTAATAATTATCCTTAAATTCCGCCAGGAGAATACGTTGTGTAACAGGGTTTTAGGAGGATTACTATGTATAAATGGCTACCAGAAAAGGTTGTCTGTTTTGTTTTTAATGAATAACTTTGCGGTTCAGTGAAATAATATACGTACTATGAAAACAAAACAATTTTACTTATCTCCGGAGACAGACGTTCTAGAGATAATCAGTGAAGGCGTCGTTTGTGAAAGCGGTGGTGGAGTTGGAGGTCCTGGTAACTTTGATAACGGTGGAGATCCGTTTAACTTTGGCGGTGGCGGAGCACCGTTCTTCTTTTAATTAACTTTAAATCAGAGAAATCCATGAAAACAATAAAATATATTTTGGTGACTTTTGTGCTGATGGCCACATTGTTTTCTGCCTGCACAAAAGAGGATAAGAAAATCTCTTCTGAGAACAAAGAAGTAACACTCGTTACCACTCTTGCACCGTCTCCTGGAATCAGCACAAAAACTGTGATGAATGAAACCAGTGACGGAACAATCTCAACAAGATGGGAAGTGGGTGATAAGATTTGGGTTAAGTACATAAATACCTCAGATGCTGAGGTTAAGGCTCAGGCTACTGTAATTGCAGTAGATGGGAGCGGTAACGCAACCATCAGTGTTACAATGACGGACCCAAAGAATGCAAGCACCATTACTTTCGGTTTCCCATACAACTACTGGAATGATGAGAAAGACCTGAAAACCGGCCAGATAGGAACGCTTAATGATATTAAAGACAACTACGCAGCCAGCAGTGGTACGGGAACTTTGACCGTATCATCAGGAGTAGCAACTCTTCCTACTGGGGTAACAATGACCCCGAGTGTTTGTATTTGGAAACTCTCATTTACAGATGGTTCAGATGATATTACCAGCAGCGTTACAAAACTGAGTGTACGTTTAATCTCTGGAGCAACTGAAAAATATGTAATTACACCAACATCACAGAGCGAAATCTATGTAGCTATTAGCGGAAGTGCCACTCCTACAGCTGTCAGAATTACTGCAAAAACGGCTTCCGGAGTTTATATGAAAGAGGCTAACAGCGTGACACTTGCTTCCGGTAATTTTTACAGAACGTCTTCACTCGCTTTGGCTAGAGTATATTACTTCTCTGTAAGTAGTTCTAAATATGTTCTTTTTGCGCCTGGAAATCTTCAGTATTTAGGCAATGCTGACGGTTCTGGATCTTGGCGCTTTGCAGAGCATCAATATGACTTTCTTGGGGATGGACCAAGTAGCGGAACGAACTATCAGGGAAATGTAACTGTTGCAGGCTTTACAAAATACAATGAGTCTGGTGATAAGGATGTGGTTCGTGATGTTTTTGGTTGGGGCACAAGCGGTTATAACGACAAATATCCTTATATGACTTCCACAAATAGTGATAGTTATTATAGGGAATCAATGGTTGGAGAAGGTGCAAATTATGACTGGGGTGTATACCATTCAGCATCAGGAAGTTCGCCAGATAAGATAACTAATGGCGGAGGTTATTCATGGCGTCTTTGGACATCTGAGGAAATGTCATACCTGTTGAATAGGAGTAATCTTGTATATACAAGTCCTACTTATAGAGGGTTGACCAAGAAATTATACTGCTTTGCAACTCTTCGTGGAGTTACAACTAATGATATAAAAGGATTGGTCATTTTTCCTGATGGTTGGATAGGAGATGCTATGAGGAATATTGTATATGAAAAGCCATCGGGTGGCAGTTATGAAAATAATGTGTTTGATGCAGACGATTGGACTCTGTTGGAGGGGTTGGGATGTATTTTCCTTCCGGCAGCCCATGTAAGAGATGGTAACTCATTTTCTGCTTCGTATTTGAATGAAGGCCATTATTGGACAAGTACTTCAATCCCTTATGGTAGTTCTGAAAAGAGGGGTGGGTGTCTTGAGTTTTGGAGTGGAAGCATGTTGTTTTCTGCCACAAATGACCGTTTGCGTAAATTCGGTCAATCAGTTCGTCTAATTCGTGAGATTGAGATTGATTAACCTTTTTTAGATAATATAAAGGCAAGTAAATCGGGGGGATTTTGAATAATCTTCCCGATTTCTTTTCTGTTACAGGGATTCAGATTTGAGCAACAGTTTTTCTTTTTCAACGGATAATGAATAACTTTGCCGAGTTGTTTTTAACAATTGTCAGAGAATAAACATAACAAACAATTTTACTCATTATGAAGAAGAAATTGTTTTACACATCGCCTGAGTGCGATATAATCAAAATGGTTACAGAAGGAGTCATAGCCACCAGTGAAGATGGCTATATAGGCTTTGACAATGTAGGAGGCGACGAGGATGAATCCTGGGGCGCTCCATTCCCATTCTTTTTTTAAAACAAGTGCTCTATGAAAAAGTATTTATCAATCATTTGTGGAGTTTTGCTTGTAGGAATTCTTGCAATCTCCTTAACCTCTTGTACTAAGGAAGAGAAGGCTCCAGCCTACATTAAGTCTTTAAAGTTCAATGTAACTGTTAAGAATGGAGACGCAGATACCAAGGTCGTTAAAACCGCTTGGGAAAACGGAGATAAAATTTACGTTTTCTTCAACGTAACAGCCGGCTCAACAACAGGTTATCTGAATCCTTCAAAGTATGTTGTTCTTACCTATAATGAGTCTACAAAAAAGTGGGATGGTGCTCTTGGTGGTGCTCTTACAGATGCCAACGAACTGGGAACCGCCGGCAAAATGTATGGAGTTTACTTCCCATACGGCGGCGTAACCATTACCTCTGACGGAGCAGGCGGTGTAACCTTCAGATCTGCAGGTAATACCAATCCGGCACTTAACGGACTTCCTATCTTCACGTACTATATGCTCAGCGATCCGGATACGGAATACACCATTGTCCCTCAGGGAGATGTGGGTAACTTTGAATCTAACTTTGTGCTGAGAATACCGGATAAATTTGTATTTTTCTTCATAGACAAAGACGGTGCAAACTACTATTCCAATGAGAAATACCGTCTTTCTATTGAGAGCATTAAACCTGTTGCCTGCTCATCATTCAAAGAGGGAACTTTCTCAACTACAACATTGCTGGGTGGCCAGCCGTTGTGGGGCTATACCTATGGGAATAAGGAGGGTACAAAGTCCGGAATGTCCTTTACCGGAATGATTCAGAGTGATTGGACCACCGCACAAACTCATAAATTTGTTCTCTTCTCAGACGGAGATCCGGCTGTAACAAAGTCATTTACAGGTAAAACACTTACAGGTAAGAAGAGTATCAACTTGGGTATGGCTAGTGGTTGGACTCAGGCTGTAACAACCCCAACACTTACAGAGTTTTTCGGAAAGAAGTGGGCTAACTGGAACCTCGGCGCCACTGCGGTTGACGGAGTTGGCCTCTACTTGCAATGGGGTGGTTTGATTGAACCGGAACAGTATAAAAGGTACGGATTTGATGGTTATCGCGATTACGGAGATGGCTCTTACGTTCCAATCAAGTCTATTCTTGGCAGCAGCAACAACCTAACTGGCAACTATTTAATTTACGATGCAGCAAGGGCTTATCTCGGAGATGGTTGGAGAATGCCAACTCGCGCTGAGTTTGATGCGTTTGGCGCTGCTACCATTATTGATGCAGGCAACACTACAGAAACCGTTGGCCCTGTTTATGGAACAGATCCTGCTCAATTTCTGACACCTTCTGCAAGAAAGGGTGTTAAGTTTGTAAACGGAACAAGTTCCATTTTCCTTCCTTCTTCAGGTTTTTGGCAGGCTGCAGACAACAGGAACCCTTCTGATAATCCTAAGAAATGTGCTTATTGGACATCTACAACTTACAATGAAACTAGAGCCTACTATATGGACGTTTACACCACTACCGGCTCTCTAGAACGCAGTTGGCAATACCGTGCTCATGGTCGCCAAATCCGTCCAATTTACGATAAATAAACTGCGAAACGAAAATACTTTATATAATAAACAAGCGGGAGAACCAATATTTGTTCCTCCCGCTTTGTTATTATTTTTATGTTGGCCTCATTTCAAGATACCATCCACAATTTCAAATAACACCACCTATTAACTCCTTATTCTACACTCTATTAAAATTTAAGGGAGAGTTAACTACCCATTATTCAACTTCTCGAACCAAGCGGACTGAAAATTTCGAAGCCTTTACATCATAGTTAACTTCAATAGCTGGTGTATATTTACTATTGTTGCTTTTAAAAATGTACGCATTTGTGCCATCTTTGGATGTTCCTGATAAATAACGCAATTTGTTAGGATTATTATTATCATAAGGTGAGTTTTTACTATAGTTGCCTGCCGCAGGAAGAAATACGGCACCATAATTCTCAAATCCCTTCCATTGGTCCAATGTGATTTTGTTTCCAGCATCATATGTTCTGATATTAGTCAGAGTTGGTAGTGAAGTGGGAGAAGGCCAATCATCTGGAAGTAATATGGCACCATAAACACCTGTGCCGAGATCTGTAATAGTAACAATATAAGAGCGGCTTATAAGATAAGACCATTCACTTTGCGACAGAGTGTACCATGTGTAACCATTACCAGTAGGGTCACCAACAAAATCTTTTGAATCCCATGTATAATCAGAAGAATTAGTTGAAGTATTTGTTGGATTTGGAGAATCACCTGTCCATGTGCCCCAACCAAAGGCATCCATCCAACCTGAGGTACTCCACCTAGCAGCACCTATCATTGTGTACTGGTGCTCAGCAAAACGCCATTTTGGAGTCTCAACAGAGTTATATTGAAGATTCCCCGGGGCGAAAAGTACTCTTTTTGAGGCGCTTACAGAGAAAACGGGGAAGGATGCAGTCTGTTTCTTGCCGCGCGTTTTGGATGCCGTATAGGCGAAAGGGCGAGTCATAGAAAGTAAGGCTTTCCCTCCGCTAAGTGCATCGTAAGCAGTAATGATTATATTGGTGTAGGTACCCGTCGGGAGTGAAATGTTGAGAACCAACCCGTCCAACCAAGCATTGTTATTTAGAGTTACGTCAGAGCCATCTTTTATAATAGTAATGATATCGTGAGTTTCGTCATCAGATGTTGCAATGAAAGACGTTTCCGGGGAAACAGGCGCTGCAAGAGAAAAATCTCCGCTAACCTTTTTGCCATCAAAGTCTATTTCCAAACGTTTTGCACTAGGTGGAATGTTGTTTACTGTTAAACGAAGTAAGCCGCAGAGTTGTTTGAATGTCCAACCGGAGCCGGCGGTATTGGTTGCTATCATCGGACAAGGGGAGGTTGTTCCTGTTACCTGATCTAATGTGTAGCTAGAAGGAAGTGTCACATCAAGCGGTTGTCCACTCTGACCATAATTGGCAGCAGAAGCACTTACTATGGTACTAGGGTAAATTGCAAATGCATCGCGAGCATACCCCTCTTCATAAGCAACAGTAAAAGAGGCTGTTGCAGCTGATGTCGAGGCGCCGGATGCACCTGCGTCTGAGGTGAAGACATACTTGTTTGTGACGCCGTTAGTTACATGAACGGCAATGTTATCACCAACTGTCCAAGAGAATGCTGGAGTTGCATCATTTGATATAGTAACCTTAGAGGAAGACTCACGGGTTCCAGTTACTTTTTCTGTTACCATCTTAACGTCTGAATCCTTCTCATCTCCTTTTTGGATAGGCTTATTCTCTAATTTGCTGCAAGCTGTTGCAATTGTTACAAATATTGCGGTATAAATGAATATCTTTTTCATAATAATGTCCATTTTTAATTATTAATCCCAGCCTTCATAGCCCTCTCCTTCACCATCTTGGTCACTGGTGCAAATTATTCCTTCACTTTTGAACTCGAGGATAGCCACCGCAGGAGATTCATAGAATTCTTTTGGTTTTGTCTTGGTCTTCATCTTATGTATATCTCTTTAAATCCTATTATTATGTTTTTAGTTTGTTTCTTTGTGCTTTTCAATGTCAGTATTTTTAACCTTCGTTAAAAATACCTTCTCAATTTGGCGTGCAAATATCGTACAATTCACCTCATTTACAAAAAATGCGAAGAAAACTTAACGAACTTTTAACGAACATTTAATGCAACACAATCAGGGAGCACCTTATATGAAAAAAGATTACAAAACACCTGAAATTGAAACCCTCCAGGTAGAAACAGAAAAAATGGTTTGTACCAGTCGTGATGATTATGAGTTGGCAACTTGGACGATAATATTGGGGGATGGCGAGTAATAAAAAAGGAGAAAAGTATTATGAAAAAGTGTTTTAGTTTAATATTTGCGGTTGCTATTATAGCTTCTCTAAGTTTGGATTCTTGTTCAAAAGAGTCTCAAAGTGAGAATGCCCCCATAAAGGAGTATCGGATAATTATTCCTGTTAATAATCCTTCAACTAAGGCTGTAACAGAGAATAGTGATCATAATAAACTTATATCTACTTTCAAAACTACAGAAGACGTTTATATCGCTAAGGAGGGATCTATTTTTAACGACACTCTTCATCCGGCATCTGAAGGCAAAGAAACAATAAGCTTTACTGGGACATTTACTGGTAGCTCATTTGCCGCAGGAGATATCATAACCGTCTTGTATAACACCAACAAAGACGGTGTTGTTAACTATTCTTCACAAGATGGCTCAATTGATAACGTCATTGATGCCGGAAAGGGTGAAAACGTGGTAATAACTAGTATTTCAGACGATATCATTACCACATCTTCTGCAACCCTCGAGAATCTTCAGAGCATATTTAAATTCACTTTTAAGTGCGGTAGTAATGAGATAAGCGGCATCCGATTCGTAAGAATCTTCTCTGAGAATAACAAGTTGATATCCCAATACAATGTTTTGACCAACTCCCCCACTTATGGCCCAATTACAATTTCACGATCTGACAATTTACCAAACAATTACATTTACTCAGCATTGCGCTTTGACTCAAATCCTGGAGATGTTATAGTCTTTCAGGTTATTGATGAAAATGGAAAGGTTTATTCGGGAAGCAAGACTGCCCCATCCGGCGGATTTCTTAATGGCAAATTCTACGCTCCTACAGTAGACGTTAACCTCTATACTTTTACAGTTGCTTCAGGCAAGAAAGTATACTTCTCGCCCGGAGACTTGGGTGCTGAGGTTGTTAATAGCCAATATATTTATTCATTTACGGAGCCATTCACTCATTGGGGACAAACCAATACAACGAATTATAATAATGCTACTGATGCTAAGGCTGTTTCAAAGCGAACATGGTTTGATTTTTATTTCGAATCTGGTTTAAGAGAAAATTTTTCTCTTTATGGAATAAATAATTGGAGAATTCCAAAAAGATTGGGTTCCGGAGTAGATACTTACGAATGGAACTATCTAGTAAATAGCCGCACAACAATGAGTGTCGGAGTTGATCGTTATTATAAAATAACCATTCCTGGTCACCTGTATTGTTTGCTTTTGCCTCCAGATGAGACACAAGCTTCCGATATCGGAAGTGATATATCCTCTGGTACTGTTACAGACTACTTAAAATATATCGGGAAAGGATTTGTGCTTCTATATAATACAGGTACGGCTTCTTATAGTGGAGGATGGAAGTGGAATAATAGCAGTGATTTTCGAGCTGATCAAGGTTATTATTGGACTTGGTATAATACATCCAATCGTTATTATTTCACATGGCCGGATGCCGGTCCTAAAGTAGACTGGGGTAGTAACCGTATGAGAAATCATATCCGCTATGTTCACGATGTTTAATAGGAAGAAGACATTGTCTTCATTCCATATCTAATAAAAAGAGGCCGACTATAGTTGTTTTTAGTCGGCCTCTATTGGCTTATTTATGCATTACTTAGTAGTAACTATTTCACTATCACGTTCTCTAGTTCTACAACAAATGCTCACAAACCTATTCTGAGACGGGACGGACAGAGTATCCATTAGAACGCTCTCCTTTACTCGGGTAAGTGTGACCGCTGGACTGTAAACTAAGATAATTCGCGGCGCCCGGTTCGTCATACATCGTAGTACCAAGAGAAGAAGACCAGTATCTGCCTTCCGTAGCGTCTTTTCGGAGTTCGTCGTTCCACATATAACCCGCGGCAGGAAGGAAAATATAGCGATCCGTGTAACCCGCTATCCTACTTGTTACAGTATAGCCTTTATTTGTGTCGTCCGGTACCCAGTCGAAGTCCGTGGTATTACTTAGTGCCGTCCATTCGGCATCCGTGGGCATGCGCCATATACCATGCAGTTTCTCGTGGGCAGCATCGTCAGTAAGTTCCAAGGTAGTGAGCCCATCAACGGTGCCGCAATTATTGTCGTAGTTGTACTTGGTAAGCTCATCGATTGCGCTGCCCCAAGCATAAGTGCTCCATAGATAATTCGTTTTACTTTTCGTCTCGCCCCAAGCGAAATAGTTACCATAGGTGGTAGAGCTATTTGCCGGTCCATCGGATGTAGCGCCCAGGTTGCGACTGCTCCAGTAGATTCGCTTACCGTCAACGTCGCAACCCAGATCGATGGGTTGATAGTTGGTAATGGTAGTCCAGCCGCTGAGTGCGGGCATCTTCAAAGCACGGCCTTCAGAAGCTCCACGATACCAGGTTTTCCCCGTAAAGGCTTTGGCATAATAAGTACCCTCCCAGCCGCCGATAACTACTGTGAAATCATAATTTGTGGAGGTGTTTCTTGCCCCGGTCTCAAGGATGCCGCTGAAGAGGTAACCCTTGGATTCGCCAGTTTCCTTGACAGCTTTGTCATAGACATAACCCTTTAGAGGAGCGCCATGCGCAACGTTGGTGTGTATTATTGTTCCATCAGCAGCGATGGAAGCAATGCCCTGCGGGGTGAGGTGAGGCTCGCGTAGTTCAATCTCCGTTGAGGAAGAAGCACTTGCATCGTCCAGGAAGAACTGAACGTAGCCGTCGGGAATTGCCATTTCAAATGCACCTGATACCTCTCCACTAGTAACGGTATAGTCAAGCGTGGCTGTCAGATAATAGGAATAAGTGGTTTCACTGAAAGTGAACGATGTACCATCAGCACCAACAGTGAGCGAATTTCCGAAAGGCAAATAAACGGCACGCATAGTACCGGTAGCATCCTCTACAAGTCCAAGGGATTCCTCAGTTGCCCCATTCATCTGAGTGGTGTTCCAAGCCGAACCGTCGTAGCTCATCTTTAGATACTTAGGAGCAACTACATTATTTAAGAACACGTAGATTACATCGCCACTTTCCCAGCCAGTTTTTACCGCTTTGGTTGCTGAACCATCAGGGTGTTTAGCCGTGAGATTAAAGACTATACTTGTTTGAGAATCGGGGTTGTCATCCGGGATAATGTCGGCGTTTTCCTTGCTGCAGGAAACTAATGTGAAGGCGATGGTCGCCAAAATAATCAATGATTTTTTCATTTTGATGTCCTCCTTACATTTCTTATTAGTTATCCATATCTTCTTCGTCTCCCAACCCATCGTATAAAGGGTCTCCACTAGCGCAGATTACACCCTCACTCTTGACCTCGAATATCAACATCGAGGGAGTTTCGTAGAATTCTTTGTTAGATGTTACCATAAGCGTGTTGTATGATTATTATTCGTTAAGCTTCTTCACGTTGTTTTATCTATTTGATATACAAGATGTTTTCAAGCGGTACTCAAAGGAAGTTTTAAAGAGCGTTATTATTTCTAATGATTCTGCCTTCAAATATCGTAATTATTTTCAAATGACAATACTTCCATTGTTAAGAAATAACGCTCATTAAAAGACTCTTCGTTCTTTTGATTTGGCATAATCGCGACAGAAATCCGCCCGGGCTGGAAGAATCAATTATAACGCTGGTTAAAAATCCATATCACTATGAAAGAAAAACTAAAGTATGACGCACCCCTATGCGATGAATATGCTGTTACCCTTGAAGGGGTAATAGCAGAAAGCCCTATTTCAAACGTAGACCCAGGCGATCCTTGGGATGGTACTCCAAGTGAGGAGGATTGGACCTCTTAAATCAATACCAAAATTTGACGATCATGAAAAATTTAATTTTAATACTTTCAACAGTTGTTGCTGTGTTATTTTCCTCATGCACAAAGAATGAGAATCCTACTAAATATGGTGTAATCAATTTGAATCTAAAGATAAATTATCCGGAGGTTGATACTAAGGCCGCTAAAACCGGTTGGGAAGTTGGAGACAAATTGAATATTTGGTTCGATAATAATTTTGCAAGCGACCACGAAAATCCAGATTTAATTATTACTTGCGAATCCACGTCACCTCTTACTTGGACAGCTGGATCTCTTAGAAGTGGAGTTACTCTTAAACCAACTGGAGTTATGTATCTTTTGTATGAAGGACACAACGATATTGGTTCCTACGGTTATGTTGATATGGGAGATATCTTTTATATCGTTCCTGGAGCTCGCTCCGTTTATGGGGAATCTGCAACAACTTATTGTGGCAACCTTGTTGTTGCAGCAGATAATGGCGGTTCTGGTTTTACCTATAATTATTCTACCGAAACAAATACCCTGTCCACTCCATCACCAGTGTCGAGTTGGAAAACATTAACTAAGTTTAAAGTTCTAATTAAAGGGTTATCTTCTGCCAATTCAAGTAAGTATCAATTAAAAGTTCACAATGAAACCCACACAGGCACGGACCAAGAGTTTCCTTCAGGTATGCAAAATATTCAATTAGTCTATGGGGAAGGATTTAATTTTGGTGGCGGAATGGCCAATGGATGGACTGGTGGAGTGGCTGATGATGAGGGAGTTGCATTCTATTACTATAGGTTTGCATGTACTAATCCTTCTACAATCACATTTACATTATGCGAGTATAATAATGACGATTCATATAGGGGTAAGAAGACTTGTAGTTTATCTGGAAAATCCATAGACGCTACCATTAATAAGTGCAAAGGTGTCTTTCTTAACTACACACAATTCGGTGATTATGAATAAAGATTATACGGAATAGAGAAACAAACCGTTTCAACAGAGCTCGTTATCTTACCGAGCTCTGTTTGTTTTCTTATATGGAGAAATGGAGAGGGAACGTTCGAATAATAAAAAAGAGAGAAGAAACTGAAGTCTCTCTTGATTATTATGAGCAGGCAGAGAAATTCTCTTTGTTCTTACGACAAAATTTGTGATATTTGCATAAGGGCTAGGGGGAGGTGGTGAGGTTTCTGATGGTCAAATGGTTGCAAAAATATAATATGAAACAAAAGCTAAAATATCTCGCGCCGGAATGCGAGGAAAATGTTGTTACCCTTGAGGGGGTGATAGCGGTTAGTTCAGTTAACCCTTATGACGGTACGCCGGATGAGGAAAGTTGGAATGCCTTTAAATGGTTTATGTAATGAAAAAGTGTGTATTTATTTTGGCTGTTGTTGCATTGGCGTTAATCGCTTGCACAAAGAGTGATGCACCTGTTAAAGATGAGGGCATTAAACTCAATATTAAGGTGGCTTCCCCTAGTGGAGAGAGCAAAGCTATGAAGAAAGACTGGGTTAGTGGAGATAAGATAAATATCTGGTTCAGTGACATTACCATATATGATCATGCGGCACCGGACTTGGTTATTACCTATAACGGAACTGATTGGGTACCAGGGGATTTAAGGAAAGTGAGCGGTTCACCTATTACTCCTTCTGCATCGGGAATTATGATTGTGGTATATGAAGGACATAATGGGTTGGGATCCTATAATTGGACACCTAATGGTATTAGGTCTGAATACGATTACGGGAAGTACATTGGGCCTTATGAGGTGACATATTGTACTCCGTTAATGCTTTATAATGACGGGATTGGCTACACCTATTCAGGAGGTGTTTTGACATCAAATATATCTTCTTGGAAATTCAGGACAACGTTTAAGGTTTTGATTAAGGGAATAGATAAGGCTGAGGCTGCTGATTATCAGTTGCATGTATGGAAGAATGCTGGTGATAAGTCTTCTGATTTTCCTTTTGCTATTAAAGGGTTTAGTGTTGATGATTTGGGAACTTCTGTTTTGACAGCAAATTCTACCGGATGGACCGGAGGTGTTTATGATGAGGAGGGTGTTGCATTTTATTTTAGTTCCTTCACTTGCACTACAAGTGATGTGGTTCATTTTGAAATCTTTAAAAAAGGATGGGCTGATTATAGGTGGTGTGACATTACGGGGCATACTTTTGCCTCTACTCCAGATAAGTGCCTGGGTATCTGGTTTGATTATTCAAAGTTCAAGTAATAAGAGGTTTTTCATTTAATGGCCGGGAGGATTGAAGTCTTTCCGGCCATTTTTGTTTATAGGGTGTGGTAACGGAAACTATCGCGGAGGAAAGAGGTGGGTTTTCAAGAGTTCTACTCCGTTTTGTAGTTTTTTGGGGTTCTGCTTTGCTAATTTCTTAAGATTAAGAAGTTTCCATTGAACAGAGGGGTAATCTTTGAAGTACTCAAACTCATATCCTTCCCAGAATGGATTGCCGGATTCAAAACTAATGAGGAATTGTTTGTCTTCCTCTGCCATTAAAGAGTTGATTTCTTTGATGAGGTTGGAGCGGGTTGCTTCAAATTCTTCATAAGTAAACGGAGTATCTGTCATTCCGGAAAACTGTTTTTCAAAAGCCTCTCTCTGATCTATTAAGTTTGGTGCTAATGACTCATAAATAGGTCTGTCACTGCTTAATAGGTTGAAGATTACACCTTCTCTACATTTACTTAAAGGGAACTCCATGTACTTAACGTCAAAGAGATCTCTTGGATGCTGACGAGATAGTGCGGCAGCTATTTTTCCACCATATAACATTGTTAATGGCACTATCTTAGCTTCACAGTAAAGTGAGAACTCTTTCTGAGCTTTATCACTTAACGGAAGGGTTAGTATCTCTCCTCCAAAGATGCCTCTTTTTGTTTGATTTACTTCTATTTTCACCTGTCGGCCCTGATGTTCACACAATAACTTACATGTGCTTAACTTGGGGACAATTGTTATTCCCTTTAAAGAACGAGATGCCTTATTGCCAATAGACAGTAGATGAGAGTTAATGTCATCAATACTAGACCTACGGTCAGTTAAGGGAATGTAAGTTAAGTCAACGTCTACGGAATATCTGGGTAAGTTCTTTAAAAATAGATTAATAGCCGAGCCTCCATGTATTGCAAAAACACCTTCTTCCATAATAATTGGAATAAGACGAATAAGCAACTCAACCTGCCGAGAATAGATATTTGATTCAATGTTACTCATACTCAGCAAGTTCTTTTGATATGGTCATATTGTATTTGCGGATATATTTTCCGGTTGGAGTTACCATAAATCTGGAGGCGCCAAGGCTAATCTTCGCTGTGTTAAGATATTGAAGCCACGGGTGGTTGGCTTTTTCTGCCATATAAAGGAATAAACGTTTCACTTTTACGGAGGTACAGGTTTCCAACAGAGTTTGCATCAGCCTGGGCCTCAGTGTAGTAAGACCCTCCATTATATGATAGATATCCAGTAAAGAAGATGATGCTTCCGGTAAGTTTAAACATTCAAGTATAGCCCGTTCCGGAGAAGAGACAATGAGGTTATTATGATCTATGGTCATTGTTTCTGCGCCTAACAAATCATTACCAAGGAATGATGTAGTCATATACCGTATATTCATTTCCCAATCACCTTCAAGAAGCCATTTAGGTAATCTCTCTGATTGTTCAGTAAACAAGTAGGCCGTTGGTTTTCCCATTGGCAGATAATGGGAGTATCCTCTTATTTCCAGGGCAGTATGTGCTCCTATTATGCAATTCTTTCCAAGTTGTGTATTATATGATGAGATGGCAGACAAAAGTGTAGGGATTGTTCCGTTCAGTTTGTAAACCCCTTTGGATATGCGACTCAGCCATCCCCTCTTCATATAAGCGTATTGTTCTTTGGGATCTAACTTTTGAGAAGTAAGCCAAGAACTGAACAATACGGAATCACGAGGAGCTAAATCTAATATTTGCTTTATTTTTGTTGCCATATTCGTCGTTTCTGCGAATTTTGAGAAATTTTTACAGCAAATATAGCTATTTCTGTTTGGTAAACAAGTGTTTGACATAGCTTTTGCGTTTTTTATAGCAAAGAAAGGCGGAAAAGGGCTTACCTCCAAGCATTTGGGTATAATTGACCTTTTTTCTGGATACATTTTACTCTGCGGTAGATGGAGGGATAAATGTTTGCCGGCTTTACGGCTCAGAAACAGAAAAAATCGGCTCAGTTTCCAAAATTTTGAGCCGTATTTTTAAGAAAATAGGTCAGATTTGAGCCGATTTAATAGGAAAGGAGGGGTAAAAAGAAAAGGGAATGGCAGTGCCATTCCCTTTGTCTGTTTTGGACTGTTGTCCTTGTTTCTGTCCTATCGGGATTAGATTAGAAGATAAGTCTAATGCCGAGGAGCATGCCCCATGTTGAGCTTGTAGAGGCGGTCTTCTTCCATGAGTTGGAGTTGATGAAGTTGTCTACAACGCTGTTAGGGTCGTTAGCAGTTGCGCTGGCGTTGAGTTTGTAGGATGGGATGCCACCGTTGTTGTTAACGAAGGTAAGAGGGCGGAGGTTGTCATAGCTCTGAGAAGCCATGCTTCTGTAAGCGCCCCAGTTCTTGTTAAGAAGGTTACCAACGTTGATAACGTCCAAGCTAGCCTGGAGGGTGAATCTTCTGCCACCGATGTTGGTGAAGATATCCTGCATGAACTTGAAGTCCCATCTGTTGTGCCAAGGAGCAACATAACCGAATCTCTTAGCAACCTGGCCTTTGTGGCTGCGGAGGTAAGAGTTGCCCTCAACCAACTGCCAGAATGCTTCAGCCTGACGAGCTGCAGGAACGAGAACGTTAACTTTCTTACCGTTACCGTCTGTCCAGCTGTAAGTTGCGTCTACGAACTTAATGTCGTTAGGTGAGAGAGGAATGTACATCATGTCTGCAGTGTAACCATCCTTGTTCATATCGTTAGAGTATGTCCAGTTGCATCTTCCCTGTGCACTTCCGGTGTAGAGGAGAGATACGGTGGTTGCAAGGTGGTTGAGCCACTCAAATCTGTAAGAGAGGTTACCTACAATTCTGTGAGGAACAGCAAAATTAGATGCTGCAAGCTCAGGATCGTTGAGGTAAGAGTTTACAGGGTTGGAGCTCCATGCAGAAGCTGCAGTAGAACCAGGGTTGGAAGTAACGTCCTTAGCAACAGTATAAGTATAAGCGATGCTACCTGAGAAGCCTCTGCTTGCGTTCTTGGTCAACTGAGCGGTGAGAGAGTTCTGGAAGCCCTTATGAGTGTTGGTAAGGAGCATAGCGCTACCAACGTTGCTGTTGATCTTCTGAGTTGTCCAGTAAGGACGAGGATCTGAACCTGCATAGTAACCTGCAGGATACTCCATGTTGATGTTCTTCTGCATTACAGCGTTGATATCCTTTGTGAAGATCTCCTCAACTGTAAATACCATGTTCCAAGGGAGTTCTACGTCAACTGCCAAGTTGGTTCTCCAAACCTGAGGCATCTTGAAGTTCTTAGCAACCTCGCAAAGTGCAGGGCTGTTAGGAAGTTTACCCGGGGTTGTAGGGAGAAGAGTTGGGTGGTTCTTAATCTGCTGACGGAAGTCTGGGTTGAACTTGATGTTGTTCTTAGCAAGAGTGTTGAAGTCAGTGATGGTAACCTCAGGAGACTGAACCATACCGGAACCGTTAGGCTGGTTGGTGTACCATACGAATGGAAGGAATCCTGAGAAGAGACCTGTACCTCCACGAACCTGAAGTGAACGGTCACCCTTAACGTCCCAGTTGAAACCAACTCTTGGTGAGAACTGAACCTTTGACTTAGGCCACTTGCCGGACTGAATGCTGTAGTTCTTCTCAGCCTTCTGGCCAACCTGATAGTGGTTGCGCCACTTGTTGTCCCACTTGTTGAACTTGAATGCGTCTACCTCAGCGTTAGTGTCAAGTTTGTTAAGGTAGATAGGAAGTTCTGCTCTTACACCGTAGGTAAGTTTGAAGTTATCAGATACTTTGAACTCATCCTGAGCGTAGAGAGCTGCCATACCGAATGCCAACTCAACTGCAGGAACCTCGCCGTCATTGTAAGCATACTGAACTGCAAATGCGGTAGGAGTTGCGTTTGCATAGAAAGCGTCCATACCGTTTGCATAGGTGATGCCTGTTGCAGGGTCCTTAGTGTTGTTGTAGTTGTAACGGTAGTAAGAAGTACCCTCTCTCATGTAAGCGTTTGAGAAGTAGAGACGGTCAAAGCTTGCACCAACTGTAATGTTGTGAGAACCAAGGTTGAATGAGAGGTTATCCTTAATTGAAAGGGTGTTGTTCTTTACATCGTTGTTGTAAGTAAAGAGCTCATAACCAAAGCACATGTACTGGTCACCGTCCTTGTAGATATCAACGAATGGGAATACGTCACTTGGAGAAGTTCTCTTATCCTCAATCATTGTGTAAGATGCAAGGAAGTTGTTGGAAACTCTACCCCAGTTAGAGTTCATCTCGGCTGTGATACTTCTAACGGTGTTCTCAAATCCGTACCATGAGTTTGCAAAAGCAACGGACTTAGCTGAGCTTCTGCCGGAACCTCTTGGGTTAGGAGCTGAAGTTGAGTTGGTAAGAACGTTGTTTGTTCCAATCACCTCGTTGTATCTAACAGTGAACTTGTTGCTCTTGTTGATGTTCCAGTCTAATCTTGCAAGAACTTTGTGGTTCTTTACTGAGAAGTTGCCAAAGTTCTGATATGCACCTGCCTCATAGTTGTAAGTATTGAGCAGATAATCATGCATCTTCTGAAGATCGCTTACCAAAGTTCTTGAAGTCTTTGTAGCTGCATCTGCAACACCGTTTGAGCTAGGCTCCCAAGCGCCTGAAGGAGTGGAGGATTTCTCATACTCACCACTTACAAAGAAGAAGAGTTTGTCCTTCACGATAGGGCCGCCCAAAGTAACACCGTAGGTCTGAGAGTTAGAATCGTGAGCACCTGCTACCTTATTGTCACCCACCTTGTTACCTGTAAAGGATTTAGGGCGGAGATAAGTGTAAACGGAACCGGTGAATCTGTTGGTACCGCTCTTTGTAACGGCGTTAATGGAAGCACCTGTAAACTGGCTCTGACGAATATCGTAAGGAGCAAGGTTAACGGTGATTTCCTCAATTGCATCCAAAGCAATAGGCTGTGCCTGACCGCCAGGGAGAATCTGAGTAGTGCTAAGACCAAAGTTATTGTTGAAAGCAGCACCGTCAATGGTAACAGTGTTCATTCTGTTATCACGACCGCCGAAAGAAGTTCCATTTGCCTGAGGAGTCAACTTTGTGAAGTCTGTAATACCTCTGCTGATGGAAGGCAACTGACGAAGCTGTGCAGAACTTACGTTGGTGGAAGCACCGTTCTTATCAGAGTTGAGCATTGGGTTTACAACGCCGCCGGAAACGACAATAGCGTCCAAAGCCACAGCCTCCTCGTTCATTGTGATGTTGCGTACGAAGTTCTCACCCAATTTCAGGTAAGCGTCTCCGCTCTTTACATTACCGTAACCGAGAAGGGATGCCTCAACCTCGTAAGGACCACCCACACGCATGTTCATAATGCGGTAGTTACCGTTGCTGTCTGTTGTAGCGTAATACTTAGTTCCGGAAGGAGTGTGAGTTGCAATGATAGTTGCACCTACAACTGCAGTTCCGTTCTTTTCGCTTACCTTACCACTCATAGAGGATGTTGTAACCTGTGCAAAAGCACTTACTGTCACAAACATAGCCAGAACGGCAAGAGTAAGCAGTTTGATTGTTTTTCTCATAAAAAAATTAATTATAGGTTTTGTAATTTTTTTCCGCGAGCGAAAATAGAAAAACTCCAACATATAACCAACTATTTTTACAAACTTGCTTTGTTGATAATTTTGTCATACTTTTGCCGCCGAAATATATATACAGTGGAAAGATTTGACTGCTTGCAACCACGCTAAAAAATGCTAAAACGATCGGAGAGGCTCTTCTGCCATCCCTTCCCAGATGCACACAAGTCAAACTCTTACACTAAATGTTTAATTTTAAACTATTTAGTTATGGCTTATTTATTTACTTCTGAATCAGTGTCCGAGGGACATCCGGATAAGGTTGCGGATCAGATTTCAGATGCAATATTGGATGAATTCTTACGTCAGGACCCTCAGAGCAAGGTGGCCTGCGAGACTTTTGTAAGCACCGGACTGGCCCTCATCGGCGGCGAGGTGCGCTCAGACGCTTACGTGGACATACAGCAGGTGGCCCGCGGAGTGATTAACCGCATAGGTTACAACAAGAGCGAGTATATGTTTGACGGCAACTCCTGCGGCATCCTCTCCGCTCTTCACGAGCAGAGCCAGGATATCAACCGCGGCGTGGAGAGAAAGAAGGCGGAGGACCAGGGCGCCGGAGACCAGGGAATAATGTTCGGCTATGCCTGCCGTGAGACGGAGGACTTTATGCCGCTGCCTATCTGGCTCTCTCACAACCTTTTACTCACCCTTGCTTATATTCGTAAGGAGACCAATCTGATGCCTTACCTGCGTCCCGATGCAAAGAGCCAGTTCACCATTGAGTACTCTGATGACAAGAAACCGCTCAGAGTCCACACTATTGTACTCTCCACTCAGCACGATGAGTTTGACCGTGATGCCGCAATGCAGAAGAAGATCCGCTCTGATGTTCAGAACATTGTCATCCCGATGATGCTCAAGCGTATGCCGGAGAATATAAAAGCCCTCTTTGCAACCAATTACAAGCTTTACGTGAACCCTACCGGCAAGTTTGTAATTGGCGGACCTCACGGAGACACCGGCCTCACCGGACGTAAAATTATTGTAGATACCTACGGCGGAAGAGGCGCCCACGGCGGCGGAGCCCTCAGCGGAAAAGACCCTAGCAAAGTAGACCGTTCTGCAGCATACGCAGCCCGCTATATTGCTAAAAATCTGGTTGCTGCACATGTTGCAGATGAAGTTCAGATTCAGATTTCATACGCCATCGGAGTGGCAAAACCTCTCTCCATCTTCATCAACACCTTTGGAACCGCCAAGGTTGCAAAGAACGGTAAGAAGCTCAGCGACGGGCAGATAGCAGAGGCGGTAGGAAAAATATTCGACCTGCGTCCTGCAAAAATAATCGAGAAACTGGGATTGAAGAACCCTATCTACGAGCCGTGCGCAGCTTACGGTCACATGGGCAGAAAGCCTTACACTAAGGAGGTTACGCTGATAAGAAACGGCAAGAAGGTGAAGAAAAACGTGCAGTTCTTCAGTTGGGAACTTCTGGATGCAACAGCAAAAATCAAAAAGTACTTTGGTATTTAAAAGAGTATGAAAAGATTCCGTTTAACCATCGCGATAGCGCTGCTTACCCTCTCTTTTTCAAGCGGTTGGGGCGCACAGAAAGACACTCTTTACACCGTTGCAATGTGCGGAGACATTATGCTGGGAACAACCTACCCGGTTGTCCAACTCCCTGCAAATGAGGGAAGAAACCTCTTTGACGCCTGCCGTCATATCTTCAAAAGAGCAGACCTCTCTCTTGGAAATCTGGAGGGAGTCTTTCTGGAAGGGGGAAAATCTCGCAAGGGAACCGGACGTTACGCCTACTCTTTCCGTATGCCGACCGCCTGGGGACCAAGGCTTAAGGAGGCGGGGTTCCACTATATGAACCTTGCAAACAACCACACCAAAGATTTCTATGATGAGGGTATCTACTCCACGGAGAAGGTGCTGGACAGAATCGGAATCAAGTACAGCGGCGTGGAGGGAAGAGCAGACTCTGCGGTAATTGAAAGAGGCGGCGTCAGATGGGGAATCTGCTCCTTTGGTCACAACGCCTATACCCTTAAGACCTGGGACACTACAACCGTCAGAAGAATCATAACCAACCTCCGTGATTCCGCTCAGGTAGACCTTATTATAGTCTTCTTCCACGGCGGAGCGGAGGGCGTTGCCAAAAGACATCTGCCTCAGGGAATGGAGACATTCCTGGGTGAGAACAGAGGAGATCTGAGAAAGTTTGCCCGCTTCTGCATAGACTTAGGTGCTGATATTGTGGCAGGTAGCGGCCCTCACGTAGTACGCGGCTGTGAACTCTACAAAAACAGGATGGTCATCTACAGCATGGGAAATTTCTGCACGCCTTACGGAATCAACGTTGCGGGAAAGACCGGCTATGCTCCTGTCTTTGAGGTGAAAATCAAGAAGGACGGCACCTTTGTAAAGGGAAAGATTCACTCCTTTATTCAGCAGAAGGGAGTTGGTCCCGTTAAGGATGAAGCCAACATTGTGGCTGCTGAGATTGCTACTCTTACAAGGGAAGATATGAAGAACAACGGAGCGCTCAAGATAGATAAGGAGGGAAACATTACTCCATATCTACAACAGTAATTCCCGCTCCGCCAAAACGCACATCCTCGTCACTGAAACTCTTTACCGCAGGGTTGGTTTTCAGCCACTTGCGTATCTCTTCTTTTAGAACTCCGGTACCTTTGCCGTGGAGGATTCTCACTCTGTGGGCCCCCACCAGGGTGGCGTCGTCCAGAAATCTTGAGACGCTGATCAGCGCCTCGTCCAACCGCTCGCCTCTTATGTCTATCTCATCTTTGAATGAGAGTTTACGCTGGTTTATCTGCTCGTCCACCTGCACGGAGTAACTTCTCTGAGAGGTCTTAACGCTCTGGACTGCAGCATTCTGGAACTCCTTGTTTGAGATAACCGTTACCGCCTCCTTTTTAACGCGGCTGGTAATGTCTCCAACTGAGATGGTTACCCACTTGCCCTCAATCTGCATCACCTCTCCCATAAGATTGCTGCCCTCAACTTTCACCTTTGCTCCTACTGCAAGTTCCTGTTTTACAATCTCCTGCTTAGGTTCCTCAACTACCGCCTCCTTGCGTTTTTTCTTTCTTTCCAACTGACGTTCCTTCCTCTCCTGCAGAGATTTCATCTTGGCCTCAATCTTCTTGTCCTGCTCCGTAGAGCCCTTACTCTCAAGCCCTTCCCCTACGCTCTTAAGTTCACGGCGAGCCTTAAGGGTTGCCTCTCTCTCCGCCTGCGCCTCCTTAATTTTCTTAATTGTAGATTCCACCTTCTTGTTGGCCTCTGCAATTATCTGACGCGCTTCCTCTTTGGCCTGCTCAATGATTTGCTTTTTCTGTTTTGTAATCTCAGAAAGTTCCTTGGAATACTTCTCCGTTACAGACTCCAGGGTCTTGTCCGTATTTCTTATACGCGCCAGTTTCTCATCCAGTTTGCGGCGGTTACGGGATATTGTACGGAGCTGTTTTTCAAGGTCTATGAACTCCTCGCCCGCCTTCTCTTCCGCTCTCTTTACAATCTGCTCGGAAAGCCCCATCTTTCTTGCAAGGTCAAAGGCAAAGGAGTTTCCCGGAACGCCAATTTCCAGTTTATACAGCGGAGCAATTTTGGCGCTGTCAAAGAGCATTGCACCGTTCACCACACCCTTGCCGCTCTCTGCATAAACCTTCAGATTTGTATAGTGAGTTGTTATGACTCCGTATGTACCCCTATTGTCCAACTCCTCCAGAATTGTCTGAGCTATAGCGCCTCCCGCTGCCGGCTCCGTACCGCTTCCAAACTCATCTATCAAGACCAGCGTACGTGAAGAGGAGTACTTGAGTACATCCTTCATATTCAGAAGATGAGAACTGTAGGTACTCAGATCGTTCTCCAGGGACTGCTCATCTCCAATGTCTATCATTATGTTTTCAAACACCGGGAATTCGCTTGTCTGTGAGCAGGTTGTAGGCATTCCCCACTGCACCATATACTGCAGTATGCCCACCGTCTTAAGTGCCACGCTCTTACCTCCGGCGTTAGGTCCGGAGATTACAAGAATATGTTTGTTTGGGTTGAGTTCCAGGTCTATAGGCACAACCTTCTTGCCCTCTTTTGCAAGTGAAGCCTCCAGAAGAGGATGCCTTCCGCGTTCAATCTTCAGCGTTCCCTCCGTAGAGAGGATTGGTCTCCCCGCCTCCATTCCGCGTGCACACTCCGCCTTTGAGCGTATAAAGTCCACCTCTCCCACAAAGCGTGCAGCCTCCATCAGTTCAGGAAGATACGGCCTTAAGAACTCCGTGAACTCCATCATTATGCGGGCCACCTCCCTCTGTTTTTCAAACTGCAGACGGCGTATCTTGTTGTTCATCTCAACCACCTCCATTGGCTCAATGAAGAAGGTCTTTCCGCTGGCGGATGCGTCCTGTACTATACCAGGCAAACTTCTCTTACTCAGAGCGTTTACAGGGATGAGCATCTTGCCGTCTCTAACGGAAACGCCCGCATCTTCATCTGCAATCTTATCCTCCTTGGCCTTCTTTAAAATGCTCTCTATTCTCTTGCTTACGGAGTTCTGGTATTGGTTGAGTTCCTTGGATATCTTTAGCAGTTCCGCAGACGCGGAGTCTCTTATGCTTCCGTTCTTATCCAGTATGGAATCTATCTTTGCCCCTATTGCCGGGAAGAACTGAATAGGCTGAGCCAACTTCTTGAGAGTTGGGTATTTACCCTCCTTGCTGGAGTGAAGGAAAGAGGTTATCTGCCTCAGGTTCTCCATAAAGGAGAAGAGCCTTCTCATATTCTCCAGGGAGATGCAACTGGACTCTTTGCTCAGCGATGGCAAAAACTGTGTGCAGTCTGTAAAGCCGCCTTGAGGGAACTTGCTCTCAAACATAGCAATCTCCATCATCTCCTCCGTAATTAGCAGACGCTCTTCAATCTCCTTTAAATCAGAAGAGAAAGGCTCCTCCTCCGCCCGCTTCTGTCCGTAAGCGGTGGAGCAGCGTCCCTTAATCTTCTCCCTAATGAAGTTGAACCCAATCTTATGTTCCAGTCCTTTTGTATTCATATTATCCAATAGGATACAGCACCGGTTTGCGGTTCTCAAAGTAAGTCAGATACTCAAAGCCGCAGTCTTCTGCAATGGAGGCGTACTTTTCAAAGTTCTCACACACTCGCTTGTCATCGTGAGAATCAGACCCCAGTGTTATGAACTCCCCGCCCAACTCCTTGAATCTGCGTAAGATATTCAAATCCAGCACCTGCAGATGCACACCGTGCCAGGCGTATGTTTTGGTGTTTATCTCCAACGCCTTTCCCTCTCTGGCCAAAAACTTAAGCAGCGTATCCAGGTGATCCGGGAAATCTTCATACCAGATATCTTTAACCTTGTATGGTGCATAACGGGCAACATAATCAAAGTGCCCAATTACGTCAAAGTCTTCAAAATCCCTGGCTGTCTGATAGATAAGTTCCAACATTCTGCCGAATGCCTCGTGGTAGTCCTTATCCTCATAGTAGGTTCCCAGGTATGGATCCAGGCCGTCTACAAAGTGAACGGAGACAATTACCTGATCAAAAGAATGCCCCTCCACAAACTGCCTTGTATGTTCAATACTCTCCGGCTGAAGGCCCAACTCTATTCCCTTCAACACCTTAAAATCATCTCCCATAATCTTTGCAACACGCTCTATCTCCGCCTGTTGCTCCGGAATGGAAAAGAGAAATTTATCCTTCTCACGCGGAGCATCCAAATCTATGTGGTCCGTAATTGTAATACCTGCCGCACCCAGAGAGCGGGCACGCTCCGCCAATGTCATCACCGTTGCACTGCTGTCCGGAGAGAACTGAGAGTGATTGTGTGTATCAAAAAATTTTGCCATAGAGTCAATTGTACCAAAACGCACGCAAAATTACTTAATTATTCGCAACTTGCAGCACTATGACGGAGACTTTTAAAGTATGGGTTAGGAGCGTTTTAACGCTGATGTTCAGAAGGGAATGCCTTATTTGCCACAGGGAGCTGAGGGGTTTTGAGAAGAATCTCTGCACCCACTGCGTGGCAGACCTTCCCCTCTCATATACCTGGTGCTCAGACAAAAGCGAGGCGGACCTCGGCTTTTACGGCCGTGCATACGTTGAGAAGGTTACCGCCCTTCTGATCTACCGCGGCAAGTTCAAAGAGCTGCTCTATCAGCTTAAGTATAAGGGGAATGTATCTATCGGGATAATGCTGGGCGAGATGCTGGGCAGCCGCCTGTTTCTACAGCAAGGCCCTGCAGAAAGCAGTGCAAGCCCTAAAAAGTATCTGGTGGTGCCGGTGCCGCTGCACTGGAGGAAGCGGATGAAAAGGGGCTACAACCAGTCTGCGGTGCTGGCAAAGGGCGTTATCAAGAACCTGAGGGAGAGGGGCATAGAGGCCCGGCTCTGCCAGGGGCTGCTCCGCCGCCGCAACTTTACTCAAACACAGACCGTTAAGGACCGCCTCAGCCGATGGCAGAACGTCCAAAGGGCCTTTACCATAAACCCCCGCCGTCTACGCCGGCTTCAAGAGCCCTTGCATTTCATACTTGTAGATGACGTTCTGACTACCGGGGCAACGCTGGACGCCTGCGCCAATCTGCTGCTGAAGAACTGCCGCTGCACGGTCACTATAGCCACCGCCGCTTTTGTTCCTTAATCCCTTTTATTATTTTTGCACCGTTAAACGGTTTACAATGTTAGAGTTCATCAACATACATCTGATAGATATTTTGGACATCATTTTGGTGGCCCTGCTTATCTATCAAATTTACAAGCTCATACGAGGAACGGTTGCAATGAGTATCTTCATAGGCATCATAATCCTCTATATTATCTGGCTTGTAGTGAGGACATTACACATGGAACTTCTCTCCGCAATTATGGGACAGGTTCTGGGTGTGGGAGTGCTTGCAATCATCATTATCTTCCAGCAGGAGATAAGAAGGTTCCTTATGCACCTGGGTAACAACCCTATGAAGAAACGTCGTAACTTCCTCACCAGAAAGCTCTTTGGAGAGGAGAACAAGAGCGTTCCGCTGGCAACGTTGGATGAACTTACTCAGGCGGTAAGAAAGATGAGCGAGACCAAGACCGGTGCCCTCATTGTGATGAGCCACAACTCCACCCTTGCAAATATCACAGAGACAGGAGATATCATAGATGCAGTCATCAACCGCCGCCTCATCGAGAACCTCTTTTTTAAGAACTCTCCGCTTCACGATGGTGCACTTGTAATGAACCCGTACAAACTTGTGGCTGCAAGATGCACCCTGCCTATCTCTGAGAATCCCAACATCCCGCCGCGTTACGGTATGCGTCACAGAGCCGCCGTTGGTATTACGGAACAGACTGATGCAACGGCAATTGTGGTCTCAGAAGAGACCGGTGAAATTGCCTTTGTAAAAGAGGGAGAGATTAAAACCATCAACTCCATCACGGAGTTAAGATTGGCTATAGAAAACTCCTATACCGCCTCCTAACTATTTGAAAACAATGCTCTTCAGTATAGGAAGGAATTTCTCTTCCCACTGAGCAGCATCCTCTTCAGGGAACTGGAGACTTCCGGTTACACCAATTCTATCCTCTTTGAGATAAGTATAATCCAGTCTTACCTTTCCATCCGCGATGGATTTTAGGGTAACCATATTCCCGTCAACCTTAGGCTCTTCACATTTTGCCTCCTGATTCAGACCGTGTACCATTCCAACCAGTCCCTCTCCCGTCACCTTCAACTGACTCTTGGTAGGACCTCCGGTATAGTAATTTGCTGTGAAGAAAACAGAACCGTCTTCACTCTGAGCATTCAGAAGATCACCGGATTTCCAGGATTCCTTCATGCCGGTAGGAAGCATTACGGAGTAGTTGTCGCACTCAAATTTAACACCCTCTTTCAGAGGCTCTACATTGTTACTTGAACCGGAATTTGAACCGCCGCCGCAACTTGCAAACATCATAGCAACTGCAGCCATTGTTAAAACGAAGAATTTTTTCATAGTATTAAATTTTAATTGTTTATGTCAAATTATAACAGCATGGTAACGGCTGCTTCAACCTTCTCCAGAGGGCAGGTTGGCTCAAAACGTTCAACCACCTCTCCATTCCTGTTAATGAGGAACTTGGTGAAGTTCCATTTAATGTCACTCTTGCTTCTCCAATCCGGATCCGCCTTATTGAACATATCCTCCAGAATTGGGGTAAGTTTGTTATCTTTGTCAAAGCCCACAAAACCCTTCTGACTCTTAAGCCAGGTGTAAAGAGGCAGTTCGTTAGGGCCGTTCACATCGCTCTTTTTGAACTGAGGAAAGTCTGTTCCAAACTTCACCTGGCAGAACTCGGTAATCTCCTCATCCGTTCCCGGAGTCTGATTTCCGAACTGGTTGCAAGGAATGTCCAAAATCTCAAAACCTTTATCCTTCAGTCTTTTATACATATCCTCCAGGCCGTCGTACTGAGGCGTGAAACCGCATCCGGTTGCCGTGTTTACAATTAGGAGCACCTTGCCTTTATACTCTGAAAGGCTTACCTCCATTCCGTTCTTTCCCGTTAAGGAGAAGTCTGTTACCGTTTTCATTTCTGTTTTATTATTTACCGTTATTACTTTAGATTCTTTGGGTATGTATCTGGACAGATACACCATTGCAGCAATAAGAAGAATCAGGAGAACAATCTGCCCCAAAAGATTGCGGCGGCTCTTGCTCTTCTTTTTGTTGATTCTCTCCATCTGTTTGGAGAACAACTCTTTACGCGGCTCGTTGTTATTCAAATCATTCATATGGTTCCATCTCTTTGGAGATTGCATCCAGCCACTTCTGTGGATAGCCCGGCCAACTTGGTGTTACACAATCATTTGGTCTGATGGCTGTCTTGAATGAACCGTCCGGATTCTGCTTCTTGACGTTACCGTCCATGTACTTGACAAGGAGGTACTCATCCAGTTTCTTAAAGGTCTTGAACATCCTCTCTGCAAACTTGTTAGACCAGTCTGTCAGATAGAGTTTAACCTTATCCGTATCCTTGCTCTCGTTCAAAATTCTGAGAGCGTTGGCGTCAATTTCAGGAACAATTCTGAGGGCACCGTTCTCGTGTTCGTCTATTGCTTTTCTTACCTCCGGAGCAATGTCACAGTAACGGCCGTAAGCAAAGTTTGCAATTCTGTTAAAGAGCCAGAAGGCGGAAGAATCCGAGTACTTTATCATACTTCCGTTACCCTCTCTGAAGCACATAGGAGCCTCAACTCCGCTGGAGTAAACCGGTGTAAGTGAACTGGTTGCGGTATCATCCACACCAAACCATATAATTCCGCCAATTACGTCCGGCAGCCAGCCCCTTGCCTGTCCCAGCAGCCAGAATCCGGTCTGCTGAGTTGCTGCGGAACGTTCAAATTCATACTTCTTTCCGTCAGATGTTGTGAAGGACATCGGTCTCCATCTGTAAGGAAGGTGGAACGGACCTGCACCCAAATCGTTGCTGAAATCAAAAGGAGTGTTCTCAAAGTGATCTCTCATAGCGTCTGCAACTTCCTTAACTGTAAGCGGATGCGCAGGCTTAATGTAGAGAGGCATCTTGTTGGCAGGGTTGGTTCCTGCAGCATAATCAACATAGAAAGAGGCATCCTTGTCTCCAATCTTTCCGCCGCCCAAAATGTTGAAGAAACTCCAAACGCGTGTTTCACAGCCTCTTAGAGTTCCAAAACTTGCAGGAGCAAAGGCCTCGTTGAACTCAAACTCGCTGTCCGGTTTATCTTTAGGGAAGTAACCGTTATCCTTTGCAAACTTTATGATATCTTTTGCATAGAGGCAGTTCTCCGGATCGTTAAGCGGGAAAGTTCCTATTCTTGAGCAGTTTGCATGGCCTGAGATATAACCGTCCGGGATACGGATTGCAACCCAGGCAGCCCCCTTGTTGAGGTTCTTTCCGTTCTTGTCAAACTTCATACCCTTACCCACAATCTCCATAATCCACGCCTCATTCTTGTCTGCTATTGAGAAGGACTCGCCCTCTGAGCAGTAGCCGTACTTCTCCATAAGATCTGCTATTATCCCGATGGCTTCTCTGGCGGTCTTTGCTCTCTGCAGGGTGATGTAAATGAGTGAGCCGTAGTCCATTATGGCTGTGGTGTCTACAAGAGCCTCGTTGCCTCCAAAGGTTGTTTCGGTTATAATGAGCTGGTGCTCGTTCATATTACCCATCGTGGAAAAAGTTCTGGCAACCTGAGGAATCTGTCCGTGGTATTTTCCCGTATCCCAGTCAAAAATCTTAACCATTGAGCCCTTTGGCCACACCTGTCCGTCATGATGGTAGAGTTCTCCGTAAAGTACGTGAGAATCAGCGGCGTAGGTCACCATCACAGAGCCGTCCTTTGATGCTCCTTTGGTAACAATGATGTTGGTGCAGGCGTTGGCTCTATCCAAAGATACGCAGAAGAGTATCAGAGCCAGAGCGGAGATTAAATGCAGTCTGTTCTTCATATTTTTATAACTTTGTCTTAACAAATATAGCAAAGATGAAAAGAATAACACTTCTCCTCATAGCAACAATTGTGCTCTTTAGCGCAAATAACGCTTTTGCTCAGGACGATAAAGAGATTACTCCGGAGGAGTATGCAGAAAAGCAGGTGAAGACTTTGACCACAAAGTTGGAACTTTCAGAGTCACAGGAGTTCTATGTGGATTCAATTCTGACTACAAACTTTGTAGCTCTGAAGAAGGCCATCGAGGATCTTCAGCGTTCCGGAATGCAGGACCCTCAAACCTACCGCAAATGCAATGAGATGTGGCAGGAGAAGACCATTGCTGCAATGAAGAAAGTGCTTGATGAGCAGCAGTTTATAAAGTATCTCAAGTACATGGGCAAGGGCAAGGAGTACAAAAAGGGCAAGGACGGAAAATACTACCTGAAATCAGAACTCAAAAAGAAATAGAAATTATGAAGAGATTTCTTTCCATACTGTGCGGCACTCTGCTTTTCCTGCTACCTTCTTGCGGCGGCGGTGGAAGCGGGACTATTGATGAGCCTATCAACAAGCCTCAGCCTAACGTTCCTACAAACATACCGCTGGAAAGTATCTCTTTTGCCCAATCTACATACGAGGTAAATGTGGGTTCTACCATTACCCTTAATGCCGTTCTTTCTCCGAGCAATACAACCTACACCTCCGTTACCTGGGAATCTTCAGATCCGCATCTGGGTAAAATTGAAGTTAGGACAACAGGTCAGGTGGTAGCCTTAGCTCCCGGAACTGTAACCATTACAGCCTCCTGTGCCGGCAAAAGTGCAACTTGTCAGTTGGTTATAAAGGATATTGCAGAAGATTTGTCCTTCTATGACATTCATTTTGCAAAGCAGGCTACAATGAACACGGCCAACTGCTATGTGGTCTCAAAGCCAGGTGTTTACAAGATTCCTTTGGTTTATGGGAATGCCATTAAAAACGGCGCAACAAACAGAGGAGCCTATGTAGCACCATTCTCCAGTAATTCCGGTTTTCTGGAGAAATTTAAAGACCACAGTGATAAGGAGATTTATACGGGTGATGATGACAAAGACCCTTGGGTATCCTGCAAATATCCTATAAATAAGTCCCTTATTATATGGCAGGATTCTCAAGATTTGATTACCAATCTCTCCTATGGCGGAGCTGAAAATGCCCTGGAGAAGAAATACCTCTACTTTACAGTTAAAGAAAACAACTTCAACCAGGGTAACGCTGTGCTGGCAGTTTATTCCGGGTCTGAGATTGTTTGGAGTTGGCATATCTGGGTTACAAATGTCAATCTCACACCGGTCACCATTAAGAATTATGAAGGGAAGTCATACTCTGTAATGCCCGTTTACTTAGGATGGTGCGAGCCTAAATCCTCTGCAAGTAAGAATGGCGGAACGTATGGAAACATCCCTTATTATCAGTTTGGTAGAAAAGATCCTTTGCTTCCTTCTGACGGAGAGCTACGTCTAAGGGCAGATCAGGATGTTAACAAAAAGTATTACACCTCCTCAGGCAGTCCGGGTTTTAAGAATCTCCAATACAATTATGGCAAAGGAGATAACTTTTTCCAAGCCTTGTGTATACAAAATCCTGGCGCTCTAATAACCAACTACAAAGGCAATTATTGCAACCTTTGGAATATGGAGCAAACATATGATGATAGGAATTACATTTCAGTCATCTCTTCAGACAAGGTATCAAAGACCGTATATGACCCTACTCCAGCCGGTTATACAGTAGCTCCTTATAATTTTTTGACAAGTGTTTCTCCAACGGGTCAAAATATTCTGGTTTTGAATTACGAAATCTCAGAGTGGAATATAATGGGTGGTTTGGACAAAGGTGTACATCTCTACACGCTTGGTTATAAGACAGGTCCAACTTACTATTTAAGGGCCATGGGAAATAGAGATCAGTATGGTGTTAATGGATTTGGTGGAAGCATATATGTATGGTGCGCTCATTCAACCTATACCAACGGAGGAGTTTGTGTAACTATAGATAGTTACGCGTGCCATCCTATGGGAGGCAACACCCAAGACAGCGCCTTCGGCATCATACCGGTAAAAGAAAAATAGTCTTATGAAAAAAGCATTTGTTTTGCTTTGCGCGTTCGCAGCGCTTTTAGCCTGCTCCAAGAACGATTTTTCCGCCCCTCCAGACAACGGCACGGATAAGGAAGAGACCACCCACTTTACCTTCAAGGTAACCGTAGATGCGCCAAAGACCAAGGCGGAGTCCAAGTCGGTATGGCTTGGCGGGGATATCATCTATGTCAAGTTCCACGGTATCAACAACAAGTATCTCATTCTTACCTACAACGCAGGAACTTCCTCCTGGGATGTAGCGCAGAGCACCCCTTTTACCGGATATGATTTTGACGGTGCCGGCAGCAAAATTTGCCACGCCATCTATTTCCCGGTAAGCGTTACACCGAAATTTACTACATTCAGTGAAAAGCAAATCCTGGAGTTCGTCACCGCTGCTGATGCGTGGCCGGCAACTTACTACCTGGAGCATCAGAATGCCCCCTACAAGGTCAGCGGAACAGATGTAACCTTAAACCTGTGTCTTACCATCCCGGCAAATTCCGTATTGTTCCACATTCCAGGCCTCCAAACAACCTTCACCGGTTATGACTTCCGTGTTAGCAACGTCTTGCCGCGGGCAGTCAGGGGCATTCAGGATGACGGTATTAAATATACCCTCCCTTCCGGCCCTCTTGCAGGATTCGCAGATGTAGAGGGTGTCGTTTATTCCGGATACATCGTCAGCCCGGGAACCGAGCTGGATTACTATTTTTACCTGTGCAAAGGTGACAGTTATACTATATTTGAGAAGACGTGTGCTCTCACATCCGGCTCTTTCTACAAATTCAAGGCCCTTGACGACGCTTCTCATATGTGGAAAACGACCCGCTTAATTGGCAAGTTCTCCGTCTCGGCAGAAAAAAAGGTCCATTTCTCCCAAGGCAACCTTCGGTTTGTGCTTGTGGCCACCTGGCGATTTGCTGAAAATCAGTGGGAAAGCTTCGGCGCATCGCAAAGCGACAACCACAGGGATCTTTTCGGCTGGGGAAAAACGCAAGACAACTATCCTAACAATGTCAGCGAGAATGAGAACGATTATAGCTGGTTCGATTGGGGCAATAATATAATCAGGAACGGCGGCAATTTCTTCGGCTTCGGCTGGCGCACACTGACGCGCGCGGAGTGGGGTTATTTGCTCGGCATCCCAGAGTCTGAATTCCTAACCCACCGTACCGATGCGGCGAGCAAATACGGCTTCGCAACTGTAAATGGGATAAAGGGCCTTATCCTGCTTCCTGACGAATGGACAACGCCAACAATGAACGCAACCCACACAAACTTCACAGACAACACTATTACTTCATCTGATTGGTTAACTTCTTGGGAGCCTAAAGGCGCCGTTTTCCTTCCCGTTACCGGAAGTCGTATGGGTATGACCGTGAATCGTGAAACAGACGGCTTCTATTGGACTTCCACGCAGGGTGAGAATGGAATCGGCGCGGTGATTATTTCCCCTTCTTTAAAGGAATCAGGTCATGATGGAGTATATAATGATCCCCCCTCCAACTCAAAAGCCGCCGGTTTCGCCGTCCGCCTTGTAAGGGATGTCGTTTTTAATTTTTAGGGTTTATTTATTTCTGGTATCCAAATCAGATGCTTTGCCTTTATATACAGGTGCTCGTTTTTCCAGGAATGAGTTTATTCCCTCAAGGTAGTCTGCGCTTTTATAAACTCTTGTCCTATAGGCATTTATTTTTTCAAAACTTTCCGAAGGAATAACGCTTGATGCTTTGCTTAATATACGGAACTGGCGTTTGATTGCGCTTATGGACATAACGCTGTTGCGGCGTAGCGGATTGAGGAAATGTTCTTCCAAGAAGTTGTCCAATTCCTCAAGCGGCGCAACGTGGTTGATAAGTCCAACGTTCTGAGCGTCCAACGCTGTGATAGGTGTTGCCAGGAAGAACATCTCACGTGCCTTGTTCATTCCTAACTGATTGATAAAGTGCATTATGCCGGATGCGTTGTATGGTATTCCGATCTTGGCCGGAGTAATTGCGAAGGTTGCGTTGTCCGCACTCATTATCATATCGCATGAAAGGCAGAGGTCGCATGCACCGCCCCAAACAGTTCCGCTTACACAAGCAATAACCGGAATGGCCGTCTCTTGTATAGTCCTGAGCAGACGCTCCATAGGAACATCGTAGGCGAGTGGATCTTCCCCATTCTGAGGGAGTTCGCGAATGTCGTGTCCGGCGCTCCACACTCCTTTTTTGCATTGCGCTTTAATGACAATACCTACACACTCCTGTTTGTAACCGGACTGTATTGCATTTTCAAGTTCCTGGCACATTTGCTCGCTAAGACAATTGAAATGATCCGGATTTTGCATTTCCACGTAGCAGATGCGGTCTTTGATGGTGGTGTTTACAAGCATATCTATTTATTTTTAGGTTAATGCAAATTTAGAATAATTTGCTCAAATCCAATTTTGAACGAATATAGCCGTTAAGGTCGAGATTTTAATACGTATATTTGTGTTTGATAAATGAGTTTTGCAGAGTATGAAGAAAGTTTTCAAAGTTTGCCGGAATATATTTGCTTTCATTGGCGTCATTGCTGTATTGTTTGTTGTCCTTTGCCTCTTTGCCAAGCCTTATTTTGATGTAGGTATCAGTCTGAACCGTCTTGGAATGATGGATACTTATGTGGATTCTCTACGGACTTCAGGCCCTTACATGAAGGATACCAACAATTTCTGTTTCAGAATCATCCAGAATGAGGTCAGGGCTCAGGAGATAAAGGATTATTTTCAACTTGATACGCTGTATGCTCCCGATGCTGATACCTGGACAAAAGCGATAGCCATAGGCAAGTTTGTCTCCTCAAACATACCGCACGCCAATCAGAAAGTATGGCCCGAGGCGGTTGATGCCATTGGATTGTGGGAATACACCAAGAATGTTGAGCCGGCTTTCAACTGCCGTTTGCACGGCATTTTCACCTTTGAATTGCTTCTTGCCGCAGGAATTGACTCAAGATATGTCACCTGCATGCCGGAAGATTCCGAGGATAATGATTGTCATGTTGTTAATGAGGTCTGGCTTCCCGAGTTAAACAAGTGGGCAATGATAGACACGGATATGGGTGGACACTATTTTTCAGATCTCAAGGGAGTTCCGCTTTCCCTTAGAGAGATGCGGGAACATTATATCTCCGGTGAGAAAATGATAATCTATCCTTCATTCGTTAACGGCACCACAAAAAAGGACGAACATTACGCATATATGGCCAAAAACACTTATTGGTTTGCCTGCTGGGGAGAACTGTCATACTTCCAGGAGGATTATGACCATACGGATGTGGTGCGTGATCATTACATCAACCTCATCCCGTCAGGTTTCAAACCATACGGGATTGGTGGGGGTAATACCATCACGACCGATGCCGATAAATTTTGGGCCGTTCCACAAAAATAAATTTTGGCGACGTATAGACGACAGAATGAAGTGAGTTTTGATGGTATAAATCACTCCCGGAAGGAGCCTAAAATGATATTTATATGTCCCTTCTATCTCCTACAAATTCCTTAACTTTGAGGTTGTGAAAAGACATCTTCTATCATATAAGACAATCCT
>JAFZUX010000001.1 GCA_017618115.1 Bacteroidales bacterium | reverse complement strand
GTCGCGACTCGGGATAATTGAAGCAAGCTTCATTAACTTCGTTTTCCTCCTCCTTGCAAGGCATAGCTTAAGCAAGCTTAACTCTGCTCTTGCTTCGTTCGTCGGTTCTCCTCTCGCTGCTCCCTCGGTTCGCACCTCGGCAATCCTCAAGCGGCCGTTGTTTTTAAATGAGTTCATATCTCTAACCTATTTTTTGCTTTTTAATTTGTGCGATTTCTGAGGTTTTTGCCTCGCTTTGTCCGCCCCTGTAACGCCAAATCACTGAATTTGCAATCCCCTATCCTAAAGTTCGTTACAGTGGTAAATTTTACTAACTCAACATTTAGTGCCCCTAATTATCCGTTTATTAAACGTTTATAAACGTTTATACACGTTTAAATCACGCCTTCAACCAATTACACACACTATATTGCGGCACTAACTTTTAAAAACTATTATATATGAAACACTTAAATTCTATTATCGCGCTCGCAGCCGTTGGCCTATGTGCCGTAGCCTGCATGAAAGAGGATAAGCCTCAAAACCTTGTTCCTGTAACTGTAAGAGTCAATGACTTTTCCATCACTCAGGAAGAAATCTCAACCACACCTGCATCAACTAAAACAACGGAAACTCCGGAGAGTTATACAGGAATAAAAGCCTTTACTCTTGCCTTCTTTGACGCTGCCGGCGTGGAAGCCTTTAATGAAACTCAAATCCGTTCTGATTCAGACTCTTATGAGACATTTGGAAATTTCAACTTATCTCTCCCGATGGGTTCTTACACTATGGTTGTTCTCGGTTACGGAGGAGAAGATCCTGTTACCTTCAACGGTATGACCGAGGTCTCATTCGGTGAAGCAATACCTAGAGAAACTTTCGCTTACACAAGTAACGTAACCATCAACAACACAGACCTTATGGAGATTGAAGCAACTCTTCAACGTATTGTTGCCCGCCTGGCCGTAAGATCTACAGATATCACCCCTCCGGAGTTACATTCTGTCCGTGTATCGGTATCCAAGGGTGGAGAGAGCTTTAACCCTATCACCGGCCTGGCCACCTCAGACACAGGAGTTTCAGTCTTATTCTACAGATATACTTCAGTTGGTAGTACTACAAGAACCTTAATAAATTTCTTTCTAACGTCAGATGAGGAGAACATGGATGTTACCGTAGAAACTATGGACGAGAATGAAAACGTTTTACTTAGCAAAACAATCACAAATGTTCCGTTCAAGAGAAACCGTAACACCATCCTCAGCGGTAAAATGTTCTCGGACAGCGCCTCTCTGGGATTTCTACTCAGTACTGACTTCCTTCCGGATCTTGATCTACAATTTTAAAATCGTCATCCTGCTCCTCAACGGGGCAGGATTTTTTTCAAAAAACTTTAAGCTGCATTGCCACTGCCGGCATCCTCTTCCTCATCTCCACCCGCAAAGAACGGCATCAAATGACCCTCCTTGTGAATAATCCAAGCAGTTGTAGCCAGGAACGCCAAAAAGAGGAAAGTAAGGCAAGTCTTTGCACGGGAAGGGCCAGCTTTCTGCACAGGAACCGTAGCCGGCTGCAATGTTGTAAACGCAGGAGTCTCTTCCTGAACTTTTGCCTCAGCCATAAGCAGTTGCGCAGCCACCTGTGAGTATGCCTGGTACTGAATATTCATCTCATTCTGGTACTCGGTAATCTCACTTTGAGCGCCCTGGAATATAACCTTCCTATTTGCATCAGCATGCTTTACATACTCTTGGCGAGCCTTCTCATAACGCTCCTTTGCCTCTGCATAAAGTTTCTTATTGTACTCCAAATCTACACGAGCCTTCTTGGTACGATAATCTGTTATAAACTCCTGCAAGCGAGCCTGTACGGAGTCTGCCACCACCGCACAAATCAGAGGATCCTGATCTGTCACGTTTATGGTAATCACCATAGTCTTCTTATCAACGTCGCACACAACTTTCTGAGCAAGAGCCTTTACAATACCTGCCTGATCCTGAGTGAGCTTAAATGTATTCACCTCTTCACCGCCCGTGCTCGCTTTTTTCTTGCCCTTGAAAGGATACATTAACACGCTGAAAACAGCCTTTTTAGCCTTAGCCCACCACGGAGCTTTCTGATGCTTTTTCAGATACTCGTAGTAGGTCATCTCTGTAACACCGGTAGAGTCATTTGCACGCCTAACCTTTATCGGGAAGAGAGAGGTTCTGAAAGCAACACTGTTCATCAAATCCGGATAAAGCGTTGGGAACAAAGCATCTGCACTCTGTCTGGAACCCAGGTTCACACCAAAGTTGCTTGCCAAGGCTGCCAAACTGCTACTGCTGCTTCTGTTTCCCGATAGCTCCGGTGCCAAAGTCACCTTACAGTTGTAGTAATTTGGAATGCTGAGAGTTAAGAACGCTACAACAACAAAAGTGATTGGCAGCACTTTGTAGTACAACTTGCGGTGGCTCTTAACATCCTGCCAAAGCTCCTTAATTGTAGGGCGTTTGACTGGGGTATTTGTATTTTGTTCTGTATTCATGACCGCTGTAATTATCTCATTATGTATGCAATAGCCGCTGCCATTGTAGCGAGTGAAGAGATACCGGTTGAAATACCGGTTACCCATTGAGCCGCTGCGGCACTATCTCTCTTTTCTCTGGATGGAACAATCACCTCACACCCCGGCTCAATCTTACCCTTGCTTGCCTTTGCAATTGTACCGTTCTGGTAAACAATGTAAGTATGACTTCTCTTTGCTCTGTTACCAAAACCACCCGCCTGCTCAACATAGTACTTGTAGCCCTTGCCGGACTCAAAAGCCACTGTGTTTGGCGCATTTACATCTCCCGATATTTTAACCGTATGGTTGTAACGAGGAATAATCAACTGGTCACCGTTCATCAATTCAACATCCTGAGTACAACCAGGATTTTCAAGTGCCTCATCCAGATGAATACCAACCGTATAACTATCCTGCAATGCAAGTTTTTCTATACTGATACTGTCCGCACCGTCAACACTCTGGCGGGCAACTTCCAAAACTTTCTGAACACGTGCTTTCTCATCTGCAGTCATTTGTCTAATCAAACGAGCACCTCGGATATATGCGCCCGGAAGAACTCCGCCGGCCTCTTTAACCAAGTCGGATAGACGCTGGTTCTTTTTCTCCATGGTATAAGAACCTCTGAATGTTACCTCACCGTCTATAGAAACCTGAATAGGATCCTGGAACAGAGGGCTGCGTCTAACATTGACAATATCGTATGGCTCCAAAACAAAGCCCTTCTGACCGTCAACTATGTAATTGTCTTTCAGAGCAAAAGTAAAGGTCTTGGCAATATCCATACCTGCAGATGTAGCACCCGGATCTCTCAAAGAACGAGAAACTTCAATCTTTGCAGTAGATGCCATATCTGTAAGTCCTCCCGCCTGAAGAATCAAATCCTCAAGAGTCATATTGTCTGCATACTCAAATGTACCAGGGAATAAAACTTCACCTGTGATAGAAACTGTCCTGGCATTAGTATGTTCCATAATTGTCGGAATCAAAAGAACATCCTCATTCTTCAACTTGATATCTGCTTTTTTGCCGCTGAGAATACCCTCAAGGTCCAGAGAGATAACCTCTTGCGTACGATTAGGTTTCATACGGCGCAACACTGCTCTTGATGTCATTGCCTCCTCCCTCAATCCTGCAGAACGCTCAATCAACGCTCGCACACTGTTCATCTTATCACTCAACTGGTACAAACCAGGGCGGAATACCGCACCCTTAATCTCAACCATATTCTCAAAACGGTCGTATGTACCATCAACAGAAACTGCATCACCGTCATCCAGTTTAAAGCCTGCCCAATCCTTCTCATCTACGTTAAAGACCTTCTTCATAAGTCCGTTATTTCGCTGAACTCTCAAACTCTCTTTGAAAGCACCGCTTGCAAAACCTCCTGCATAATTAATCAAAGTCGCGAGAGTTTCACCCTTCTTCAACTCGTATGCCATAGGGCGCTTTACAGGACCTCCAATCTCTACAATGCTCTCGTATGGAGCAACTTGAACAACATCATTATCTTCCAGCCTTACATTGCCTGCCAAACGTCCGTTGAGTATAAACTCATAAACATCCACCACGGTAATCAATTTGCCCTGGCGGTAAACCTTAATGCCACGAAGAGTTCCCAAAGAATTGATACCGCCGGCTACATACAATGCATGCAGAACTGTTGAGAATGCGCTAATTGTGTATGATCCGGGAGTTTGAACCTCACCCATCACATTAACCAGAATTGAACGGGTCTGGCCAAGAGATGCTTTAATCTGAGAACCTTGGTAGTAGCCCCCAATCCTTCCTCTGATCTTATTCTGGGCAGCAGTTACGGTCAAACCTGAAACATGAACCGGTCCAAATTCAGGGATAGTAACGTTTCCATCCGGACTAACTGTCAGTTTCAAAGCCTGTTGAGACTGTCCGTAGATATCTACCACCAGTACATCTCCCGGGCCAAGAACATAGTTCTGAGGAGTAGCCAGATTCATCTGAGGCTCAAAGGTTAAACGTGGATTATTGAAAATATCACGTCCAAAAACTCTCTGTCCGCTAGGAGACAAAGCCTCAGGCACCTCAACCACAGTGGCCGGAGCAACACTGGCAGCAGATGCAGTCCCACTAGGAGCTACATCTACACGCATACGGTCAGATGCATCTGCAATTGCACCATCCACTGTAGCATCCATTCCAACCTTGGAAATTTCACCGGAATACTGAGAACGGATTCTCTGAATCTGCTCCATTGTAGCACCCTTCTGCATAAGATTGGCAGCTATATCAGCCTCAGCCATACCTTGTTTTTTCAGCTGTATGGCCGTCTCAATAGCCTGCTGATCAGACAAAGTTTGAGCCGCCACAACACCCGTTAGCATCGTCAGCAGCACAAACACTAAAAGAAATCTCTTCATTTTATAATTATTTGATTATTACTTATTTTCTTTCTTTATCCCTCTACAACCTCTATCTCTCTCCTCTTTACCATCATCTTCTGAACCTTTCTATTCCTTAACCTTTTCTGTTTATAAATTTCTTTTAAACTCTATTCATATCTCTTCTCTACAACTTCCCAATTTAGAATATCCCATAGAGTTCTCAGTTGGTCTGCCCTGCGGTTCTGATAATCAAGATAGTAAGCGTGTTCCCATACATCAAAAGTCAGAATTGGCTTCAGCCCTCTGGCAATTGGATTGTTTGCTCCCGCCTCCTGATTAATCTGCAAGAACCCGTCATTTGATGCATCCAACCACACCCAACCGGACCCGAATACGGCCAGCCCCTCCTTCACAAACTCCTCTTTAAATGCCTCAAAACTCCCCCACTGCTTAATAATCTGCTCAGCAAGAGGACCTTGAGGCTCCTTTCTTTTAATAGAATTTGCCGGTGCAAATTGCTGAAAGTAGTAGTTGTGATTCAGAACTTGACCGGCATTATGGAAGATGGTACCAATGGAGGTACGTATTATATCCTCTAGTGTAAGATTCTCGTACTCAGTGCCTTTAATTAGGTTGTTCAGATTGTCAACGTAAGCCTTGTGATGCTTTCCGTAATGGAACTCCATGGTTCTTGCACTAATCACAGGCTCCAACGCCTCCAAACTATACGGTAAATCTATAAGTTTAAACATATTAGTCTTTTCTAAGTTCTTTTTAGGTCTATCTTTCAGGTCATCCGAGCAAGCATCTCTTCATTTTGTAGTTTTTCCTTTGAGATGCTGTTCCTTTACATCAGAAGTTGCTTTCTTTCGTTGAAATAATTGATCTGATTTATTTCAGTTAGTTTCTGTTTCCACCGGTTCCAAAAACTGCGGGTGGATGTTTGAGATTGCTATCACCGCAACGCCTTGAATGCTGACAATCAGGTCTCTGGAACGTTTGATGCGCTTAATGTAACCTTCTGCTCCTTTGTAGAGCCCGCCAATCACTCTCACCTTCTGCCCCTGGTGGTACTCAGGCTTGTCCTCCTCCAAAGCCCTCACATCCTTGTTTTTGGTCTTAGTCACCAGCATAAAGACCTCCATCTGGCGGTCATCAATCATAGCCGGACGGCTCTTCTCTGAGGTAAGATCACGGTAATACATAAACCTCCCGTTGTTGTCCTGCTTGTACTTCAGAAGCTGATTCTCCGTACAGCGAACAAACAGAAGGTGCGGTATAAGCGGAATCTCTTTGTATTTAAGTCCTTTGCCTTTAGGATATTCTTCAATTACTGTAAAAGCCCTATAGGTCTCAATATCAGCCTTCTTGCAGTCTTCCAGAAGCTTTGGAAACTCCTTAAAGACGGTTAACGCAAACCAATGTAGGGGCTCTTCCTTATTCATTAAGTATTGATAATCAGAATTTTGATAACGGAAGGATGTACCTTCCAGTCCCGCTCTGCTAACTTTTTTCAATCCGTACAGAGGTGGAAGTATCTGATTTTAAAAGTCTTAAGCAGTTCGGCACGTTAGGGTCCGCTCCGTTTCCTTCTCCCCCTTCAGTCCATCAGGCGCCGCTCCTTCTCAGGTTAAGTAGATATTGTGGAACATCCATTTTTTCACCTGGACCCTAGTTTTACGCACGCCCGTTTTTGTGGGTGCATAGAACATCCACAAATATAATGAAAAAAACGCAGAATCTGTTCTTTTAAAGTAGACTTTTTGAAGGGTAAATTTTAACGTTTGGCAAAGGAGCGTTAGAACAGCTCTGCCGGTACGTTCTCCCATTTCTCGTACATGCGCTTGGCAACCTCATACTCGTTGCCGTAGGTGCGCGGCGCATAGTTCTTTGGCGTGGTAATCCACTCCCACTCCCAATCGCGGAGGCGGGAGTAGAACTCGTCCGCCTCAATGGCCTCACGGCCGGAAGTGTGCTTAAGGCCCTCCTCGTATTTGGCGTATTTTCTGTGAGTTCCGTTAAGGAGCTTCTCGCGGAGCATTGAGTGGAACATCTTCCATCGAGGAAGATAATAGTCACGGATAAGGCCGCTCCACTCCCTCCAGGAGTAGTCAAAGAGGTAGTTGGTGCCGCTCGCCTTGTCCGGGCCCCACTGAGTCACCAGTAGAGACTGGTTGAAATCATAGAGCGCCGCCTCCTCCTTGTTGGTAGCCCACTTCAGGGCAGATTCAATCTTCTCCTCAAAGCTGTATTCGCGACGGGTACCCACCAGGGAGTCCAAATCCAGCAGCAGCTCCTGGAACATGGCGGTGTACTTGTCAAACCGCCCTATGTCCCCGATATTAAAGGCGTATTCAACAAACCCCGCAATCTTGTATGCCAGGTTGCTCATATACTGGCGTTGAATGTCAACAACGTCAAATTTAATACCGTCAGTTGCAGGCGGACAGCCCAATAGGAAGGCCTCTGCAATCTTCAGAGAATCATTGTTGTACGGGAACTGGAATGCCCCGTTTGGTCCCGATTTTTTTATATGCAATGCCGGTCTTGCCGCAACCGCAGAACTTCTCTCCGTACCGTCAGTTCCCCTCTTGTACGGGTTCTTGAGCAGAACCTTCAGAGCGTCTGTTGTATTGTCTGAAACGTACCCGTAACGGCCTGCGGAGTAATCTTCTAAAAGGTCTGACAGTGAAGCCTTTGTCTGGTAGAGCGGCATCTGAAGTGCAATATCGTAGTAGAGAGGATTTTGGCAGATGCCCTCCATAAAGACGCCTGTTCCGACAACCTTTTCCCCTGCATTCAGAGCCTTGATGAACTGATTGTCTGCCAGCGCGTTAAGGTCTCCGTGGAGTTTGATACGGCCACCAAAATTGTGTAGGTTTCCCGCAATATATTTGTACCCCCAGAAGCGTTCCTCCTTGTTCTTTCTTGGAGTGTAATCCGGGTCCGCAAGGTCCAGAATAATAAGCGAATCCTTTGGAATGGCCGTCACAATCCCCTTTGTAGGCGTCCACCCCTGCATAATCCAATATTTAAAGTTCGGATCTGCCTCACGATTCACAGCCATTATGGCGTGCGCAACATCCGCCAGATAAGCGCTGTCCTTGGAAATTGGAACGCTCTCATGGAACGGATCTGCAGCATAATAACCGTATAGCCCAAAGAGCTTTTTCTCCTCTTCAAAGAAAATTTTCCCGAATTCTTTGAACAGCGGATCAGTCGGATTCAACTGATATACAGGAGGAAAGCCGCACCAATCCTCCTTTGGGCGAATATCTGCGTTCGGATATAGCTTTGTAAATCTTGCCGGAACCGTGCCTGAAAAGCCCTGCTGAATTGGATGCATGCCAAGCTCTACCTCCCTCTGCGTCACCTGTTTACCCAGCTCTATGTGGCTCTCAATCCAGCTCTTAGGAAGCGGACCCGCAAAACTCTCGATATTGCCCATCCACTGCCATGCAAAATAACAAGGGCCGCAGAGGTACTCCCTGGCCTCCTTGTCCGTATACCCCACCCTCCGTAGAGCGTTGTACCATACCCCCTCAAGACCAACCACTTGCAGCGGCAGGTTTATGCCGTTCATAGCCAGAAAATCTATGGTCCACTCCCACTCTTTCCATCCCCACCAGGCAGCAGTATAACTGAAGGAGCAGTAGTTGAAGAAGGAGCGATACTCTCCGTTAATTTTACCCTCACGCCTAACCGGCAACGGCAGAACCTTTGGCATCTCCACGTGGCTCCCACAGTATGAAAGGTTCACGCTGCAGTACTCCCTAAGGTACTGATAATAAGCCACCGCCAGCCCAATGGTCTGATTGCTTGTAAGTTTTACCTTGCCCTTCTCCGCCTCAATTACGAAGTATGTCCCAACACCATCATTCTCTGCAGCTGCCTTTTCTCCTGCCTCCTCTGAATCCAATCCATTTGTCTTGCCGGCAACAGCACTCCCCCCTTTACCTGCTGAACTGTTGGCTGTTGAAGCGCTCGCGTTGCGCTCAATCTCAGGATCAATCTTTAGGATAAAATTGTTTGAATAGCCCGGCGTCACCCTTTCAATGAGCGCCATAACGGCCTTCTCTTTCCCATCCGCAAATACCTTATTTGTCTTATTGTTCTTTGGTGTAGCCTGTAACGCAATGGCTGTCAGTACTATAACCGCTGTAAGAATATATTTTTTCATGGTCTGAAACGTCTAACAACACAAAAATAGATAAATTTGTACAGATTTAACGATTTCTGATTATGCCAAGGCTGGACATTTATAGAATGAGAAGAGACCTGCTTAAGAGAGGCAATCTCCTTGTGCTGGTTCTCGCATTTGTAGTAATGATGATATTCTATCCGGTAGACGGACGGTTCAAATACAGATACGTTAAAGGCTCACCTTGGCTGTATGAGACCCTGGAGAGCCCGATAGATTTCCCACTTCTTAAGACCCAGCAGGAACTCTCCGCAGAGAGAAGCCGAATGGCGGAGCGCTTTGTCCAGTATTTCAAGACAGATCAGGAAGCCCTCAACAAGACTCTTACAGAACTGAGTACCAGATGTTTCCAAGACAGCGTACCTCAGCCTGTGCAGGACGTTCTTTACAGCACCTTCAAAAGAATTTACACCACGGGCATAATGCCGGAAAGAGAGCTGGAAGAGAGAACCATCTTTGTTCAGCGCGGAAGAAACACCTCCCAGGAGATTGAAAAAGACCTCTTTACCCCATCCAAAGCCGTACGTCTTTTGCGTGCGGAAATCATCTCCTCCTTCCCATCCGTCAATCCGGATTCCCTTCTGAATGAGATAGATGCGCAAAGCCTGCTAACTGCAAACCTCACTTACGATCAGAACACCACGGAAGAGCTTCACCGCCAGGCCGTTGACTTTATCTCCCCAACCAAGGGAATGATTTACGCAGGAGAGCACATCGTATCAAAAGGAGAGACGGTAACCGCAGAGATTGCACAAATCCTGGACTCCTACAAGGCTGAGTATAAGCAGAGTATAGGCTACTCCGGCAACATAATGCTGCTCTATCTGGGCCATGCACTTATAATAATAGCGCTGCTCATTTTAGTCTACACGGCCGTATACTTCTCAGACTCAGACATTTTAAGATATCAGAACCAGTTCAACTTTGTAATCTTCATTGTCTGTCTTGCCTTTGTGGTCCCTGCAATAATGCGCCGCATATCCCCGGAACTGCTTTATATTGTGCCGTTTGCAGCCTCCACGCTCTATCTGAAGTCATTCATCTCAGACCGCGCGGTAGTGCCGGTTTACATCATCTCCCAGATACCATTGCTGCTCTTTACCGAGAGCGGAGTGGAGCTTTACGCCATTGCCTTACTGGCTGGTGCAGCGGCATTTACAAGCTTTTCACTCTATGAAAGAGGCTGGCTGCAGTTCCTCAACACCATCTATATCTTTATCGCGATATCTATGGTACACATTGGGTTCCAGCTCATTAACAACGGTGCGGCAGAACTCTTCAACCCGAGAATCTTCACCTACCTCTTCATCTCCTCCATCCTTGTGGTAGTCACCTACCCGTTCGTTTTCCTCATGGAGAAGATGTTCTATATGGTCTCAATATCAACCCTTAAGGACCTCTCAGACACCGAGAACAAACTGCTCGAGGAGCTGGCCGCAAAGGCGCCCGGAACCTTCCAGCACTCCCTTCAGGTGGCCAACCTTGCAGAGAGGGCGGTGGTTGCAATCGGCGGAAATTCCAGAGTGGCCCGCGCCGGCGCTCTTTATCACGATATCGGGAAGCTCGTTAATCCTCAGGCTTTTATAGAGAACCACACCTCCGGCTTTAATCCTCACGATGGGCTCTCTCCAAAAGAGAGTGCGCAGATGATTATCCGCCACGTGGATGACGGAATTATACTTGCAGACAAACATAAACTTCCTAAGCTAATCAAGGACTTCATCCTCTCTCACCACGGTCACTCCGTAGCAGAATATTTCTACAACGTTTACTGCAACCAGGGAGGAGATCCGTCAGACAAGGCAGCCTTCACATATCACGGCAATCTGCCTCAAAGCAAGGAGGAAGTTGTAGTTATGATGGCAGATGCAGTAGAGGCCGCATCACGCTCACTCTCAGAGTATTCAGAAGAGAAGATTGCGTCACTGGTAGACAGCGTTGTAGAGAAACGCATCTCCGGCGGACAGCTCGTTCGTTCAGATGTCACCTTCCGTAACATCAACGTCATCAAGGCCGTCTTCCGCCGCCACCTCCGCGAGATCTACCACGCCCGCATCGCCTACCCCACCCGCCACAGCTAGAACCAACCGTTCACCTCACAGAAATGACACTTTGGGCTGATACTTAGAGATATCCACATTGGGTACCTTGTTTCCTGCCTTTGCGGCCTCCTGTATGCATTCATTGCACTCTTTTAGCGTCAAAACCTTGTTTTTCCACGCATACCAGACAAGATCCAAGAAGGTTAGATAAGTAATGTTGTTCTCCTCACAATAAATCTCAATGTCTTTAAGATTGCTGCTGGCAACCACATCATTGTGAGTCTGACAATAAGCAATGCAAGCAGACTCTCCCTTACCTTTTGTTTGGTTCAAATGAGCATATATCTTAAGAGTCTCGTTATCCGGCTTCCACTCTATTATTGATATCCCCTTATGTCCTTTAACACAGCCGGTTAATCTATCTATATAGTTCTTTGTTACAGGATTTTTGGAAAGTTCTTCATTGTAAACAATATCCAATAGGACAAAGTCGTATGAGGGAAGAAATCTTGGAAGATCAATCAATCTCTTTCCGTCAATAAAATCTATCACCACATCTGCGTCCAACACAATCTTAACCCTACTTTCCATCTCCTATTTTTAGTGCTTCTAAGAGTTCTATTAAATGTCCGTTAGATATTTTGTTTGAATTATATAGAGACTGAGCCTTGGAGTAGTAATCTCCAATGACCATATTCTTAACCTTTGGCTTTTCAAAAATCTCGTAGTTGAGAGAATACTCCTTGGCCGCCGCCGTAGGTTGAACCAATAAAAGACTGTTATATAGTTTTTTATCTATATTCAACAGCTTATTAACTCTAACCAGCATTGCCTTGTAAGAAACTCTGAAATAGTTGCAGAGAGATATAATATGTGCGGCGGTGACATTGTGTTTATTGCACTTCATCTTATTCAACATATCTGCAACACCCATGGTTGGCATCAGAAAATAGGATGCAAAAACATTCGCATGGTTCTCAACCGGAGAGTCCGATTTCAAAATCTGACAGGAATGAACTTTAAACTCTTGTGGCTTCTGACAATAGACATGATACAGTTCGTGTGCAATTGTAAAATATTGTCTTCCAAGCGGTTGATTTGAGTTAATCAAAATAAAGTTATTCTCTCCGCCCATACTCTTTAAGCACATCCCGGAAAAGTTTTCACTCATGGAGGTAAAAACGGAAAGGATTCCCTTTTTCTGTAACAAAGCCTCCACATCCACGGGACTCTGAACATCAATAGAGAACTGAAATCTCAGTTCATTCGCCTCACTTTCTATTATGTATTCAGGAATCCTAGCCACGGCTCTCTATTTTTATCATTTTAATATAGTTCTTTACAATTGCCTTAAAACGAGTCACTTTCTTAAGGTCATCCTTAGAGAACCCTGTAGTTCTGAAAGCACACACAAGAGAATCGTTTAACTCTTTTTCATCCTCGGCAAAAAAGTAAGTCATCTCTACACCAAAGAAATCACTCAACTTATCCAGCACCTCAAACGGAATATTAATATCCTTAGTTTCATACTCCGCGTATGTAGATCTGGCAACCCCAATTACATCAGCCACAGTTTGCTGAGTATATCCCAGTTTCTTTCTGATGGCTTTTATATTTTTATTTATAGTACCCATAGTCTTACCTCTTCTATTTGTCCGACAAATTTAAGAATAAAAATCAAACTTTCGCAACCCTCTCCACCAAATTAATTTAATAATAACCTCATTTTTTATCTTTTACAAATATTCGTTGTCCGACAATTTGTATTTTAAATTCTTCATTCAATACTTCATTATTCAACACCTCATACTCTTCCACACACTCTGTTCCTCCTTTCCACATTCCAGTCTTCTATTCCTTCCACCTTGTTCTAAACTCCATTGGAGCTTCCCCCAAAAGTGTATCTTGCTCTGAACATAACTCTTATCACATGCAAACATAGGGTAAAGTTGCTCACTCGCCAAGCATTCGCGTAAAAAGATTTAAGGGAAAATGAAACTTTTTACCCTTTAGCATTCTAAGATATAGCAAAACGGCTGAATATCAGCCATTTTATTAAATCTCTTTTACAAGAATACAGGATGGTTCAAGATCTGTGAAAGTGATTGTTTTGCCTGTGTTGATGAGGTAACCGGATTTACGGTCTGTTCGGAAAATCTGAACAATTTTATCTTTTTGACAGCAAACAAAGAGAAACTCTCCGTCCGGAGAGAAGGCAAAGCTTCTAGGATACTGTGCAGTAACCTGATATGCAATGCGTTCCAGCGTTCCATCTGCGTTAACATGGAAGATGGTTATGCCGTCCCTGCCTCTGCGATTGGAAGTGTAAAGGAAGCGTCCGTCCGGAGAAAGATGAACGTCCGCGCAAGCCTCATTTACATCCCTGTCTGAAAGAATTTCCTGTATTGGATTTAGAAGAATGTTGCCGTTCTCCTCGTTCAATCTGTAAACGATTACCTTGCAACTCACTTCACAGAGAAGATACATAAAGCGGCCGTCCTGAGAGAACTCCATGTGACGCGGGCCGTAGTTCTTAGGAACTTGCAAAAAGGCTGTGTCACAGCGGTTAAGACGCAGCGGTTTTCCTCCCAGAAGGTTTTCCGCAGATGCGTTTGCCGTTGTATCCTGCTCAATTCTGAAGAAGTAGATACGGTCACTTCCCTTATCCGTTGCCAGCAGATAGTTACGCCCGCTCTGCTTCATCTTCAGCACCTTCACCATGTGAATCCTAGGTACAACACTAGAAGTAGGAACAAATTGAATAATCTGAGAGGCACTCTTTATTCTGCCGGACGTATCCAACGGGAACACTGAGATGCTTCCCTTTCCGTAATTGGCCGTGAAGATGTAACCTCTGTAGAGAGCCAGGTGGCACGGATCAAGACCGCCGTCTGCACACTCGCCCAGCGGAGTCTGCGTTCCGTTGTTGGCATATCCCCAAACACCTGATGTTGAACCGCTTTCACTTACTCCGTAGAGACGGTTACCCTTAGGAGTGAGAGCCAGGAATGAAGGATTCTTGGCCTTGAAATCCTCCAACACCCCATACTCCAGGTTGTCTGAATTGAAGAGGCACTTAACCGCAGTGTTGCCGTAACCGCCTATGTACAAGTGATATTGAGACTCACGTGTCTTTATTACCCGCATAACCAAATAGAATATCAGCAGCGCCGCAGTAACTGACGCAATCACATAAAAAACTATTCTCCCAGACTTCTTCTTCATCTTAACATCAAAAACTAACCACCCCATCAACACATCCAACCATCTATATCTCAATACTTTCCCTATCTATATATCTATATATCTCTCTGTCTCTC
>JAFZUX010000011.1 GCA_017618115.1 Bacteroidales bacterium | reverse complement strand
CTCCGAGAATACATCCGGTACTACAACAACGATAGAATCAAACTGAGGCTAAAAGGAAAGAGCCCGGTGCAATACCGAGCTCTGTTCCAATCTAAGGCCTCGTAATAATGTTAAACCGTCCAACTTTTGGGGGTCACATCAGTTTGGTCATCCTTTTTTTTTGTATGTTTTTGGCTGCGTTACAGCTTCTTGCCGGCGAGTTCGGAGAGGCGGCTGCGCTCTCCCATAACCAGGTTGACATGCTCAAAGAGTTTTTCTCCGTAGAGCTTGTCACCTATGTGGGTGAGACCGTTGGAGTACTTGTCCAAGTAAGGCTGGTCAATCTGCTGAACGTCTCCGGTAAATACAATCTTGGTTCCCTCGCCTGCACGGGTAATGATGGTCTTAACCTCGTGAGGGGTAAGGTTTTGTGCCTCGTCAATAATGAAGAAAGTCTTTGAGAGTGAGCGTCCTCTGATGTATGCCAGAGGAGTAATCTCCAGTTTCTTGGTTCTTAACATCTCTTCAATTCTGACGTTCTCCTTTGAGGAGAGGCCAAAGTTTTTCTTAATCACTGCAATGTTGTCATAGAGCGGTTGCATGAACGGAGCAAGTTTCTCCTCCACGCTGCCCGGAATGAATCCGAGTTCCTCGTTCTGCAGTGTGATTACCGGTCTTGCCACCAGAATCTGCTCGTAATCACGCTCTTGTGCAATTGCACCGGCAACGGCAATAAGAGTCTTACCGGTTCCTGCAGTACCTGTGAGTGAAACAAGTTCCACATCCTTGTTCATTACGGCATCCATGGCAAATACCTGCTCCTCGTTTCTTGGAGAGATGCCGTATTGTGTTGTAGGCAAGACTCTTACAATACGTGAGGTGCGGCTGTCAAAGCGGGCCAGGATAACAAAGTTACGGATAGGGTCTCTGTCTTCACCGTTCATGTTGAGGTAAGCGTCTTCACCCTCACTGGTATCTACATCCACGTGCTCCGTGGTAATGCGGAAGAGCTGGTTGTATGCCGGTTTATCTATGAGTTTGAGCTCCTTGTAATCTATTGAATCACCGGCAAGTAGGGCGTTGATTGCTCTGAGCGGAGCTTTGGAGATAGGGATTACTCTGTCATAATCCTGTACAAATTTCTCCTCCTTAATGTGGTCATTCAGATAATCCTGAGTGAACATACCAAGGGCCTTTGCCTTAAGACGGAGATTGACGTCTTTTGTTACCAGGCAGACAACTCTGTCCGGGAATTTTGCACGGTACCAAATTGCCGTTGCAAGTATTCTGTGGTCCGGAGTATCTGTGGTGAAGCAATCTGCGTAATCCTTTGGGAAAGGCCTGTTTAGAGAGACCTTAATGGTTCCCATTCCGGGGCCTAAAGAGAAGCCTTTCTCAGGATCATAGAGACGTTGCTCCGTAATCTCATCCGCCTTACGTACAAACTCTCTTGCGTTGTAGTTTATGGTTCCGTCTCCCTTTTTGAACTTGTCCAACTCCTCAATTACTGCAAGCGGAATGATAAGGTCATTCTCCTGGAATTTGAAAATAGATTTCCAATCATGCAAAAGGACGTTGGTATCCAGTACAAAGATTTTTGGAAGCTTGGTTTTAGCCTTTATAACTTGCTCAAGACTAACGTTTTGCTTTTTGCTGCCTCTGGTGCTTTTCTTGGTGGTTTTAGCTTTGGAGGCCGTAGTCTTTTTTCTCTCTGTTTTACGTTCTCTCATATATTTGTCTATATGTTCGTATTATTTAGCTTTTTTCTTGCACCACTTGAGTGCGTTTTTGAACATCTCAATCCACGGAGTTGTCTGGTCCGTTGCTCTGCGGCCGTCCGGGTAATAAGCCCAGTTCCAAGGCCTTATACATCTCTCAGGGTGAGGCATCATTGCAAGGTGACGCCCGTCTGCACTGCAAACTCCCGCAATGCCCAGAGGTGAACCGTTTGGATTTGCCGGATATTCGCGATAGTTATACCTTACTGCAATCTCCATATCCGTCTTGCCCTCCGTCTCAATCTTGCCGTTCTTTTTAAGGTTGCCCGGGAATGAGAACCTTCCCTCTCCGTGAGCCACCCATATTCCCAACTTGCTTCCTTCCAGAGATTTAAGAAGGATGGAGCTGCTCTTTGGAATCTCCACTCCAACAAACTCGCTCTCAAATTTATGAGAGAGGTTGTGGAGCATCTTTGGAGATCTTTCTCTGTGGCTAGGGGTTATAAGTCCCAGTTCCGCCATCAACTGGCAGCCGTTGCAGATACCCAAACTCAGAGTATCCTTGCGTGCGTAGAAATCGTTCAACGCCTTGTTAGCCTTCTCGTTATAGAGGAAGGCTCCGGCCCATCCCTTAGCGGAACCGAGTGTATCTGCATTGGAGAAACCTCCAACGAATACAATCATCTGAACATCCTTCAGATTCTCTCTTCCGCTGGTAAGGTCCGTCATGTGAACGTCCTTTACGCGGAAGCCTGCCATATAGAGGCACCAGGCCATCTCACGGTCTCCGTTACTGCCTTTCTCTCTGATGATTGCAGCAACAGGAGCCTTCTTTCTCTCCTCCTCTTTTACAGGAGTGAACTTGCCGTTGAAGTTCTTAGGGAACTTAAATTTGAGCGGCTGGTTCTTATAGTTTGTAAATCTCTCTTTAGCACACTTCTTTTCAGTCTGACGTGTCTCCATTAGGTAAGAGGTTGAGAACCAGATGTCTCTGAGTTTCTCAACGTTGAGGTTGAGGCGTCCCAGAATAGTAACCTTTCTCTGATTGATAACCTTACCAATCTCCATCACCTTAATCTCTTTTGCAATCTGCTTAACCGCTTTGAGATTCTTAGTTGGAACCTGGAGAATTACGCCCGGTCTCTCTGAGAAAAGGAACTCAGTCATAGGGAGTTGGATGCCCTCCAGAGCAATACCGCCCTTGGTGGTTGCAAAGCACATTTCCAAAACGGAGGTGATAAGACCGCCGGCGGAGACATCGTGACCTGCAACTGCGAGATCATTCTCCACAACCTTCTGAACAGCCTCAAAGCACTTAGCAAAGTACTTAGGATCAGATACATCCGGAGCCTTGTCTCCAATCTGTCCGAGTACCTGAGCAAAAGCACTTCCGCCAAGTTCAGGAGCCGACTCGGTAAACGGTATGTAGAGAATTACTCCTCCCTTATCCGCTTTAAGGGTAGGGGAGAGTGTCTTATTTACATCCTTGGCAGGTGCTGCAGCAGAGATGATTACGGTACCGGGGGCAAGTACTTTTGTGCCATCGGGATAACTCTGAGTCATACTCATAGAGTCCTTGCCGGTAGGGATGTTGATTCCAAGTGCGCAGGCAAAATCACTAGCCGCTTCAACTGCGTTGTAAAGACGTGCGTCCTCGCCCTTGTTTCTGGATGGCCACATCCAGTTGGCACTCAGTGAAACGCCCTTAAGACCGCCCTTAATCGGAGTCCATACAATGTTTGTAAGTGCCTCTGCTATAGCCAGTCTGCTTCCTGCAGCGGAGTCTATCAGAGCCGCAACCGGAGCATGTCCAATTGAGGTTGCAATACCCTCTTTGTTGTCATATCCAATTGCAGTAACCGCCAGGTTGTTGAGTGGAAGCTGAATCTCTCCGCAGCACTGCTGGAGTGCAATAAGTCCTGTGACTGAGCGGTCTACCTTGTTGGTGAGCCAGTCTTTGCAGGCAACGCTCTCCAGAGCCAGTACCTGCTTGAGATACTCGGTAAACTTCTCTGCACTGAATTTCAGCGGATTAAACTTGTAAGGAGCGGTAACATCCTCCATAAATGTCTTTGGAGCGCTGCCGAACATATCGCTCATCTGAAGGTCAATGGCAGCCTTTCCGGAGGCCTCATCCTTGAGCGTAAAGCGGTGATCTGAAGTAACTTGTCCAATTTCATAGAACGGAGCTCTCTCCCTCTCTGCAATTCTTTTGAGCAGTGCTACATCCTTATCTTTAAGCGCCAGTCCCATTCTCTCCTGGCTCTCGTTTCCAATAATCTCCTTAAGGGACAGCGTAGGGTCTCCCACAGGTAACTTGCTTATATCTATCTTACCTCCAGTCTCTTCCACTAACTCTGAGAGACAGTTGAGGTGGCCGCCGGCTCCGTGGTCGTGAACTGAGATGATTGGATTTTTGTCCATCTCAGCCAGACCTCTGATGGCGTTGTAGTCTCTCTTCTGCATCTCAGCGTTTGCTCTCTGAATTGCATTGAGCTCTATCTCATTGCCATACTGTCCTGTGTTAACGGAACTTACAGCGCCTCCGCCCATACCTATACGGTAGTTGTCTCCGCCAAGCAGCACAATCTTGTCTCCGCTCTCCGGAGTCTCCTTTGCTGCATCCACTTTCTTTGCGTATCCAACTCCGCCGGCCAGCATAATCACTTTATCATATCCGAACTTTGGATTCTCTTTCTCCACACCCTTCTGTTTTTCAGCATGTTCAAAGGTGAGAAGAGAACCGCAGATAATGGTCTGACCAAACTTGTTTCCAAAGTCACTGGCACCGTTGGATGCCTTTGTCAGAATCTCTTCCGGACTCTGATAGAGCCATTTACGAGGTTTGTTCTTGGCGTTAAACCTTGGATATGAGGTCATATAGACGGCAGTTCCCGCAATTGGGAAAGAGCCCTTACCTCCCGCCATACGGTCTCTGATCTCTCCGCCGGTTCCGGTAGCCGCTCCGTTAAACGGCTCAACTGTAGTAGGGAAGTTGTGAGTCTCTGCCTTTAAGCTGATTACGGTCTCTCTCTCCTTGGTCTTAAAGAGTGACGGCTTATCTGCGCTTTCAGGGTAGAACATCTTAATCTTAGGTCCCTGAAGGAAAGCGCAGTTGTCTTTGTAAGCGCTTATAATAAGGTTTGGATTAAGGTTAGATGTCTTCTTAATCATCTTAAAGAGAGACATTTCCTTCTCCTTACCGTCTATGATGAAGGTTCCGTTGAATATCTTGTGACGGCAGTGCTCGCTGTTCACCTGAGAGAATCCGAACACCTCGCTGTCTGTAAGCGGACGCCCAATCTTCTTGCTCAACCCCTCCAGATACTTAATCTCCTCTTTGCTCAGAGCCAGTCCCTCTTTGAGGTTGTATTTTTCAAAGTCTTTAATATAGACTATCTCATCCGGTTTCTTGTTTACCGTAAATATCTGCTGGTCAAGTCCTTCATAGAGTCTCTGGAGCATCTTGTCATAAACGGCCACACTCTTGTTTCCCTCCTTTTTGTACTCGGTAGGGAAGTACTCCTCCATTCTCTCCACACCCTTAATGTTCATGTTCTGGGTAATCTCCACAGCCGTTGTGCTCCAAGGAGTTATCATCTCCCTTCTAGGCCCCGTGAAATGGCCTGCTACGTTCTCGGACTTCAGCAATCTTGCATTGCCCAACAGCCAGGACAACGCCTTTATATCATCTGCCTTCAGCTCTGTTGCACTCTTAACCGCAACCACGCTACCGGCCTTAGATTTGAAGAATAAAATCATATTCCGTGTTTAAAATATATCGTGCGAATTTACTCATAAACTTTATTATTTTCTAACTTTGAAATGCGGTAGAAAGCGCTTTTTATCAACCGATGGTTGTTGATAATTTTTTTGCAATGAGTTATGAATGATTTAGAGTACAATAAACTTCTCAGTGAGATATTTGTAAAATTCCCATCTTTTCAAGTAGTTGGGGATAGGGCAATTAAGCCGGGTCTGGAGAATATGCTGGAGATAGACAAGGCCCTGGGATACCCATCCAAACGCTTTAAGACAGTGCACGTTGCGGGAACCAACGGCAAAGGCTCCACAAGCCACATGATTGCCTCCGCCCTTATGTCCCAGCCTGCCTTAAAGATAGGCCTTTACACATCTCCGCATCTTGTAGATTTCCGTGAACGCATAAAGGTTAACGGAGAGATGATTCCAAAGGAGTGGGTATATGATTTCCTAATGAGAAATAATCCTCTGTTTGAAGAGATAGGGGCCTCCTTCTTTGAGATAACAACCGCCATGGCCTTTACCTATTTTGCAGATTGTAAGGTAGATATAGCAGTAATGGAGTGCGGACTGGGAGGAAGGCTTGATTCCACCAACATCATAACTCCAATGCTCTCCGTCATAACTAACATTGGGTTTGACCATTGCCAGTATCTTGGCAAAACGCTTCCGGAGATTGCATCGGAGAAGGCCGGTATCATAAAGGCCGGCATTCCCGTAGTAATAGGTGAGACCGGGGAGCCTAGCGTGGAAAGAGTTTTTGTGGAAAAGGCAAAAGCCTGCAGCACAGACATTTACTTTGCGGAGAACCTAAACCCTTACAACCCGTTTGCAGATGGAGTTTTCCGCTCTTTCTCCCGCAATCCAAAGATGCAGACGGAGGAGCAACTTAAATCAGTTCAGTCACTTGCAACTTCCCTGTTGGCGAGCGTCTCTCTCTCCAAAATGGATCTTAAGGGAGATTGCCAGAAGAAAAACCTCAAGACCGTCTCAACGGCTCTGGCGATAATTTGCCGCACCCTTGTTGAGGAGAGCCATAATGAACTGACGGAGAGGAACATATCTGATATGGTAAGTGCCATAGAGAATGCCGCACAGCGTACCGGCCTGAGAGGAAGATGGGAGACTCTCTCCACCTCTCCTCTTATCATCTGCGATATAGGTCACAACGCCCACGGTATGAAACTCCTTATGCCACAGGTAATAAGAACCGCCAAAGAGCACGGCGGCCGCTTCTTCATTTGCTTTGGAATAATGAGAGACAAAGACCTCTCCGCGGAGGTTGAATACCTGCCTAAAGATGCTCACTATCTGTATGTTGCAGCCTCCTCTCCAAGAGCCCTTCCAGCAAATGAATTAAAGGAGAAGATGACCACCTACGGCTTCAAAGGTGAAGTTATCCTCGCCGCCGCCACTGCTTCTTCCCCAGAGGCTTCCGTTTCTACTCCGTTTGCTGCAGTAGAAGGTAACATTCCGGACACCTTAGAATACATTAGAAAAATAGCCGCCCCGGAAGACTTTATATTCATAGGAGGCAGCTCCTACGTAGTTGCAGAAGTCCTTGCCGCCCTTGGAGGACGATAATAAGGCGCTTCAGCGCCCGGCCGGGAGGCCGTGATACCCCTAGAGGGGTGCTGCGAAGCAGCGGGGTGATGTGAGTTTACTCCTATTGCTCCCACATAAAAAAAAGAGATGACGCTTGT
>JAFZUX010000010.1 GCA_017618115.1 Bacteroidales bacterium | reverse complement strand
TGCTGCAACTGTTGGTTTCTGTCTTAGTGCTGCAACTGTTGGTTTCTGTCTTAGTGCTGCAACTGTTGGTTTCTGTCTTAGTGCTGCAACTGTTGGTTTCTGTCTTAGTGCTGCAACTGTTGGTCTCTGGATTAGAGTTGCATGAGTGATCTGACTGAGAGTCAATGAATGAAGAGATGAGGGTGTAAGCATCTTTGGGAGAGATTGCCTTTATACCGATAGATTTTGCAAAGGCGGTGGCTTTCTCTGCAGTTCTGTTGGTAATGAGGGTGTTGAGCCCTTCATCTTTTGCCGCCAGTGCTGCAGCTTTCCCCGCTCCGCCACAGCCAACAACCAGCACGGTGCTTGAGGTGTCCCTAATTTCCGGACACCTCGAGCATTTTACCCCCTTTTTTGCTTGAGGTGTCCCTAATTTCCGGACACCTCGAGCACTTTGGCCCTCTTTTTCGTTCCAGGTGTCCCTGTTTTCCGGACACTGGGAACGTTTTTGGCCTTTTTCGTTCCAGGTGTCCCTAATTTCCGGACACTGGGAACACTTTGGATCTTCTTGGAGGAGGCGGCGGACTGCCAGGTAGTCTGTGTTGAAGGCGTAGGTGTGGTCTTCTTTGAAGAGCAGCAAGTTGGTGGCTTGCAGTGTTTTGCAGACGGCACTAGGGTCTGTGACGTAGCACATTGCATCCTCTTTGAAAGGTGCCGTTACGTTGCAACCGTTGTAATCGCCTTGTTTTAAGTGCATCATGGACGCCTCAATACTATCTTCCTGTACCAATTCATATGACATTTGTTCTGCAAACTTAGAGGCAGATCTTTCAGAGACAGATGATCTTGATGTAGAAGTATTAGAGTCAGAAGAGTCTGAGTTTGAGGAGATTGAAGAAGTGTGTGCGGATTTGTGAGGATAAGCGGCGCGGAAGAGGGCGGGGCTTTTGGAATGGCCTATGGGGTTTCCTATGAGTGCAAACTTTTTCATCTACTTTGATTTCTGGTTCTGCTGCTCTGTCTTTCAGAGGCCTCTGCTATTTCTGATTCTTCTGAATTTATTTTGTTTTCTGAGGAGTTTGTGTTTTTGCAACTCGCTGTCTTAGGGCTTCATAGCAGAGGATTGAGGCGGAGACTGAGACGTTGAGGGAGTCCAGTTTTCCCAGCATTGGAATCATTATCTTTTTGTCTGAGGCAATTCGGAATTCCTCTGAGATTCCGTCCGCTTCACTTCCAAGGGCTATGGCGCACGGAAGAGTCATATCTGTGCCGTAGTATGGAACGGAGTCTTGGAGTTGTGCACTGTAGATTTTTATCTTGTTGGCTTTGAGCCATTTGATGGCATCTGAGGTTTTGCAGCAGACTATCTTTTGGGTGAAGACTCCGCCAAGTGATGCACGTATGAGATTGGGATTGTAGAGGTCTGTCTTTGGGTTGCAGAAGAGCACGGCGGTTGCACCAACGGCATCTGCAGTACGGAGTATTGCTCCCAGGTTGCCGGGCTTTTCAACCGCTTCTGCGATGATTATCAGCGGATTATTGCATTTTTGTGATGCAACACATGCAGGATTATTTGCTGGTATTATCTTATTGGATGATGCTCTGACAGTTGTTGCATTATTGTTGGAGGCGGAGTTAGGATAGAGCAGCGGGGTGAGGTCTTCCAGAGTTAGGTGCCTGGATCTGACAATTGCTGTAACGCCCTCTGTAGTTGAGCGGTAGGCAATCTTAGCATAGACGTTGGAAGGGAGTGAAAAGAGTCTGGTACGGGAATCTATCGGGAAGGGAAAAGAGGAAATAATATCCGGGCAGAAGAAGAGAGTTTCCACTTCAAAGCCGGACGAGATTGCTGCGGTGATTTCCCTAACTCCCTCAGCAACAAAGAGTGAGCGCTTCTCCCTTTCACGGGCCTTTTCCTGAAGCAAAACGGCCTCTTTCACCTTTGGGTTCTGAAGTGAGGTGATAGGGGTGGCGTTTTGGAGTAAAGCGTTCATCTATCGGGAGTTAAAAAGGGCCTTAGTACTGCTCCTTCTTCATCTGTGGGAAGAAGAGGACATCCTGAATGGAGACCTGGTTGGTCATAAACATTGTGAGGCGGTCCATTCCGATTCCCATTCCGCTGGTTGGCGGCATTCCGTACTCGAGGGAACGGATGAAGTCGTAGTCTATGTACATTGCTTCATCATCTCCGCCGTTCTTCAGACGCAACTGATCCTGGAATCTATCTAACTGATCTATAGGGTCATTGAGCTCGCTGTATGCATTTGCCAACTCCTTGCCGCAAACAAAAAGTTCAAACCTCTCAACCAGGTTGTTGTTGTCTCTCTTTCTCTTGGTAAGTGGGGAGAGTGAAACAGGATAATCTATGATGAAGGTTGGCTGAATGAGCTTGTCTTCAACGAATGCTCCAAAGATTGCATCTATGAGTTTGCCCTCTCCAAAACTTGGCTGAATTGGAACCTTGAGGCGGTTGCAGGTTTCGCGGAGTTTATCCTCGCTCATTCCGGTAATATCCACTCCGGCATACTGCTTAATTGCCTCAATCATAGGGAGTCTCTTGTACGGACCTTTGAAGTCTACCTCGTTCTCTCCAATCTTTACCTTGGTAGTTCCGTTAACCGCAACGCAGATTTTCTCAAGCATCTGCTCCGTAAAGTTCATCATCCAGTAGTAATCCTTGTAGGCTACGTAGATTTCCATTGCGGTGAACTCAGGGTTGTGAGTACGGTCCATACCCTCGTTACGGAAGTTCTTGGAGAACTCGTAAACGCCTGGGAATCCGCCAACTATTAGGCGCTTGAGGTAAAGCTCGTCTGCAATACGCAGATAGAGATCCATATCCAAAACGTTGTGGTGAGTTACAAACGGACGTGCGTTTGCTCCTCCCGGAATTGGCTGAAGGATAGGGGTTTCCACCTCCAGGTAACCGTGGGAGTTGAAGAACTCACGCATGGTGTTATAGATTGTGGTACGCTTCTCAAAGACCTTTCTAACTTCCGGATTTACAATCAGATCCACATATCTCTGGCGGTAGCGCATCTCCGGGTCTGCAAATGCGTCATAAACCTCTCCGTCCTTCTCCTTCACGATAGGAAGTACCCTGAGAGACTTGCTCAAAACCTTCAGTTCCTTAACGTGGATGGACTTCTGACCGGTCTGGGTTACAAAGGCGTATCCCTTAATTCCGATGATATCTCCAATGTCCAGAAGTTTCTTAAAGACAGTGTTATAGAGCGTCTTGTCCTCTCCCGGGCAAACCTCGTCTCTCTTTACGTAGGCCTGGATTCTGCCCTCTGCATCCTGAACCTCAATAAATGAGGCGGCGCCCATAATACGGCGGCTCATAAGACGTCCTGCAAAGGAGATCTCTTTAAACTTCTGCTGGGAAGAATCATCCTCCGCTGCCTCCGGATTAAAGCCCTCTAAAATCTCTTTGGATGTGGCTGTAACCGGATATTCCTCTGCCGGATAAGGGTTTATACCTAAGTCTCGCATTTGCTGCAAAGACTGTCTTCTTATTTGTTCCTGTTCGTTAAGATTCTGTTCCATTGAAAATTAAATTAACGGCCAAAGGTAACATTTTTTTATCAGATAATAATTAATTATATTTGCCTATTGGTGAAACTCCCTTTTTCCGTATGGTAGTTAAGACAAAAGAGAAACAGTGGATAGTGAGGGAACCGGGAAACCCTATTTACACAAGGCAACTGGTTCAGGAGCTCGGCATAGACGAGGTCTTAGCTAATCTATTGGTTCAAAGAGGAATAAAGAGTTCTGACGATGTCCGCCGTTTCTTCCACCCATCTTTGGAGATGCTTCACGATCCGTTCCTTATGACGGATATGGATGTGGCTGTGGAGAGACTTCACAAAGCTGTAACAGAGCGGGAAAAGATTCTGGTTTACGGAGATTACGATGTGGACGGAACTAGCGCCGTTTCACTTGTTTACTCATTCCTGAGGCGTCTTACTCCTAATCTGGATTACTACATTCCGGACCGTTATGACGAGGGTTACGGTATCTCTTTCTACGGAGTTGACTGGGCACTGGAGCGCAAGTGCTCACTTGTAATTGCCTTGGACTGTGGAATTAAGGAGGCTGAGGCAGTTAAGTATGCCAAGGAGAAGGGAATAGATTTCATAATCTGTGACCACCACCTTCCGGGAGACGTTCTTCCTCCTGCAGTTGCAGTTCTTGATCCTAAGAGGACGGATTGCCACTACCCGTATGATGACCTTTCCGGTTGCGGTGTAGGATTCAAGTTGGTTCAGGGATATACCCAGAGATATAACATTCCGTTTGAGGAGATTACGCCGCTGCTGGATCTTGTTGCAGTAAGTATTGCTGCAGACCTTGTTTCCGTTACCGGTGAGAACAGAGTGCTGGCTTACTACGGATTAAAGCGTTTGAACGAGGCTCCGAGAAAGGGACTGCTCTCTATGATAAAGCTCTCAGGCCTTGAGAAACACAAGATTACAATAGACGATGTAGTCTTTAAGATTGGTCCTAGAATTAATGCGGCCGGCAGAATGGAGAGCGGACGTATGGCCGTGGATCTGCTTACCTCTGACGATATTGCAGAGGCTGCAAGAATTGGAAAGGAGATTAACGACCACAACAACGAGCGTAAGAGCATAGACCGCGCAATTACGGAGCAGGCTATTGAGATAGTACGTAACCACCCTAACTTCAGTACTTTAAACTCTACCGTGGTTTACAACCCGGAGTGGCATAAGGGTGTTGTGGGAATAGTTGCCAGCCGTCTTGTTGAGGCCTTCTACCGTCCTACCATTGTCCTCACAAAATCTGCCAACGGATTCATCTCCGGCTCTGCAAGAAGTATTGCGGGCTTTGACCTTTACGATGCAATTGAGAGTTGTGCAGACCTTTTGGAAAACTTTGGAGGTCACACCTACGCTGCAGGTCTTACTCTTAAGGAGGAGAACCTTGAGACCTTCCGCCAGCGCTTTGAAAGCATTGTAACCAAGAACATTACAAAGGAGATTCTTACTCCTATCATCAACATAGACGCATTCCTGGAGTTCAAACAGATTACTCCAAAATTCTTCCGTCTGCTTAACAACTTCCAGCCGTTCGGACCGGGCAACCAGTCTCCTGTCTTTATGACTACCAGCGTTTACGACAACGGTAACGGCCGCATAGTTGGTAACGCCAACGGAGGAAGAGGCGGTCACCTCAAACTGGAACTCATTCAGGAGGATGCACCTTACCGTCCGCTCAGTGCAATTGCATTCAACATGAGCGAATACTTTGACCACCTTGCAGGCGGTGATCCTGTAGATATCTGCTACTCCATTGCAGAGAATTTCTACCGCAGCAGCATTGCCAACATCCAGCTGAGAATCAAAGATATCCGCGAGGGCAAAGACACCACCCTATAAGATATGAGCAAGAAGTCTATAAGGTTTTTCAACGACCGCGAAGTGCGGGCGGTGTGGGACGAGAATCTCAACAAGTGGTGGTTCTCTGCTATAGACATTGTAAGGGCTGTCAATGAAGAGGATGATTACAAAAAGTGCCGCAACTATTGGAAATACTTGAAGGGAAAGATGGCTAAAGAGGGAGTTGAACTGGTTAGTGTCACTAACCACCTCAAATTCCAAGCTCCCGATGGCAAGCAGCGCTTTTCTGATGCATTGGATGCAAAGTGTGTTCAGACACTGGCTAAAAATTATCCAAATAACCGTGCCCGCAAATTCCTGGATTGGTTCACTTACAGTGACAACAGTATTGACGGCCGGAGTAAAAAGAAGGCATACACGCTGATAGAGAGCGGACTACTTGACAGTATGGAACCCGGAACCGTAAAATGTCTGCAACAGATTCACGCTTACCTATTTGGAGGGCTCTATGACTTTGCAGGGCAGATACGTACAAAGACAATTTGGAAGGGAGGAACAATCTTCTGCCGTGCCGAGTATCTGATGAAGAACCTAAAACTTATTGAGGCAATGCCACAGACTACATTTGATGAGATTGTAAGTAAGTATGTGGAAATGAACATGGCGCATCCTTTTATGGAGGGCAATGGTCGCTCAACCCGAATCTGGTTGGACTTGATGTTTAAGAAGTGCATTAAGTTATGTGTAGATTGGAGCAAGATAGACAAGAATGAGTATCTGGAAGCTATGCGAAAAAGTTCTACGGATGATACTTCCATAAGAGCCTTACTCAAAGGAGCAATGACAGACAAAATAGATGACCGTGAGATCTTTATGAAGGGCATAGACTACTCATACTATTACGAGCAGGAGTAGATTTGTATTCACTTTTTATCACAAAAGTTTGATGATTGTTAAACTTTTTCTTTATCTTTGCAGTGACATAAATAATTAAAACAGAAACCAATTAGGGCAGGTGTTTGCCATAAATCAAATACCTGCCCTAATTTTTGCCCTAGCCGAGGGGAGGTAGTATTAAAGGAGGAGGCTGACTGTCTATAGTAGTTCTTAATTTTGGCCGAAAGGCTGGACTGCTCGATCCCCTCGGTGTTAGAATACATAACAACGTGTATAGAGCAAAAGCGGGTATCTAAGAAGATGCTCGCTTTTGTTTTATTGGGTGACGGGGAGGAAGTTACGGAGGGCGGAGCAGATGGTGGGGAGGTGGAAGTTGTCTGTGTTGATTTGGGCGTGGGAGCAGGCGAGGTAGTGGGGTTCTTTGGTCTTCAGCTGTTCTGATGCCCAGGCGGTGAAAAGCTCTTCACGCTGTTTCTTTGTTTTAGCAGTTGCTTGGGCGAGGAGGTCTACGGCTGTGGGGCGGTTGTGGTAGAGGTAGGAGAGGCGCTCACCGAGGACTGCCGGGGAACATTGAAGGTAGATGCAGAAGGTCTTCTCCTTGAGCATCTTTGCGCACTCAGGGTTCATTGGGGTGCCGCCGCCTACCGAGAGAATGAGATCTTCATTTTGGGAAATGATTTCCTGTAAGCATTTAACTTCCAGGGCTCTGAAGTAGGATTCTCCTTTTTTGCGGAAGATTTCCAAAACGGTCATCTTCTCTTGTTTCTCTATGTATTGATCCAGGTCTATGAACGGCAGGCCTTGCTCTTTTGAGAAGGCTTCACCGGCAAGGGTTTTACCACAGGTCATAAATCCACACAACGAGATAATCATTTAGAAGAGCGTTGGTTCGTCATCATCTGAGGAGAAGCCGGAGCTCTCTTCTTCATCTTCATCAGGGAAATCAAAATCTGCGCTCTCTTCCTGTCCTTCTGTAGCTGGCTCTTGTTCAAGGCTTTCCGGAGCGGCGGATGTTGGAGCATCTGCATCCTGGTCTTCAAACTCCTCAAACTCTTCATCTTCCAGGACAGGGGGTTCTATGAGGACTACCTTCTCTACCTCAAACTGCGTGAGTCTCTTGCCTTTAGCCTTCCAGCCCTTCTCTGCAATGAAGGTGTCTACTATTACAATCTCACTCTGACGGCCTTCATGTTTGCCGCCGAACTGGATTACTATCTGAGAACCGCTCTTTCCTGTAAGTGCCACAAGACGAGAACCTTCCGCCTCTGAAATAAAGAGGTTGGAGGTGTTGTTGTTGGCTTCAAACTTAAAGCGCTTGAGGTAATACTTGCTGCTCTCTGTGTCATAATAGACTGCTGCATAAACCTTTGCAGGGTTGAACTTCTCAATGGAGATGAGTTCTCCCTGGTAGTGGTTGTTGAGATCCTGATTGGTGGTGCAGTATGTTCCGTCTGCGTAAACCGCAAGAACTTTATCCTCATCTTTGAAGTTGCCCAGGAACTTTCCTCTCTTGTCTTCATTGAGACGGTTAACGTCCAGATCAAACCAGAGCGGTTTGTCTCCAATGGTGGAACTGCCTTTGCTCTTGAGAGTTATGCGGCTGATAGGGTTCTTGGAGAGGAGGTTTCCTCTGGAGGAACGTCCCTTAATTGCAAGGGTTGCAAAGTCGTAATCAAAGAAGAGTTTCTTGAGTTTCGGACGCGGACGCAGAGCCACTCTTACGCTCTCCGCCTCTCCGTTAGGGTTGGCGGTGAACCAGAGAATCTTGGAGTCCGGAGTACCCATAGTGATGTCATACTCCTTGTCTCTTGTAACTGCGGTAACTGCAAACCTCTTAACGTAGCAGAAGCCGTTCTTTCCGTCTCTGTATATGGTGTTGTAAACCGTTCTGAGATTGTTCTTTACGAAGACCGCAACGTGGATGATGTTCTTGCCCACAAAGGACTTGTCCGTAATCTTTGTAACCAGATATTTGCCGTTCTGGAAGAAGACGATTATGTCATCAATATCCGAGCAGTTGCAGATGAACTGAGCGTTGTCATCCTTCTTGAGATCCATACCGATGAAGCCCTCTTCAAAGTTGGCGTAGAGTTTGGCATTGGCAACCGCAACTCTGGATACCTGAATGGTTTCCAGGTTGGTAATCTCCGTGCGGCGAGGGAACTTGTCTCCGTATTTCTCCTTGAGAGAGAGGAAGTAATCTATGGTGACCTGAGTCAGATTTGCAAGGTCTCTCTTCACCTTTGCAATCTCCTTCTCCACTCCCGCAATCTTGTTGTTGCACTCCTTGATGTCAAAACGGGAGATTTTTCTTACAGGCTTCTCCACCAACTTCAAAACATCCTCTCTTGTAACTTCCTGGTGCAGAAGGTCTTCATACTCCTTCAACGCCTTGTGAATCTCACTTACCTGATTCTCCCAACTCTTGGTCTTCTTCTCCTCCAACATCTTGTACTTGCCCTCCTCAAAGAAGATTTTCTCCAGCGTGAGTGAGTGCCATGAGGTCTCAAGTTCTCCCATTTTTATGAGGAGTTCTCTTCTTATGAGTTCCTTGGTTCTCAGAGTGTTATCTTCCAGAACCTGGCTCACCGTCATAAAGTGAGGTTTGTTATCCTTTATAAGACAGGTATTTGGGTTGAGGGAGACCTGGCAGAAGGTGAAGGCGTAGAGCGCATCTATGGTCTTGTCCGGGGATTCTCCCTGAGCCAGAGTTACCACTATCTCAGCCTTTTCCGTGGAGAGATCCTCCACCTTTCTCACCTTAATCTTCCCTTTGTCATTGGCGGCCATAATGCTCTTGCATATATCGCCGGAGTTTTTGCCAAAAGGAAGCTCTGTTATCTTGATGGTCTTTTTGTCTGTCTTTATGATTCTTGCACGAACCGTAACCTGGCCGCCTCTCTTGCCGTCTGCATATCTTGAAACGTCCATTATTCCTCCCGATGGGAAATCGGGATAAAGATGGAACTCCTCTCCCTTAAGGTATGCTACAGAGGCGTCTATAAGCTCGTTAAAGTTGTGCGGCAGGATTTTGCAGTTGAGTCCGACGGCAATTCCGTCTGCTCCCTGATGGAGCACCAGAGGGAACTTAACAGGCAGAGTGACAGGCTCTTTCTTGCGCCCGTCATACGAATTCATCCACTCGGTTGTTTTGGGGTTGAACACCACATCTATCGCGAAAGGAGAGAGCCTTCCCTCAATATATCTGGCGGCGGCGGCCTCATCTCCGGTGATGGTGTTGCCCCAGTTTCCCTGGCAGTCTATGAGAAGGTTCTTCTGGCCCATCTGAACCAGGGCCTCTTTGATGGAGGCGTCACTGTGAGGATGGTACTTCATGGCCTCACCCACAATGGTGGCAACCTTTATGAGCGTACCGTCATATATGCTCCTCATGGCGTGGAGAATACGGCGCTGAACGGGCTTTAGTCCGTCCTCTATGTGAGGCACCGCACGGTCCAGAATAACGTATGAGGCGTAGTCCAAAAACCAGTTTTTGTACATACCCGGGAGGCGGTATTTGTTATCGCCTTCCTGTATTAACTTGGAATACTTGCCAATTTCTTCCCTCTCTTCTGACATATTTCTATTTATAACCTCGCAAATTTACAAATTTTCTTTACTCGTAGCGGAGCGCCTCAATAGGATCCAGCGCAGCTGCCTTTCTAGCAGGGAGATAGCCGCTTGCAACGCCCACCAGAACGCAGGTTGCCACCGCCGCAAAAATCCAGAACCAAGGCATCACAAAGGAGCCGTGGATGAGCTTTGCCACAATCAATCCCACTAGGATTCCCAGCACAATTCCTATAATGCACCCAATTTGTGCTATCACGATAGATTCATACAGGAACTGGTGGCGTATTGTCTTGGCTGAGGCTCCTATGGCCTTTCTCACTCCGATTTCTGATGTCCTCTCCTTTACTGAGACTAACATAATGTTCATCAGGCCGATAGCCGCACCCAGCAGGGTTATGAGGCCTATGATTCCGGCAATGAGGGTTATGGTTCCAAGGGTCTTGGTGGCGCTCTTAGCCATTGTCTCATTGTACATTATGGTGAAGTCACTCTCATCCTGCGGAGAGAGACGGCGGACGGAGCGGAACAACATCTCAGCCTCTGCGTAAACGTCTGAAAGATCTGCGTTTGTGGCGTTAGGCTTAACGCCTATGGTGTAACTTCCGGAGTAACGGGCTCTTCCGTTGGTTGCCGGAATGATTGCCTTATCGTTTGGTCCGTCCTGAACGGAGGACATCTCCTTCATTACTCCTACAACCCTGTAACTTACTCCGTTGGCGGTGATTACAGAGTTTATTGGGTCTTCCTTCCTGTCAAAGAGCTTGGATACCAGTCCCTGACCTATGACGCACACCGCAGAGGCCTCTTCCAAATCTCTGGCATTGAGGTCTCTGCCCTTTTCTATGGAGTAGCCCTTCATTGTCACAAACTTATCGTCCGTAAGGACCAGTTCACAGTTGGGGTTGGAGCTCTTGTCTCCTCTCTTAAAGGACATTGTACCCTGAGAGTAGTAGATGGAGACGGTTCCTATCTTTTGCTCCTCATAGAGTTCCTGAAAGCTTTTGGCCTGGAAATAGCTGATTGCTATATCGTTACGCTTACGGGTATGCTTATCTCCGGTTGGGGCGTAGTACTGGGCGCGGATGTAAAAGGTGCGGGACCCCATTGCGTCAAAACTGTTGCTCACCTCATTCTTTACGGTGTCCGTAGCCGTCAGAATGCCCAGCAGAGAGGTAATACCAACGGCAACCATCAAGATAGTGAGCACACTTCTCAGACGGTTATTTCTAATGGATCTAAGGGCCACCTTGATGTTCTCCCTCACCAGCGGCGATATCCTGACGCCTTTCAAACCTTTCTTTATTGCCATACCCTTTAACATAATGGGTGGTAAAAGTAGGAAAAATGTTTTAATTGGTCTACATTTGTGGAATAATCAAAGAGAGTAATTATGAGAACAACAAATAAGAGACCAAAGAGAGCAGGGGCAACCCGCAGCGCAGGAACTAGGGGTGCAGCAAGGGGTGCGGCACGCACGGCTGGTACACGCGGCGGCGCACGCACAGGCGCTCCAAAGCGCTCATTTGCAGGCCGCAGTGAAGGCCCGGCACGCACCGCAGCTCCGAGAGGCGCAGCACGCACCGCAGCTCCGAGAGGCGCAGCACGCACTGCAGCTCCAAGGCGCTCATTCTCAGAGCGTCCGGCAAGACCAATCAAGCACACAAAGGGTGACTTTGAGAGAGTACGTAGCCAGATCGAGGAGAGAGAGGTAAGTGCAGCTCCAATGAAGGCAAGGGCGCAGGCCTACACTCCAAAACCTCGTCAGCCAAAAGTGAAAGGGGAAGAGGGAGTTAGACTCAATAAGTTCATCGCGAACTCCGGTCTTTGCTCCAGAAGAGAGGCGGACCAATATATCATAGAGGGCTTGGTATCCGTTAACGGTCAGGTGGTTACAGAACTCGGTACCAAAGTTTTCCAGAACGATGTGGTAAAGGTTGAGGACAAGGTGATTAAGGGCGAGGAGAAGGTTTACATTTTGATGAACAAACCTAAGAACTGCGTGACTACCACTGATGATCCACAGGCTCGCAAGACCGTCATTGACCTGATTGCCGGAAAGTGCTCACAGAGAGTCTATCCGGTTGGCCGCTTGGACAGAGATACTACCGGCGTTCTGCTTCTGACAAATGACGGAGACCTTACCGAGCGTCTTACTCATCCATCATACAACAAGAAGAAAATTTATCAGGTGTTCCTGGATAAGAACCTCACACAGAAGGATTTTGATAAGATACTGAAGGGAGTACATCTGGATGACGGAATGATTAACGCAGATGCTCTTTCATTTATAGACGGAGACCATTCGCAGGTTGGAATTGAGATTCACAGCGGACGTAACAGGATTGTTCGCAGAATCTTTGAATCTCTTGGCTATAAGGTGGTTAAGCTGGATAGGGTTTACTTTGCAGGTCTTACAAAGAAGAGTCTCAGACGAGGTCAGTGGCGTTTCCTCACAGAGAAGGAGGTTGCCATGTTGATGATGGGATCATACGAGTAGCGGATTAATGGAAGATAAGATTAACAAATCCGGCTTTGTAAACATCATTGGAAACCCTAACGTTGGGAAGTCCACATTGATGAATGCCCTTGTGGGTGAGAAACTTTCAATTGTCACCTCCAAGGCGCAGACCACTCGTCACCGCATAATGGGAATAGTGAACGGAGAGGATTATCAGATTGTTTTTTCAGACACTCCGGGTATTCTCAAACCTTCCTACGAACTGCAGGAGGCCATGATGAACTTTGTGGATACCGCCATTGGGGATGCAGATATAATCATTTACGTAACAGATGTCTACGAGTCTTCTCAGAAGAATAAGGAGTATGTGGACAAGCTCAACCTGCTCTCCTGCCCGGTGATTGTGGTCATCAATAAAATTGATAAGCTTCTCACTCCAGATAGTGAGTCCGCTGAGGCAAAGGCAAAGAAGTCTTCCGGCAAAGGAAAGAAAGCTAATAGCGTAGATGTTTCTGATGCTGAGGGTGTGATGGAAGGTGCAGGGAAGGAGCCGCGTACAATTGATGCGCTAGTGGAGAAGTGGCATACCTTAGTTCCTAAGGCTGAGATACTTCCAATGAGTGCGCTCAACAAGATTAACACAGATCTTCTGCTGAATAAAATTGTATCTATTCTTCCGGAGCAGCACGCCTGGTATGACAGAGATGTCTTTACGGATAAGAACTTGCGCTTCTTTGCATCTGAGATTTTGAGAGAGAAAATTCTGGAGAATTACAGCAAGGAGATTCCGTACTGCGCTGAGGTTGTGATTGAAAACTTTATAGAAGAGGAGGAGCTTTACTCCATTGAGGCGGTGATAAATGTAGTGAGGGAGAGCCAGAAGGGAATAATTATCGGGAAGAAAGGGGCTGCTCTGAAAAGGGTTGGTACTCAGGCCCGTAAGGATATGGAGAAGTTCTTTGAAAAGAAGGTGTTCCTTAAGATTTTTGTGAAGGTGGATCCTTCCTGGAGGGAGAACAAAAAGGAACTGAAACGTTTTGGGTATATTCAATAAACGTAGGCTTATTGCACAAATTCCCGAGGCAGCCGGCCTGTTGCTTTGATTACTGGGTTACAATTTTTTGCACTGCATGCCAGTGCTACTAATAAATAATCATATATGAAAAAGATCTGTTTAGTTGCTTCTGTGTTACTTGCACTGTTTTCTGTATCAGTTGTTTATGCGGCTTCCGTTGAGGGGGAGCCTGAGAAGTCTGATGTGGAAAAGTATTTGAATTATGATTTGACGTTGAGGTTGGATTACATCTTTAGCGGGGATGCAAAGGGTACGGAGATTTCGTTGGCAAAGATGGGGAAACTTGACGGATGGTGGGGAAGACGCGTGAACATGGATAAGGTTCCGTTGAGAGGTAACGGGCAGGTAACGCTCAGGGATTCAGCAACTAACGAGGTACTCTACAGGCTTCCGTTCTCCACTTTGTTCTCAGAGTGGCTCTCAACTCCGGAGGCTGCAACAACTCGCAAATCTTTTGAAAATGTATTCCTTGTTCCAATGCCAAAGAGTACGGCATTTGTGACGGTTACTCTTTATGGAAGACAAGAGAATGTTACATGTGAGATGACTCACAAAGTGGACCCTAAGGATATTTTGATTCGTCCTGTAAAATCTTCATACACAGTAGATAAGTGCAGGTACACTCACAAGGGCGGAGACAGCAAGGATGCAATAGATGTTGCAATTGTGGGAGAAGGATATACTGAGGCGGAGATGGAAGAGTTCTTCAAACATGCAACTGAGACAACAAATGAAATACTTAGATATGAGCCGTTTAAGTCAATGGCTAACTCGCTGAATTTCATCGCGATTCCGGCAGTGAGCAAAGAGAGCGGCGTGAGCATTCCACTGAAGAACGAGTGGAAGGAGACTGCTTTCTCTTCTCACTTCAGCACTTTTTACATGGACCGTTATCTTACAACGTTGCATCTGTTTGATCTTCACGATGCGCTTGCAAGCGTGCCGTATGAGCATATCATAATCCTCGCCAATACAGCTAATTACGGAGGCGGTGGAATATTTAACTCATACGTTCTTACTGCAGCAAAGAACCGTTGGGCGATGCCGGTTGTGGTTCATGAGTTCGGTCACAGTTTTGGCGGATTGGCGGACGAGTACTTCTATGATGACGGAACGGATCAGTATGATTTGAACGTGGAGCCGTGGGAGGAGAACATCACAACGCTTATTAACTTTAAGACCAAGTGGCAGGATATGATTACTCCGGAGAAGCATAAGTTCAGCGGAAAGCACTCCAGAAGGTTTGTATACTTTGATAAGAGTCGTCACCTGGGTACGTGGACCGTTACCAAGTATGACCAGCAGGATGAGGCGTTTAAGAAGATGCCGGTATCTGACTATAAGGTAGGGATTTATGAGGGAGGCGGCTATCTGTCTGAGGGCATTTACCGTCCGTTCCCAACCTGCAGAATGAGGGACAATACCTACCCGGATTTCTGCCCTGTCTGCCGCCGTGCCATTGAACGCATGATTACTTTTAATACTGTGCAACGTTAAGTGCTGATAATAAGGGTAATGCTTGTTTGCCTGGTAGTGTTTTTGCGGAGAGGCAAGTGCTTAAAATGCAGATAATCAGATAGATGCGTTGCACGAGGTGAAATGGAGGGCGGAAGGGAGGGCTGGTGAGGCGAAGAGAGTGGTGAAGGGATGGATTGTGGGAAGGATGGCGGGTGGGGTTAGGAGATGGAGGAGTAGTCTTTGGGGTCTTTGCCTTGGTGGCGGAGGAGGATGAGCTGCTCTGTGAGGAGGCGGTTCTCAGGGGCGGAGAGCTGCGGATCCTGGGTGAGGATCTTCTCCGCGAGGTCTCTGGCCTGCTGTAGGTAGATGCCGTCTTTGGAGAGTGAGGCTATGTGGAGGTCTATGGCAAGGCCGCTCTGGGAGGTGCCTTCAATGTCTCCAGGTCCACGCATCTTCATATCTTCTTCTGCAAGCACAAACCCGTCCGTTGTGGAACACATGAGTTCCAGGCGTTTACGGCTCTCTCTGCTGAGTTTGTAACCGCTCATCAGTATGCAGTAGGATTTGTTGGAGCCACGGCCTACTCTTCCGCGGAGTTGGTGTAACTGGCTGAGGCCGAACCGTTCCGCACTTTCAATAACCATTATGCTGGCGTTAGGAACATCCACGCCTACCTCTATTACGCTGGTAGCCACCAGGATATGAGCCTTGCCGGAGGCAAAGAGTTGCATATCCAGATTCTTGTCTTCCGTTTTCTGCTTGCCGTGGACTACGGCGGTTATGTATTGCGGGGCTTTGAATTCCTCTACGATTCTCATATAGCCTGCCTCCAGATTCTCATAGTCCATCTTCTCGCTCTCCTTTATAAGCGGGTAGACCACAAAGACTTGGCGGCCTTTGTCTATCTCCTGGCGCATGAAGTCAAAGACCTGTTTGCGCTGGCTCTCCCAGGCGTGCTTGGTGATTATAGGGGTACGGCCCGGAGGAAGTTCATCCAGGATGCTGACATCCAGGTCTCCGTAGAGGGTCATGGCCAGCGTCCTAGGAATAGGGGTAGCGGTCATCACCATAATGTGTGGCGGTTGAGGGAGTTGCAGAGCCGGCCCACCAGCAGGGTTTGCGGTTTGCTGTGATGCAGCGGTGTCATTCTTGGACCACAGGCGGGAGCGCTGGTCTACACCGAAGCGGTGCTGCTCATCTATGACGGCAAGGCCCAGGCGGTGGAACTTCACCCGCTCCTCAATTAGGGCGTGAGTTCCAACTATGATATTCAGGGAGCCCTCTTCTAACTCCTTGAGTATCTGGCGTCTCTCTTTGGTCTTGGTGCTGCCCGTAAGAAGAGCAACCTTTACATCCGTAGCCTTGAGGAACTTTTGGATGCTTGCAAGATGCTGGTTGGCAAGCACTTCCGTTGGCGCCATGATGCAGGCTTGGTAACCGTTATCTATCGCGATGAGAGAGAGCAAGACAGCAACAAGAGTTTTGCCGCTTCCTACATCGCCCTGCAGCAGGCGGTTCATCTGTTTGCCGCTGCGCATGTCTTCACGCATCTCCTTTATCACTCGCTTCTGCGCGTTTGTAAGTTGGTAAGGGAGAGAGGAATAGCACTTGTTGAAGTTGTCTCCCACCTTGGAGAGGATGATGCCGCCGCCTTTTGAGGTGCGGACGTTCTTCTGCTTTAAAAGGCTGAGCTGCAGGTAGAAAAGCTCTTCAAATTTGAGACGGCGCTGGGCGGCATCGAGAGCCTTTTGATCCATCGGGAAATGGATGTTCTTAAGTGCCTGAGCAAGAGAGCAAAAGCCCATCTTCTGTATGATGTAGTCCGGCAGGGTTTCTTTGATGTGGGGGAGGGTTTTCTCCAGCAGAAGGCTCTCTATTTTGGTGATGGCCTTTATGCCGAAGCCTCCGTTTTTCATCTTCTCTGTGGTACTGTAAATACCTACCATTGAGCCACTTCCATAGGTTGCTGCCTGTGCCGGAGGGTAGAGCTCCGGGTGGACCATATTCACCTGATTGTTAAAGAGTGTAAGGCGGCCGAAGGCTATGTACTCCTCGTTCTCCTTAATCTTTTCCGCAATCCATTTAAGACCGCTGAAGAAGACCAGTTGGATGCTTCCGGTGGCGTCAGTAAGGGTGAAGACCAACCGCGCTTTTCCCTTGATTGGACGGCCGTTAGAGAAACCTACCAACTCCTTTTTTGTGATGATACCGCGCAGTTGAACGTAGGAAGATGTGTTCACTTCCTCTGAGTCCAGAAGCTCCTCTTTGAGTATGCTGCTTATTGGATACACCTTGCTCTTGTCTATCCACCTGAACGGGAAATAGTAGAGCATATCCCTGAAAGTGTGGACGTTAAGTTCCTTGGCGAGCAACTCTGCCCGCTTAGGTCCTATGCCCTGCAAGTACTTTATGGATGTATCCAGTATGTCAGCCATCTTTTCTACAAAAATATAAAATATCTATTGAAAGCTTATTTTTTGTAAATTGCACCGATTGAGAAAACTATTATGAAAGAGAAACTTGTTATTGGAATTACGCAGGGCGACAGCAACGGAATAGGGTACGAGGTTATCATTAAATCCCTCTCCAATGCCAATGTGCTGGATCTTTTTACCCCGGTGGTGTACGGGTCGTCCAAGGCGTTCGGATACTACAGAAAACAGATTCCTGAAACCGAAAACATAGATACCAACGTCATTAATAACGCAAAAGACGCTCATCCTAAGAGGGTTAACATCATTAACTGTGTGGGTGACGATCTTCCTATTGAGCCGGGCAAACTGACTCACGAGAGCGCAAAGGCTGCAATCGCCTCACTGGATAGGTGCGTTGCGGATGCCAAGAAGGGACTCATTGACGTCATCGTGACGGCTCCTTTCAGCAAGAAAGGCGTTACGCTTGAGCACTTTAAGTATGCCGGCCATACGGGCTATCTGATTGAGACCTTTGGAGCAAAGGACGGTCTGATGTTTATGTGTTCAGACAATCTCAGAGTTGGAGTTGTGACAATGCACATTCCTTTGAAGGATGTCTCTTCTGCAATAAATAAGGAGTTGATTCTCAGAAAACTACGCCTTATGAATGACTCTCTGATGAAGGACTTCTGCATAGAGAAACCAAAGATTGCAGTGCTGGGTCTCAACCCTCACGCAGGTGATAAGGGGCTTTTGGGAGACGAGGAGATTAACATTGTGATACCGGCAATTAAGGAGGCTAACGAGTCTGGAATTCAGACCTTTGGACCATTCTCACCGGACGGATTTTTTGCCGCCACTTTGCAGGGAAAATATGATGCGGTTCTTACTATGTATCACGATCAGGGCCTCATTCCGTTTAAGACTCTCTCTTTTGATACCGGAGTCAACTATACGGCCGGCCTGCCTGTGATACGTACCTCTCCGGACCACGGAACGGCATTTGACATTGCAGGACAGAACAAGGCCAACCCTCGCTCTATGCTCTCTGCAATTTACTTGGCTATAGATATTTACCGCAACAGAGAAAGATACGCGGAGATTCACTCCAACCCTCTTACCGCACAGATTCCGGGTCAGGAGGAGAATCACAAAGAAGTGTAATTATGCAGAGACCTCCAATCTATCTCTACACGGACGGTTCGTCCAGAGGGAACCCGGGACCGGGAGGTTGGGGAGTTGTACTGATTTGCGGAGAGTTGCGTAAGGAGATGAGCGGAGGCGAGGCTCTCACAACAAATAATCGTATGGAGCTGACCGCTGTGATTGAGGGACTTAAGGCAATTAAGTGGAAGAATGCAACTGTGCATATATGGTCAGATTCCTCTTATGTGGTTAAGGCTATTGAGGAGGGATGGTTGGATAAATGGGTGGCTTGCGGGTTCAAAAAGAAGAAGAACCCGGACCTGTGGATGGAGTTCATTGAGGCCTCCAAGGGGCTGACTCTCAACTTCCACTGGCTCAAGGGGCACGCCGGTCATCCGGAGAACGAGCGTTGTGACAGATTAGCGTTTGAGGCTGCGTCCAGGTATGTGACGGATAGCAATGTAACTGACATTTAACAGAGTATGAATACAATATTGGATAAAAGAAACCTGAAGTTTGCAATGGTGGGAAGCGGAAGCTGGGCTACCGCTTTGGTAAAACTCATTATGAACCATCAGGAGAAGATAGCCTGGTTCATTAGGGATCAGAAGAACATAGACCGCGTGATGAAGAATCACCGCAACAAGGTCTATCTTAGTTCCGTAATCCTTGAGCCTGAGCGTCTTATAATGTCTACGGATATAAATGAGATTGTCTCCTGGGGAGACGTTCTAATCTTCTGTATCCCTTCCGCTTACTTTGAGGGGGTGATGTCCCGCCTCACGGTTCCGCTTGATAATAAGTTCATTGTCTCTGCAATAAAGGGCTTTGTGGGGCAAAAAACCATCGCGGAGTATTTTCACGATGAGCATAAAATTCCGTATGACAGGATAGGGGTTGTGAGCGGCCCTTGCCACGCGGAAGAGGTTGGTATGGAGAGACTTTCATATCTGACTTTCACCAGCAAGCATATTGATTCCGCCAAGAAACTCTGTGATTTCTTTAAGTGTGACTACATAAATACTACTCCGGGAACGGACATCTACGGTGTGGAATATGCTGCTGCTCTGAAGAATATATACGCCATAGCAGTTGGAATATGCCACGGTTTGGGTTACGGAGACAACTTCACAAGCGTGCTTATGACCAGTTCCTTTAAGGAGATGGTGGACTTCTTAAACGCTTCACATCCAGACCCTAACCGCAACGTGATGACCTCTCCGTACCTGGGAGATCTGCTGGTTACAGGCTACTCTCAGTTTAGCCGCAACCGTACTTTCGGCAGTATGATAGGTAAAGGCTACTCCGTACAAAATGCTCAGGTTGAGATGAATATGGTGGCAGAAGGTTACTATGCATCAAAGGCCATCAACGAGATAAACAAAAAGTACCAGGTGGAAATGCCTATCGCCGAGGCGGTATTTGAAATTATCCACGAGATGAAATATCCGGCATACGTGATTAACCGTTTGGCAGAGAAACTCTACTAGTTTATGGCGGAATCTATCAATCCCCTTCTTTTGGATCTGGCGCTGATACTTATTGTAGCCGGCGTTGTAACTATCATATTCAAAGCGCTTAAGCAGCCTTTGGTATTGGGTTACATCATTGCCGGAGTGCTCACCGGTCCATATATCTCCTTCATCCCCACGGCTACCGAGGTGGAGAGCGTGGAGTTCTGGGGAAAGATAGGTGTTATCTTCCTTCTGTTCGGTTTGGGACTGGAGTTCAGTTTTAAGAAACTGAAGAAGGTGGGAGGCCCCGGTGCAATTACCGTCTTCTCAGAGGCGGTGGTGATGTTCTGCATGGGCTTTTTGATAGCCAAGATTTTCGGGTGGACAACCGTTACCGCTCTCTTTGTGGGAGCAATGATTTCCATCTCCTCCACTTCCATCATTATCAAGACATTCGACGATTTGGGAATGGGCGGGCGGCGCTCCTCTCAACTGGTTTACGGTGCCCTTATCTGCGAGGATCTTGTGGCCATTCTGCTGCTGGTGATGCTGCCTACTTTTGTCATCAGTAAGACCTTTAACGGAATGGAGCTGGCCAATAAAATCTTCTCCATCACCGTGTTCCTTCTGTTGTGGTTTACCGGCGGAATTTACTTTGTGCCAACCATTTATAGGAAGCTGAGAAAGTTGATGAGTGATGAGACCATTCTTATCACATCACTTGGTCTCTGCCTTTTGATGGTGGTTATTACGCTGAATGCCAACATCTCCGAGGCGTTGGGTGCATTCGTTATGGGTTCCATACTCTCCGGTACTCCGCAGAGAGACAAGATTTTAGCCATCACAAAACCTATTAAGGATTTCTTTGGCGCCATCTTCTTTGTCTCTGTGGGAATGTTGGTAGACCCTTCCGTTCTGCTGCACTACTGGCCTCACATACTGGTTATTACCCTGGCTGTAATTATTATAAAGCCGATTGCTGCAACGAGCGGTTTGCTCTTTAGCGGACAGACACTCAAGATTGCGCTTCCGGCCGGACTGTGCATGTGTCAGATTGGTGAGTTCTCCTACATCATAGCTTCACTTGGAAAGGAGTTGGATGCAACGCCGGATTACCTTTACCCTGTGATAGTTACGGTCTCCATACTCACAACGTTCATTACTCCGTACTGGGCAAAATCGGGAGATAAATTCTACAGCTTCATATACCGTCATTCATCAAGAGGTTGGAGAAATGTGATAGACCGTTTGGGAACCGGCAAGCAGACGCTCAACCAGGAGAACCGCTGGAGAAAACTGCTGAAAAGTTACACTACAAGAGTCTTCATACTCACCACCTGGATGGCCGCTTTGATACTGGTTTTCAGCAAGGTAGTAAATCCTTTCATCTCCTCTTTAATTACAAGAATCTACCCTCCTGCATCGGGCGCCTTTTGGGTTAGACTGATTCTTTTTGCTTTAACCATCGCGATAATTTCACCATTCATTTGGGCGCTTCTGAAGGTGAAGGACAAAGAGGGGATTTACGACCAGATTTGGGCGGACAGAAAGTATGCAAGGGGGCCGCTCCTCTTTATGGTGGCGCTCAAATATATCATTGCCGTGATGGCGGTCTCTTCCGTTGCCTCTTTGTATATTACTCACAGTGTGGGCGTTATAGTGCTCATCTGCGCCGTTATTATTGTGTTTGTCACCATTTCAAAACAGGTAAAGGGCTATTACTCAAAGATTGAGACCAACTTCTTCACCAACCTGGACAGCGAGGGCGGCAGGCGTTTTGTCATTCCGAGAGATAAGGCAAACGAGATTCACATGGAGAAGTGTACTGTTGGGCAGAACTCCTATCTGGCCGGCAGAAATATTGCAACGGTGCACAGGAAGAAGGATACGGGGGCCCTTGTGATTCAGTTGATTAGGGGCAATAAGGTGATTAACCTGCCGTCTAAGGAGCAGGTGATGTATCCTTCAGATTCGCTTCTGATTTTGGGATCCGACCAACAACTCAAAAACTTCATAGACCTCTCTCACAACATTAATGAAGACGTGCCGATGGCGCCTGAGGAGAAGATTGAGATGCAGCTCTTCCAGATTACGCTTGAGGAGGGCTCAAAAGTTATTGGGCATGATGCCAACATAACCAAGTTCCGCCACGAGTTCGGGGTGCTGCTTGTGGGTGTGGAAAAGGAAGATTCTGAGGACTTTATACGCCCAACCTCTGCCGTTATTATGGAGAAGGGGGATACCATTTGGGTTGTCGGGAACCTGAAAAAGGTTAATGATTTGAACGCGTCTTAAATTTGCGTCCATGAAAAGTAAGTTTTTAGAGCAGGTTGCACAAGTGTTTGTGGGAAAGGATCTTTCCCGCTACTCCTTTGTCTTCCCAAACAGAAGAAGTTCCCTCTTCTTTAGAAAATATCTTGGAGAACTCTCCGGAAGACCTATTAAGGCACCGGTGATTCTCACTGTGGATGAGCTGTTTGAGAGGCTTAGCACCCTTACCGTCATTGATGAACTCTCTCTGCTCTTCCGCCTCTGGAACTCTTACACCAAGGTGCAGAGGAAGTTGCAGCGGGTTAAGGGGGAGAACCTCTACAACGAGCCGCTGGATGAGTTCTTCTACTGGGGCAAGATTCTCCTTTCAGATTTCAACGATATAGACCAGTATCTGGTAGACCCTAAGCAACTCTTTACCAACGTCAAAGACCTGGAGCACCTCTCCACCGGCTTTGAGTGGATGGATGAAAGGCAGATGGAGGCGGCAAAGAGGCTATCTGCGATGAGGTCTGATATCTCTGACAAGCAGCATATTAAGAGACGTTACTTTGATATCTGGGACTCCCTGTACGACGTTTATAGTGACTTCAAAGAGTCTCTGCTTGCGGAGGACAAGGCCTACACCGCGTTGCGTATGAGGGTTGTAGCAGAGGACCTGGAGGCGTGCAAGGATAAACTTGAGGAACTCAACACTGTAGTGTTTGTTGGTTTCTCTGCACCTACCGTGTGTGAAAAGAATGTGATGAAGTATTTGCAGAAGAGTTCCAAGGCCTTATTCTACTGGGATTACTATTCTGAGTTTATCAAAGCGCCGGACAACAAATCTTCAATGCTGATATCCAAATGTGTAGAGGAGTTCCCGGGAGAAGTTTTGCCAGATAAGGAGAGGTTTGAGACAGGGTGCTGTGGTTGCAATTATCAGGTGATACCGGCGGCAGGGCAAGTAGAGCAGACAATGATAGCCTCCAAACTGCTGCAGGAGATAAGAGAGAGGGAGGAGTATTCTCCTTTGGAAACGGCGATTGTGGTCTCTGATGAAAATCTGTTGCTGCCGCTTTTGAGTGTGATTGATGAGAAGAATCTCAACATAACAATGGGTTACCCGGTGCGTTCAACTGCGGTTGCCTCTCTCTTTAACTCTCTGGCAGCGTTGCATTTAAGGGCAAAGAACCGGGGAACGGGAATTCTTTTGAGCGGCTCCGTTTTAAGAGAAATCCTCTCTCATCCTTACATTCAGAGTGTGGATGAGGCGGACGCAAAGAGGGCCTCAGACCACATACTTGAATCCAATATGATTTTGGTTGAGGCGGCTCAGCTGACAGGAGAGAATCCTCTGGGCACCAAGGGAGAGCGGATGAAAGAGCTGCTGCAACTCCTTGTCCCTCCAACAGCAAATGCAACTCTAAATTACTTAAGAAGGATTTTAGAATATGTGTCTAAGTTCTTGACCAGCAGGGAGAGATGCTTTGTTAACGGGTTACATGAGGTGCTGGATGCAATATCTGCATCTGCAATTGGGTCCGTCGGAGCTGAAGCGGCGGATGGTGGTGAGGCTGGAGAAGGAGGCGGCGAGCCGGTGGGGGCTTTCGGGCAGGCCAGGACCGTTTACTCTGTGATTAGGAGTGGGTTGAATGGGAGGAATGTGGCGTTCAGAGGGGAGCCGCTGCAGGGAGTGCAGATTATGGGACCGCTGGAAACCAGATGCTTGGACTTTAAGAACATAATCTTCCTCTCCTTCAATGACGGAGTATTCCCGGCAAGCGGGGAGCGTACAAGTGCAATCCCTTACTTCTTACGTAAGGCCTTCAATCTCCCAACCTACGAGGACAAGGACAGCATCTCTTCATACAACTTCTACAGGCTGATTCAGAGGGCGGAGAACGTCTATATGATTTATGACACCAACACTGAGAATCTGAAGACAAAGGAGGAGAGCCGCTTTATTAAGCAACTGGTGTATGATTTTGGTGTTAAGCCGGTTAAGCGGACATTCAATGCACCGGTTCCAACACCTAATGTCTCTTACACTCAGGATATTATTTTAACGGACAAGGAGAAACAGAGAATGCTGAACTTCTTTGTTGCAGATGAAAAGGGGTATCAGAGACATCTCTCTCCATCTTCTTTGAATACCTATATTAATTGCAACAGAAGATTCTTCTTTGATAAAATTCTAGGACTGGGCGGTGATGAGGATGACCTTACAGATTCAGTAGAGGCTAAGAACTATGGGGACATCTTCCACTACTGCATGGAGCATATATATTCTAAGTACTTGACTTCTAAAGAAGAGAGCATAAGGGTGACGGAGGAGTTTGCCAGGAGGCTTATCGCGGAGAATACTGATGAGCGGTTGGATGAGCTTATCTCTGATGCCTTTAGAGAAAACATGAGGGTTAAAACCATTGAGGGTGAGAACCTTGTGATAAAGGAGTCTGTAAAGAAGTACATAAAGATAACTCTGAAGAAGGATTTGGAGAAGGTGCAGAAGGGTGAGTATTACTTTGAAGGTGCTGAGTATCCGATAGATATGGGGCTCTTCTCCGCCATTGTATCAATAAAGATAGACCGTCTGGAGAATCATAACGGCCTGTATAGAGTCTGTGATTACAAGAGCGGAAAGTTTTTAGACAAGGCTCCGGAAGAGTCATACTCGGTTATGGATGAGAAGCTGTTCTTGAAGGATCTTGAGAATATGTTCAAGGTTGGAGAACAGAGAGATACGCGCACAAAGATTCTCTTCCAGCTCTTCTTCTACGCTCTTATGATTTCTGAAGAGAGGCATTATACCTCTGATGTGGAACTCTGCATATATCAGCTGCAACTTCTCAACAAATGCGGTCCTATTGTTATACGCGTGAATCGCGCTCAGATTGAGGCGTTTGCACAGAGGTTGAAACTTCTGTTAGAGGAGTTGGAGGGTAAATGTTCTCCTTCCGTTGAGGGACGTATGCCGGTCTGCTCAAACTATAAGTCCTGCACCTATTGTGATTTTGTAACCATTTGTAACAGGGAGGTGAAAGATGAATAACAAGTTACTGGTTTACAACGCATCTGCCGGCAGCGGGAAGACTCACAACCTCTCCAAGAAGTTTGCACAGTATCTGATGGAGGGTGGGGACGAAGCCTACAAACATCTTATGGCGGTTACCTTCACCAACAAGGCAACCTTTGAGATGAAGGAGAGAATAATAGAGACGCTCTATAAAAAATCTATCGGGAAAGAGATAAAGAATCCTGAGGAGAGGGAGAAGGCAAAGAGGGTTTTGAGGAAGCTGGTGCATGACTATACGATGTTCAGAGTGAGTACAATAGACAGTTTCTTTCAAAAAGTGCTGAGGGCTTTTGCTCTGGAAATGGGGCACAGGGGGGCGTTTGAAACTTCCATAGATTCAGAGACGGCGGTCTCTTCCGCACTGGACGGTCTATATTCAAAGTTGGGCAATAAGGGGTTTGAGAAGATTCTGGAACGCATTAATAATCTGTCTCTTGCAAGAATTGATGACGAGAAGAACTGGGATTGGAAGAGTGACCTTCTGAGGATATCCAAGCAGATTGTGGAGGAGGGGTATCGCTCAAAGAGAAAAGAGGCGGAGGAGAATCTGAAGGAGGGTGAGAAACTCATTAGCTATGAGGAGTTTAACCGAAGGCTGAATGCAAAGTACAGGGCTTTGGAAAAGGAGTTCCTGGAGCCGTTGAATGCTCTGAATGATAGTCTTATATCTACTTATCAATCATTGGACAAGAGCTTCTTGAACGGGGGTACGGCAAGAAAGTTCAAAAGTACTCTTTGCGGAGAGAAACGTTTCTTCAATCCTCAGTCTAAGGCAGTTGCTCTGTTAGAGGGTAAGGATCAGATTTTTAACCTTGATAAATGGAATAGTGAACCGGAATATTTCTTCCTTAAAAACACTCCGGAAAGCGTTATCAAATCCTATAAGGAGAGCGTTGGCGTAATTCTCTCAAAGATAGAGGCTTTGTATGAGAAGCATTATACGCATTATATAAGTTACAAACTGATTTCAGAGAATATTAGGGAGACTACTCTGCTGGATTATGTGTCTGCTGAACTTGCAGAATATCTTAAAGAACAGCAACTTACGCTGCTTGCAGATGCTCCTCAGATTCTCTCTGATCTGATTGGAGGAAGTGATACTCCTTTTGTCTATGAGAAGATTGGTACTACTCTGGATCACTATCTTTTGGATGAGTTCCAGGATACCTCTGATTCTCAGTGGGAGAACTTCTCTCCGCTTCTTTCAAACGCTCTTGCCGGCGGTAAATCCTCTCTGCTGGTGGGAGATATCAAGCAGAGTATATATCGCTGGAGAGGAGGAGATTGGGATATTTTAAAGGAAAAGATACCTGCTCTCTTTAAGGATTACTATGAAGAGGAACCTCTTTTGGTAAACTTTAGAAGTCTTTCCAATATTGTAACATTCAATAACTTACTCTTCTCAGAGCCCGGCTTTTTGGTTAAAGCGGTAGCCTCTCAATTGAGTGAGGAGGTTATTACCAAGATCTATGCAAACTCTGCCCAGAGCGTAAGAGACGAGTATAAAGATATTCCTCAAAAGGGAATTGTTAAGGTTATCAATCCCGCTAAAAGCAAGTATACCAGTTACATAACCAATGCCTCCGGCTTTATCTGTGCTGATATAATCTATAGAATAAAGGAACTTACGGAGGGAGAGGATGCTAAGTACTCTCTCTCTGACATTGCAATACTGGTTAATTCTCACGCTCAGGCGGAGACTGTGGCTTCTAGTCTGATTAACAACGGAATAAGTATTACTTCCAATGAGTCTTTGTTCCTCTATCTGAATAACACCGTTGCCGTTCTTCTGGAACTTTTAAGGAAGTTGGCGGACCCTACAAATGAGCGTCTTGAGGCTCTTGTAAGAATCTCATCCGCCAAGGTTAAGAACCTCTCTCTCTTTACTGAGGAGAGCGAGGAGGCTGAATTGTTCAGAGAAAAACTTGCAGATTGCGGAACGCTTTACGAGATGTGTAAAGTGCTGCTGAACACCTTTGTGGAGAGTTATCCTTCTTCTGATGAGGGATTTATAAAGGCCTTTCTGGATAGGGTTCTGGAGTTTAACACTACTTACGGAACCAATGTCTCTTCATTCCTCAGATGGTGGGAGGAGAAACGCAAAAACTTCTATCTGCCGGAGCAGTCTTCCAATGCCGCTGCGGTTAAGATTCTGACCATGCACAAGGCTAAGGGATTGGCGTTCAATGTGGTAATAGCTCCGTTCCTGAGGGAGGAGATTTTTACGCTTAAGGGCTCAAGGTGGATTACCTCTTCTTCAGAGTGGCTGGGATGTAACGCTCCTCTTATGATAAACGTAGGTAGCAAATACTTTAAAGATTCCATCTACAGAAAGGAGGCTGATGAAGAACTTATGCAGACTTGCATAGATAACATTAACCTTGCATACGTCTCATTTACAAGGGCTAAAGAACGTCTGTACATATACTGTACAAAGCGTGAAGAGAAGACGCTTTCTTCATATCTGAATAAGTTCTGCGGTGAGAGTCCGTTGTTTGTTAAAGAGGAGAAGGAGCTTACTCTTAAGGAGTTATGTAAGGTGGACAGCAGTGCGGATCCGGATGATGACCGCCTGGATTTCCCTTATACTGAGTATACTTTTGGAGATACTAACGAGAGCCGTCCTCCTAAATTAGGAGAAGATTCCGGTGCTCTGTTTGCCGTGCAAGAGTCTGACGGAAGCCATCTTACGGCATCTTTGGCTAACGAATCTCAGAAGGCTAAACTCCGCAGCAAGTATGACAATGACGATAACATAAGACGCGGAATTCTTATGCATGAGATTTTCTCTTACATCGGAGAAGTCTCACAACAGTCAGATATTAAGAGAGTTGTAGAGGACGCTGTGGAGAAATTCTTAAAGAAGAATCCTGCAACTTTGCTTGGAAATGACAGTTTTAAGATTGTTGACACTATTTTGAATCTTCTTCCTGCCGCCGCTGAATACGGCTGGTTTACAGATAAATACAGCGTAGAGAATGAAACGGAGTATCTGGATGGAGATATGATATTCCGTCCGGACAGAGTTATGTACTCTAAAAACGGTGATGAAACCGTTGTTGTAGACTATAAGTTTGGAACTCTCTCATCTTCAGAAGATAATGCTCAACTGCCCGCTTCTCACAACAGATATCTCCGTCAGGTGAGCGGTTACATGGATATACTTAAACGACTCCAAAAAGAGAACGTGAAAGGGTATCTTTGGTATGTTTTTGAGGGAAAAATCATAGAAGTTTAGAGCCTTTTTCTATCAAAATTTGCCGTAGAGTAAAATGTATCCAAAAAAAAGGTACATTTTACCCAAATGCTTGGAGGCTAGGGCCTCTGCAGATATTTTTGCTTCACAATTTTGAAGAGGCAAAGATATGTGCACAAGCAAAATTCAAAATAGACGCTTCAATGTGGCGGGGCTGTTAAAGGGTTTGATGATTGCCGCGGCGCTGTTCTTCAGCAAGGGGGCATTCTGCCAAAACAGTTCACTCTCCACAAATGGGGTTGAGTGGCTTACTCTGGGGACAATCAATGCAGAGGTGGGTGTGCCTGTATCCAGGCATGTTACGGTTCATCTATCGGGATGCTACAATCCATTCTCATTTGGCAAAAGCTCCTCCCCATTATTCTTCAGAAGGGCTGAAATTCAATTTAAAGGGCGGTTCTGGCCCTGGTTTGTCAACTCCGGATGGTATCTGCAGGGCGGGGCGGATTGGTGCAAATTTTCATACGGAGGAATCACATCCAAAAGTTCATACGAGGGGTACGCCTACGGGTTTAAAGCGGGTGGAGGATATGCTCTGCTTCTTACCAAACGGCTAAACCTTGAAATGGGGCTGGGGCTCTTTCTTGGCATGGCAGATTACACTAAGTATCAGTGTACCAGGTGCGGAGACCCTGTTTTAAAAAGGAAAAAGTTCATTGTCTCTCCGGCAGATATTGTGCTGGGAGTCTCATTCTTGTTTTAATGTGTGTTATGAGAAGAGGTGGTGTTGTTTCAATATGGATTCTCTTGATAATTCTTTGGGGTTGCAGCCAAAGCATGAGGTTTGTGAAGATAATTGGTGAAGATAAGGTCTCCATTTTACAGAGAAGTGAGGTGGAAAAGAATCCATTCGGGAAGATTTCTGTGGAAAACAAAGGAAGCGCAAGAGGTGGCGGAGTGATGGAAGCGGACAGTGCCGGAGAGAATGAACCTATGATCTTAAGTGCTGTGGTTGAGGATAATGAGGGCGGTCTGGTGGCAAAAGGGAAGCTCTCCGCAGTGGTGGTTACGGCCAACCATAAGAGGGTTTCAGTTAGGGGCGGGAAGATTCGCCTGGGGTTTGACGTGCATATTCCTTCTACTTTCTGCTCAGAGGAGTGGCAGGTGAGACTCACGCCTAAACTCTTCTGGGAGAGGGATTCTATGGAACTGGAGAGGGTGATGGCTACGGGAGAACTTTATCGCTCTTCACAGATGCGGGGGTATGAGAAGTACCAAAAATTTCTCTCCTCCATAATTCCTGATTCTGTGGATTTTGTGAAGGCCTTCACCTATCTGTTCCTGCTGGAAAATTTCTCTGCAAGGAATATAAAAGATTCTTTAGGGGCATTTGGAGTGACTGAAGATGAGGCGGTTGAGTACTATATCAAACACTATCTGGTGAACCTGAACAATCGCAGAAAGGCAAAGTTGGAGGAGGTGTTCCGTAAATGCGTGAAAGATCCGATAGATACATCGAGAATAAGATTGGACACCATTATAAGGGGCGGTGAGGGTGACATCATTTACCGCTACAGCCAGGATGTGAGGGCGGTGGATGGTATGAAGAAGTTGAGGCTTACCTTCTCCGGTGGTGTATTCGCCTATGGCAGAAAGCTTTATGACTTTCCTAAATCTGATACTTTGGCCTATTATGTTAGTTCCTTCAGTAGGTTTTTGGATGAGAGCCCGCTCTATCTGAAGGCCAGAGTTGAGAGGGATGTGGTGGTCTCTACCATTGCTTTCATTGAGTTTAAGGCGGGGAGTTGGACCGTGGATGAGTCTCTGGGTGAGAATAGTAGGGAGATTGAGAGGATTAAGGCAAACTTTGATTCTCTGCAACTGAACAAAGAGTTTGTGACGGACTCTGTGGACATTGTCTCATCTTGCTCGCCTGAAGGAAGTTATGCTATGAACAGCCGCCTTTCTAAAAAGAGGGCTGAGGCGGTTAGGGAGTACTTTGCCTCTTACCTGAACAGAGGGAAGAAGTTCTTTAAGACTGACCATATCCCGGAGAATTGGGAACTTCTGAAAAGATACATTTTGGAGGATGAGAACATTCTGTATAAGGAGCAACTGCTGGAAGTGCTCAAGACGGAAGATCCCGACGGGCGGGAGGATAGGCTCTCTAAGTGTAAGGACTACAGATATATACGGAGTTCTATCTATCCAATCTTAAGACGTATAGATTTCTCTTTCCATCTGCATAGAAAGTGTTATGACACTCTTACTGTTGAGGCTCCGTTGGATGAGGAGTATCTGAAGGGGCTTGCGCTTTTGAAGGAGAGGCAGTATAAGGATGCATTGGAGATTTTGAGGCCGTACAGGAATATCAACACTGCAATTTGCTATCTGAGTTTGGATTACAACGCTTCTGCTTTGGATGTGCTTAAGGATTTGAAGCAGACGCCGGAAGTGCTATACCTGCAGGCGGTTGCAATGCTGAGAAGGGGCGAGAGCGAGAGTGCTGCCAAATTGTTGACGGAGAGCATAAAGCAGGATCCGGACATGAGCTTCAAGGCGGCGCTTGATCCGGAGATGGAGCCTCTGATGGAAGAGATAGGGGTGCTGTGAAAGAACGTTTAACATAAACTTATAAATGATGAAAAAGATTTTTTATTGGGCAATGGTTGCCGGAGTGGTTCTGGCATCTTGCAGTAAAAGTGAGGAGATTGTTTCTCCGGAGAAAGAACAGGTTGTACAGATTAAGGTGAAAAAGGCCGGAGTCTACACAAAGAACTCCAACGCCAGCGTTAATGGAAACGACGCTAATGATAATAAAATCAATACGTTGGAGATCTTCCTTTTTAAGTCTAACGGTGCGTTGGAGAGCTACAAGAAATACACGGCAGAACAGATTACTGCAGCGGGCGGACTCACAAATCTCGAGATTAAAAGTACTGCAGGCGAGAAGAATATTTATGTGATTGCCAACTCCAAAGTGGATAACTGGACGGGCTATATTACTGAGACGAATTTTCTGGGGAGGGCCATCAATCTTTCCTCTGAGAATTATGAGAACTTTACAATGAGCGGTTCCACAACCTCCACAATAACGGGAGCGGGTAGCGTGGAGATTACAATCTCAAGACTTGTGGCCAGAGTTATCGTGACAGATATTGCAACAGAGTTTACGGGAACCCCTTACCAGGGGCAGGATCTGAGAGACGTAAAGCTCTATCTTGCAAACGTTCACGGCAGTAAGAACTATATGGGAACCGGCTTTGCCTCTCCTACAATTTTGAACAACGGAGGGTATGTAGCTGCCGATAACAGTTCCCTTGCAATAAGCAATATGCTCTATGATTCATTAATGGATGATATAGATGATGATAATCCGTACACCACGGATCACTACTTCTATTGCTATGAAAATCAGACATCTGAAGAGACTTCCAGCTTGAAGTTTACCAGACTGATACTGGAGGCAAAACTCAACGGACAGAAGTATTACTACCCGGTAGAAATCAATCAGGAAGGTTTTGGATATGTCTCTGCAAATGCACATTACGGAGTAAGACGTAACACAAGTTATTCCTTTGCCTTTAAAATTACAGGTCCCGGTGTTCTTGATCCGGTTGATAAACTCATCAATTATACACTTACCGTGAATACTTCAGTAGCAGGATGGAGCGGAGCATCTGACTATACAGTTAGATTTTAATTGAAATGAAAAGAAGAGAATTGATATTGTTCATTGTTTCACTCCTCCTTGTTGGGTGCGGGGTGTGGGAAGACCGCAAGAACTGTCCGCAGCATTTTGCGTTGGATTGCTCTGCGTTTAAGGAGGTTGCAGAGGGTGTGGAGGTGTGGATGTTCCGCAGTTCCGGGGAACTTGTTCAGAGAACGTCCGTTAGGAGGAGTGAACTCTCTTCTGACATAACATTTGATGTTCCCAGAGACGAACTGCTCTGCATAGTATGGGGAAACGTGAGCAGGATGACGCTTCTTACAGATTCATACTCAAGGGAGTGTGTAATTCTTAAGAAGGATCTTCAGAGCTGTGATTCTCTCTACTCATTCTTCACAACCGTTACGGTTTCCAAGGAACCGGTACGGGTTGAAGCCACTCCTACAAGAGAGTTCATTAACTTATTCATAAGTTTCAAAGGGATTGAGGCCGAGCAGATTGCAGGGATCTATCTTGTGGGAGGATGGAACGGTTTTTCTCTGGAAGGCAAGGGGTATGCCTCTGAGAGCAAGGTTTATGGGAGAGAGAAAACCGAGTATCAGATGCGTATTACCAGACCCTTCTCGCTGGAGGGAATGAGAGTTGACTATACTTTCATATTGGAGGATGGAAGGTTGTTAGAGGCTTCACTCCCTCTGGGCGAGGAACTTACGGCCCTCAAGTATGACTTTATGGAGAGGGAACCGAAGGATATTTACGTGGTGATTGATGCCGGACGCGCCGGTGCCAACATAGGTACGGAGCCTTGGCACTACATCCCTCCTTCCCACATAACTTACTAACGTTAGTCGTTGTCTTCGGACCAGAGGCCGGTGAGGCGGATGGACGGCTCTCCGGAGTAGGCTTTAAGTGAGTCTGTTACGATAGGGTTAACCGTTATCTGACTGCTCTTTACGTTCATTCTCTTAAGGAATTTCTGGAGGTTCTCATTCCTTATCTTGGCCAGAGTGAGGAGTTTATCCTCTGTGAAGTCCGGGTGGTCTTTAATTGCTTTCTCCAGGTTGAAGTACTGGTTGAACTGGTACTTGAGTTCATCCTTCTCCTTAACGGCCTCAACAAGTTCCGTCAGTTGAGTGTACTGTTTGGTATCAAAGTCCGGCTCAGTAACATCTATATCTATGTGATCCAGAGGCTCTTCTGAAGAGAAGAGACTTCCGATTGCAGTAACAGGAGCGGAGGCAACCTTAACAAAGAGGTTCATAAGAGCTTTGAACAAAATCTTGCGGTATGAGAACTGCGGGTTGTCCAAATCTCCGGAGACCGGAAGTGAGACCTTCATCATTCCCTCCTTGTCTGTAAGAACGTAAACTCCAAGTCTTACAGGAACCTTGTAAACAGGCTTTTTGTTCTTCCGTTTGCTTACCTTAGGCTTGTAAACTTCCAGTTTGTTCTCTCCCTGTAACTTATTCTCCGTTACGGTGTTATCACTTTCAATCTGCAGAACTCCGTTCTCAATTTCATTACCTACGTAAACCAGTGAGTAAGGAGTGAAGTCTGTGATATCTACATTACGGGCGGTGAGTTTAAGGTGCATGTTACGCATGCTCTTAAAGTCTGTGGTCCAGTCCAATGCAACTTTACCCGCCTTGCCCAATACTGCGCGTCCTATAATGCGGTTCATCTTATCCAACTGGAAATCATTGCAGAAGGCGCTTATCTCGCTGAGGCTGTACTTGAATCCGCCCTTCATAAGATTATCTTCATAGCCAACTTTTCCGCCTGCAATCCTCAGACGGTCTACCTTGAGAATCATCTTCTTAACGTCCTCCTGAACCTCTTCAACTGCGTCAGGTTGCTCTGCAACCTCCGGCGTACTCTTCATAAGATAGGAGAAGTTATCCGTGGAGTCTTTGTAGATTATGTACTGGCTCTGAGGGCCCACAATATTCAAATAAGACAAGTGGGTGATTCTTCCTGCGGTGCTGAGTTCCAGAATGTTAGCGCCTACGCTGTCTGCCGCAAAAATCATCCTTCCCTGGTCATCCACCACCTCGGATTTCACAACGTCTACAGTTCCCTTAACCCTGGCCTCCGTAATGTGCTCCGTCTCTCCGTTAATGTTTACGTTCATAGAGAGCAGACCTTCACACTTGCTGACGTTCATATATTGCTGAAGGTAAGGGAGTATGCCGTCTATACCAAAACCGCTGATCTTAAGATCCAGGTTGTAACGGCTATGGTCCATGTTATATGACAGACGGCAGGCGAGGGCTCCACCATCCTCAAAATGAAGCTGAATGCCTGCATCCGTATCCTTTCCGGTGAGGTAAATTCTTGGAATCTCCACGTTCATACGGTTGAACCCAAAGTTGGAACCAACCTCCAAATCTTTGTAACGCATACGGCTGTCAGTTACCTTTATGTTGTTGAGGTCTATAGTCCAGGAAGGGTCTGTCTCCTTCTTTGCGGAACCATCTGAAGAGAAGCGAGTTACAAGGTCATCAAAGTTGAACGTCTTTCCCGTCTGAAGTATGTTCAGATCCATATTGTCTATATGCAGACGCTTCATCTTGAACTTCTTATGCATAAGCCCAAGAAGGTTCATCCTGTAGTCCAACTCTCCGAATCCTAAAAAGAGGTCCTTGTCATTTGCCTCCAACACCTTGAGGTCCGTGATTTTGGCGGTACCAAAGAGCGGGTTCATACGAATGCGCTCAACGGTTATCACTCTGCCTGTCAACTCTTTGGAGTGCTTTTCTATATACCACTTTGCAATGCGGCCGCAACTTAAAATTGCAATAACCATTACAACTGAAACAAATAAAACAACCCAAAGAATAACCTTCAGAATTCTCTTTAAATACATATTACTTTTGTATTATCTTAGTAATGATCTCTTTATAACTATCTCCAACCGGAATGGAAATACTCTTTCCTCCCGATGGATTTTTAAGTACAATTTTACTTTTACCCAGACTCTCTATGTACGAAGCGTTTATGATAAACGAGCGGTGAACGCGGAAGAAACCACCTCCCTCCAACTTGCTCTCAATCTCTTTGGTGCTTATCTGAGTCATAACGGGAGTGGCTGATGTAGAGGTATTTATCGCGATATAATCCTTTTGGCTCTCAATATAAATGATGGTAGAGAGGTCTATCTTAACCAGCTTATAACCGCTCTTTACATAGAGGTACCCGGCTCCGGCAGAAGCACCGGCCGCCATGCCTTCCAGCACCCTTGCCGCCTTTTGCACCGCCTCCAAAAATTCGGGATATGAGATGGGTTTTAAAAGGTACCCAACGGAGTTTACTTTGTACCCTTCAATTGCATACTGCTCAAAGGCTGTTGTGAAGATTATCAGCGGTTTACCCGAGGTAGAAAACTCCTCCATACGGCTCAAGACCGCACCCAATTCCAGGCCGCTCGCGCCGGGCATCTGAATATCCAGCAGAAGCAGATCAACCTCCTCTTTCTTTAAAACCTCCAGTGCCTGCTCAGCACTTCCGCAGGTTCCAACCAGAGTGATGAAGCCGCACTTAACAGCGTAACTCTTAAGGAGTTCCACCGCAAAAGGCTCATCGTCAACTATAAGGCATCTAATCTGCTGCATACGCAAATTTACTAAAAATAGAGCTTAAGGAGCGAGCGGTAAACATTATTCTCCACAACACCCTTCTCCCAACTGTATTTGCCTTTGTAGAGAAGATCCAGGCGGGACTGCACCTGCGAGAGCCCAATTCCGCTTCCCGATTTATCCTCCGCCCCTTTAGGGAAGTAGCTGTTTTGAATAAGGCAGGTGATGGCAGAAGAGTCTTGTGAGATATCTATCGCGATAAAACTATCCTTTACAGGGGAGACGCCGTGCTTGAAAGCGTTCTCTACCAGTGAGATAAGAAGAAGCGGCGCAATTTTTATCCTCTCATCCTCCGCGATGGTGCTGTTGAAAGTGACCTTGCAGTTTGGACTTAGGCGCAGCTTCATAAGGTTTACATACTCCTTCAAAAACTCCACCTCTTTTGACGCTGCGATAAAATTGTCTTGATTTTCATAGAGTAGATGACGCAGCAATCGGCTGAGCTGATGGACCGCCTCCTGCGCTTTGTCCTGATTTATAGCAATTAAGGCGTAGATGTTGTTCAGGGTGTTTAGTAGAAAGTGCGGATTTATCTGATTCTTAAGGTTATCCAGCTCCGCCTTGGTCTTCTGCTCCTCCGCCTGCTGCAGTGATTTTTCAATGCGGAGATAGCGGCTCCACATCATTACAAGACAGGCAATTGCAATCACAAAGGCCATTGAAGTGAGGTCCCTGATGAAGAAGACAACAGGGGACGGTCCTCTGCGGACAGGCGCAGCGGGTACTGCACTCGGCGCACCGGCAACACCATCGCCCGCCGCCGCGCTGCCCTGAGCAACGGCTGCCGTCTCAGCAGCTTTGGCTTCCGCGGCTCGCGCTTGCTCTATCTGCGGACGGATCATCTTCTTGTGCCACACGTAGTTACCTGCAACCAGCGCCACGGCCAGCACTATCTCAATCACAAAGAACTGCAAATACTTCTTCTTAAAGAGATACTTTGGAATTAACCAGAGCGTACTCACATAAAAGAGAATCATAAATGAGAGCGGAAGGATGCAAGCCCTCAGATACCTCGGAAGAGTGATCATGCTATCTGACTCTCTCCCAATGAATAACAGAGGAAAGAGAAACACCAGCACCCAGACCGCAATCTGAATAAATATGCTTATGTGAATTTTTCTACTCATATCTTATTGCCTCAATCGGGTCTAAGTTTGCAGCCTTCTTTGCAGGATACCATCCAAAGAAAATACCTGTAATTGAGCAGACTGCAAAGCTCATCACTACGCTGATAGGTTGTATTGCAATTGGCCAGCCGGCAAAGAACTTCACTCCGTAAGCTGCCAGTATGCCAAGCAAAACACCTATGACACCGCCTGTTATGGAAATCATTATTGCTTCAATCAAGAACTGTGTAAGTATATCTTTTCCTCTTGCGCCCACACTCATTCTAAGACCAATCTCCTTGGTTCTCTCAGTAACGGAAACAAACATAATGTTCATAATTCCAATACCTCCTACAACCAGGGAAATACCTGCTACGCAGGCAAGTAGGATGGTCATAAGAGAGGTAGTTGAGGTCATCATAGATGAGAGTTCCTCCTGGCTGCGGACGTTAAAATTGTCCGGCTGGCCGTCTTGGATCTTATGATTTGTACGCAGAATGTCCGTTATCTCATCAATTGCCTGCTGAGTCTGATCTTCCGTAATTGCAGATGCGTAAATCATCTGGAGATAATTTACGGAATTGATTCTCTTCATTACGGTAGTAAACGGAGCCAGAACAACATCATCCTGGTCCTGTCCCATTGTGTTGTAACCCTTTGATTTAAGGACTCCTATAACGGTGAAAGGGATGTTCTTAAAACGGATTATCTGTCCAACGGGATCCTCTCCGGAAGTGAAGAGATTCTTGGCAATGGTGGTTCCGATTACGCAGACCTTTGCACTTGTTGCAATATCGTTGTCATCAAACATCTCACCGTCATCAATATCCAACTGACGTATTGTGAGATATCCCTGTGATACTCCGCTAATCTGAGAGGAGTAGTTGTTGCCTCCAAAGATTAACTGTCCGCTGGCCGATACGCTAGGGGAGATAGCCGCAATGTAAGTGCACTCGTCTTTAAGAGACTGGTAGTCAGATAACTTCAGAGTCTGCATATCAGACGCACCCATACGCACGCCACCACGTCTTTCCGCTCCCGGCATAATCATAATCATGTTACTTCCCATCTTGGAAATCTGACTCTGAATACTCTGCTTGGATCCGTGTCCAATGGCCAGCATAGTGATAACGGATGCAACACCAATGATGATACCCAACATCGTGAGGAAGGTGCGCAACTTATTGTTAGCTATAGCTTTAAGAGCTATCTTAAATAAATTTGTCCAGTTCATCTCAATCCTCCTCGTTTACCGGAAGAGCGGCCAGTGCATCCGCCGCACTCAGGATGTTGGTGTTGTAAACATCCTCCTTAACCTTGCCGTCCGCCAGAGTAATGTTCCTCTGACTGTACTGCAAAATCTCCGGGTTGTGTGTTACAAAAATGATTGTTTTCCCCTCTGCGTGAAGCTTTTGGAAGAGTACCAGAATCTCAAATGAAGTTCTGGAGTCCAGGTTTCCCGTTGCCTCGTCTGCAAGAATCACCGCAGGGTTGTTAACCAGCGCACGGGCAATTGCAACTCTCTGCATCTGACCTCCGGACATCTGGTTGCTCTTATGATAGAGACGGTCTCCAAGTCCCACCATCTTAAGGGATTCTATTGCCGCCTGCTTTCTCTGCTCAGCACTCACCTTTGGGTTGTACATAAGCGGAAGTTCCACATTTTCAATGGCTGTGGTCTTTGCCAAAAGATTGTAAGACTGAAAGACGAACCCAATCTTTATGTTACGCAGAATGGCCCGCTCGTTCTTGCTCATCTTACGAACAGAGATTCCATCCAGGTAGTATTCTCCGGATGTAGGAGTATCCAGACAACCTAAAGTGTTGAGCAGCGTAGATTTACCGCTACCGCTCTTTCCCATGATTGTCACAAATTCCCCCTCGTAGATATCAAAACTTACCCCGCGCAGTGCATGCACCGTCTCCGATCCCACAATGAAATCTCTGCGAATATCCTTGAGGCTTATTACCTTCTTTTTACCTGTATCTTCCATAACTATTTGGATGGTCTTTGTGAGTTACCGCCTTGCCTTCTGTTGCTTCCCGGCCCCTTTGGCATAAATGGGGAATTGCCCTCATTTCCACCCATTTGCGGCATTTGCTCTGCATTTGCATTCATCTCCAGCACCACAACGTCTCCCTCGTTAACACCGCTTACAATTTCCGTAGATACTTTGCTCGTCATCCCGACAGTTACCTCTACGGCACTGAATCTCTTGCCGTTAAGCTTCCATAACACCTTTGGTCCTTTGCTTCCCATAGTGTACTTCTTGCTGGCCTCATCAACTGAATACCCCTGCACTCCGTCATACTGTGCCGGGTTGAATTTCAGCGCTTTAGGCGGAACTGTAAGCACGCCGTGGCTCTCCTTTGTGTAGATTGTAATGTTGGCTGTAAGGCCCGGTTTCAGTTTCAAGTCCGGATTAGGAGCATCTACTACAACCTCGTAAGTTACTACGTTGTTGGTAGTTGTAGCGTTCTGACGTACCTGTGTAACCGTTCCGTTGAAGGTCTCTCCAACGTATGCATCCACGGTGAACTCCACTCTCTGTCCGTCTGCCACGTAGCCTATATCTGCCTCATCTACAGAGGCTATCACCCTCATCTGAGTGAGGTTGTTTGCAATGTAGAAAAGGGTAGGGGTGGAGAAACTAGCCGCAACGGTCTGACCCTCCTCAACGCTCTTGCTGAGAACCACGCCATCCATCGGGGAGGTAATGGTTGCATAAGAGAGGTTTGTCTGCGCCTTCTGCAGATTCTGGCGGGCAACGGAGAGAGAGCTTACGGCGGCCTGATAGGTGTCCTGCGCCTGCTCAAACTCGTTATCCGCAATGAGCCCCTTCTCGTGCAAAGTCTTCATTCTGTTGAAGTTGGAGAGCTGATAGTTGTAATCGCTCTGAGCCTTTGCAAGGTTGCTTTTCTGGCTCTGATACTCGCTCTCCAGGTTGGTCTTGTCCAGCTCTGCAATCACCTGGCCCTTCTTAACTTTGCTGTTGTAATCCACATAAAGTTTCTTCACGATACCGGATACCTGAGTACCAACTTCCACCTTTACCACCGGCTCAATTGTGCCCGTTGCGGTAACGTAGGTGGAGATGTCTCCGCGTACCACTTTTGTTGTCTTAAAGGCAATCATTGTCTTCTCCTTGCGGTTGCCCAGGTACTGCCACAACCCTATGAGACAGAGGATTGCAATAACCGTAATCCAGATGTACTTCTTTTTCATATTCTGTAGTTTATATTTTTCAATTTATGTACTAGAAAATCAATTTTATTCATTTTAAATCTTTAGATTTCAATCTCTTGGCCTGTGTAGAATTTCAACACCTGAAGGCTGTAGAGCGTCATATATTTTGCCTGAGCCAGAGAAAGTTCAGCGTTCAGATATGTGCTCTTCTCCTGCTCCAGTTCCACAATGTTTTTCATACCCAGCTCAAACTGCTCGTTCACAAGGCGGTAACTCTCCTTCGCACTCTCAAATGATTTCTTTGCGGAGAGGTACTGCTGCTGATAGTTCACTGCATTCAGATAGAGAGTCTCTATCTTGGTGTACATATCGTCCTCATTCTGCTGAGCGGCCAATCTGGTGTATTCCACGTTGTTACGGGCCTTCTCCACAGCACTGCGGTTCTGTCTCTGACTATAAATCGGGATAGAAAGAGAGATGGAAGCGCTGTTGGACCAGTTGGTTTTGAGCTGCCTTCCGAATGAGGTGTTCATACCGCTCATATTGTTGGTTCCGGTGTTGGCTCCAAGGGAGATTTTAGGCCCGTAAGCACCTTTGGCAGAGGCCAGTGCAAGCTCGCTGTTGGCTACTGAAAGCTTACCCAACTGCACTTCCGGACGTATCTCCTTGGCCTTCTCAAAGACGCTCTCCATATCCGGAATTATCTCAAGCACTCTCTCCTCTCCAACCTCAGGAATCACAATGTCCACTAGTTCGCGCTGTAGTCTGATGGTGCTTTTAAGTTTCAGAAGATCTGAGTCATACTGGCTTTTGGCCTGGGTCACCTGATAGAGGTCTGCGGTATGCTGGCTCTCCAGTTTTGCACAGTCTGCCTTGGACATGCTGCCGGCCTTCATGAACTCCAGTCCTCTTTCCCATTGAGCCTTAGAGACTTTGGCGGCCTCTTCACGCATCTTTATGTTCTCTCTGTCATAGAGCACCTGAATGTAATACTGTGCAATGGTTTCCTTGAGAGTAAGCGTATTCTTCTCAACGGTAAGCTGTTTCATCTGCAGAGTGTTCTCCTTCTGCTCAATGTTTCTTCTTACGGACCCGCCGTTGTACAACGTCCAATTTGCAGATACTCCGTAACTTCCGCTGTAGGAGTTTTTGTGAGAAGCGGAGTTGTTGAACCAGTTGCCGCTGACTCCCTGATTTGTAGATGCAGATACGCTTGGCAGCATCCCTGCCTTTGCAGCCAGCAGATCCGTCTCTGCGTCCTGCTCGTCCAACCTGCTCTGAGAGAGCGAAATGTTGTTCTCAATGGCATACTCTGTGCACTCCTTCAGCGTCAGCAACCTGCCCTGCGCCCCAGTCTGACTGATCTGTGCCTGAGTACCTTGCTGTCCGGTCTGATTCTGTGCGCCTTGTGTGCCTGTCAGACTCTGAGCTCTGGCCTGATCGCCCTGTGCCTGCACGCTTTGCGCTTCTGCCTGAGCCAGCCCTGCACAAACCAGCGCAATAGCGAGTACTCCTGCCTTAAATCTTGAACTTAAAATCCTGATATTCATATTTCTACAGATAATTATTCTTTTA
>JAFZUX010000009.1 GCA_017618115.1 Bacteroidales bacterium | reverse complement strand
TGCCGCCCTTGGAGGACGATAATAAGGCGCTTCAGCGCCCGGCCGGGAGGCCGTGATACCCCTAGAGGGGTGCTGCGAAGCAGCGGGGTGATGTGAGTTTACTCCTATTGCTCCCACATAAAAAAAAGAGATGACGCTTGTCATCTCTTTTTTCGTGGGAGCAATAGGAGTCGAACCTATGACCCTCTGCTTGTAAGGCAGATGCTCTAAACCAACTGAGCTATGCTCCCGAATCGTGGCCACTACGGCCGAATTGCGGAGTGCAAAGGTATAACAAATTTTTTAACCTGCAAGTTTTCTTTCAAAAATCTTTTTTGAAGTGTGCAAGGTGGTGCCAAAAACGGGACACCTTGCACGTTTTGGCGGGTAGAATGTGCAAGGTGGTGCTAAAAACGGGACACCTTGCACACTTTGGCGGGTAAAGCCGGGGGTGCGTACTACGGCCGTTTATAGCCGTCTTTCTCGGCACGGGCTTTCATGGCGGCTATGCGCTTGGCCGTATCGGGATGAGAAGAGAAGAGACTCTTGGCGGCGTTGGATGTACCGCTCTGGCTCTCCATAGATTGCAGCTTCTCAAAGGCCATTACCATAAGGTATGGGTTCTTGTTGTTCTTAACCAGAAAATCATAGCCGTAATCGTCTGCTTCGCTTTCCTGTTTCCTTGAGTATGAACTGCTTGCAAGGTTCTGTCCCAGGGCGCCTAACTGTGAAGCGGAGAGTGCTCCAACGGTTCCTCCCATGGAGTAGATGCCGTAGCGAAGTGCAGTTGTAAGGAGTGCCTGCTGGAACTGCTTGCGGGTGTGCTTAAGTCCAACGTGGCCAATCTCGTGGCCCAGAACTCCAAGTACCTCATCATCACTCATAAGATCCATAAGACCGGAATAGACTCTTACGCTGCCGTCTGCGCAGGCGAATGCGTTCACCTGGTTGGTCTTGTAAACCTTGAAGTTCAGCGGAATACCGTCTACGTTGGTGATGCCGGCGGTGAGTTTTTTGAGTCTCTTGGTATAAGGGTCGTTATCTGCACAGACAACGTTTTCCTTATCCGTGTACTGAATGTACTCCTTTACATATTCCTGAACCTGAGCGTCCGTAAGGGTTGCTGCCTGGAGAGCCTGACTTCCGCCTGCAAGCAGAGCCTCCGTATTAAGTGTACCACAGGAGGTTACAAAAGCGGAGAGTGAAATGGCTGCAAGAATAATGAGTGATTTGATACTTTTCATATATGTTGTTCTCTGTTTTACGTTTGATTTTTGCTAATTTTGTGCTGTTCCTAATAAACAAATTTAATAAAAAAAGAGACCATCTGATGAAATTCTTTATTGACACAGCAAATCTTGAGCAGATCTCAAGGGCCCAGTCTTTGGGTATTCTAGACGGTGTAACCACCAATCCTTCTCTTATGGCTAAAGAGGGCGTAAAGGGTAAGGAGCAGATTTTCAAGCACTATAAGGCTATCTGCGATATAGTGAACGGACCCGTAAGCGCAGAGGTTTTTGCAACGGACTATGAGGGTATGATTAAGGAGGGTGAGGAACTCTACGCCATTGATCCTACCAAGATTACAATTAAACTCCCTTGCACTGAGGATGGTATCAGAGCGGTTAAACACTTTGCAGACAAGGGCTACAGAACCAACTGCACGCTGGTATTCACTGTAGGCCAGGCACTTCTGGCTGCAAAGGCAGGTGCTACTTACTGCTCTCCGTTTGTAGGCCGTTTGGACGATATCTGCGAGGACGGTATCTCCCTCATCCGAGATATTGTAAATATGTATCAGTACTACGGCTTTGGAACTCAGGTTCTTGCAGCGTCAATAAGACATACCAACCATATTCTTAAATGCATTGAGGTGGGTGCGGATGTGGCTACCTGTCCTCTCAAACCAATCCTGAGTCTGATAGATCATCCGCTCACAACCAAGGGTTTGGATATCTTTAATCAGGCTGCCGCTTCTATGAAGGAGTAAAACGGCTCTTACAAGTGGCAGATAATCTGAAGCATACGGCGGTAAAGGGCGCAAGGTGGGGGTTCATTGAGAACCTCTCATCTTTGGCTGTCACCTTTATTGTTGCCTTTGTGCTTCAGCGTTGGTTCCTCTCCCCAAAGGAGTACGGATTGATAGGGGATCTGGCTATTTTCATCGCGATATCTATCTCCTTGATAGATAACGGCTTTTCCGCCGCCATCATTAAGAAACCCAACCCCACAAAGAAGGACCTTTCTACCACTTTTGTCACCAACCTCATTATAAGTCTCGTCTGCTTTGCAATACTCCAACTGGCCGCTCCGCTTGTTGCCTCTTACTTTGAAGAGCCGCAACTGGAAGTGCTGCTGAGGGTGCTCTCTTTTGTGCTGATAATTAACGCAGTATCTATAATTCAGAGAGTCCTGCTGGTAAAGAACGTAGACTTTAAGAGTCTGACAAAGTGCTCTCTCACTTCATCCGTAGTAAGCGGAGTTGTAGGTATCTGGATGGCCTTTAAGGGATACGGGGTATGGAGCCTTGTCGGACAGCAACTCTCCAAGCAGTTTGTGAATACGGTAATGCTTTGGATAATAGGGCGTTGGAGAATCAGTTTCAACTTCTCAAAACAGAGTTTCAAAGAACTCTTCTCCTACGGTTCCAACGTGCTTGTTACCGGTCTTTTGGATACGCTCTTCAGAAACATCTACTTCCCGGTAATTGGTAAAGGGTTTGGAACTGCAACCCTGGGACAGTACACCAGTGCGGAGAAGTTCAGCAACGTTACCTCCAACAACCTCTCACAAGTGGTTCAGAGAGTGAGTTTTCCGGTACTCTCCAAAGTACAGGAAGATGAGAGGCGTCTTAAGAACGCCTTCAGAACCATTCTCAAGGTTACAATGGCAGTCTCAGTATTGCTTGCCTTCTGGCTCTCAGCGGTTTCCTATCCTCTGATCATTGGACTGGTAGGAGAAAAGTGGGCGCCGGCTGCCAACATTCTCTCCATTGCCGTTCTTGCAGGAGCCTTTTACCCGGCACATTATCTCTATCAGAATATACTTCAGGTAAAGGCTAAGATGCGTCTCTATTTAACGCTGGATATTCTGAAGAAAGTTCTGATGGCTATATCTATTGCAGTGGGTATACTCTTTAAGAGTCTTAACATTCTGCTGTGGGGAATGGTGGCTGCCTCAATACTTACGCTCATAATAAACGCCTATTTCTCAGGTAAGAGCATTGGTTACACCACAAGAGAGCAACTGACGGATTTGGTGCCTATGTTCCTTATAGGATTTATGGTCTCTATCTTTATGGGAATAATGGCCGCACTCTTTGTCTATTTCTGCAAAGCTCTGGGATGGTATGATATCACCTGGACAAACCTCTCTGCAGTTGCAGTTGCCACTCTGCTAGGCGCTCTTGTAATGTTTGTAGTTTATAAACTCTTCCCACGCAAGGAGATAGATGAGATTAAGAACCTTATTTCCGTCTGGAGGAAGCAATGAACAGCCTTGCCGCAATAATCATAACGGTCTATAACAAAGAGAATTACTTTGATGCCTGCCTTCAGAGCGTGCTAACTCAGAAGTGTTCCTATCCCTTTGTTGTAATTCTCTCAGATGACTGTTCAACGGATTCCAGCGCCTCTCTTTGCCGCACCTACGCAGAGCGTTACAGCAATGTAGAAGATATAACTGACGGGGAGCATAGGGGAGTCGTTGGCAATTACCTCTACTGCCTGAAACATGCTCTGGATTTGGGAGTTAAGTATATCTCTCAGGTGGACTGTGATGATATTCTTGCAGATGAGAATTTCCTCTTCAGACAGATTTCTTTCCTGGAAAAGAATGAGGAGGCTCAGGTTGCAACCAGCAGTTTTTTCCTAATTAACGAGAAGGAGAATCTTGCCTCCGCCCGCGCCAAGTTCAACGAATTCAATCCTTCCCTGCTTGCCGGTTATAAAGAGCTGAACATCAGTACAAAGAGTCTGCTCATTAAAAACAATCCCATTGTTGCGGGAGGTGCTACATACAGAACTCAGTATCTGAAAAAGTACCTTGAGGAGTTTGCAACTACGGAGGATTCCACTCAGGATCTTCCTCTCTGGCTATTCCTTTCTCAGTACGGCAAGTTCTATGGATGCGGAGTAAAGTCCTTGGCATATAGAGATTTACAGGAGAGTGTGAGCCGTTCTGCAGATATAGAAAAGCAGATAGATTTCCAGGGTTCATCTCTGTTAACACGCCTCCGTTTTATTGATAAATTTCAGTTAAAGAGGTACACTAAAGGAGCAAAGAGGCTCTTTCTTCTAAAGGTTTTGCGTCATACCGCTAAACTTGATAAGGGTAAGTACCTTAAGAAACTGTGGGCAACACTGAAGGAGGATCCGTCTGTTATCTTTTACGGCTCCTTCTGGCGTTCAATCTTAGTTTATCTGAAAAAGAGCTAGTTAGGCAGGTAATCTATTACGTACTTTGCCGCAATCAATGCTGCAAGAATGCAGATTGCAACATTCAAATCCTTGAACTTTCCGCTTATCATCTTAATGACAACGTAGGTTAAAAGACCAATCATAAGTCCCTCACCTATAGAGTATGAGAGCGGTATCATAATTACCGTTACGAATGCCGGCAGCGCCTCGGTATAGTCTGTAAAGTCTATCTTCTTTGCCTGGCCCATCATCATAACTCCCACCATTACAAGGGCTCCGGTGGTTGCAGTCATTGGGATAATCAAAAATAGCGGAGCAAGGAAGAGTGCCAGAAGGAAGAGAACTGCGGTGGTTACTGCGGTGAGTCCGGTTCTTCCGCCCTCTGCAATTCCGGATGCGCTCTCAGAGAAGGCGCACAGAGCTCCGGTTCCTAAAAGTGAACCGATTGCCGTTGCAATGGAGGCACTCAAAAAGCCCACTTTTACAGTCTTGGTCTCCTTTGTAATGTCCTTAATGCCAGTCTTCTCCGCTAGTCCTAAAAGCGTTCCCATAGTATCAAATATACAGATGAGAAGCAGAGTGAACATAAGTATTATCAGATCCGTATCCAGCAGATGGGAGAAGTCCAAAAACTTTGCGGTAGGCTCCACGTGAGACGGAAGAGAGAAGAGGGTAAAGTTATCCGGTATGGTTGTTACACCCATCGGGATACCAATAAGGGTGCAGGCAATAATGCTTATAAAGAGTCCTCCGCGTACCTTCTTGTAAAGCAGTAAGGCACTGAGGATTATACCAATGTATGCAATTATGTTTTTGTTGTTGAAAGGGGAGAGGGTAACCAGCGTGTCTTTGTTTCCCACAATGAGTCCGGAGTTTTCCAACCCTATGAAGGCTATGAAGATTCCCACTCCCACAGGGATTGCGTGTTTGAAGTTTTCCGGTACCGCCTTTAAGATATATTTCTGAATGTTAAGCAGTACTATAAGCGTGTATGCAATTCCCACAACCAGCATCACTGCAAGTGCGGTCTGCCAGGAGTGGCCCATCTGACTCACGATGGTAAATGCAAAGAGTGCAATTACCGCAATATCTGGAGCGTATGCAAACGGCTTCTTGCCCCAGAAAGCCATTATCAATGTGGCCAGTGCTGCTGTGATTGCGGTTGCAAAGAAGACGCTCTCTTTGTCCATTCCGCAGCCGCTCAGTATTGTAGGATTAACTACCAGAACATAGCACATAGTTACAAAGGTGGTCAGGCCGCCCAGTAACTCAGTGCGAATATTGTGTTGTGACTTATCAAATCCGGTAAGTGCTAACAGTCTCTCTTTCATAGTGTAAAGTTAAAGTATTTTTTCCACTTGCGGCTCCCTCTGTTCTTAATTGTGATAAAGTCATTAGATGATGATTTACCTATAGCCTGTTGCCAACGGCGGTAGTTGAGGCGTTGGAAGGTTGCGGGGTCTATGTGGTAGGTGATTGGTGGAAGGCCCTCTTCCTCATTGAAACCCAACGTTTTATAAACCTCACCGTTACTCCATTCGTTGTCAGAGTAACTCATTACTTCAAATTTGAGTATTCCCTCCTTCTTGCGGTTTTGAACAAAGGCCTCCAACGCTTTACCCATTCCTCCGGGAATCCTCACTTCCGGCAGGGTGGCGTGGCGGGTCCATTCAAATCCGTTCTTCCCGGTACCTGAAAATGAGCCTGCTGCAACAATGTTCTCTTTGTACAGAAACGCGTATGGAAAGTCACATTTAAGGTATCCGTATGGGTGATATTTGTTTAAGAATGCGCGAACCTTCTCGTTAAACTGAGTGGGGGTTATTGAGAATTTCTTGCAGTTTTCCAATGTTACAACCTTGCACAGACGGGCGTGAATCCTCTGGAAATGACCAAGATGTGCCAGCAGCCTTTTGCCGGTTATCTGAGGAGTGCTTCTCCACCGGTCCTCATATAAATATATCACACTTTCTGAATTCTCTTCAGACTCCTGTGCAGCATCTGTGGTGGCTTCACTCAATGGAACAAGAATCAGTTTGGGGAGGTTGGGGGCTTCAAAAGATATGGTGTTTCCACGGCGAGCAAAGTGGATAGAATTGCTCTTTAGGAACTCCTCTACGCTCTCTATGAAGAAAATTTGCATAAGAAAATATAAATCTATACTTTTGCAGCCCTAACAGCCGTTGGTTGTTTGATCCGCTAGCTCAGTTGGTAGAGCACAACACTTTTAATGTTGGGGTCTCGGGTTCGAGCCCCGAGCGGGTCACAAAAAGGAAGACTTGGTCTTCCTTTTTGTGTTTATACCATATCTTACTCTTCGTCCCCTCTTTTTTTAACCTTACTTTTTTTCTTTAATGGCAATCTTTCCGGCAGAGCAGGTGACCTCTATGGTCTCGCCGGGTTTTACCTTGTTGGAGATAATGGCCTCGGAGACAGGGTCTTCTATCAGTTTCTGAATAGCTCTCTTGAGAGGTCTTGCACCGTACTGAGGGTCATAGCCGGCCTGAGCCACAAACTTCTTGGCAGCGGAGGAGACTTTGAGTTTGAAACCAATCTGTTCAACTCTGCGGTAAACTCCCTTAAGTTCAATATCTATGATCTTCTCAATATCCTCTTTGGTGAGAGGGTTGAAGAGTATCTGCTCATCCAGACGGTTGAGGAACTCCGGTGAGAAGGTCTTCTTTATTGCCTTGTCTATTATGCTCTTATTCTTGCTCTGAACATCCAGTTTGGTGGCGGTGGCGTAACCCACTCCGCTTCCAAAGTCTTTGAGTTCTTTGGTTCCGGTGTTGGAGGTAAGAATGAGTATGGTGTTGCGGAAGTCTATGTTGCGTCCGTTGCTGTCTGTAAGACGCCCTTCATCAAGCACTTGCAGCAGCAGGTTGAAAATATCCGGATGGGCCTTCTCCACCTCGTCCAAAAGAACGACGCTGTATGGCTTTCTTCTGACCTTCTCGGAGAGTTCACCGCCCTCATTATAACCAACATAGCCGGGAGGCGCTCCAATCAGACGGCTCACGGAGAACTTCTCCATAAACTCGCTCATATCTATTCTGATGAGAGCATCTTCCGTGTCAAAGAGGTTGCTGGCCAGCACTTTGGCGAGCTGTGTCTTACCAACTCCGGTAGGACCCAAAAATAGGAATGTCCCGATAGGTTTATTAGGGTCTTTCAATCCTGCGCGGTTGCGGAGAATTGCTCTTGTAACCTTCTCAATTGCTTCATCTTGCCCAATCACGCTCTCCTTCAGAGTCTTGCTCATATTCATAAGGCGGTTGCTCTCGCTCTGCGCAAGTTTTTGAATAGGAATCTTGGTAGTCATACTCAGAACCGCCTCAATATCCTCTTTATCAACGATAACCGGGTTGCCCTCAATCTTCACCTTCCACTTTTTGCGAGCCGCTTCCAACTCCTCCTCTTTGAGTTTGATAACATCCCGGAGCATAGAGCCCTTCTTAAAGTCCTTATCTCTAACGGCTTTGCTCTTTTCATTCCTAAGAACGGAGAGGGCGCTCTCAAGTTCGCTGATGTTCTTTGGAACTTTGAGGTGTTTGATATGGGCGCGGCTGCCCGCCTCATCCATGATATCCACCGCCTTATCCGGCAGACATCTGTCTGATATGTATCTCTGGCTCAGAGATATACAGCACTTGAGCGCCTCGTCTGTGTAGGAGACGTTATGGTGTGCTTCATATCTCGGCTTAATGTTCTGAAGAATTAGCAGAGTCTTGTCAAAATCCGTAGGCTCTACCATCACCTTCTGGAACCTTCTTTCCAATGCTCCGTCTTTTTCAATCACCTCTCTGAACTCATCCAGCGTGGTGGCTCCAATGCACTGAATTTCACCCCTTGCCAGGGCCGGCTTGAGCATATTGGCGGCATCCAGTGAGCCGGATGCACCGCCAGCACCAACCAGTGTGTGAAGCTCGTCTATGAAGAGAATCACATCATCATTCTTCTTGAGTTCGTTCAGAATGGACTTCATTCTCTCCTCAAACTGACCGCGGTATTTGGTGCCGGCAACTATGCTGCCGATATCCAGTGATATAATCCTTTTATCTGATAATGAGTAAGGTACCTCTTTTGCTGCAATCTTATTTGCAAGCCCCTCTGCAATGGCGCTCTTACCAACTCCCGGCTCCCCGATGAGTATAGGGTTGTTCTTTTTTCTGCGCCCCAGAATCTGTGCAACTCTCTCAATCTCTTTGTCTCTGCCAACTACAGGGTCCAACTCGTTTGCAGCGGCGGCCTTTGTAAGATCAAAACCGAAGGAGTCCAAAACCGGGGTTCTGGACGGAGCTTTGGAAGGTACGGGCTCTGATGCAGGAGTTGAATCCAACTCGCTGGCTCTTCTGGTGTTAGGTTCCTCCTCTTCAGAATCGCTCTCACGGCTCATTATATTTCCTGTCTCAAGTTGCTGACTTTGTGTCTCTTGAGTAGGGGTCTCCTCATTGGTTTCCTCCACTCCGAAGTTCTTTACGGTGGAGTAGTGGATGCCCTGAACGTGGAGGTAATCTATGGCGGCGGAGGTGCGGCTTCTCATTATTGCGAGCAGCAGATGGATGGAACTTGGGGCTGCAGCCTTTACGCTTCTTGCCTCCAGGTACATGATTTTGAGTGCGTTACTGCTTGCTGTAGAAAGAGCTATCTCATCAGACTTAGACTCCGGAACAGGCTGGTCTCTTCCTATCACTCCCTCAATTACCCGCTTCATATCCTGGATATCTATACCAAGTTCAATGAGACGGGAGATTGCCGCATTGTCCGAATGTCTTATCATACCAAGTACAAGATGGTCTGTTGTAAGAACATAGCTTCCTAGCCTCATTGCCTCCTCTTTTGCATAGGCAATAATGGCGTTGAGTATTTCCGGTATTTCTATATACATATTGCCGCTGGTTATAATCGGCCACAAGTTACGAATTATTCATTAATAAATATCTTTGTCTTTCTAGGAAATTATTAGTATTTTTGGAGGTTAAATGATAAGAATAAAATGGATGAAATAAAGGACGGCTTGATCCAAAAGATAAACATTGAGGATCAGATGAAAACCGCATACATAGATTATTCTATGAGTGTGATTGTGGCGAGAGCTCTTCCTGATGTAAGAGACGGTCTGAAGCCTGTACACCGCAGGATTTTATACGATATGGGTAAGGAACTCAATATCACATCCTCCGGCCAGACAAAGAAGTCTGCCCGCGTAGTAGGTGATGTGCTTGGTAAGTTCCACCCTCACGGTGACTCCAGCGTTTATGATGCAATGGTGAGAATGGCTCAGAGTTGGAGCATGCGCTACACTCTGGTGTTCGGACAGGGAAACTTTGGTTCTGTAGGCGGTGATCCTCCTGCAGCTCAGAGATATACGGAGGTTAAACTTACTCCTCACGGAGAAGAGGTTCTTAAAGATCTGGATAAGGATACGGTAGATTTTGTACCGAACTTTGACGGCGAGCACATGGAGCCGACAGTGCTTCCTGCAAAACTTCCTCTCCTCCTTCTCAACGGTACCAACGGTATTGCGGTAGGTATGGCAACCAACATGCCGCCTCACAATCTGAACGAGGTTTGTGACGGTATCATTGCCTACATAGACAACAACGATATCACCACAGACGAGCTGATGCAGTACATCAAAGGTCCTGATTTCCCGACAGGTGGAACAATCCTAGGCTTGCAGGGAATTAAGGATGCCTACGAGACCGGAAAGGGCAGAGTGGTGGTCAGAGGTACCACTGATATTGAGGTGAACGAGAAGAGCGGTAGGGAAACCATCGTGATAAAAGAGATTCCTTACATGGTGAACAAGAACGAGTTGCTGAAGCAGATCTCGCTTCTTGCGGAGACCAAAAAGATAGAGGATATTGTATACGTCAATGATGAGAGTGACCGCCGCAGCGGTATGCGTCTGGTGGTCAAACTCAAGATAGGCGCTGTATCTCAGGTAGTTCTGAACAATCTGTATAAGCATACTGAACTTCAGAGCAGCTTCCCGGTAAACAGCGTGGCACTTGTTGACGGCCGTCCTAGACAGCTCACTCTTAAGGATATAATCAAGTACTACGTACGTCACAGACACGATGTTATTCTCAGACGTCTGAACTTTGATTTGAAGAAGGCTACAGACAGAGTGCATATCCTTAGAGGTCTGTTGATTGCACTGGATAACGTAGACGAGGTAATTAAGATTATCAGAGAGTCTGACACTGTAGATCAGGCAAAAACAACTCTCTGCCAGCGTTTTGGATTGGATGACATTCAGGCTTCCAGCATAGTTGAGATTCGTCTCCGTCAGCTGGCCAGAATGGAGAAGAAAAAGATTTCTGACGAACTTGAAGAACTCCTGGCTCAGATTAAGAAGATTGAGGAGATCCTGGGAAGTCTTGAACTTCAGATGAATATAATTAAGGACGAACTCCGGGACGTTAAAAAGAGATTTGGAGATGAGAGAAGAACTCAGATACAACCATCTGAGAGTGAGTTTAATTACGAGGATACCATTGCAGATGACGATGTCGTAATTACAATATCTCACCTGGGTTACATTAAGAGAACTCCTCTGGTTGAGTACCGTCTGCAGAACCGCGGCGGTAAGGGCAGCAAGGGTAGCAGCACAAGAGATGAAGACTTCATTGAGCATATCTACGTAGCCAATATGCATAGTACTATGCTCTTCTTCACCAATTCCGGTAAGTGCTTCTGGCTCAAGGTTTACCAGATACCTGAGGGTAGCAAGGTAAATAAGGGCCGCGCAATTCAGAACGTGCTCAGCATTGCTCAGGGAGAGAGCGTTTGTGCATACATAAACGTTCCAAACCTTAAGGATGAGGATTATGTAAATAACCACTACGTTGTTCTTGCAACAAAGAAGGGTGTTGTTAAGAAGACAACCCTTGAGGCTTACTCACGTCCGAGAACAAACGGTGTGATTGCAGTTAACGTACGTGAGGGAGATGAACTCATTGAGGCAATACTTACAGACGGCAACAGCCATATCATGCTCGCTTCCAAGGAGGGCAAGTGCGTAAGGTTTGATGAAACCGCCGTAAGATCCATCGGTAGAACCGGTACCGGAGTGCGTGGAATTGAGATTTCAGATAATAATGAAGTTGTCGGTATGATTTGTGTAGAACCGGATAACAACGAGAAGACAATCCTTGTTGTAAGTGAGAACGGATTCGGCAAGAGGTCTATGCTGGATGATTACCGCATAACCAGCCGCGGATGTAAGGGAGTTAAGACAATCAACATTACGGATAAGACCGGAGAACTGATTGCCCTTAAGGCCGTTACAGATGACAAAGATCTTATGATCATTAACCGTTCAGGCATTACCATAAGGGTTGCCGCCTCAACAATTAAGGTGGCCGGAAGAGCTACACAGGGAGTTAAACTCATTAACATCAAGGATACAGACAGCATTGCTGCAGTATGTGTGGTGCCAAAGAGTGAAGACCTTAAGGCTCAGGAGGCTGCAGAAGATGAAGAAGTAAAGGAATAAGAATAAACAAACTAATATTAAATACATTATGAAAAGATTATTTATCGCTTTAGCTGTTGTGCTTATCTCTATACCGCAGATAAATGCACAGTCAAAAGAGGCTCAGAAGGCCCTCAAAGAACTTGAGAAGGCAAAAGCAGCTGTAGAGAAGAAGGGTGACGCCGCTTCTTACGTAAAGCTGGGAAACGCTTACTCAGATTGTTTTGACGGATCCATTTTTGGAATTTTCCTTGGTAATACTCACGATCAGTCTCGTATGCTCATGAAGGGACAGGTTGTTCTCAGCAGCGAGCAGGAAGAACTTAACGGTAAGACCTTTAACGTAGACAAATATTTGGACAAGAACGTTTACTACGGTCCTAACAACACAGTAGTAGGTTTCAAACTTACCAAACCTCTGGTTCCGGGTGAGAATCTTCTGGACAAGAGTATGGAGTGCTACAACAAGGCTATTGAGAAGGGCGCACTTGAGAAGGATATGAAACCTCTCATCAACGCTGCAGCTCAGAGATATTGGCAGAGCGCAATGAGCGCTTACGCTCTGGGTGATTACAAAGATGCTTGCATAGCATTCGAGAACTCTTTCAACTGCAAGCAGCACCCAATGGTAAACGAGATGGATAAGGACGCTCTTATCTATGCAGGTTTTGCAGCAGTATTGGCAAAGGAGAGCAAGAAAGCCATCGAGATTTTTGAGAGATGCCGCACACTTGACATCCTCGATGGTGATGTATATGCTTACCTGGCAGATAGTTACAAGGCTGAGGGTGACACCGTAAAGTGCAAGGAACTCCTCAACGAGGGCTTTGAGAAATTCCCTACAAACCAGGGTATTCTGGTATCCCTTATCAACACTTACCTTGAGACTAACGATGACCCTAACAAGATCATCAACGTTATTCACAAGGCACAGGAGAACGAGCCTAACAACGCTTCACTCTTCTATGCAGAGGGTAACCTTTACAAGAACATGAAGGATTACGATAAGGCTATTGCTCTCTATCGTAAATCTGCAGAGCTCAATCCTAACTATGTTTACGCTCCTTTCAATGAGGGAGACCTCTACTATCAGATGGCTTTGGATCTTCAGGACAAGGCAAACGCCGAGTTGGATGACAAGAAGTATGACGAACTTCAGAATCAGATGAATGATTGCCTTAAGAAGGCTATTGAGCCTTTTGAGAGAGCATTCAACATTGCTGAGGATAAAGAGATTAAGACTGCTTGCGCTCAGTATCTGAAACAGATCTTCTTCCGCTTCCGTGAGGAGAGCGCTGAGAATCAGGCTAATTACGAGAAGTACAACAAATTTGTTGAGGAGAACTCCTCAAAGGAGTAATTCTCTCTGAGATGTAAAAATTAAGGGATGGCCGTTTGACCATCCCTTTTCTTTTTCACCTTAAGACTATTATAGCTCTTCAAATGTAGGAGACTTAAATGTAGGGGTATCTGAGTGAGAGAGGGCTACATTAATTGTTCTTCCCATAAACTCTGTTCCGTTAAGAGCCTCAATAGCTTTCTGACCATCCTCATCATTCATCTCTACAAAGCCGTAGCCTTTTGAACGGTGTCTTACTTTGTCTGTGATTATACGGGTGGTTAGTACTTGACCATAAGGTGCAAATAACTTTTCAAGGTCCTCCTTCTTTGTCCTGAAGTTAAGACTGGAAACAAAAATGTTCATAGAATGTTATAATAATTAGTTCGCACTGCAAAACTAACTAAAATAATCCAATAAACAAATTAGCGGCTGTAGCCCCTCTTATAAGGATTTCCCTCGTAGTAATTGATGTATGCCCTTATGGCTGTGCGAGTTCCGCCCGGTGTAGGGTAGTCTCCGCTAAAGTACCAGTCACCTTTGTTATTAGGGCAGGCTTTGTGAAGGTTTTCTATGCTTTGGAATATAACCTTAACCTTAGAAGATATCCCCTCAGGAGTTACCAACTCGGCGATTTTCTTGGAAATCTCATCCTCCGTAAACGGAGCGTAAATCTCTTTTACATAGTTCTCTATGGTTGGCTTTTTCTTGCTAGGGGAGGTGCTTGTAAACTCCTCCAACGGCATACCCTCCGCCTTCTTGCACTTGCGGTAAACATCTGCCAACACCTTCTCCATTCCTCTCTCCTTCAAAAGCGCAACCGCTGCGTTGAAGGCGATAAATTCTCCCATACGGCTCATATCTATACCGTAGCAGTCCGGGTAACGTATTTGAGGTGAGGAGGAGATGATGACAATCTCCTTTGGCTCCAGACGGCTCAGAATCTTAATGATACTCTGTTTGAGGGTTGTACCTCTTACAATACTGTCATCTATTACTGCAATGGAGTCCTTCTTTGGAGTAATGCTGTTGTAGGTAATGTCATAAACGTGAGCTGCAAGATCATTTCTGGTGCTGCCCTCCGCAATGAAGGTTCTCATCTTTATATCCTTGATAGCCAGCTTCTCACTGCGTATTTTGTGAGAGAGAATCTCACGGATAGTCTGGCGGTCTTCCTCTTTTGTGGAGGTTGGAACCTTTATAATCCTCTGGAATTTAAGGTCATTGAGATACTCGTTGAGTCCCTCAAGCATTCCGAAGAAGGCCACCTCCGCGGTGTTAGGAATAAAGGAGAATACGGTGTCATCCAGGTTTGGATGGTTCTTAAGTATTTGAGGGATAAGGAGTTTACCCAGCATCTTTCTCTCGTTGTAAATCTCCGCGTCACTACCTCTGGAGAAGTAGATTCTCTCAAATGAACAAGGGCGTGGATTGGCCGGCTTTACAAGACAGCTGATGTTGTACCTTCCGTCTTTGTGAATAGTGATGGCCTCTCCCGGCTGTAGTATCTGAACCTTGTCAAACTTAACGTTCATACAAGTCTGAATAGCAGCTCTTTCTGATGCCGCAACCACAACCTCCTTATCTATGTAGTAGAAGCAAGGGCGGATTCCCCAACGGTCTCTGAATACAAAGCTCTCTCCGCTGCCGGTGGAACCTACAATGCAGAAGCCGCCGTCCCACTCTTTTGAGGCCTCGCTGATTACACCCTCTACGTCTATATTCTCCTCAATCTTAGCGTTTAAGGCCTCTCCCTTAAGTCCCAGTTTCTTATACTTGCGGTAGAGTGCGGAGTGGTTTTCATCCAACAGCGCTCCCATCTGCTCCAGAATGAGGAAGGTATCCGCATCACTTCTTGGGTGCTGACCCTGGCCGGAGACCATAAGGTTGAAGAGTTCGCTCTCGTTTGTAATGTTGAAATTGCCTGCAAGACAGAGGTTTCTGTTCCTCCAGTTGTTTCTTCTTAAAAACGGATGAACGTAACTCATACCGCTGCGGCCGGTGGTGGAGTAACGCAAGTGACCAATGTAAACCTCTCCAACGTATGGAAGATCTTTATCATAGAGCGCACCCTTTCTTGCCTCTTCTATCTCTTTATTGACATTTGAAAAGCACTCCGCGATGGCGGTATTGCCCAATGCTCTCTGACGGAAGATGTACTCGTTGCCCGGCTTGGAGTCTATCTTAACACATGCCAGTCCGGCTCCCTCCTGACCGCGGTTGTGCTGCTTCTCCATCATCAGATAGAGTTTGTTGAGCCCCCACATATAGGTGCCGTACTTCTCCTTGTAGTAATCCAGTGGTTTAAGAAGGCGTATAAGGACAACGCCGCATTCGTGTTTTATCTGATCGCTCATATATGATAAAAATCTTGGGCAAATGTACCTTTTTTTCGTAAATTTGAGGATATAAAAGAAATCAGATAATAACAAAAATATAAACATTTATGGATTCAAGAATTATTGACTCCGCAAAGCGTTGGCTCGGAGACGGTTACGATGAGCAAACCAAAAACGAGGTTAGAGCTCTTTTAAACGGAGATCCTAAAGAGTTGGAGGAATCTTTCTATAAGACTTTGGAGTTCGGTACCGGTGGACTCAGGGGAATTATGGGTGCGGGTACCAACCGTATGAACAAATACACGGTAGGAATGGCAACACAGGGTTTTGCCAACTATCTGAAAATCTGCTTTAAAGACCTTCCTCAGATTAAGGTTGCAATCTCTTATGACTGCCGCAACCACTCTCAAGAGTTCTCTCAGATAGTGGCTAAAATCTTTGAAGCCAACGGTTTCCATGTTTATCTTACAAAGGAACTGAGACCTACGCCTGAACTCAGTTACGCCATCCGTCACTTTGGCTGCCAGGGCGGCGTAATGGTTACAGCATCCCACAACCCTAAAGCCTATAACGGATACAAGGCTTACTGGGAGGACGGAGCTCAGGTTATAGCCCCTCATGATAAGAACATTATAGCAGAGGTTAACAAGATTACGGATATTGCTCAGGTTAAGTGGGAGAAAGAGGCTGGTTGCAAGGGAGTTATAGAGATGGTAGGTGAGGAGTTGGATAACGACTACCTCAATGACCTCAAAACTCTGCACGTCTCTCCGGAGTGCGTAAAGAGACATCCGGATATTGGAATAGTTTATACTCCGCTTCACGGCTGCGGTGTGAAACTTATTCCAAGAGCGCTGAGTGAGATGGGCTTTACAAATGTGCATCTTGTTAAGGAGCAGTGCGTTAACAGCGGAGATTTCCCAACCGTTCAGTCTCCTAACCCGGAGGAGCCTACTGCTATGAAGATGGCTCTGGAACTAGCAGACAAGGTTAATGCAGAACTGGTTATTGCTTCAGACCCGGACGCAGACCGCTGCGGTATGGGTATCAGAAATGATGAGGGAGAGATGGTACTGCTTAACGGAAACCAGATGAACTCCATCCTAACTTATTATATGTTAAGAAGATGGACGGCTACAGGCAAGATTCAGAAATCAGACAAGTTCCCATACGTAATCAAAACCATCGTGACAACCTCATTGGTAAGCGACATTGCAGAGCGGTTTGGTGTTAAGTGGTACAACGTTCTTACCGGCTTCAAAAATATCGCGGAGGTTATAAGAGTAAATGAGGGGAAGGGAATCTTTATTTGCGGCGGTGAGGAGAGCTTCGGTTTTGCTGCAGGTGAGTACGTAAGAGATAAGGACTCCCCAATAACTTGCTCATTGATATGCGAATGCGCCGCCTGGTGCAAAGATAACGGCATGAACCTCTGGGGTCTGCTGCAGATGATTTATCGCGAGTTCGGAGAGAGAAAAGATTGGTTGCGTTCATACACCTTCCCGGGCATTGAGGGAAAGAAGAAGATAGACGGCATAGTTGAAAATTACCGCCTCAACCCTCCTAAAGATCTGGCAGGCAGCCCGGTAGTGGAGGTGAAGGATTTCCTCAACAACACTTATTTTGCTCCTGAGGTTCAACTTGCAAAGAGCAATGTGCTTCAGTACATATCTGAGGACGGTACGGTTGTCTCTCTAAGACCTTCAGGCACAGAGCCTAAGATTAAGTTCTACTTTGGCCTCAAGTGCAAGGAGGGAGAAGACGTGAACGTTAAGGCCGCCGAGTTGGACAAACAGTTTGAGATTAAATAATATGGGAAAGCGTTTTGGGCTAATTGCTGTCATAATGATTTTCTGGTTTGTTATCTCCTTTATAACCAATATATTGGGGCCGCTCATTCCGGATATCATAGATAATTTCAACCTGAGCAAACTGGCGCTTGCGGGCTTTATCCCAACCTCCTTCTTTGTGGCGTACGCCGTTATGAGCATCCCTGCGGGAATCATGATTGAAAAATGGGGGGAGAAGGTTGTGCTCTTCATAGGTTTTGTGATGCCGCTGGTTGGCTCTCTGCTCTTTGCCTTTGTTCCAACCTATCCCGTTTTGCTTACCTCCTGCTTTATCATAGGGCTGGGAATGGCTATGCTTCAGACGGTTATGAACCCTCTGCAGAGAACTGTCGGCGGTGAGGAGAATTACGCATTTGTTGCGGAGATGGGGCAGCTGGTTTTCAGTTGCGCCTCGTTCGTGAGTCCTTTGGTTTACTCCTACTATGTGGCAAATCCAATGAGAATTGCTCCGGATAATCTTCCGTGGGTCTCTCTCTACTTCCTCTTTGCCTTCATACTGGTGGCTATGCTCATTCTGGTTCTTTTCTGCCGTTTCCCTAAGATTGAACTTAAGGATGATGAAAAGAGCGGTAGCAAATCCTCTTATTTTGAGTTGTTTAAAGAGAAGGCGGTGTGGCTCTTTGCTCTGGGAATCTTCTGCTACGTAAGTACGGAGCAGGGCGTTTCAGTTTATCTGAGCACCTTCCTTGAGAAGTACCACGGCCTTGATCCTCATACAGTTGGAGCGAGTGCAGTGGCCTGGTTCTGGGGCTCTATGCTTATCGGCTGCGTAGTGGGACTGGTACTTCTGAAACTTATAGATTCCAACATACTGCTCAAGTGGAGCGGCTACCTCTCCGTTGCCCTTCTGGCGGTTGGATTGTTCGGCCCTGCAGCAGTTGCAAAACTTGCACTGCCGGCGGTGGGATTTGCCATCTCCCTCATGTACTCAATCATCTTCTCACTTGCTCTCAACTCCGTCACCAAGCACCACGGCTCATTTGCGGGAATCCTTTGCTCCGCGATAGTGGGAGGGGCAATAGGCCCTCTTCTGGTGAGCCTTCTTGCAGATGCCGCCGGCTCTTTGAGAGTGGGTATGTGCCTTGTTTTCATCTTTATACTTTACATGATTTTCATCGGATTCTGGGCTAAACCTATAATCCGCAACAAGACCATATAACGGTTGTAAATTTTGATAACTACAAGATTTTAACTATTTTTGGATAATTTAATCAGACCAAAAGTTAACTATGGCAGGTAAATGGCTAAAAAGATTTAAGGATTCCTTTGTAAGGGAAGAACTAGTCTTTATAATGGATTTGGTAATCTCCGTTTTCGCTACTATGGCGGTAGGTTTTGAGATCAGCCTTATCCAACCACATTTGTTTGAGACTCCATATCTGACATTATCTCTTTTCGCCTCTTCTGTAGGAACCTCCCTCCTTCTTTTCTTCATCTTCAAGACCTATAGAATCATCATCCGTCACTTTGGCTACAGAGATGTGCTACAATATGGATATGTCTCATTAATAAAGGGTATTCTCATATTCTTAGTACTTCTTATCCTATTCGGTTTCATCAACTGGATTCTGTTGCAGGTGATATTTGATATTGTGGTCACCTTCTTCTTGTTGGTTGGTATCAGGGTCTTTATGATTCTGGGATACAATATCTACAATAACAGGTTTGAGGATACGGATAAGCAGAAGAAGAAGAAAATTTTGGTCTATGGAACCACTAATAAGAGCGTGGCTACCCTAAAACGCCTCCAGACCTCAACTCACTACTATGTAGTAGGTTTTTTGGAGCGTTCTGACAGAAAGGCCAAGATGCTTTTGGACCAGCGTCCCGTTTTCAACTTTGATAATCCGGAGGCTTTGGCTAAAATAATCAAATCCAATGATATAGATGCCGTGCTCTTTGCCAAGGATACGGATGCTCAGAGCGAGAGCGACGGTGTTATTGATTACTGCCTGAACAACAAAGTAAAGACCCTCATAATTCCTAATGTGGATGAGGTGGAGGATAGTAAATCCATTCTCCGTCCAAGAGACGTTAAGGTTGAGGACTTGCTTGGAAGAGCTGAGATTCAGATCTCTATGGATGAGATAAAGTCCTATTTCTCCGGAAAAGTTGTTATGGTTACCGGAGCGGCCGGCTCCATTGGTTCAGAGATAGTAAGACAGCTTACCCACTTCTTTCCAAAGCAGATAGTTCTCTTTGACAACGCGGAGACTCCGATGCATAACCTCCGTCTTGAACTGGAAGACAGATTTAAGGGCCTTAACTTTGTTCCCGTTATAGGTGATGTCCGTCAGTTGGAGCGTTTGGATTACGCGTTCCGTAAGTTCAGACCTCAGGTTGTCTTCCATGCCGCTGCATATAAGCACGTTCCGCTTATGGAGGAGAACCCTTGCGAGGCTGTTCTGGTAAATGTAAAAGGAAGCCGCAACGTTGCAGATAAATGCTTGGAGTATGACGTTGAGAAGATGGTTATGATCTCTACGGATAAGGCGGTTAACCCTACAAACATAATGGGTTGCTCTAAGCGTCTGGCTGAGATATACGTGCAGTCTTTGGGTCTGTCAGTTGAGAAGGGATTGGTTAAGGGAAGAACCAAGTTCGTTACTACAAGATTCGGTAACGTGCTGGGTTCCAACGGTTCAGTTATTCCAAGATTCCGCCAGCAGATTGAGGAGGGCGGTCCTGTAACCGTAACCCATAAGGATATTACAAGATTCTTTATGACTATTCCGGAGGCTTGCCGTCTGGTGCTTGAGGCCGCTACGCTTTCATCCGGAAATCAGATATTTGTCTTTGATATGGGAGAACCTATCAAGATAGATCAGCTTGCCAGAAGAATGATTTCTCTTGCCGGATTTGTTCCGGATAAGGATATTAAGATTGAATACTCAGGTTTGCGTCCTGGTGAGAAATTGTATGAAGAGGTGCTTTCGGATAAGGAGAATACCATTCCTGCATTCCACAAACGTATCCGTATAGCCAAGGTTAGAGAGTATGAGTACAAAGATGTGGATGCCGTAACAACGGAGCTCTCAGATCTGGCTTACAAGGTTGATATTCCGGACATGGTTCGTCTTATGAAAAAGACTGTGCCTGAGTATATTAGCGGAAACAGTAAGTTCTGCGAATTTGACGTTAAAAAGTAATCGGTATGCTTGAACTGAAGACGGAGATGGCGGAGAAGTTTGTCTCTGCAAAGGATTACAATGCTGCACTTGAGAGTGCAAAATCTGCTCTTAAAGTTCTTTTAAGCGGCCAGGGCCGTGGCGGAAAGATGAACGGCTGGCTTACCCTTCCAAAAGATGACAACAAAAAGTTGATTGCGGATTGTCAGATGATTGCAAACCGCTGGATTAACGTAATGGATGTTGTTGTGGTGGTGGGAATCGGAGGTTCATTCCTGGGTGCCAAGTGTGCGTTGGAGGCTTTCTCTCACAGTTTTGCATCTGCAGGAGAGAGAAACGCTCCGCATATAGTCTTTGCAGGTTACTCACTCAGTGAGGATTATATGAGTGACCTTCTGGGCTATCTCAAAAAGAAATCTTACGGTCTTATAGTAATCTCAAAATCAGGTACTACGCTGGAGAGTGCGCTTGCTTTCAGAATCCTGAGAAAGCAGATGATAGACCGGTTTGGTGTTGAGGATACAAGACGCAGAATTATAACCGTTACGGATCAGAGCAACGGTGCTCTGAGAGCAATGAGTGAGAAGTACGGATATGTATCACTCTCATTGCCTGGAAATGTAGGAGGCAGATACTCAGTGCTTTCTGCAGTAGGACTGCTCCCTATAGCGGTTGCCGGTTTTAACATTGAAAACCTGCTGGGCGGAGCAAACGAGGCTATGAATCACATACTTGAGGTCTCTGATGACAACCCCGCTCTGCGCTATGCCGCTCTGAGAAATCTGATGTACAAATCAGGAAAGAAGATAGAGGTCTTTATTAACTATCACCCAAAACTTAAGTACCTGGGAGAGTGGCTCAAGCAACTCTTTGCAGAGAGCGAGGGTAAAGAGCATAAAGGACTCTTCCCTGCTACGCTGGACCTTACTACAGACCTGCACTCCGTAGGACAGTATATCCAGGACGGTGAAAGAATTATGTTTGAGACCGCAATTCTTGCCGGAAGCAAGGAGGTAGAGGTTATAATTCCTTCATCTTCAGACAACTTGGACGGACTGGATTACCTTAAGGGATGGACGCTGGAGAACATTAACCGTGCAGCCGAGGAGGGAACCCGTATGGCTCACACCAGCGGCGGTGTTCCTAACATCTATATTGAGTTGGAGAAGATAGATGAGTGGAATATGGGAATGCTCTTCTACTTCTTTGAGGTATCCTGTGCAGTATCCGCTTATATGCTGGGTGTCAATCCGTTTGACCAACCGGCGGTAGAGGTTTACAAGAACAATTTGTATAAACTTCTGGGACGCCCTTCTAAATAGTTACCCAAATGAAAAGAGAGAAAATTGCAGTCATCGGTCTTGGTTACGTGGGACTTCCTTTGGCATTGGCCTTTGCGGAGAAGTATCAGGTAATTGGATTTGAAATAGATAAGGAGAGAGTCTCAAAGTTGAAGAAGGGGGTAGACCCTTCCAGGGAGTTGAAGCCTTCAGATTTTAAGAATAAGAGCATAATCTTCACTTCTGATATTGAAGAGCTTAGGAGTGCTACTTTCTTTGTTGTGGCAGTTCCTACTCCGGTTACCGAGGCCAACGAACCGGATCTTAAACCTCTTCTCTCCGCCTCTGAAATTGCGGGAAAAGTTCTAAAGAGGGGAGACTGTGTTGTTTATGAATCTACCGTGTATCCGGGATGTACGGAAGAGGATTGCGTTCCGGTTTTGGAGAAGTTCTCAGGCCTTAAATTCGGAAAGGATTTTAAAGTAGGTTACTCTCCGGAGAGAATCAATCCGGGAGATAAAGTTCATACTCTGAAGAACACCGTAAAGATTGTTTCCGGCTCGGATAAGGCTACCCTTGAGAGAGTTGCGGCCATTTACGGAAGCATAATAGAGGCGGGAGTTCACAAGGCTCAGTCTATAAAAGTTGCAGAGGCTGCAAAGATTATAGAGAACACTCAGAGGGATGTGAACATTGCTCTTATGAATGAACTCTCCATTCTCTTTGGAAGGATGGGTATCAACACATACGATGTTCTGGAGGCTGCCGGAACAAAGTGGAACTTCCTTAAGTTCTATCCGGGTCTGGTGGGCGGTCACTGCATAGGCGTAGACCCGTATTATCTTGTACATAAGGCATATAAACTTAAGTATCATACCAAAGTTATTAATGCCGGCCGTTTTGTAAACGACTCAATGGGCGGTTACATTGGAAAGAAGGTTGTAAAGGAACTCATCAAAGCCGGAAAGCAGATAAAGGATGCTAAGGTTCTGGTTTTGGGAATAACCTTCAAAGAAGATGTTTCAGATATCCGCAACTCCAAGGTTGTCAATATAATAGAGGAACTTCACAGTTACGGAGTAAAGACTGAGGTTTATGACCCTTACGCAGATAAGGCTGAGGTGAAGAAGGTTTACGGCATAACTTTGACGGATAAGATAGGCAAGGGGTATGACGCTGTGGTTGTGGCTGTTGCACACAAGCAGATGAGAAACCTCAAGGAGAAGGATTTCATCTCCATCTGTAAACCAAACGCTCTGATTGTAGATATCAAAGGTCTCTATAGGGGGAAGATTAAGAAGCTTGGCTATTGGAGTCTCTAATCTAACTGCTCCATGGCGGAAATCTTAAGGGACAATATTCACAGAATCTCCTATGCAACGGATGCAAGTTGCTATAGGCAAATGCCTTACGGCGTCTGCTATCCAAAGGATAAGGAGGATGTTCTCTCCCTCTTAAAAACCGCAAAAGAGAATCATCTTGATATTATTCCAAGAGCCGGAGGCACCTCTATTGCCGGGCAGGTTGTAGGAAGCGGCATTGTATGCGACATCTCCAAGCATTGGAATAAAATCCTGGAAATCAATAAAGAGGAGCGTTGGGTAAGAGTTCAGCCCGGAGTGGTGCGTGATGAACTTAACCTTGCCTTAAAGCCTTATAACCTCTTCTTCTCACCGGAAACTTCCACAAGCAACCGCTGCTGTATTGGCGGAATGGTGGGCAACAACTCCTGTGGAACCCACTCGTTGGTTTACGGCAGTACACGCCACCATCTGCTTGAGGCTGAGGTAATTCTCAGCGACGGCTCAACTGAACTTTTTAAGGATTACACAATAAAGGAACTGGAAGAGCGCTTTGGAGAAGAGTTCTGGCACAACAATCAAGAGAAGACAACCCTTGCTCAGCGCATTTACTCTCAACTGATTAAGTGGGGTTTGGATGAATCCGTTTCAAAGAAGATAGAGGAGAGCTTTCCGGATAAATCTCTTAAAAGACGCAGTACCGGTTATGCAATAGATGAGGTAATTGAAGATATTGCAAACCAAAATAAACCTCTGAAAGAGAGAACTATAAACCTTTGTAAACTGCTGGCTGGAAGTGAGGGAACCCTTGCCTTTATTACAGAGGTAAAACTCTCACTCAATCCAATTCCTCCAAAGGAGAGAATGGTGGTTTGCGCTCACTGCAACTCACTGGAAGATTCTCTTCTGGCCAACCTGGTTGCTTTATCCCATTCTCCTGTGGCTGTGGAACTTATGGACGGCCAGATTCTTTCGCTCTCCAGAACCAACATTGAGCAGCAGCGTAATTTCTTCTTTGTAAACGGAGAGCCAAAGGCGCTTATTATCGCGGAGTTTGAGGGAGAAAAGATGGAGGAGTATGCAAAGGAGTTTGAAAGGGACGTAATAGAGAATAAACATCTTGCATATTGCTGTACAAGGGTTTACGGCAAAGAGATAGAGAGAGTTTGGAACCTTAGAAAGGCGGGCCTTGGAGTTTTGAGCGGAATGAAGGGAGATGCCAAACCCTTCGGCGTCATTGAGGATACAGCAGTCTCTCCGGAGAGAATGCCGGAGTATATTGCAGACATAAAGAGGATGCTCAATGAACTAAATCTTGAGTGCGTCTATTACGGCCATATAAGCACCGGAGAACTTCACTTAAGACCAATTCTTAACCTTAAGGAGCCTGCTGATATTAAGAGATTTAGAGAGGTCGCAACTCTCTCCGCCCAGATAGTTAAAAAGCACCGCGGCTCACTCAGCGGAGAGCACGGAGACGGAAGGCTGAGAGGGGAGTTCATTCCTCTTATGTACGGAGATGAGGTCTATGATATGATGCGTCAGATTAAGAGGCTTTGGGATCCGGACTCGCTTTTTAATATGGGTAAGATTGTAGATACTCCTCCAATGGATGAGTACCTGCGCTTTATAACCACAATGGCTTACACTCTTCCTCAGAAGACCTATTTCCGTTGGAACAAAGGCTTTACCCACAATGAGACAAACCCTTACGCATTCCTCTCAAATATAGAGCAATGCAACGGTGCCGGCGTCTGCCGCCGTTCCAATTTAATTGGCGGAACTATGTGCCCTTCCTTCAAATCTTCCATGGAGGAGACCAATACCACACGTGCAAGAGCCAACGTACTTAGAGAACTTCTAACATACGGAACACCGTCACAACAACAGAATATCTCTTTTAAGGAACTTGTAAAAGCGCCTGAGATTGAGGAGGTTTTAAATTCCTGCCTTGCCTGCAAGGGGTGTAAGAGCGAGTGCCCTTCCAACGTGGATATGACCCGCATACGTGCGGAACTGCTTCAGCATAAGTGGGATGCAGAGGGTACTCCGTTAAAGATAAAGATGATTGCCCGTATGGCCCTCTTTGAAAAACTGGGCCGCACCTTTAGGCCGCTCTATAACTACTTTGCAACCAACTCCTTTACTGAGCGTCTGATTAAGAGCGTTGTACACTTTGCAGCGGAGCGTCACATTCCAACGCTGAGCCGTTACACAATGCGCACTCTTGTAAAGCGGGAAGTGGCAAAACATACTCAACAAAAGAGCAAAGGCAAAGTCTATCTCTTTGCAGACGAGTTTACCAACAACCAGGAGGCGGAGCTGGGACTTGCTTTTGCTAAACTGCTCTTAAAGCTTGGTTATGAGGTAGAAATACCGCATCACGTAGAGAGCGGACGTGCCGCAATCTCCAAAGGATGCCTTAAATTGGCAAAGAGATACGCTAACAAAAACGTAGAACTTCTCTCTCCAATAATCACAGAAGAGACTCCGCTTGTAGGTATTGAACCCTCCTGCATTCTCTCCTTCAGAGATGAGTATCCGGATCTTGTAGATAAAGAAAATGAGGAGAAAGCTATTTCTCTTGCCAAGAACGCACTTCTTTATGATGAGTTCATTATCAGGGAAATAGAGGAAGGTAATATCACGGCGGAAATGTTCTCAAATGATGAGATGGAGATTTTCCTCCACGGCCACTGCCACCAAAAATCTCTTGTGGGAATAGAGAAGACCGTAAGGGTTCTCTCCACCCTGTTACAAGGTGCCAGGGTGAACGTCATTCCGAGCAGTTGCTGCGGAATGGCGGGCAGTTTCGGGTATGAGAAGGAGCACTACAAAAAATCTATCGAGATAGGGGAGATGGTCCTCTTTCCGGCTGTAAGAAAGGCGGTTAGAGAGCATAAAGAGAAAGAAGGTAGTCCGCTTTTCGTGCTCGCTCCCGGTACAAGTTGCCGCCAGCAGATTTTGGACGGAACGGGAATTAAGGCGCATCATCCGCTTGAGATACTGCTAAAGTACTGCACAATAGAATCTTTTTAGTAATATTGCAACATGTTGAATTTTGCATTGATAGGGGCGGCCGGTTACATTGCCCCAAGACACATAAAAGCAATTAAGGATACGGGCAACAACCTGCTTGTAGCATACGATAAGTTTGACAGCGTAGGACGCCTGGACAGCTCCTTCCCGGACTGCTCCTTTTACACTGAAAACGAGCAGTTTGACCGCTTCTGCTCAAAGCGTATGAGAACCAATGATCCGCTTCACTGGCTCTCTATCTGTACCCCAAACTATACTCACGATGCCTTTATCCGTTACGGCCTGAGGCTGGGCTGTAATGTCATCTGTGAAAAACCGCTGGTACTCAACCCTTACAACATAGACAACCTGGTTCAACTGGAAGAGGAGACCGGCCATAAAGCCTATACCATTCTGCAACTCAGGCTTCACGACAGTATTGTTGCTCTTAAAAATAAGATAGACAACGGCCCTAAAGATAAGATTTACGATGTGGACCTTACCTACATAACTTCCAGAGGTAAATGGTATTACGCCTCCTGGAAGGGAGACATCCACAAGAGCGGCGGCGTTGCCACCAACATAGGCGTTCACTTCTACGATATGCTTCAGTGGATATTCGGCCCGGTTCAGAAGAACATTGTTCACGTTATGAGTTTTGACCGCGTTGCCGGTTATCTGGAGTTAAAACGTGCAAGAGTTCGTTACTTCCTCTCCATCAATGCAGATTGCCTTCCGGAGAATGCCGTTCAGGGAGAGAAGAGAACTTACCGCACACTCAACATAGACGGTGACGAGTTTGAGTTCAGCGCCGGCTTTACGGAACTCCACACTGTAAGTTATGAGAAGATCCTCAGCGGTAACGGCTTCAGAATCAGCGAGGCACGCCCTTGTATAGAGATTGTGAGCCAGATCCGCAACGCCACCCCGATAGGCCTCAAGGGTGACTACCACCCACTTGCCAAACTCCCCCTTGCTCCCCATCCATTCGGTTATTCGGACAATAGGTGATTTTTATTACCTTTGCGCCCTATGAATACGGAAAGGGAAGATCAGAATTTTGAAAGGGAAGAGAACGAGCGCTTAAGAGCAGCCTTTGACAGCTATAATTCCAACAATTCCTCTCAAACTGAGTTTGAGGAGGATGAGTGGGAGTATATAGTTGACAGGTATATAGACCTCAACGATGAGCCTAAGGCAAAGAGGGCTGCAGAGGAGGGCTTTACCGCTCATCCGTATTCATCTTCACTTCTTGTAAAGTACTGTGACTCACTGGTTATAGCCAAGGAGTTCCAAAAGGCCATTGAGATTTTGGACAACTACAGAGACTCCTTCCCTCCCAATTCAGACATACTCCTCTCATACTGCAGGGTTTACATTGGTATGAAGGATATTGTGAAGGCCAGGGGCTACTTCAACCAGTCAATGGAGATTGAGTCTTTCCCGGAGGATATATGTGACAGCGTACATACTCTGGCTCAGGACTGTATGGAGATTGGAGAGTTTGAAGAGGCTCTTTATTATCTTGACAGAACTGAACAACTCACCAAACTCTGGAACGATAAGAACCATTCAAAGGAGAAGGCGGAAAACATGGCTTCACTCTACTTTGACTATGCCTTCTGCAATGAGAAGTTGGATAAAAACGAGGAGGCTTTGAACTACTACGAGAAGTATCTGGATCTGGATCCTTTCAGCGATATTGTCTGGTACAATGTGGGTGCAATCTACACAAAGAAGCAACTCTTTGGAAAGGCTCACGAGGCACTTGACTACGCAATAGCATTGAATAGTAAAAACCCTAGTGCTCTGTTTAATATGGGGCACGTCTGCTTAGAATTGGGTCTTTTTACGGCCGCTGTTGAGTACCTTGAGGAGTACAATAAATTAGAGAAAAACTCCCCGGACGGCATAGCCTCCCTGGCAATGGGTTACCTCTATTTGGGAGACCTCACTCAGGCGGAAATTCTGCTTAGAAAGGCGCTGATTTTTGACCCTAACCACCAGATGGCTCTGATTGGTTTGGCTGAGGTTCAGACTGAGAAGAAGCTCAGGAAAAAGATGAGAAAACGTTAGAATTATAGACATGACTATAGGTGAGAGAATAATGCTTACCCTTAAGGGTATAGGAATTGGTGCAGCAAACGTAATACCGGGTGTTAGCGGTGGTACAATAGCCTTCCTTACAGGTATTTACGAGAGACTTATCAACTCTCTTAAATCTTTCAACATTACCACCACAAAACTCCTCTTTAAGGGAAAGATTAAAGAGTGGGCAAAGCAGACGGATGTTGTCTTTCTGTTCTACATCCTTCTGGGTGTTGCAATAAGCGCTTTCTCTCTGGCTAAATTGATGGTTTATCTGCTTCATAACGAGCCTATTGCAACCTGGTCATTCTTCTTTGGACTGGTATTGGTTTCCTGCTGGTACGTAACCAAAGAGATAAAGAAGTGGAACGTAGGAGTATGGTTCAGCCTACTTTTGGGCACAGCCATAGCAATATGGGTTTCACTGGCTTCACCAACAGAGACACCGGATACCTGGTGGTTCCTTCTGATAGCCGGTGCGGTAAGCGTTTGCGGTATGATACTTCCGGGTATTTCAGGCAGCTTCCTGCTTGTGCTTATGGTTAAGTATGAAGATCTTATGAACAGCATAAGCACTCTCAACAAGACTCGTCTCCTGCTTTACGGAGTGGGTGCAATTGCAGGAATCCTGGCTTTCTCACACCTTTTGGGATACCTTCTCAAACACTGGTATAATCAGACAATTGCCCTGCTTACAGGCTTTATGGTGGGTTCACTCATTAAGATATGGCCTTGGCAGCAGGTTATCCAGCAGGAGGGAGACAACGCCATAAGCCGTCCAATCTTACCTCCTCAGTTTGAGCAGATTTACAGCAAAAGCCCTCAGATTGCCACCGCTATCATAATGGCTGTCTTGGGTATAGCGCTTGTAGTGATTGTTGAATATTGGGCAGCAAGAGGCAAAAAAGAGAGATAATACTTTTCAGCTAAAGAAATTTTGTTACATTTGCACTCCCAAATGGAAAATAAGGGACTGGTTCGGTAGCTCAGCTGGATAGAGCAACAGCCTTCTAAGCTGTGGGTCTTGGGTTCGAATCCCAACCGAATCACAAAAAAGGCTTGCTAACTGATTGTTAACAAGCCTTTTTTGTGATGTTGTCACCCCCGGCTTTGCCGGCCCCTCTAGGGGCATCACGGCACTACGTGCCGGGCGCTAGCGCGCCTTTTTAGCCACCCTCGGGCTTACTCTACCTCAGTAGGGGTGCCGTTGATGGTGAGGGCGCCGTCCTTAACATCTATCGTGACAGTATTGCCGCGGGAGATGTGGCCGGAGATGATCTCTCTTGCAACGGCGTTTATTACCTCCTTTTGGAGCAGACGCTTGATTGGTCTAGCACCGTAGGCTATATCAAAGCCCTTCTCTGAGAGCCAGTTGAGAGCCTTCTCCGTAAAGTTGAGTTTGACATCCTGAGCCTCAAGCATCTTCTCAACCTGAGAAATCTGGAGTTTGAGGATGCCTCTAATCTCCTCTTTTCCAAGAGGACGGAACATTATAATCTCATCTATACGGTTGAGGAACTCCGGGCGGATGCTTCTCTTAAGGAGAGTCATCACCTTGTCTTTGCACTCTGCAAGGAGTTTCTCATTGTGCTCTTTGAGCTGAGGGTCATCTTTAATCTTGGACATATACTCCTGAATGATCTCACTGCCCACGTTGCTGGTCATAATGAGGATGGTGTTCTTGAAGTTCACCGTACGGCCTTTACCGTCTGTAAGACGCCCATCATCAAGGACTTGAAGCAGGATATTGAATACATCCGGGTGAGCCTTCTCAATCTCGTCAAAAAGGACAACGGAGTACGGTTTTCTCCTAACTGCCTCTGTGAGCTGACCTCCCTCATCATATCCTACGTATCCCGGAGGCGCACCAATAAGTCTGGTGACTGCAAAACGCTCCTGATACTCACTCATATCTATACGGGTCATCATGTTCTCATCATCAAAGAGGAACTCAGCCAAAGCCTTTGCAAGTTCCGTCTTACCGACACCGGTGGTACCCATAAAGAGGAAGGAACCAATTGGACGCTTCTCACTCTGAAGGCCTGCTCTTGAACGTCTTACGGCGTCTGCCACAGCCTTAATGGCCTCATCCTGTCCAACAACTCTCTTATGGAGTTCCTCCTCAAGGTTGAGGAGTTTATCCTTCTCGCTCTGCATCATCTTGGATACAGGTATGCCGGTCCATTTGGCAACAACCTCTGCAATGTCATCAGGTGAAACCTGCTCATCTATAAGAGGATGCTCGTTCTCCTTAATCTTGGTGTTGAGTTCTTCAATCTCTTTGTTGAGCTGCGCAAGTTTACCGTAACGGATTTCAGCAACCTTGGCGTAATCTCCGTTGCGCTCAGCGTTGTCCGCCTCAAAGTTCAGAGAGTCAATCTCTTGTCTCTTCTTCTGAATCTGATCATATACGCCTTTCTCCTGCTTCCACTGCTTATCCAACTTATCCAACTCTTTCTTGTACTCCTCCAACTGATTGTTGATATCCGTCAGTTTCGGAGAAGTTCCCTCTCTGCGGATAGCCTCTCTCTCAATCTCCAACTGCTTGATTTTACGCTGAATCTCATCTATCTCCTCAGGAACGGAGTTCATCTCCAGACGCAGTTTGGAAGCGGCCTCATCTACAAGGTCTATGGCCTTATCCGGAAGATAACGGTTGGTGATATATCTGTGAGAAAGTTCTACCGCAGCAATGATAGCATCATCCAATATCTTGACTTTGTGATGGTTCTCGTACTTTGGCTTAAGACCTCTCAGGATGGAGATACTCTCCGCAGGTGAAGGCTCGTCTACCATAACCATCTGGAAACGTCTCTCAAGTGCCTTATCTTTCTCAAAGTATTTTTGATACTCGTCCAAAGTGGTGGAACCCACGCACCTGAGCTCGCCTCTGGAAAGTGCAGGCTTTAAGATGTTTGCAGCATCCATTGCACCGCTGGTCTGACCTGCGCCCACAAGCGTGTGTATCTCGTCTATATAAAGAATAATCTCACCGTTGCTTTCAACCACCTCTTTCACAACGCCTTTAAGACGCTCCTCAAACTCTCCCTGATATTTGGCACCCGCTATCAACGCTCCCATATCCAGAGAGTAGATAACCTTTCCCTTCAGGTTCTCCGCTACATCGCCGTGAACAATTCTCTGTGCAAGTCCCTCAGCGATAGCTGTTTTACCTACGCCGGGCTCTCCCACCAGAATAGGGTTGTTCTTTGTACGGCGGCTCAGAATCTGGAGTACACGTCTAATCTCGTCATCTCTGCCAATGACGGGATCCAACTTTCCGCTCTTTGCCCTCTCGTTCAGATTGATGGCGTAGCGCTCCAGCATCTTCTCCTGTGCCTGATTGTTGTTCATTGTATTCATATTTTTTCCTCCTTTGCCTCCCGATTGGGGCGGCGTAACTACCTTATCAATTTGCAAACCAGAGCAAAAATCTGCAAATAATGCCCGTATCGGTGCCATTTTGTCACTGCCCGGAATGGGAAAACAGAGTTTATTTGTTATATTTGTGTCAATTCGGCTGATTATGGAGAAAAGAGTTTATCCGTCATTGGAAGGGGGTAGGTTGCTGCCGCTGGTGGAGAGTTTCTACACTATTCAGGGTGAGGGCTTTCACAGCGGTAAGGCCGCTTTTTTCATCCGTTTGGGCGGATGTGACGTGGGGTGCAGCTGGTGTGACTCAAAGGAGAGTTGGAATCCGGATAGGTTCCCGCCGGTGGAGATAGAGAAGATTGTGGCTGATGCGGTGGCGTGTGAGGCTAAATCTATCGTGATAACAGGGGGAGAACCAATGAATTACCCGTTGGATAAGCTCTGTCTGATGTTGAAAGGGTACGGCCTGGAGATTTTTCTGGAGACTAGCGGAAGTTCTCCTTTCAGCGGCTGTTTTGATTGGATTTGCCTCTCTCCAAAGAGGAAGAAACCGCCGTTGGAGGAGTTTTACGCCAAGGCGGACGAACTGAAGGTGATAGTTGAGGAACCTTCTGATTTTGAGTGGGCTGAGAAGAATCGGGAGGCGGTTTTGAAGGTAAATGAGAAGTGCCTTTTTTATCTGCAGCCGGAGTGGAGCAGGATGAAGCAGATATCTCCCGCCATTGTGGAGTATGTGAAAAAACACCCGGAGTGGAATGTCTCCGTGCAGGCTCACAAGTTTTTGAGAATACCTTAAAGAAATTAATTATATAACTTAAGTAATATGAAGACAATCAAGTATTTATTTGCAGCAGTAGCGCTCATCTGCGTTACCGCTATGAATGTAAACGCTCAGGAGAAGGCTGCGGACAAGAGAGCCGGCTATGAGTTTACAACAGTTAAGGCTAACCCAATTTCCGCTATCCGTAACCAGGGAAGCAGCGGAACATGCTGGTGCTTCTCTACCACTTCATTCCTGGAGAGTGAGGCTATAAGATTAGGAAAGGCAGATACAACTCTCAAACTGTCAACTATGTACAGCATTTTCTACAACTATATGGAGAAGATGCAGAAGTTTGTAAGACTGGACGGATATCTTAACAACGCAGAGGGCGGTTCCTTTGAGGACGTGATTCACACATTTGAGGATTACGGAGTAGTTCAGGAGCAGGATATGCCTGATCTTCAGAAGGGTGAGACCAGAATCAACTTCCGTGAAATGAGTGCAATTACTGCAGGTCTTTCTGAGAGCATGAAGAAGAACGCAGGAAAAGGCGGCAAGATTTCTCAGAAGTATTTGGATATCTACAAGAACATCCTTGAGACCTACATTGGAAAGGTTCCTGAGACTACAACTTACAAGGGCGTTGTCTATACTCCTAAAGATTTTGTAACCAAGGGATTGGGACTTAATATGGATGACTATGTATCTCTTACTTCATTCACTCACCATCCTTTCTACACTCAGTTTGCAATTGAGGTTCCGGATAACTGGCGTTGGGATTTGAGTTACAACATTCCAATTGACGAGCTTATGGCAGTTATGTTCAACGCTATTGAGAAGGGTTACACAGTTGCCTGGGGTTCAGACGTCAGCGAGGTTGGCTTTACCCGTAACGGTATTGCAGTTGTTCCGGACGTTGAGGCCAATACCAAGGCTATTGGTTCAGATCAGGAGAGATGGGTAGGTAAGGACCCTAACGCAAAGATGGCAGAGATTAATAACCTCAATCATCCTGGTAAAGAGATGGTTATAACCCAGGAGATGCGTCAGGAGGGTTATGACAACAAGACCACTACAGATGACCACGGAATGCAGATCTTTGGTATTGCAACAGACCAGAACGGAACCAAATACTTTATGGTTAAGAACTCCTGGGGCAAGACCGGTAAGTACAACGGAATATGGTATGCTTCAGAGACTTTTGTTAAGTTCAAGACTATGAATATTGTAGTTAACAAGAACTCCATTCCTAAGGAAATCCGTAAGAAATTGGGTATCTAAAAAATAACGAGTATGAAAAAAATCTTTTTAGTTGCCGTATCACTTTTATTTGCTGCGGGAGTTTACGCTCAGAGCCCGTTCTACGAGTTCACCGTAGTTAAGAATCTGCCTGCAACAGCGGTAAAGAATCAGGCACGTACTGGCACCTGCTGGTGCTTTGCAACCACTTCATTCCTAGAGAGTGAGGCCATTAGAATCGGTACAGCGGATACAACTCTGGATCTCTCTGAGATGTTTACCGTAAGACAGGAGTACTTAAGAAGAGGTGCAGACTTTTACTATCGCAGAGGAAAGGGTAGAAGAGGACCGGGCGGAATTAGCCACCAGGCAACGTATTGGCTTGATAAAGCAGGCCTTATGACTGAGGAGGCATACCACGGAATCAACTATGACTCCGAGACTCACAACCACGGAAAATTGCAGAAGGAGATAGATGACCTTCTGGATGAGGCGGTTAAGGAGAAGAAGGGCGTTCCTTATGAGAAGATGAACGAGATTCTGGATAAGTATCTGGGAAAGGTTCCTGAGACCTTCTTCTACAAGGGCAAGGAGTATAATCCTCTCTCCTTTAAGGATATGCTTAAACTCAAAGGAGAAGATTACATTGAGATTACAAGCTTCCTTCACCATCCGTTCTATGAGAAGTTCATAATTGAGATTCCGGATAACTGGGATATGGCTTCATCTTACAACGTTCCTCTGGATGAGTTGGACGAGATTTGTACTGAGGCTATAATGCGCGGATACACAGTTGCTTGGGATGCAGATATGAGTGAGATTTATTTTGCTCAGAACAACCATCTTGCACTCTTTACTCCTGAGGAGAACCTCAGAGGTTACAAGAGCATAGACAAGCGCTTTAAGGAGAATCCTATTGACCCTGAGATCCGTCAGGCAATGTGGGATGATTACACCACAAGTGATGACCACCTTATGCATATAACAGGTATTGCAAAGGATCAGGAGGGTGTAAAATACTACATTGTAAAGAACTCCTGGGGTAAGGATAACGGCGATGGATATATCTATTGCTCAGAGAGTTACTTCAAGGCAAAGACTATCCAGATAATGATTCACAAAGACGCCCTCACAAAGGGTATGAAGAAGAAGCTGAATATCAAATAGTTTGAATTGAGGTGAAAAAGCATATTCCAAACGCCATAACCTGCTGCAATCTGCTTTGCGGCCTCTTAGCCATAGTTGTTGCATTCCAGACGGGGAAGTTGATTCTCTCTCTGCTGTTTGTGCTTATGGCGGCCGTATTTGACTTTTTTGACGGCTTTGCTGCCAGAGCACTCAAGGCTTATTCCCCAATAGGGAAAGAGCTTGATTCTCTGGCAGATATGGTTAGTTTTGGAGTGGCTCCGGCAATTGTGGGCTACGTATATGCTAATTCTTTTCCGTACGTAGCTTTACTGCCTTTGTTTATTGCCGTTTTCTCAGCTTTGAGGCTTGCTAAGTTCAACATAGACAGCCGCCAGAGCGAGAATTTTATAGGGCTTGCAACTCCTGCCTGTGCAATACTCTTTATCTCATTGACTGCCTATTTCTCAGACACGGTAAACGTTGCCAATTTGGGTTGGAGGTATTGGATACCAATTGCATTGGTTCCAATCCTCTGCTTCCTGTTGGTATCAGAGATTCCTATGTTCTCAATGAAGCTTAAAAACTTCTCTTTTAAGGACAATAAGGTGCGTTTTATCTTCCTAGTGATTGTAATTGTGGAGATTGCAATGGCAATAATAGGGAAAGTTCACACCTGCCTGACCATTGCAGTGATACTGGGCACATACGTTGTTTTGAACCTTATAATTTTTTTGAAAGATTATTTGCATAAACGGAAATTGTTTGTACATTTGCAGTCCCAAAACGGAAGCGATTCCGCTAGCGGATGACTCGCTAGCTCAGCTGGTAGAGCACGACACTCTTAATGTTGGGGTCCAGGGTTCGATCCCCTGGCGGGTCACCAAAAAAGCCTTCAGATTTCTGAAGGCTTTTTTATTTCATTTACAGGGATATACTTTGGAGAAGGACCCCATTTGTTAGGTTCCTTGTTGCCGTCTGTGCACATCCATACAAGAAGTATGATTCCGTACACCAGTACGAAGATTGCTCCAAGGAGCGGGATGAGGCCAAAGAGGAAGTAGAGGAGCAGCGTGCCGCTTTTTCCGATATCATGCAGACGCCTTACTGTAGCAGCCAGGTTAGGAATGAGGAAGGCCAGTGAAATAATTATACTCAGCCAATATCCGGGATTGTACAGGAAGCTTTTTTTCAGCATTTCTATGGACTCACGTACTTCGTAAGCGGAAGGGTTGGTGCTGAAGTCAAAATACTCCTTAAAGTCAATAAAACAGAACATTAGAACGCCTGCGAGGAGGCTTATAATGTAATATGCGAGATAGAACCACCAATATTCTGAGCGCCTTGCCCTGCCGTGGAAGTTTGCGTATTTCTTGATGAAGCAGGTTTTGAAAGCCTCCATCATGCCTGGCATAGGGAGTTTGCGGTACTGCTGATAATGATTAGGTTTAGGCGGTTCCAGGTTGCTGAGGTCTTCTCCGCAGAACGGGCACTGCAGGGTGCCTATTGTGATTTTTTTGCCGCAATACGGGCATTTGTCCAGGAGCATCATAATATATTGGAATTAGCGGACGCGGATTACTTTGATGCCGTTAATGCCCTTTCGGCCCTTTACATACTCGTCTATAGACTGCTTGTCTATAACCACCTTCATCTCTGCCATAGAGGCGTGAATAAAGCCCAATTTGCCGTCTTTTCTCCAGTATGCCATAGCCACGTGAGCAATGTCAAGACCCGGAGTGGTAGACATATAGCAGATAACGTCTCCGTTCTTTATGAGTTTCTCACAAGCCTTAATCTTATCCTGCGGAATGATGGTGTATGGCTTCTGGTTAAGTTCCGCCTCAACCTTTGCAATTGTGTTGTAATCTTTGGTTGCCTGGCTGAGGGTGCAGTTCTCACTCTCCTCTGAGCAGCACTCGTCACTCAGGTTTGCATCTTTAAGATGCTTGTAGAGTTTGTAATTCTTTGTCATAAAGTAGATTGGGTGGTCATAAACCTCACCGCCAATCTTTAAAGTAATATCATTTACAACGCCTCTTTTCTCTCCCTGGCGTATCCACTCCGTAGTGTAGTGTATGCGATCACCGTAACTTCTTACGTTGCCGTTGCGGTAACGGCTCTGGCGTACGTTCTGTGCAAGTGCCTCAAAGTCAGCCTTATCTCCCTTCTGCTTTGCGGTGAGGGCAAGGTTCATACATGTCTCAACAAAGAGAATGCAGTCTGTCTTGCTTAGGTATACTCTTACATCCTCCTCATCTCCCTCCTCCAATGTGCCGGCAACGTATGGAGTTCCAAGCAGTTTCATAGCGGCCTGAACCATAAGATCTCCTGTAGATACCTTATTAACATTTGGTACAAGAGCCTTCATAATATTCTCTGCTATAGGAATATCACTGCGTAGGGTGATTGCATAGAAATCCGGATTGGATGAGAGCTTTATAGTATCGTTCTGAGCAAAAACGGAACCCAGAGAGAGTAGGGTAACAAGCAGAACCGATGCTATTTTGGATGATAATCTTTTTGGCATAGGTGTCATAATTCGTTATATTTGGTGCTCAAAGATACTAATAATTCAGATGTTGTTTAATTTTTTCAAATGCCGTGGCGGCGGAGAGAAGATATTTCCGCTTTTAATTACTCAGAGTGAGTTGGTTATAAAGGCAGCAACCCTGCTTAAGGAGATTCTTAACGAGGAAACCTACGAAAAGAAGAAGGAACTTACCCGTCAGATGAAAGAGGTTGAAAGAGAAGGAGATGTTGTGGATGCAAAGATATCTGAGACACTCTTTAAAATGAGGCGCACTCCTTTTGAGAGAGAGGATGTTCAGATATTGGGTTCCAGAATGGAGTCTTTCCTGGATATGATTCATGACTCTGCAAAGAAGCTTGTAATCTATCGTCCGAACTTTACGGACAACTCCTGGATTGAGATAGGGGATCAGATTGTGGAAGATTCTCACCTCCTGAACGATATAGCAAAGGATTTGCCCCAGTTTAAAAAGAATGAAGAGGAGATTAAGTCTAAGTGCGCAAGAATCAAAGAGATAGAGAGTGAGGTGGATGACCTCTACGAGTTCTATATGAGCCATCTCTTTGAGGCGGAGAAGAACGGAATTGAACTTACCAAATGCAAGAATATTGTGCAGTCTCTGGAGGATACCACAGACGTGGCAAAGGAGATAGGGGACTGCATTAAGATGATTATAGCAAAAGAGGGCTAACTCTATGATATTGGGCCTTTTCCCGGTTAATTTCATGGCGGATGACATGTTGCTTTTGTTATCCGTTTTGGTATTTGTGGCCATCTTGGTAAGCAAGATTGGCTTCAAGTACGGTATACCGTCTTTGCTCATTTTTCTGGGAGTTGGAATGCTCTTTGGGCAGGACGGAATGGGAATAGAGTTTGACAACTTTAACAAGGCGCAATTCTTTGGAAACTGGGCACTTTCCGTAATCATACTGGCCGGCGGACTTCAGACGGATTTCAAAAAAATAAAACCTATACTGGCCCCGGGAGTGATACTCTCCACTCTGGGTGTTATACTTACCGCTCTCTTTACCGGCATATTTATTTATCTGATATTCAGAGTATTCGGCGTTAATAAGGATATCTCCTTAATTGTCTGCTGCCTGCTTGCCGCCGTAATGAGTTCTACAGATTCCGCCTCCGTTTTCTCCATATTGAAGGGGAGCAAGATGAAACTCAAGGAGCATCTACAGCCTATGCTGGAACTTGAGAGCGGCAGCAATGATCCTATGGCTTTTGTACTCACGATAGTTCTGACACACACCATATTAAATATTCAGAACGCAGGGGCGGAGCACATGAACAGCGTAAGCATCATTCTTAACTCTCTATTTGTCTTGTTCTTACAGATAGCCTCAGGCGTGGCTGTGGGCTTTGCCGTAGGCTATGGAGCAAGGTGGCTTCTGCGTAAGTTCCATCTTCACGATAAGGCTCTCTACGCTATTCTGGTGCTCTGTATTGGCTTCTTTTCCAACTCCTTTGCAGAGGTGGTCAAGGGTAACGGCCTGCTTTCTCTCTACATAACCGGAATAATAATAGGCAACACCAAAGACCTTCCTAACAGGGGAGAGGTCTTCACCTTCTTTGACAGTTTTACCTGGCTTGCTCAGGCACTGATATTCTTGTTGTTAGGCTTGTTGGTAGATCCGAGCGAACTTCCTATCGTAGCACTTCCTGCAATTCTTGCCTGCCTCTTTATGAGCTTTGTAGGAAGGCCGTTGAGTGTGCTGCTCTGTCTGCTTCCGTTCCGTAAGTTTTCTATGCGCTCCAAACTCTTCATCTCCTGGGTGGGATTAAAGGGTGCCGGTCCTATACTTTTCTCTATCTATCCGGTAGTCTGCAAGTTAAACGGTGCAAAGGAGATCTTCAACATTGTCTTCTTTGTAACTCTGCTCTCTCTTTTAATGCAGGGTATGACTCTTGCCTCTTCTGCAAGGGTATTGAAGGTGGAAAAGTTGGAGGAAGAATAATAACTACCTGCTGTGCTGAATCTTACGCACTACGTTCACCATAATTACTCCCAGCAGTCCGGCAAACAGAGAGCCCATAAGTACGGCTACCTTTCCCATATCTCTCAGCATTTGAGCAACTTGAGGATGATCTCCGAATGAGAGCGTATCTACAAAGATGCTCATTGTAAAGCCTATACCACCCAGACAGGCTACCGCAAAGAGCATAGCCCAGGTAGCCTTTGCCGGCATTGCTCCAAGTTTACTCTTTACAGCAATGAAACTTGCAATGGTTATTCCTATAGGTTTTCCAAGCAGCAGACCCAGGAAGATACCCAGGCTTACGCTTCCCAGTTCCGGTGAGTATTGGAATATATTGAAATATTGTACGTTAGGAATGGTTACTCCTGCGTTTGCAAGGGCAAAAATCGGCATTATTATAAAGTTTACCCACGGGCTCAGAACGTGCTCAAGACGGTAACTCATTCCAATACAGTTCTTTGAGGTCTTGCTTAACTGTCTGAGTACGTGTCTCTGAGGGCCGTTAGGGAATCCGGACTCCTCTTCTATAACCTCATACTCCTCTAGTTTATTTCTGTAGACGGCTCTCTTATGGTAGTAGTATTCCCTTGTGTATCTTGGAGTTGAAGGAATCAGAAATGCCATTACCACACCGCTCATGGTTGCGTGAACTCCGGAGTAGTAGAACAGGGTCCATATAACAATTGCCGGAATGAAGTAGAACCAGGGGCGTTTCTCTCCCAGTTTGTTCATTACAATTAGCACTACAACTAGAATGAGTGCTATCCCCAGGAGAATCAGGTTGATGCTTCCGCCGTAGAATATGGCTACAACCAATATTGCAATAAGGTCATCTGCAATGGCTAAGGCTGTTAAAAACACTTTCAAAGAGACGGGAACTTTATCTCCAAGTATTGCAAGTATTCCAACCGCAAAGGCAATATCCGTAGCAGTAGGGATTCCCCAACCGCTGGATGCTGCGGTACCCTGGTTAATGAAGAAGTAGATAAGTGCCGGAACTAACACTCCGCCCACTGCTGCAATTACCGGCATAATAGCCTTTTGCGGAGATGATAACTCTCCGTGGGCTATCTCTCTCTTTATCTCCAATCCTACGGTAAAGAAGAAGACAACCATAAGGATATCGTTGATGAACCTCTCAACTGTCATATCCTTAGGGAAGAGCACCTGATGTCCGTTAAAGTTGGCGGAGATTGCCAGATCTGTCTCAAGTACAGAGTGATAGAGCTCTTTGGTAAACGGCAGGTTTGCCAACAGCATTGCAATCACTACAAAGGCCAGTAGTATAACTCCCTGAGCCCAAGGTTGTTTACTGAATTTCTTCTGTCTTATCTCAAGGTTAACGAGAGATTTGTTCCAGGTATATACAGGTATAAGTTTCATATTAAGCCATCAAAAACGGCTGCAAAAATATACCTAATTTCCTTTATTGCAAGGATTATTAGAAACTTCTTCCGTAACTCATCCAGAAATCTTCCTCCATCTTCCTCCACCTCTTAACGCCTTCCTGGTAAATCTTGGCGGTAACGGCATCTCTCTCTTCTGCCGTGCTCTTTGCGCCCAACTTTGCAACCTCCTCAAAAGCAAGCTCTTCTACGGCCTTTATTTCAGAAGCTACACGGTTTCTGGATTTCTGCCAAGCAACTGTAGCCAGGCGGTTGGCCTTTCTGAACTGCCAGAGAATGCAATCCTCTCTGAACTCTTTCTGCCCGCAGAAATCAAAGCCGGAAGGAAGTGACTGTGCTCCCGCAAAGATTGGAATGCGAGGGCTTTCCGCCGGGTTATCCACTGCATACCAGAGTATTCCGCCAACCTCATCGGGAAGCCAGGAGCGTAACTGCAGAACTGTTGAGTATGAGCACCATGCCACCGCAAGGGTTCTTGAAAACTCCACAGTTCCGGGAGCAACGGTATTCAGAGTGTTGCGGGTATCTGCTGTAAGCCATGGATTTGCAACGGGGCTGGTCTTTTTGTAGGCCGGTTTGTCTCCCTTTGCAGGCACCTCAATTAGCCAGTTGCGGCACATATCAAACTGTGTTCCTTCAAAGGTATTCCTAAAGAGTTCCATTACCTTTCTAACGTCCACTTTTTCATCCGGTTTAACTGAGAAGGGGAGTTCCTCCATATCGTATGTAAGACCAAGTGACGGAGCCAGTGTGGAGAGAACGTAAAAGTCTCTTTCTCTGAAGTTTTTGCCGTCTCCGTAGTTTCCGTGGTATGCCTTGTAGAACTTAAACTCTCCCTCTCCGTCCCAAAGACCGTACTCCAGTGCCACCTTCTCCACGTTGTCTGATGCCATAAAATGGTCCTTGTCTTTGCGGTCTATCTTGCCTATTCTAGGGATGTTAGCAGAGATGGAAACGTGGTCGTCCGGAACTCTCTGTGCAACCCAAACGGCTCCCTTTTTATCCTTTCCGCACCCCACAATCTCAAAGCACCACACCTCTTTTTTGTCTGCAACCGTAAGGCACTCTCCGCCGTCTCCGTAGCCGTACTTCTCTGCAAGCGAGCCCATTAACTTAACCGCAGAGCGGGCGTTATCACACCTTTGCAGTGCAATTCTGGCCATCTCCTCAATCATCAACATACCGTCCGGATTCTTAAGCGTATCCGGCCCGGAGAAAGTTGTCTCTCCAATTGCTACTTGCTTCTCATTCAGAGAGGGATAGCCGGTGTTCAGATAGGCGTAGGTATGTCTTGCCTGCGGTATCTCTCCCGTACATACTACTCCAACCGTATCTCCCTTAAATCTTGTTCTTCTTATTCCCCGATAGACTTTCTGCACCTCACCCTTTTTGTGATCTGCTGCCTTTTCTATTGATATCCAGGTGTGTGACACGCCGTCACAGGTGTGAGAAGTTATCACGGACCCATCTGTAGATGCCAGCCTTCCCACCATAATGCTGGTGCACTCCTGCCCTGTTTCATAATCCTTCTGTTGAGCTAAACCGTTGGTAGCCACTGCTAAAGCCACCACCAACCCCAAAATGAACACTGCTCTTTTCATAAAATCTATCTTTAAAACCATTCAAATTTAATGATTTAATCTTAAATTTGGGGTTGTAAATGAGTTAGAGTATGAAGTTAGAATCACCTCTTAAGGAGAAATACGGAAAGGACAAGCTTTCTATTTTGGAGGCGCAGAGAGCGGCTCAGGAGATAGCCTTTGCACCTGTTGCTTTCCAGGCATCAAGGATGATGCTCAAATTTGGTATTTTTCAGGCACTTAAAGATAATCCGGACGGCCTTACTATGGATGAGGTTGTCTCTAAGGTGGACCTTTCACGTTACGGCGTGAAGGTGCTTTTGGAGGCCTCTTTATCTATTGGTACCGTGATAGTTAAAGATGATAAGTTCTTTATTACAAAGACCGGCTGGTATCTGCTTACAGACAGGATGACCCAGGTAAACATGAACTTTGTAAATGATGTAAACTACCTGGGATTCTTTGACTTGGAGGCAAGTCTGAAGGAGGGGCGTCCTGCAGGGTTGAAGGTGTTTGGTAATTGGCCTACGGTTTATGAGGGGTTGTCTTCACTTCCTGCAGATGTGCAGAAGAGTTGGTTTGATTTTGACCACTTCTATTCAGACAGTTCATTTGACCAGGCACTTAAGATTGTCTTTGCCTCTGACGTTAAGCGTCTTATGGACGTAGGCGGCAATACGGGAAAGTTCTCTTTAAAGTGCGTTCAGTACAACAAGGATGTGCAGGTTACCGTTATGGATCTGCCGCAGCAGCTTGAGATGCTGAAGAAGAACGTTGCAGGCAAAGAGGGGGCTGAGAGAATCTCCACCTTCCCGCGTAACCTCTTGAAAGATAATGATTATCCGCAGGGATTTGATGCGGTGTGGATGAGCCAGTTCTTGGACTGCTTCTCTGAAGAGGAGATTGAGAGAATAGTTACAAACGCCAAGAAGTCTCTGAATAAGAACGGTAAACTCTTTATAATGGAGACCTTCTGGGACAGACAGCGTTATGAGACTGCAAGTTATTGTCTTACAATGACATCTCTATACTTTACCGTTATAGCCAACGGAAACAGCAAGATGTATCATTCTCAGGATATGATAGATATACTTGAGAAGGTAGGCTATAAGATTGTAAAGATACATGATGACCTGGCATACGGACACTCTATTCTTGAGTGTTCACTAGTATAACAGTCAGATTATTTCTTTTTTACAACCGCAACATAGATAAGGAGCACTACGTTCATCATCAGTGCATAGATGATGGCGGGGATGGCCAGTGCGGAGTTGTTGAAGATGAAGGGGCTGGAAGCAATAGCTATGGCCTGTGCGGCGTTCTGCATACCAACCTCAATCACAATGGTTTTACGGTGAGAGGCTGAGAGTCTGAAAAGCCTTGAGGCAAGGGCGGAGATGCCGGCAGAAAGGACCAGCATAAGCGTGATTACCGCTCCCAGTGTTCCAATGTTCTCCCCAATGGTTTTATGGTGCTGAATGAAGAAGATTGTAGCAAGAAGCATTAAAGCCGGAAAGGAAATCTTTGCTATTATCTTATCCAGTTTTCCTGCTGTTACGGGGCAGAGGCGGCTGAGAACAAAGCCGGCAACTATAGGGATAAACATAAGCAGTATGTTCTGAATAAGGAGGTTACCTACAGGCAGGTGTATGCCTCCTTCACTCTGTGAGAAGGCCTCCATTCCGCTGCACTGGCCAAGTGCAATGGAGAGAATCACCGGAATGGTGAACATGGTAACAATGCTGCTGATGGCTGTAAGAGTGATAGATAGGGCCACGTCTCCGCCTGCAAGACGGGAGAATACGTTGGAGGAACTTCCGCCGGGGCAGCAGGCAATAAGTATGATTCCAAGGTAGAAGATGGCAGGCAGGTTGAAGAGTTCCGCCAGTAAAAAAGCAATGGCAGGAAGCAGAATAAGCTGCCCAAATATGCCAAGTATCAAAGCCTTAGGTTTGTAAGCCAAAGCCTTAAAATCCTCTATCTTGAGGGATAGACCCAGACCGAACATCAGAACGGTCAATATTGGAAGTACTATAAGTATGCCCATAGATTCAGTTTTGCGGGGGCAAAAATAGAAAATAAAGAAGATATTTGGAGTATATTTGTCTGTATGAATGAGAAACTGCTAAAGATATACTCAAAGGATTATCCGCCCTTTTTTGAGCCTATTGTGCAATCTCCGCTGCTTCAGCGCATTGCAGGTATAGGGATGAACTGCGGATGCGAGTATACATCATTCCCTTTCTTCCGCTCTCTGGCACCCTACAGCCGCCTGGAACACAGTATTGGCGTGGGACTTATTGTGTGGAACTTCACTCAAAGCAAAGCTCAGGCTATAGCCGGACTGCTTCATGATGTGGCTTCTCCTGCCTTTGCCCACGTAATTGACTTTATGAAAGGAGATTACATTACTCAGGAGAGCACGGAGGAGAGAACCTATTCTATGATTAAAACTTCCGTTCAGGTATGCAGTGTGCTCTCTGAACTGGGGCTGTCTGTTGAACAAGTCTCTGATTATCATCTATATCCCATAGCAGACAACGATACTCCAAAACTCTCTGCAGACCGCCTGGAATATACACTTGGGAACATTATAAACTTCCGTTTAGGCGGAGTGGAGGATGTTAAGGAGATATACTCCACTCTAACGGTTGGCGTAAATGAATTTGGGGAGGAGGAACTCTGCTTTACGGATAGGACTGTGGCTGAGAAGTTTGCCCGCTATGCACTGGAGTGCGGAAAGGTCTATGTATCTTCTGCAGACCGCTACTCAATGCAACTTCTCTCTGAGATTGTAAAGAGAGCTGCTTTGCGGGGAACCGTTACCGAGGATATGCTTTATACAACTGAGAAACAGGTGATAGAGGCCATCTGCTCAGACTCTGAAGGAGAGATGGATTGGAAGTGGTTCACTTCTCTTAACGGATTATATGAGTTGGATGGTGTTGGAATGGCTGTTAATGATTCTTTGAATCTCTGGAGACCGGAGTATCCTGTGCGGGTGATTTCTGCAAAGAAACGCAGGATAGATCCTTTTGTGGTGGGAAAGGGGAGAGTTTCCGCTTTATCCGTTTCCTTTGAGGAGGAATTAAATGCCTTTATGTCAGAGAGTTTTGAGGAGTGTCTAAAGGGCTTTTCCACTCTTGGAGTATAATTCCTATATTTGTGTAGGTTAAACTTTTAGACAGATAACAATGTTAACTACCGGTTGGCTTGTACCGCTGCTTATCTTTATTGCGGCCATAGCGTTGATGATTTTTGCAATCTCTTACCTTAAGGTGCATCCGTTCCTTTCAATTCTGGGAACTGCTCTGCTTCTGGCACTTGTGATGGGTATTCCAATTCTGAAAATTCCGGATGTGATAGGGAAGGGGTTCTCTTCCGTCTTTACCAGTATTGGACTTGTAATCATATTCGGAACGCTCATTGGGCTTGTGTTGGAGAAGAGCGGCGCTGCGTTACGTCTTGCAGAATCCATTCTGAAGTTATTGGGAAAGAAGCATCCTCAACTTGCTATAATGCTGATTGGCTGGGTGGTATCCATACCTGTATTCTGTGACAGCGGCTTTGTGATTGTAAACCCAATCCGCAAATGGATGAGCCGCCAAAGCGGTGTATCCTCCGTTACTATGACCGTTGCTCTTGCCTCCGGACTCTATGTGGCTCACGTCTTTATACCGCCTACACCGGGACCTGTTGCCGCCGCCGGAATGGTGGGAATGGGAGATATGCTTCTTTACATTCTTATAGTTGGTACCATTGCCTCAATTGTTCCGTTGGTTGTAGCATATATCTTTGCTAACAGAGTGGGAAAAAGAGTGCACTCAACGGATGAAACGGATGTGGAGGAACTCTCCAAAGTGATTGATACAAAGGACGCTCCCGGAACATTCATCTCCTTTTTGCCCATACTTCTCCCAATTGTTTTAATGGCGGTTGGTTCAGTTGCTTCCATTCTCAAGATGGAGGGAACTGTGGGTAATCTGCTGATATTTTTAGGTAAGCCGGTTATTGCACTTGCCGCAGGAGTTGTTGCAACAGCACCTTTGCTCTCCTATATGAAGAGACACTCCAATGATGAGAGCAACCGTCTTAACCCAATCACAGAGTGGGCTTTAAAGGTTGCCGGTCCAATAGTTTTCATAACAGCGGCAGGTGCCGTATTGGGACAGGTAATCTATGAGGCAGGCTTTATTGATGTTATTAAGGCTAATGTTTCATCATTTAAAGGACTTGGAATTATATTCCCGTTCCTGATTGCCGCTATTCTTAAAACGGCGCAGGGTTCTTCTACTGTGGCAATGACCACAACTGCAGGAATCATGGGACTTTACAGCTCCTCTTCCTCACTGCTCTATACACTTGGAATGACAACTCCGCTTAGTGCGGCTATGGTGGTAGTTGCAATAGGTGCGGGAGCAATGACGGTATCTCACGCCAATGACAGTTACTTCTGGGTTGTTACTAAGATGGGAGGACTCTCTGTAGAAGACGGTTACCGTACGCAAACAAAAGCTACTCTCTTTATGGGACTTAGCACGGCCGTGGTGCTGTACGTTGCTCAGTTGATATTACTTTAGTTCCGTTAGTTCCTCAGGAACTTCATATAACGCCTTGCCGTTCCCGGCATATAGGCGGAGAAGATGTTGTTTGCAAAGAGAACGTCTGTAATCTTGTTCTCTTTTATGTAATCTACAATGTTCCTTGTAAAGTAGCGGTAATCAACAACATGCACCTCTTCAAAGGAGAAGAAGAGGTAGCCCGGAATTGCATTGCCAAAGCTGTCTTTCAGTACCAGAACTCTTCTGTGGTTATCTGTGGAGGTCTCCACCTTTGTGATCTTCATATCACCGCCCATAAAGGTGCAGTAGGCTGCACCGCTTCCGTCTTTGTAATCAAAGAAGTACTTTCCTTTGTACGGAGCGCTCTCGTTTGTAACCTTGTAATCCTCATTAACGGTGTAGTTTACGTAGGTGGTAGTGTAGGTTACAGTGGAGTCCGGAACATAGAATACAAAATCTTCCGGCGCCTTCTTTATGCTGATATCTTTGGAGTAGCCGTACATACTTCCCACATACCTTTTAACTACTTTGCGTATGTATGAGGTGGTGTCTGCAAAAGGAACCTTGGCAACCTTAGCAAAACGGCGGGCAGCATAGAAGGCTCCAAGAGGAGACCAGTGGTGATCTGTTCTAAGGTAAATATCCTCCTCCGCGTGGTGTGCCAGTGTGGTGTATACGTCTACGGCAATTACTGAATCTGAGAGGTTTGCAAAGATGTTGTTTATGGTTGCTCTCTGGCTCTTGGTTCTTTTCTTTGCGGCATCGGGGCAGTAGAATTCTGTGGATGTAGGAATAACCATACAGTAAACGTTTACGCTGTCTCCCAGGATTCTCTTGTACTTGTTTGCAACCTCTGCAAACTTAACTCCTCCGGTGGAGTCTCCGGCGTAAGCCATTAAGGCTCTGGTGTTTTCACCGCTTCCAACTATTATGATACCTGCGTTGGCAATCTTTGCATTCTCCTGAGCTGTAATTTTGTTCTGGTACTCCTCAAGTTTACGGTTCTCTGTAGTCTCTTCATCTACAGGAGTCTGTTCACCCATCAACTCATCTGCGTCCTCTTCACCAAACTCTCCGCCTGGGGAGTAGTCATTATCCGTCATATCCGGAGCGTGGAATGTAAGTGAACTCTCCTTGGAGAAGTTGACCCTGATAAGGTCTTTCAGAGCCATACTCATACTGATGAAGAAGTCTCTATATGGCTCGCTGTCAGAGAACCAGAGTGAAATCTCCTTTGCAAAGGAACCGTCCACCAACTTTTCTGCAGAGTAGGTTGGGAACTTTGCAAGGTCTCTCTTTTCAAGTTCAGAGACGGTACTGCGCGGGAAGAAGTTGAAGAGTACGGTAAACCCTCCAAACAACAATCCTACAAGTACTATGAATAACTTCTTTCCCATTACTGCGTTAAAAATCTTAAGTATGAGCGGTTTGTACCATTAAGAACGGCTCTTGCAATATTGTTTGCAAAGAGTATGTCCGTAATGTGATTATCCCTTACATACTTCTTTATATTCTTCTTAAAGTATCTGCAATCTATAACGTGTATCTCCTCAAAGGAGTAGAAGAGATAACCCGGAATTGCGTTGCCGTAACTCTCCTTAAAGATTACAAGTCTGCGTCCGTTTTTGGTGGAGGTCTCCACCTTGGTTATCTTGGCATCTCCGCCCATGAAGACGCAGTAAGCACCTGTGCTGCCGTCCTTTACAGGTTGGAAAAAGGTTCCCTTTACGGTCTTTCCCTCTGCCACGGCCACTCCCTTGCGGGTTACGTAGTTGGTATAAGTGGTTGTGTACTGGATACTATCGGGAGTGTAATAGATAAAATCTTCCGGAGCATCCTTCACCTCTTTTTGCTTTGAGAACATGTACATTGTTCCTACATAGTTCTTTACGGTATGCTTGGTGTACCAGGTGAGGTCTTTGAAAGGAACGCCAGCAACCGCAGCAAACTTCTTGGCGGCATAGTAGGCGCCAAGCGGAGCCCAGTGGTGATCCGTTCTTGAGTAAATCTTCTCTGAGGCGTGTCTTCCCAAGATGGTGTAAACATCTACGGCCTTAACGGAGTCTGAAAGATATGAGAAAATTCTGTCTATCGTCTTGCCCTGGTGTCTGGTGGAACCGCTCAGCTTATTAGGGGTGTAAAAGGCTGCTGCGGAAGGAATTACCATACAGTAAACGTTCACGCTGTCTCCAAAAACTTTCTTGTATTTGTTGGCGGACTCAGCGTACTCCTTCTCACCGGAGTTTCTGCCTCCGTAAGACTCAGCCGCTCTGACGTTCTTTCCGGTGCCTATAATCATTATTCCGCTCTTGAGCATTCTGCAGGTCTCATCCGGGTTCACTCTGTTTACATACTTCTCTGTCACCCTGTTAGGTATAGCATACTCGTCTGCAGGAACTGTCACTTTGGACTTGAATACGGTATCATTAAAAATACTATCCGTTGGGTTCTGTGACCAGAGCAGTGTGTTTACAAGTAACAATGTGATTATCAGAGCGTATCTTTTCATATCTAAAATCTAAAGTAGAGGAATGGGTTGTTAGTTGCCCCTATAAGAAGCGCTACGCTGCAGAAGAGAATCAGAAGAGAGATAACCGTTCTGTATATCCATTTTCCTTTGGCGTTTTTAAAGAGCTTTCTTACAGGAAGTGAGAATATTATGGCTGCGATCCAGAGCCAGAAGTTGTTGGTCAGTGCGGCCCAGGAGGTAAAGTCGGATGCGCTCTGAGCGTTGCCAAAGAGGGCTTTAAAGAGAGAACCCAACTTTCCAAAGTCGTCAAAGTAGAAGATTCCCCATCCCAGTACCACCAGTATCAGACTGTAAATGTGGAGGATAAAGGCTGGTATCTTATACTTGAGGATGGTGTATTTTTCTATTGTTACAATTACTCCAAAGTAGAGACCCCAGAGTATGAAGTTCCAACTTGCACCGTGCCACATACCGGTTAAGAACCATACAATGAGTATGTTGAGAGCCTGGTGGCGGCGGTTTCCTCCAAGAGGAATGTAGAGGTAATCTCTGAAGAAGGTTCCCAAAGAGATATGCCACCTTCTCCAAAAGTCTGTGATTGAATTACATGTGTAAGGGTGGTCAAAGTTTTCGTTGAACCTGAATCCCAGGCAGCGTCCCATTCCAATGGCCATATCAGAGTAACCGGAGAAGTCAAAGTATATCTGGAACGTGAATGCCAAAAGACCTATCCAACTGCCTGCCGTTGAGAAGTTTCCATCTGCCAGGAATCTGTCCGATATCTCTGAGAGCTGGTTTGCAAGAATCACCTTCTTTCCCAAACCCAGCAAGAAGCGGTATGCACCCTCTGCAAAATCCTCTGCGGTTACCGTGCGGTTCTTAATGTTGGCGGAGATTGTCTGATAACGGACAATAGGGCCGGCAATAAGTTGCGGGAACATAGAGATATAGAAGAGCAGATCCAGAAAGCGTCTCTGAGCCGGTGACTGACCTCTGTAAACATCTACAAGATAGGAGAGTGACTGGAATGTATAGAAACTGATTCCTATAGGAAGCGCAATCTTTGGAGCGGAAACGGTTAAGCCCAAACCGTTTAAAATCTCTGCAAAGAAGCCGAGGTATTTGAATGTACAAAGTATTAACAGGTTAACCGTAATACCCAGTACCAGAGCCAGTTTGCGGTGTTTGCCGGAGTTCTCTATGCCCAATCCTGCAAGGTAGTTTACAAAGACGCAGAAGAGCATTAAGAAGACATAGACCGGTTCTCCCCAGGCGTAGAAGATAAGGGAGAAGATAACGGTTACAAGGTTGCGGGCTTTGAACTTATGGTCATCCAGCGGAGAGAATAACTTCCTGTCTGCATAACCTGCAGCGAGGTATGCCAGTATAAATGCCGGCAGAAATGCAAACAGAAAGAAGAGATCCGAGAAGACCATATCTGTGGAGTGATAATTTAATGAGAATAACCGAACGATACTTCAACCGGAGAGACTATGTCATATTTGTCTAGACGGCTGAGGTGGAACTTGTAAGTGATTTTAAAAGAGCCTGTTCCGTAGGATGGATCTGCGAGCTTGGCGGTGTAGTTGGCCTGAATCCAATTCTCAAAATCCTGAACGGTTTTGTTGAATCTCTCTTTGGCAATCTCATCCTGCTTTGCAAGGACGTCATTGTAGGAACCCTTCTCCTCAAAGCGGATAAACCACTCAGAACTGTTCCTTTTCACCCAGGCGGCGGACTCCTCTTGAATCTGAGCGTAGAGAGCTCTTAACTTGCTGATTTCAGCCATATTGCCCTCTTCCGGAATGGAGGATACATCCTGAGTTTTCTCAGAATACAACTTATAATATATCTCGCCTTTAACACCTCCGCCTTTGCTGCAACAAAGAAGCATAAGAGAGCAGGATACAAGTGCCAAAGCAATAATTCCTTTTTTCATATTACAATCCTATAGTCTGCCAAACGGCGGGCCAAATTTAGAAAAATTACCTTAATAAACCTTCTAAAATCTCTTTGTATCTGCCGGGTATTATGATATGGTGATTCCCGATAGGTTCACGGAAGAAGTAGTTGCAATCTTCTCTGTTATCTAACTTAATGAGCATCTGCGTTCTGCAGAGGTTAGGAAGGCTTTGGCAGCCAAGAAGTTTTCCCTCGGCTGCAAAGCAGCGGGAGACGTCTGCGGCCACTTTAAAGAGCGTAACGTCACCCTCCTCCATAAAACCTCTTATTCCCACCCCGATACCGCTCTCAAAATGGGTGTCCAGCTGATACCTTTTAACCATATTCAGAGGAACGGTGCAGTGGGCAAAGAGTATCTCTCCGCTCTCGGAATCTATCCTGGAAGGATTTGCCTGAAAACCGGAAACACCTGATACTGCGCGGCTTATAATCATAGAGAGCATTGCCGGGATATCTCCTTCACACCCTGCAACAACCCCCTCGGAGTTGAGTTTTGCAAGGGCCCAGCAGCCGGTGTTTTTAAGAGATGAGAGAAGGTCAAAGCACCTGATTGTGAAGGCGTCTGCCTTATGCTCCAATACAACCTTCTTTATTGCCCGGTAAATCTTTACCGCCCCCGGGAAGTACTTTTCAGCCTCTTTGTTGGAAAACTCGCATTCTGAAGGGCAGAGGTTTTCTTCCTCTATTTTTCTATATGCCTCTTCTACCTCCGCGATAGTTATCTCTTCTATCTCCAACCCCAGTTTATCCTTAACTATCTCTCTGTTTACTCCGCTGGAAATGAGCCAGTCTGAAGGCTTACCGATAACCGCGGCACGGCAGCGGGAAATCTTGTTTAAGGCACTCTGAATCTTAAAGAGTATCTCAATCTTTAAGGTTATAAGTGATGCGGTTCCGTGGATGATTTCTCCCTTAACTCCTCTCTGAGTAAGGTAGGAGAGAATCTCCAAAGAGGCCGGCAGTGAGTTGCTTGTCTCTGATGCCAGCAGATAGACAGGGTGCTTTGTGGCAGAGAGAATCATCTCCTCCTTCTGCTTGAAAATGTTCTCCGTTCCTCCTGTTCTGACAAATATCAGATTGAGTTCCTCATTGCCGTAATCAGAAAAATCCTCCCCTTTAAAGGTGAAGGGGAGGTTGATCTTACTCAGGAAACCCTCAGTCAAACTCTTCACGGAGAGTTCGTTATGAAGAGGGGAGGTGAGTGTGTAAATTGCTATACCCATATTAAAGAGGGAATGTTTCACTTATTGGGAAGAGTCCGTAGAGTCCTCCGGTGTGGATAAAGAGTATGTTATCTTTAGGGTCTATGCGGGTCTTAGGATCTGCATCCTTTTGGAGTTCGTTCCAAAGACCGTACATAGCCTTGCCGGTGTAAACAGGGTCCAGGATGACTCCCTCCTGGCGGGCTATCTTGCGGATGAATTCCAACTCCTCAGGACGGGAGAGAGCATAGCCTATTCCAACATATTTATCATTGATCTCTATGTTTTCTCTTTTTAAAACTGCATTGCTGAAATCTTCTGTATCAAGATATTGGCTAAGCAATGATTTTGCGCTGTTAGAGATATCGTCCGCTATGTTCGTAAAGTACTCAACATCATCGCAGACGGCCATACCAATGCATCTTTTTCCAAGATTTCCCAGCTCGTTTGCAAGGTGAAGGCCGGCAATTGTTCCGCCGCTTCCGGTTGCAACAATTACGGTGTTGAAGGTGATTCCCATCTCCTTCTCCTGAGCAAGAATCTCCTGCATACAGTTGTAGTATCCCAGCGTTCCTATGGCGTTGGATGCACCCTCCGGAATTATGTAAGGCTTGTAACCCTCTGATTCATACTTGCGTGCCATCTCCTCCATAATCTCCATGCGGTGATAGCGGTACTCCTCCTGGTTACAGAAGCGTACATCCGCTCCCAGAAGACGGTCTAAAAAGTAGTTGCCCTTAACCGGCGGAGTATCTGATATTCTGAGCAGTACGGCAGATTTCATTCCCAAAATGGTAGCAGCCGCAACGGTTGCACGGCAGTGGTTGGACTGAATTCCTCCGCAGGTAATCAGTAGATTACAGCCCTTTTCAAGTGCGTCTGCAGTCTCAAATTCCAGTTTACGTACTTTGTTGCCGGAGAGTTCGCTTCCGGTCTGGTCATCTCTTTTAATGTAGATGTTGGCACCAAGCTCCTTGGATAATCTATCCAGGCGGTAAATCTTGGTTGGCAGATTTGCAAGTCTTATTCTTTTCATAAGGGCAAATTTACTATTTTTGTCCGAGATATACCATTAGAGAATATATTAAAGTTATACTATATGCGTTCAATCAGAATTTTGTTGGCGGCTCTTTTGGCCGTTGTTCTATTGCCCTCTGTTTCAGTAGCTCAGGGAAAGAACTACCCGGCAGACTTGCTGGAGGGTAAAAAATATGTGAAATATACGGAACTGAAGAGTTTTGATAAGATGAACCTTGCCGTAAGGGATTACTTGCGTACTCTCTCCAACGGCGTTAAGGTTCCTATCAGGGTAGATAACTGCTATCTGCTCAGAGGAAGTGATTCCATTTATCTGAACTTCAACAGAAATCTTGCAGATTATCCAATGAGACCTGAGGTTGTTAAGAATATTTACAAGCTTGTAAATGAGAACATTCCTTCAGACCTCAAGAACAAAAAGGTTGCAATCTTCTCCAACGGTTCTACTCTTCAGCAGCTGATTACTCCTTTCTATGATCCATCTACAGGTTATTCTCTGGGCGGTGGCGCATTGAGTAAAAAGTCTGATACTCCGCGTCTTAAGGAGAATATGAGCAAGCCGTACGAGATTACCAGAGGACTTCAGCAGCGTCATATTGCCATGAGCAACTCACACGGTTGGTTCTATGAGCCTACTTTGGACCGCTGGGAGTTCCAGAGAGCGCGTCTGTTTGGCGTTGTGGAGGACACATATACAATGAGTTACGTTGTTCCGTTCCTCACTCCTATGTTGGAGAATGCAGGTGCGGTAGTTCTTATGCCAAAGGAGAGAGACTGGAGAAGAGAGGAGGTTATTGTAGATAATGATACTCAGACCAAGGGCTATTATCAGAGAAACGGTTCCAATAGTTGGGAGAAGGTTGATTCTCTGGGCTTTGCTAATCCTAAGGCAAAATATGTATTTGGAGAGAATCCTTTCCGTATGGGAAGTTACGTTAAGACAAAGGGTCTGCTCTCTTCAGAGGCTCAGACTGAGGCGGATAAATCACTTAAGGAGAGCAAGGTAGAGTGGAATCCTACTTTCCCGGCAGACGGAGATTATGCAGTTTATATCTCCTATAAGTCTCTCCCTGAGAGCGCTAAGAGAGTCTCCTACACCGTAAAATACTCCGGCGGTGAGGCCAAATTCCTCGTTAACCAGCAGATGGGAGGCGGAATGTGGGTTTACCTTGGAACATTCTACTTTAAGAAGGGCTTCTCTGACCAGGGCGTATATCTCTCTAACGCTGAGAGTTGCGGAGTTGTTACCGCAGATGCCTGCAAGTTCGGAGGCGGAATGGGTAACATTGCCAGAGGAGAGGGTGAGGGATTCGTAAGCGGAATGCCTCGCTTTATGGAGGGTGCAAGATACTTCCTTCAGTGGAGCGGTTTTGCAGATTCCGTTTACTCAATGTCTCATAACGAGAAGGATTATACAGATGACTATGTATCAAGAGGTAAGTGGGTTAACGCTCTTGCCGGCGGTTCAAAAATGCTTCCTAAGTGGGGTGTAGAGAGCCGCAATATTCCTGTAGACCTCTCGTTTGCATTCCATACGGATGCGGGTAACGCTCTGAGTGATACTATTATAGGAACACTCTCCATCTACACCCGTACCTGCAAGGACTTTGGAGGAGAGAACCTCTATCCAAACGGAGAGGACAGAATTCTTGGAAGATATCTCGCAGATATAGTTCAGACTCAGTTGGTTGACGATATTTCAGATAAATACGGTTTTGCTTGGAGTCGCCGTAATCTTTGGGATCGTTCATATTCAGAGAGCCGTTCTCCTCAGGTTCCGGGTATGCTGTTGGAGTACCTCTCTCACCACAACTATGCAGATATGAAGTTCGGTCTGGATCCTGACTTCCGTTTTACCTCTTCCAGAGCTATTTACAAGGGTATACTTAAGTTCCTCTCCTGGAAGAACAATGTTGCGTATACCGTTCAGCCACTGCCTGTTAAAGATATGAGGGTGGAGTTTGAAAACGCCTTCAGAAAGTCCGCTGAACCTATCGAGACAACTACCACAACTACCGTAAAGAGCAAGAAGAACAAAAAGGGCAAAAAAGGTAAGACGGTTACTACCAAGACCTCCGTTGTTCCTTCATATCTGGCTGTTAAGGCGGATGGTGACCTAATGGCAAAGGTTTCCTGGTCTCCGGTTGAGGATAAGCTGGAACCTACCGCAAAACCGACGGGTTACGTGGTTTACATTGCGGTAGATGATGAGGGATTTGATAAGGGAACATACGTAGAAGAGGAGTTCTGCTCAGTTAAGATAGATAGGGGACACATCTACCGTTTCAAGGTGACTGCAGTTAACGAGGGAGGTGAGAGTTTCCCTTCAGAGGTGGTTGCAGCCGGCGTTCCTAACAATTGCAAAGAGGAGAACATTGTGCTGGTTGTCAATGCATTTGACAGAGTCAGCGCTCCAAAATGGCTGCAGAGCAGAGACTCCACACTTGCCGGTTTCTTCTATGAGTATGACTACGGCGTTCCTTACATTAAGGATGCTTCATTCCTGGGTAAGATGTACGAGTACCGCCGCAGCGTTCCTTGGACGGATGATGACGCTCCGGGATTCGGTGCCTGCTACAATGACCAGGCAGGTCAGATAATTGCCGGTAATACATTTGATTACGCCTTTGACCACGGCCGTGCCTTTATGAACAACGGCTATGCATTTGTCTCTTCTACAAGAAGCGCAGTTGAGGGTGGAAAGACTAATCTTGTAGATTACTCCGTATGTGATATGATTATGGGTAAGCAGTGCCAGACAAATGACGGCTCTCTTACCAAACTGGTTAAATATCACGTATATACACCTGAGATGAAGGCTGCTCTGAAGAGCTTCTGCGCAGAGAAGAGATGCCTGCTTATTTCCGGTTCTTACATTGCTACAGACCTTGTAGATGCATACGAGTGCAACCCTAAGGAAGGTGCCGCATTTGCTTCAGATGTGCTGAAATTCAAGTGGATGACTCACTCCGCAGCAAAGGACGGCAGGGTCTCTGCAGTGAACAACAAGTTTGGATTCAAGGGTAACTTTGAGTACTACAGCACTTTGAATGATAAGAAGTATGTGTGCGAGGCACCTGATGCCTTCACTCCTGCAGTTGCTCAGGCCTACACAATCTTCCGTTACCCTCAGACCAGTATTGCCGCTGCAATTGCATATCCTGGTGAGGATTACAAACTTGTAGCCTTTGGCTTCCCGCTTGAGGTTCTCAAGGAGCAGAAGCAGATAGACGCTCTTGTTGGCCAGGTAACAAACTTCTTCAAGAACTCCGTTCCGGAGAAAATTGAGCCGGAGAAGAAGGATAAATAGTAAGGTTTAGGTATAAACTTGTACAAAAAAAAGGAGTGCTCGCGCACTCCCTTTTTGTACAAGTTAAGCCGGATTCTGTCCTTGAAATCAAGTCTTTATCATTTATCTGTCGCAGCTTACCCCTCGGCAAAGGACGAGCAACCCTTAACTGCCGATATACATAGCCTTGCAGGATGCGGCGGGATACCCGGTTTATGTCACCATAAACTGTCGTGAGCTCTTACCTCGCGTTTTCACCCTTACCCTTGCGGGCGGTTGTTTTCTGTTATCCCCACATAAACTCGCGCCTATCTGTGCTTTCCACAGCGCACTGCTCTTTCCTGTCCGGACTTTCCTCCGATTGCTCGGCGATAAAGTCTCTTGTACGGGCACAAAAATATAGTTTTTCTTCTATATTTGCGCCCCGGAAAGAAAAAGTATAGAGATATGTTTAAAAATTTTAGAGGATTTAACCTTGTTGAGGATTTCCTGAATAAGTATTATGAGAGATGGACTCATCCTAGCAAGGCCGTTAAAAATGTTATCAGGTTGGGAATTGTTCTGGTTCTGACTCTGTTTGTATGGAATATGCCTGCAGACTGGTTTGGAATGGAGGGCATTACGGTTGTTCAGCAGAGATTGATTGCAATTTTTGCATTTGCAATGTTGATGTGGATTATGGAGGTTATTCCAGCCTGGGCAACATCTGTGGTTGTAATTGGACTGTTGCTGTTGTTTACGTCAGATTCCGGAATAGGACCTATGTGTGATAAGGAGGTTGTAGGACCGCTGCTCTCATACAAGTCTGTTATGGCGTCATTTGCAGATCCTGTGATTATGCTCTTTATTGGCGGTTTCATACTTGCGATTGCAGCAACAAAGACCGGTTTGGACGCTCAGCTGGCTAAGATTCTTTTGAAGCCTTTCGGTTCAAAGAGTGAGAACGTTCTTCTTGGTTTCCTTCTCATTACAGGTCTCTTCTCAATGTTCATCAGCAACACCGCTACTGCGGCAATGATGCTGACATTCCTTGCACCTGTATTCCGTCAACTCCCGGAGTCCGGAAAGGGCAGGATTGCACTGGCTTTGGCAATTCCGGTTGCTGCAAACCTGGGAGGTATGGGAACTCCAATTGGAACCCCTCCTAATACCATTGCTATCAAGTATTTGAATGATCCGGACGGTTTGAATTTGGGTATTGGATTCGGAGAGTGGATGATGTTTATGTTCCCGCTTGTAATTGTACTTCTTTTCCTTAGCTGGTTCATTATTAAGAAGATGTTCCCATTCACCCAGAAGACCGTTGTATTAGAGATAGAGAGCAAGCCTCATCAGGGATGGCACACTACAGTTGTAGCAGTTACCTTTATACTTACAGTACTTCTCTGGCTTACAGATTCATTCACAGGTATCAACTCATACACCGTTGCACTTATTCCGTTTGTAATCTTTGCATTAACGGGAGTTATCCACCGCAGAGATTTGGAGGAGATCAACTGGTCTGTTATCTGGATGGTTGCCGGCGGTTTTGCACTGGGTTACGGACTCAACGCATCCGGTTTAGCTTCACTGGCGGTTAAGAGTATTCCGTTCGGAAACTTCTCTCCAGTATTCATCCTTATAATCTCAGGCCTTATCTGCTATGCACTCTCCAACTTCATATCCAACTCTGCAACAGCAGCTTTGCTGATGCCTATCCTTGCGGTTGTATGTACTGCAATGGGAGACAAACTGGATGTGATTGGCGGTACTTCTACAGTTCTGATAGGTGTGGCAATTGCAGCATCAAGTGCAATGATTCTGCCTATCTCCACTCCGCCAAATGCACTGGCATTCGGAACCAACCTTGTACCTCAGAAAGATATGAGCAAGATAGGAGCGATTGTGGGAGTTATAAGTATGGTAATCGGTTACGGAGTGCTCTATTTAATAGGGACTTTTCACCTTATATAATCTAGGCCAGTACTTGCCGGTTAAATAGATAGATTTATCTAAAGGATTATAGGCGATGCCGTTTAAAACGTCCGTCGCCTTATTCTTTTGTTTATCCGGCAGAAGTCCCTTGCAGTCAATCACATCTGTAACCGCTCCGGTTTCCGGATCAATGATTACAATATTGTCCGTAAGGTAGACGTTTGCCCAGATTTTTCCCTCAATCCACTCAAGTTCGTTAAGGTTGTTGAGCGGTTTGCCGTTGTATGTAACCTTGAGAGTAGATTTGCAGTAGAAGGAGTTTGGATCCATAAACCTCAGAACTGAGGTTCCGTCACTCATAATAAGGCTCTTGCCGTCCGTTGTAATGCCCCATCCCTCAGAAGGATAGGAGGCCGTGCCCACTTTCTTCAGTTTACCTTTGGCATCCAGAGTAAAGACAAAGCAGGTGTGCTCCATCCAGGTCAGAATGAAGATATTCTCTCCATACCAGCAACTGCCCTCAATAAAGTAACGGCGGCTGAACTTCCATTTTCTCTGCCACTTGCCGTTCTTATAGTTTAGCTTCATAAGATGGCTCTCTCCGTATTGGCCTGTGCTCTCCCACATTACGCCATCCTTAAAGCAGAGCCCCTGAGTATAAGAAGTAACATCATGAGGATACTCCTCAAGAACCTGAACCCTGTGTTTCTTGGCGGTAACAACCTTGCCCTCCTGAGCGTAAGTGGCTAAGGAGAAGCCTGCTATGAGAATAACAGGAAGTAATATCCTAAGAAGGTATTTCATCTGACTATTTACCGCTTTTGTGTTTCATTGCAGCCTTCACAAAGTTTACAAAGATTGGCTGCGGTTTTAAAACAGTACTGCTGAGTTCCGGATGGAACTGAACTCCAATGAAGAAAGGATGTACCTTTTGAGGAAGTTCCACTATCTCCACAAGTCCGGTCTGAGGGTTTCTTCCGCTGAGTACAAGCCCTGCTTTCTCCATCATATCAGCATATTGCTCGTTGAACTCGTAACGGTGGCGGTGTCTTTCAGCTATCATCTTGCTGCCGTAAATCTTGTATGCCAAAGTACCCTCCTTAAGACGGCAGTCGTATGCACCCAGTCTCATTGTTCCTCCCTTTGTGGTAAGAGTCTTCTGCTCCTCCATAAGGTCAATTACAGGGTTCTTTGTCTGAGGTCTTACCTCCGTAGAGCAGGCGTCCTTGAGTTTGAGAACGTCTCTTGCGTACTCAATTACAGCCATTTGCATACCCAGGCAGATTCCAAAGAACGGTATCTTGTTCTCTCTTGCATATTTAACGGCAAGTATCTTTCCTTCAATACCTCTTCCTCCAAAGCCTGGTGCAACCAGAATGCCGTCCATTCCTTTGAGTTTCTCCTTAAGGTTGGAAGCGTCCAAATACTCTGAGTGAACGGTATGTACGTGAACCTTGCAGAGGTTAACGGCACCTGCGTGAACGAATGCCTCCTGAATGGATTTGTATGCGTCCTGCAGTTCTACATACTTTCCTACAAGAGCAATATCCACCTCGCTCTTAGGAGAGAAGAGCTTGTTGAGGAAGTTCTGCCAATCTGTAAGGTCAGGCTGAGGTATATTTCTGAATTTGAGTTTCTTAAGAACTATATCATCCAACCCCTGCATGTGAAGCAGCAGCGGAACCTCATAGATGCTCTTTGCATCCTGGTTCTCAAATACAGAGTCTGCCTTTACGTTACAGAAGAGGGCTATCTTTCTCTTCATAGCATCCGGAATAGGAACCTCCGTACGGCATACAATGATATCCGGCTTAATTCCCTCTTGCTGAAGCATTTTAACGGAGTGCTGGGTTGGCTTGGTCTTGAGTTCCTGAGCTGCATGGAGGAACGGAACCAGGGTAAGGTGGAGCACTATGCAGTCTCCGTCCGGCATCTCCCACTGAAGCTGACGTACCGCCTCAAGGAACGGAGTGGACTCCATATCTCCCACAGTACCACCAATTTCCGTAATGACAATATCAAACTTCCCGCTCTTTCCCAGCAGGGTCATTCTTCTCTTAATCTCATCCGTGATGTGAGGAATAATCTGAACAGTCTTACCAAGATAGAGACCCTCTCTCTCGTTGTCTATCACGGTTTTATAAATCCTGCCCGTTGTAACGTTGTTGGCCTGGGAGGTAGGCACATTCAGAAATCTCTCATAATGACCAAGATCCAAGTCCGTCTCCGCACCGTCATTTGTAACGTAGCACTCTCCGTGCTCGTAAGGATTCAGAGTTCCCGGATCTACATTGATGTAAGGGTCAAATTTCTGGATGGTTACACTCAGTCCTCTGGACTGAAGAAGTCTGGCCAAAGATGCAGCCACAATACCTTTTCCTAGCGAAGAAACAACGCCACCCGTTATGAAAATATACTTAGTATTCATAGTGTTCAGGATTATTCTTAACGGGATACAAACTTAAACAAAAAAGAGGTTTCTCACAAAATTAGTTTATCTTTGCGGCCGCTTAGGGGTGCCGGAAGGCTGAGATTATACCCTTTAAACCTGATACGGTTAGTACCGTCGGAGGGAAGAGCTTGACTTCTACACTTCTAAGCAGTTAAATGTTATTGGAAATGAGGAAGTTATTTTTTTATCCGCTCTGTCTGTTTTTGCTCTCTGCAAGTTCACTGCCACTGGCTGCTCAAAGAGGCAGTGGTATTAAGGCAGATACTCTGAGTGAAAAAAGGTTAGACAGCATTATTGTAGCATCTACAAGAGCCAATGCCAATACTCCGGTTGCCTTTTCTACCGTGGGAAGAAAAGAGATTGAGAGCAATGCACCCTCACACTCACTGCCTATGATGATAGGTATGCAGCCATCTGTTGTTGCAACAACGGAGGGAGGTTTAGGTCTGGGTTACAGCAAATTCTCAGTTAGAGGAGGTGACGCCTCCAGAACAAACGTAACGCTTAACGGCATTGCTATAAATGACGGAGAGAGCCAGGAGGTATTCTGGGTAAATCTGCCCTCTGTGATGAACTTTTTGCAATCAATTCAGCTTCAGAGAGGTGTAGGTACTTCTACCAACGGCCCGGGTGCCTTTGGCGCAACACTCAATATGCAGACCAGGACTCCTTCATCTGAGCCTTACGGGGTTGCAGACTTCTCATTCGGCTCCTATAAGACATTTATGGAGAGCGTGGCTTTGGGTTCCGGAGCCCTGGGTGGAAAGAATGGAAACTGGTTCTCCTTTGATGTGGCTTACAATCACGCAAATACAAGAGGCTATATCAGAAACGCCAAGGCAAGATTGAACTCACTCTTCTTCTCCGCATCCTGGAGAAACCCATCCAACAGCCTGAGGTTCATATACATATTCGGAGATCAGCATACCGGAATCACCTGGGAGGGGTGTCCTATAGATATCTATCCTGTAAACAGAAAGTACAACGTTGCCGGAGAGTATTATGATGAGCAGGGGAATGTGCATTACTATGATAATGAGACGGATAATTACACTCAGCATCACCTTCAGCTGCATTATGTACATCAGTTTACTCCTCAACTCACCTTTAACGCAACTGCTCACTTTACCAAAGGAGACGGTTACTATGAGAATTACAAATACAATGTGAAGTTCTCCAAATACGGTCTTGAGAACCAGGTTGTAGACGGCGTAACTCACAAGAAGACAGACGTTATTATACGTCAGGGAATGGACAACGTCTATTATGCCGGTGCAATGAATCTGCGCTACAGAGGTGAGCGTCTTTATGTTATAGGCGGAGCAAACCTCTCTTTCTATGACGGAGACCATGACGGAGATATGCTCTGGAGCAAATGGAACCAGAACATTCCGGAACATTACAACTGGTACGGCAATAACGGAAAGAAGAGAGACTTTTCACTCTTTACCAAGGCGGAATATGATGTTGCAGAGAGGGTTACGGCGTTCTTAGACGTTCAGTACAGAAACGTGAATCTAAAAATGAGCGGAATAGACAAGGACTTTGTCTCTCTGGTTTCTGATAATAATTACAACTCCTTCTCTCCAAAGATGGGTCTCAACTACAGAATCTCCAACAGTGACAGGCTGTTCGCTTCACTCTCCGTGGGCCATCGCGAGCCAAGCAGAAGTGATATTAAAGAGTCCATAAAGGCAGGTAAGGCCTCTGAGTTGAAAAAGGAGAGGGTGCTGGATTACGAGCTTGGTTATCAGATGGAAAGAGAGAGGGTTACTTTGGGAATAAACCTCTATGCAATGGAGTACAAGAACCAACTGGTTGCTACGGGGCGTCTTACGGAGACCGGTTATGTGATTCAGGAGAATATACCTAAGAGCTACAGAAGGGGAGTAGAGTTATCTGCTTCATACTCACCGGCTAACGTTATTACCTTCTTTGGAAATATGACCCTTTCAAAGAACAAGCTCAAGAACTATACTCTCTATGTGGATGCTTACGACAATGCAACGGACTGGAATCCGGTTGCTCAGAAACAGGTATTCCTTAAGAGTTCCAACCTTATCTACTCTCCGCAGTTCATTGCAATGGGAGGGATAAGCGTTACTCCTTTTTCCGGATTTAATTTTGGGATTACCGGTAAGAGCGTTGGAAAGCAGTATATGGACAACTCCTCTATGGAGGTGGCAAAAGTACCGGCTTATTTTACTATGAGCCTTGGTGCTTCCCAGGAGTTTAAACTCAGTAAGAGAAATAAATTACGCATTTCACTTTGCGTAGATAACTTATTGAATAAGAAATATTACTCATACGGTTGGCTTTATAGGGCGGTATTTGATGACGGCTCACCTGACTACGTAGAAAAGGGAGTTTATTCTCAGGCTACCACCAACTATATTGCAAAAATTCAGTTGACATTCTAATGGAAAACGTAATTCAATATCTTCAGGTAAACTGGTTGGAGATTTTCTCTTTTATAACCGGCGTACTATTTCTGATTTACGAGGTGAGACAGAAGAATATGATGTGGGTAATCTGCATTGTGGCCTCTTCCGTCTGTGCGGTTGTCTTCTACCGGGAATCTCTCTATGCCTCTATGTGTCTGAATATCTACTATGTAGGAACGGCGGTGTGGGGCATATTCGCCTGGATGAGGGATGCTAAAAAAGTGAAGGCTGAGATTCATTTGAGGCCTTTAAAACTTAAGGTTGTGATTATAAGCCTTGTTGCCTTTGCTCTGCTTTCCGTTGCTCTGATGTTCCTTCTTAGAAGGATAGGGGACGAGTCTTCCGTATTGGACGCTATGGTATTTGTTTTGAGCATAATAGCAACAATCTGGCTGGTAAAGACCTACCTGCAGCAGTGGCTGGTTTGGATTGCGGCAGATGTTCTTTCCACAGTTATGTGCTTTACTCAGGATATGTACTGGATGGCTCTGCTCTACGCCTTTTACTCCCTCTCTGCAATCTACGGCTATTGGCACTGGAAAAGAAGGGGCGTATATCTAAATAATTAGTATATTTGCACGATTTGAAAATACTCAAAATAGATAAAAGATGATTTTAGTAGCAGACAGCGGCTCAACTAAAGTGGATTGGGTTGCAATCAAAGAGGACGGAACAACCGTATCAGTAAAGACTGCCGGCATTAATCCGGTATTCATCACAAAGGAGAAAATAGTTAACATACTTCAGGTAAGTCTCTCTTCCATAATAGGAAGCAACGTTTCCGAGGTATATTTCTACGGAGCCGGAGTTGTATCAGACTCTGTTGGAAGTGACCTTGAAAGTGCTTTCAACGAGGTGTTCCCGGGCGTTAAATGCTTTGCAGCATCTGATATGCTGGCAGCTGCAAGAGCTCTCTGCGGAGACGGAAAGGGTATTGCCTGCATCATTGGAACTGGAGCAAACTCCTGTTTCTTTGACGGAGAAAAGATGGCCGAGCATGTAAATGCCGGAGGTTTTATCCTTGGTGACGAGGCCAGCGGCGGATACTTTGGAAAGCGTCTTATCTCAGATTTCATTAAAGGTCTGCTTCCTAAGGATATAGAGAAGGCTTTTATTGAGAAATATGACTTGGATTACCTTAAGATTGTAGATAAGGTTTACAAGCAGCCGGCTCCTAACAGATTCCTGGCTTCATTCTCATATTTCATTGAGCAGTACAGAGATACCGAGTACATGCAGGCTCTTTTAAAGAGCGGATTCAAAGATTTCATCACCAGAAACGTTTACGGTTACAACTACAAGGAGTATCCTATGAACGTAGTTGGTTCTATAGGTTATATCTTCAGAAGAGAGTTGGAAGAGGTTGCTGCCGAGTGCGGTGTGAAGGTTGGAAAGGTTCTCCGTTCACCTATAGACGGACTTATTGAGTATCACAAAGAGAAATATCTTGCTAAATAACTTAAGACAATGAGTTTGAACAGAGTAACAGAGCAGTCCTCAAACTACGCTCATCTGGATAAGATGACAACTGAGGAGTTGCTTATGGGAATGAATAAAGAGGATCAGAGCGTTCCTGTTGCAGTAGGAAAGTGTATTCCTCAGATAACCAAGTTTGTAGATGGTCTTGTAGAGAGAATGAAGAAGGGCGGACGCCTCTTCTATCTGGGTGCCGGAACCAGCGGAAGGTTGGGAATTCTGGATGCCAGTGAGATACCTCCTACATACGGCGCACCATACGACTTGGTAATCGGCCTTATTGCCGGCGGTGACACCGCAATCCGCAAGGCTGTGGAAAACGCTGAGGATGACTACGATATGGGTTGGAAGGATCTTGAGAAGTTTAACATTGGAGGTTACGATTCCGTTGTAGGAATTGCAGCCAGCGGTTCAACTCCTTACGTTGTAGGCGCTTGCGCAAAGGCAAGAGAGAAGGGACTCCTTACCGCCTGCATCACCTGCAACCCGGGTGCAAAGGTAGCCGAGGTTGTAGATATCCCGATAGTTGCCGTTGTAGGCCCTGAGTTTGTAACCGGCTCAACCAGAATGAAATCCGGTACCGCTCAGAAACTTATCCTCAACATGATATCTACCTCTGCAATGATTAAACTGGGCCACGTAAAGGGCAACAAGATGGTGGATATGCAGCTCTCCAACAAGAAGTTGGTGGACAGAGGAACCCGTATGATTATGGACGAGACCGGTATTACGGATTACGAGAAGGCAAAGGAGTATCTGCTCAAGTACGGTTCCGTAAGAAACGGTGTGAATGCTTATAAGGCAGGCAAATAGAGATGAACACCTCCTCCAAGTTGTTAGACAGGGCTGTTGAACACTTTTCAAAACTGCCCGGTATAGGAAAAAAGAGTGCCCTGAGAATGGCGCTCTTTATCCTTAAACAACCAAAGGAGAATGTTGAACTTTTTGCTCAGAGTCTTGTCTCCTTAAGGAGTGACGTAAAGCGCTGCAAGGTCTGCAATATGGTTTCTGACAGCGAGTTATGCCCAATCTGCTCAAACCCCTCCAGAAACAGGAGCGTGGTTTGTGTGGTGGAGAGCATAAGAGATGTGCTGAGCATTGAGAACACTCAGAGGTACAACGGTTTATACCACGTGCTGGACGGCATAATCTCTCCAATAGACGGGGTGGGGCCTTCAGATTTACCCATCGCGGAGCTGGAGGAGAGAATAAAAAGAGGGGAGATAAAAGAGGTGATATTGGCCCTGAGTACAAGTATGGAGGGGGAGACTACTTCCTACTTCATTTATAACAGACTGAAAAACTATGAGATAGTAATCTCGTCCATTGCTCGCGGAGTGGCATTTGGAGACGACCTTGAGTACACGGATGAGCTTACACTTGCAAAATCAATTGAGAACAGACAACCATTTAAAATTTGAGAAGTATGAATTCTACAATTCTCCTAATTACATTCCTGGTTTATACCGCAATACTCTTCATTATTGCACACGTTACCAGCAGGAAGGCGGACAATAGTTCCTATTTTACCGGTAACCGTAAATCTAACTGGTTTATAGTTGCTTACGGAATGATAGGCGCCTCACTTAGCGGTGTTTCATTCATGAGCGTTCCGGGTAATGTTTACAACGAGAGATTCTGGTATCTGCCTATGCTTATCGGAATGATTGGCGGATATGCCGTTATTGCGGGGGTTCTTCTGCCGCTTTACTACAGAATGAACCTTACCTCCATCTATGCATATCTGGAGAAGAGATTCGGCGTCTGTAGTTATAAGACCGGAGCCTCTTTCTTTATCATTTCCAGACTGTTAGGAGCAACTGTAAGAACATTTTTGGTTGTCTTTGTAATCTACAACTTTGTGCTTATCCGTCCGGACGGCTCCCCGATGATGCCTTTCTGGCTGGCCTCCGCAATCTTTGTTTTGATTGCAATTCTTTATACCCTCAAGGGCGGAGTTAAGACCATTATCTGGACAGATACCTTCCAGACAACCTTTATGATTGTGGCCGTAGTGCTCTCACTTATTTTCATTTGCAGAGAGTTGGGCTGGAGCTTTGGAGAGATGCTCTCAAACGTTCATGCAGATTCTCACTCGGATATATTTGATACCGACTGGTCTCACGGAACCAACTGGTTAAAGAGATTCATAAGCGGTTTGGTTGTACCTATCGCGATGACGGGTCTGGATCAGTCTATGATTCAGAAGAGCCTCAGCTGTAAGAACCAGAGAGAGAGCCAGAAGAACATGATGACCTCCGTTGCCATGATGATTCCGGTTAACCTCCTCTTCCTCACCATAGGTGCAGTTCTGGCCATCTTTATGATTAACCATCCTGATATGCTCGCTTCCGTAACGGGTGCTGCCGGAAACGTTGAGGCGGATAAGATTTTCCCTACGGTTGCATTCAGTCTTAGACCTGTTGTGGGAGTGGTATTCTTTGTAGGACTCATCTCTGCAGCATATCCTTCCTGCGCAAACGCAATCACCTCACTTACAACCTCTGCAAGTATTGACCTTATAGGAATGGAGAAGAGAGAGTGGGACGAGCAGAAAAAGAAGAGGGTAAGACAAACCGTTAACGTAATTATGGCAATCCTCTTTGTAATATTGATGGTTGCATTCAACGCCCTTAAGAGCGATTCTGTAATCAACATGGTATATGCCATTGCTTCATACACTTACGGTCCGCTTTTGGGAGTATTTATGTACGGAATCCTCACCAAGTGGAACACTTGTGACAAGGCCGTTCCGTTTATCTGCGTCATTGTACCGGTAATCTGCTACTGCATCCAGAACTCCGTATTCGGCTGGGGCTATAACTTCGGATTCGCCCTTATTTTGGTAATTGCAGCACTTACATTCCTGGGAATGATGCTTTTCTCAAAGAAAAATTCTTAAATTTGCACGGTTTATAAAATGAAGTCTGTGATGTCTAACTCATTAACAAAGAAGGAGGCCGGAGTATGATTCAGGTATTTTACAAATCTAAAGGGCAGATTCTGACTACATCAGATGTAAATGTACTGATAGAAAAACTTGGATTTGATGATGTCCTGTGGATAGATTTGTATGAACCTGAAAGAGTTGAGACACAAGCAGTTGAGGAATTCTTGGAGACCACCCTCCAAAGCCGCGCACAGGCGGAGGAGATTGAGAGTTCTTCCCGTTATTCAGAAACAGACAACGCAATCTTTGCAAATACGGACTTTATCTCCCCGGGACCTGACAGTTACTCCGAGGAGAGCGTCTCTTTTGTAATATCTGAGGGAGTGCTGGTTACAACACGCCAGGCTCCGCTCAGAACAATTACCGAGTTCCAGAAGAGGATGGGGTACTCCTACAAGCTCTATCCTACAGGTTATCACATCTTTGTGGCCATTATGGAGAACCGCGTGGATTTGGATGCGGATATGATTGAGGTGATGGCCAAGGAGATTGAGAAATTTGGCCGCAACGTAAATGTAGGAGCCAAGGTAAATGAGGATTTCCTGTTGGATATCAATCAGATGCAGGAAAATACCATGATGGTGAGGGAGAATATTGTAGATAAGCAGCGTATTGTAACGGCACTTACCAGAAGTGATAAGTTCCCGAGCGATATCCGCCCGCGTCTGGAGGTGCTTGTAAACGATATAGCATCACTCCTCAACCATACCAACTTCAACTTTGAAAGACTTGAATATCTGCAGAATACAGTTTTAGGTCTGATTAACCTGGAGCAGAACAAGATTATGAGAATCCTTACTTTTGTCTCTCTGCTCTTTATGCCGCCTACACTTATTTCCGGTATATTCGGTATGAACGTAAGGCTTCCTATCTTTGGAGAGAACTTTGGACTGAGGGATTTCTGCATCATTATCTTTGTGATGCTGCTTTCCGTCCTTATAGCCTCTCTGCTGTTCCGTAGGAGAAAAATGACTAAATAAATGGCAGTCTTAGGTATTGATCTTGGTGCTACCAAAGTAGCCGCCGCCCTTTTTAACGAGGAGGGTGAAATCCTTTCCAGAAAACAATCCTATCTGGAGGGGCGTAAGGGTGCAGAAGCGGGTGAACTTGTTGCCGCTACCGCACTCTCTTTTTTTGAACAATCTGATATTAAGGGAATTGGAGTCTGCGTGCCGGGAATAGTCTACTCTAAGAGGAACACCGTCTGGTGTCCCAATATTCCGGGTTGGGAAGATTTCCCTCTTAAGGAGACAATTGAGAAAGTCTGCCCGAACGTACCGGTTCATATTGAGAGTGACCGTACCTGCTATATTTTGGGAGAAAAGTGGAAGGGCGTAGCAAAAGATTGTGATAACGCCATTTACATTGCAGTTGGCAGCGGAATAGGGGCCGGAATTCTTCTGGACGGAAGAATTATTCACGGAGCAAATGATATTGTGGGGGCTACCGGATGGATGGCTTTGGAGAGTGATTATGACAAGGACTGGGATGAGTGCGGATGCTTTGAGACATTTGCTTCCGGCAACGGAATTGCCTACCAGGCTTCAAAACTCTTTGGCAGGGAGATTTCCTCTCCGGAAGTCTTTTCTCTCTACGAATCAAATGATTCCAAAGCCGTAAGGGTTATTGAGAAGGCAATTCAGATGTGGGGAAAGGGGGCTGCAAATCTTGTAAGTCTCTTTGACCCTGAGATGATAGTCTTTGGAGGAGGAGTATTCAGCGGCCCTGCAAAAAAGCTTATACCAAGAATTTACAATGAGGCTCTTAAATGGGGACAGCCTATTTCTATGAAGAACGTTAAGTTCCTCTCAAGCGGAATCTCCTCAGATGCAGCACTGCTGGGAGCCGGATACTCGGTTCTGTACTAATGAATAAGTAATAAACGATATATGAAAAAATTAACCGTAATAGCAATGATCGCTTCTGCAATAGCTTGTGTATCATGTAACTCTAAAAACGATGACCCTAAAGAGTATATAGGAAGACAGGAGGTTGCTCTTCAAAATGACCTTATGACTCCGGAGGCTCTTTGGGCAATGGGTAGAATTGGCGGAGTACAGGTCTCCCCGGACGGAAAGAAGATTCTTTACACCGTTTCATATTTTAGCGTAAAGGAGAACAAGAGCCACTCCGTAATCTGTATGATGAACGCAGACGGCTCTGACAATAAAGTTCTTACAAAGACGGCAAAGAGCCAGTACTCTCCCGTATGGCTTAACTTTGGTGAGAAGATTGCCTACATTTCTGCTGAGGACGGCTCCTCCGCAGTTTGGGTAATGGAGACGGACGGCAGCGGAGCAAAGAAGATTAAAGGTTCAGAAAATCTTGAGGTTGAGGCCTTTCTGGTTTCTCCCGATGGAAAGAAAATGGTTCTGATTTCTCAGATTCCTTATACTGAATCTGTTATAAACGGAAAAGACAAGTATTCAGATCTTCCTCTTACAACCGGACGCATTGTAAAGGATGTTATGCACAAACATTGGGACGAGTGGGTTGAATCAATTCCGCATCCGTTTGTTGCAGATTTTGACGGCGTTGCATTCTCCAACATTAAAGATATTCTGGAGGGCGAACCGTACGAGTGCCCTTCAAAACCGTTTGGCGGAGAGGAGCAGCTGGCCTGGAGTCCGGACAGCAAAAAGATTGCTTACTCCTGCAAGAAGATGACCGGATTGGACTATGCAGTCTCTACGGATTCCGATATTTACGAATATAACCTTGAGACCGGTAAAACTGTAAACCTCTGCAAGAGCGAGGGTTATGTTAGACCAAAGGTAAGATATGACGAGTCACTTCAGTTCCAGGATGTTAACAAGACGGAGAAGGATGAAAATATGGGTTATGACACCAACCCTTCTTACTCTCCTAGCGGAAGATATGTAAGCTGGCTCAGTATGGAAAGAGACGGTTATGAGAGTGACCGCAACCGTCTCTGCGTTCTAGATACCGTAACAAAGGAGAAAAAATATGTGACCGAGTCCTTTGAGAGCGGTGTAGATGACTATATTTGGGCGGATGATGCAACTCTTTATTTCTTAGGAGTTTGGCACGGTACAACTCAAATCTGGAGAACTAACCTGAGCGGTGAGGTTTGCGCTCTTACTGAGGGTGCTCATGATTACGCCTCACTGGGAATGGCAGACGGAAGCATAATTGCAAAGCGTCACTCCATCTCAGTTCCGGATGATATCTACTCTGTAGATCTTAATAGCGGTGAAGCAACTCAGTTATCATTTGAGAACAAACATATTCTGGATAAACTTACAACCGGTAAGGTTGAGGAGCGCTGGACCAAGACAACAGACGGTAAACAGATGCTCAGCTGGGTTATCTATCCTCCTCATTTTGACCCTTCTAAGAAGTATCCTACGCTTCTTTTCTGTGAGGGCGGACCTCAGTCTCCTGTAAGCCAGTTCTGGAGTTACAGATGGAACTTCCAGATAATGGCGGCCAACGGATACATCATCATTGCTCCTAACAGAAGAGGCCTTCCGGGCTTTGGAATGGAGTGGCTGGAGGAGATAAGCGGAGATTATGCCGGACAGTGTATGAAGGACTATCTCTCTGCTATTGACGATATTGCAAAAGAACCATACGTAGATAGAGAGCATCTTGGATGTGTTGGTGCAAGCTTTGGTGGTTTCTCCGTTTACTGGCTTGCCGGTAATCATAATAAGCGCTTTAAGGCCTTCATTGCTCATGACGGTATCTTTAATGAGATGCAGCAATATGTTGAAACTGAGGAGATGTGGTTTGCCAACTGGGATCTTGGCGGAGCCTTCTGGAGAAAAGATCTTCCAACCGCGCAGAATACATTTGCTCACTCGCCTCACATGTATGTAGATAAGTGGGATACCCCAATACTCTGCATCCACGGTGAGAAGGATTACAGAATACTTGCATCACAGGGAGAGAGCGCATTCAACGCTGCAAGAATGAGAGGCATTCCTGCAGAACTGCTGCTCTATCCTAATGAGAATCACTGGGTTCTGAAACCTCAGAACGGCATTCTCTGGCAGAGAACATTCTTTGAATGGTTAGATAAATGGCTGAAAACAGAATAAATAACTACTCCAGACCTCTGGTAGCCTTTGCCGCCTGCATGGGCTGCGCCTTCTTTGGCGTTACCATGTTCTTCTGGGGTGCTATGCTACCGGTTGTTAGAGAGAGTATTGCGGGCGCAGACAACTTTCCGTGGGTGCTCACTCTGGGAATAATTGCCGGTACTCTTATCTCCGGAGCGGTAATGGACCGTTACGGTTACAAGTGGCTTCTGATAATAAGTTCATTGGCTCTGGCCGCCGGTCTTGCGGGTTTCATCTTCCTAAATAACGCACTCTCTCTTTACATTAGCACCTTCCTGATAGGTGCAGGAGGCGGAGTTCTGAACAGTGAGACAATAGCCATTATTTCAGATATTTACGGAGATGATAAACGCGGAGCAATGCTCAGCATTCTGGGTGCCTCCTACTGTGTGGGTTCTCTCCTTTGGACCATACTCTGCCGTGTTTTAGTTGCAGATTACACTCTTCCTATGAGATGGTCTGCCGCAGTAATAGCCCTTCTCTCAATCTGCTTCGTTTTCATACGCTTTCCAAAGGCAAAACTTGCAAAAGGGGAGGGCTCTTCCATTTTAATGTCCTTCTCTCTGCTTAAGTATCCACTGCTTGTAATGGTTTGCAGCATGCTATTCTTCCAGGGAATTTTGGAAGCTATAAGCGCCAACTATTCAACCTCTTACTATGTTAACACAGAGAACGGAATAGGACTTAATCTGGCACTTACCGCCCTTATTTTTATGACGGTGGGTATGGCTGTAGGAAGGTTTACACTTCCTCTCTGCATGAAAGTGGGAGGCAACAAAATCTCTCTCTACCTCTTTATGGCCATAGCATTTGCGGGTGCTCTTATTCAGTACATTATACCTCACAGCATATTGGGAGCCTTTATCTCTATGACTCTCATAGGATTCGGTACGGGTGTAACCGCTCCTGTGGTGTTCAGTTACCTTGGTCAGGTATTCAAGAGATACTCCGGAATTGCAGTTTCACTCTCAGTAGTTGTTGCCCAGATAGGTATGCTTATAGGTAATTTCCTTGTTGGAAAACTCTTTATGCCGGAGAGGCTGGAGAGGGGAACATTCCATATATTCCCTATAATTATGTGCGTTGTTATAGTGCTGGTAGTTATACACTTAGCTGGCGTAGCAAAACTTACTGCAAATACAAAGGAAAAGAACTTGGATTTATAAACAAAGTATGACAGAGAATAAAACTTACTCAACGGAAAGAGTCAATCTGGCTGCCTGCCTGGGACTTGCATTCTTTGGAGTTGCAATGCTCTCTCTGGGTGCCATTTTGCCTAACCTTGTAAATGCTGTTCCTGAGGCTATTGGACTGCCTAAATACCTCTCCGTAGGTATAATCCTGGGGACCGTAATATTCGGCCCTATTATGGACCGTTACGGCTACAAATGGCTTCTTATCATAAGCACTCTTATAATGCTGGCCGGTTTGCTGTGTCTGGCATATTCCGTTGATATGACGGTTCTTATAGCCGGTATATTCTGCGTAGGACTTGGCGGAGGAATTCTTAACGGTGAAACAAACGCCCTTGTTTCAGATATTTATGATGATACCAAACGCGGCCGTAAGATGAGCGTTTTGGGAGCCTGCTACTGCATAGGTGCAATGCTCTGGACTCTCTCCTGCTTCTTTATTACAGACTACAAGATTCCTCTGATAATATTTGCCACAATAATGCTTATCTCTGTTATCTTCTTCATTATGACCAACTTCCCTAAGGCAAAACTTGCAGAGGTTAAAGAAGATAAACCAAAAACAAAGGATTACACAAAGATGCTTTTCTCTCCCGCCCTTTTGCTTGTAGCTTTCACGCTCTTCTTCCAGAGCGGATTTGAGGGAACCAGCGGAAGTTACACTACATCCTATCTTACAAGAGCGGGAAACATTACAGAGAGCAGTGCTATACTCTCACTAACCTGGTTTACAGTGGGTATGATGATTGGAAGGTTTGCTTTAAGTTCTTTCCTTAAGAAGATGAAAGACATTGTGGTTCTTACCATCTATATGATAATAGGGGCAATAGGGGTTGGTATGATTTACTTCTTCTCCAACTCTGCTGCAACCGTATGGACTGCAATGGCTCTGATAGGATTTGGAGTGGGTGCCACTTATCCTGTGATGCTCAGTCATTTGGGAGGAGTATTCCGCAAACTGAGCGGTTCTGCCTTTTCTGCTGCAATCTTTATTGCCCTCTGCGGTCAGTTCCTAGGCAACTTCCTTGTAGGCAAGATGTTCAACACTAATTCCTTTATCTTCTTCCCGATAGTTTTAGTTGCAATGATTGCCGCTATTCTAATTCTTGCCCCAATAGCAACTGCCGCTTGTAAGAGACTTAATAACAAAGAATAATAGAAATAATAGAATATAAAAACGTAATATCATGTTAGCTAATCAATGGAAAAAGAACGCAATAAGCGTTATGGATCAGATAGAGTCCACACAGATGGAACAGATTAAGAAAGTTGCAACCGTTATGGCAGACTGCCTCCAGGCAGGCCATCTTGTTCATACATTCGGCTGCGGTCACGCCAACCTTCCTATTGAGGAGATGTATCCGAGAATAGGAGGTTTTGTAGGTTTCCATCCACTCTGTGAACTTCCTCTTACATTCTTCACTCACATTACCGGTGAAATGGGTATAAATCAGTTCCTTTGGCTAGAGAGAGCAGAGGGTTACGGCAAGGCAATAATGAGCAGTTGGAACTTCCACAAGGATGATCTTGTATGGCTCTTCTCCCACACCGGAATCAACGCCGTTAACATTGATGTTGCTCTTGAGGCACAGAAGCGCGGAATGAAGGTTATTGCTTACGGATCTTCCTCACAGACAGGCAATAAGGTTCCTCGCCACTCCTGCGGAAAGAACCTTTTCCAGATTGCAGACTACGTAGTGGACAGTTGCTGCCCTCTGCAGGATGCATCCGTAGATCTTAAGAACCATCAGGATAAGATTGGCCCTCTCTCCACAATGGCTTTTGTTACAACCGTTTGGATGACTATGTGTACTGTTGCTGAGATACTGGCAGACCGCGGTGTAAAACTCTATATCCATCCATCTCACAACGTTCCTGGAGATACCACAGCTCATGAGAGGCTTGATGCCTGCCTTGTTGAGTACAAAAAGAGGGTTGCAGGAGTCTAATTAACAAGAGAATGTATTCTAAATTTGATATAACAACGGCCGGATGGGGTGATGTTCAGAAGAAGCATTACCATCTGGCCATTTTGCCTTGGGGCTCAACAGAACCTCATAACAAACATCTTCCGTACTGCACAGATATGCTTTGTGCTCAGGCGGTTGCATTTGAGGCGGCAGAAAAGGTTGCAAAGAAGGGAGTTAACACTATGGTTCTCCCCGGCATTCCTTTGGGAAGCCAGAACCCCGGGCAGGTAAACCTTCCTTTCTGCATCCATACAACTCAACGAACTCAGATTGCGGTTTTGGAAGACATTGTTGCAAGCCTAAAGCAGCAGGGAATTAACAAACTGCTCATAATGAGCGGCCACGGAGGCAACATCTTTAAGGGAATGATAAGGGATATTACTATCAAAGACCCGTCATTCTCCATAGTTGTATGCGAGTGGTTCTCCTTCATCCCGCGTAAAGATTACTTTGAGGAGAAGATTGATGACCACGCCGGAGAGCAGGAGACCTCTGTAATGCTCCATTACTATCCTGAACTGGTCAACCTCAAAGCGGCAGGTGACGGCAAACATAAAGACTTTAAAATCAAAGGACTGAACACCAAAGTTGCCTGGGCTCCAAGAGACTGGAAATACACTACCAAAGACACCGGAGTAGGTAACCCAAAGAAAGCCACTGCAGAGAAGGGCAAACGTTACATCCAGGCCGCCATGAAAGAGATTGTCTCCTTCATCACAGATTTTGCCAAGGCAGATACGCTCTACTAAGTATTATTTGATGAAGTCATCAAATAATACTTTTTCAATAGGCAGAGCTTTATTTATTTTAATAAATTTATTTTTAAAATTTTCATTCCAGTTATTATTAGATAACCTTACTCCATATAGATAATCAATATCTTTCTTTTTAACGAAATATAGATTTGTAAGATAATCCTTGGATTCTCCCCGAATATTCCAATATATGCTTAAATAAAAGGAATTCTTCCATTTTCTCCCAGTAATATGATTAATGAAAATAACATTATCACTCTCCGTGTTAATAATAATATTTATACTGGTAGGGGCTTTGAACGTGAATACACTTCGTTTGTCTTTTCTCTCGAATTGCTTTTTCAATATATACAATGAACGATTGTCTTTTAACTGTGTCACATTTAATGTATCGAATCCTCCTTCTTTAAAACTGTTTGTATCAATTTCGTTTAGAGGGTAATCATTTATTATTCTTTCATTATAAAAACAAGTCGAAGAAATACTTTTTTTAAAAGTCAAATTCAAGTCAGGGATAATGATTGTGTTAGAATCAATGAAAGCAGAATTATATGATTTATTTAATGAAGATTTATAAGGAACATTTCTAAATGCTTTAATTACCCATCTTTCTAAATTGCGAAAATATAAATTGTTGTAATTGTCTTCAAAAAAAGTAGAGTCACATTTAAGTATTAAATGATTAGAATCTAACATATTACACAAACCAGATCCCTCTGCAAAAGGGCTGTTTGTTCTTATATAAAATGAACCATTTTTTTTAATAAATAAATATCCCTGATAACTGGTAAAAAGTAAGATCTCTTCTGAATTATTATTTTTTGAACTATTAAGATCTTCCAAAATAGGATAGTTATTAATAGCCATATACAATTGTTCTGCAGCATCCCGACTATCTCGATAAAAAAATAAATCACTTTTAGTTGTATCATTAAAGTGAATATTTAGAATGTCGTTGAAAAGAATAACTTGACTATCTATTCTTAATCCTATTTTTTGTAAAAATAGTGAATCACTCTTTTTTTCTATTTCAAGAATTCTTCCAGTGTAGTATATGGCTTGTCCTTTATTCCAAGGAGATCTATGCATAGTTCTTTCTGCATCCACAATGAAAGTAATACTCTCATTTTTATTATCTGTATTAAAAATTTTAATCCTATTATCAGAAACAATTGCTTTAAGTTGAGAAGAACCTTTAATGGGAGTAGATATCATCTTAATTCCACTTATGCAACTGCTTAATAAACATCCAATAAGAAAACAAATAGCCGATTTTATAATACTAATAATCATTTTTACTTAATTTAATAAGACGTTCAGAGTAGAAAAAAACATCTCCCTTTTTAATTTTAAAAAACGAACAAGGTCTGTTATAATATATTGAATCAATTACTCCAAAAAAACGCTGTATATCATGGAAATGAATAATTAATATTGTATCTCTTCTTTTTTGATCGCCATAAATAAACATAGTATTATGATTAATACTGCCATAATTATTAGAAATTGGAGCAAAATCAAAATTATGATTCTTGAAACAATATGAATAATTTACGGTGTGGCAATTGCATCCTATTGTTATAATTGCACAAATAATTATAAGTATAATGCCGATTTTGTTTTTATTTTTTCTTTTTAAAAACATTTTCTCCTTTGAATTTTAGCGATTTCATTAATGAAATGTCTACTTCAGCATACTTTTTGACTACTATGAGAAATTGGGGTTTCCCTTTTACTATTACTTTTGTTATTGGTCCTAATTCTGAACCTTTTTTATAATCTAACTCCCAACCAATTCTAAATTTTAATTCTCCATTTACAGCAAATTGAGCTCGGTAAGCCTCAAGTTCTGCATTTGGTCTCTCTTCTTCTGTTATTACTTGTTTGTTCGCAAGTTGTACACCATGTTTAATCTCGTGTGATTTAGTTCCAGTGTCATTTTCAGTATACATATCAATAATCGTATGTCCTTTTTCATTTTTTCGGTAGTTAACAGTTATGTTACTGCCTATTTCATCGGGGTTATTTTCATCATTTGCATCATGAAACTGATACTCATTATTTTGATCTTCTCTCATGAATGTAATATCTTTCAGAGTTTTGTTTAATTCATTAACTCTTTCTACGATATCTGAATCTTTGTCCCATTCTTTTCCTGCTGTCAATTGCTTAATGATTTCTTTGATGGCATCTTCTTGTTTCTTTGCGATTATTTCGTTTGCTTCGTTAAAATAAAACCCAGATTCATCAATATAATAAATCGGATTCCCTATGCAATACGCATACGCTGAAGACGCATAGTACTTTTCACTCATCGAATCCGGAGCGTTCCAGCGGGTAGTGACAGGGTTGTACTGCCTTGCTCCGTAGTCAATCAGCGGTGTCTGCGCCATCAACTGCAATTCTTTTCCGTTGTACAGTAGTTTATACGGCTGTACGGCAGTAGTAGGTGAATCTTCTGATATATAGCCATTTGAGAAGGATAGGTCTTCTGTAGAATTTGGCAGTCTTACCCTGTATTTCTCCGGCAGAGTAGGGTAGTTTCTTCCAAGGTCTGTACGCAGTCCGTACGGATAGTTGTCATTTCTCTCCAGTACGTTCCCCATACTGTCCGTTATCACCCTTATGCTTCCCAGATGGTCCTTTACTAGGTAAAGAGTCTCGTAATCAACCGTGTACGTGGTGTCCGTTCCCAGCGTTGTCTGCGGCGTTGCGGCAAAAGCGAACCTTGCCTCCGCCCCTTGTGCTTCCGCACTCTCTAAGAGCGTTACCGAGGCGCTGTTTGCTCCTGTTCCTGTCTTTTTCCTAGCAAGAGTGAACGGCCCCAAGTACAGTCTAGTAAGTCCGTTGACATCTGTCAGTGAAAACTTTGCTCCGTCTGCAAAGTAATTGTAAGTTGCTATGATGCTTTCCACCATTACCGGCGGTCTCGGTCCTTTTTGTCCAAAAGGAGTCATGGTTGATTTTCTTACTCTGAACACCTGGTTGTTGAGTCCGTAAGAAATCCTTACCTGCTCCAGCCCTTCCAGTAAGTTGTTCCCGTTCCCGTCATAAGTGTAACTTGCAGACACTGCAACACCTTCCTTAGACCCTGATATAGAGGCCAGTCTGTCTCCGTCATATGCAAAGGAGAAGTCATTCATTGCATTCAGTGCAGACTCACTAAGCCTTAAGAGTGTAAGAATGTTTCCGTTTCTGTCGTATGTAATCTCTTTCTCGGTAAAAGAGTTGTCCGGCAATACATTACTTCCATCAAACCTGTTTGCAGCGTTCAGTCTTCCGAGTTTGTCAAATGCAAAAGCGTATGTGTTGCTCTCCTCTGTCCCCTGCGTTGTCTCCCACTCTGATATGTTCCCTCCGAACAGCGGCGTCGTATAGTTCTTCTGCGGGTTGTAGTATCTTAACTTCTGATTGAAGATATTCTCTGTTCCTTTCTTTGTTTTCACCTCCGTCATCCAATCCTGGATATTGTATGTAAACTCTTGGCTTATAGCGCTTCCCAACGTCTTTCCAAGCAGATGCCCCAGCTCGTCGTAAGTGAAGACGGCGTTAGACGCTGCTGTGAGCGTGTCTGAATAAACTATGTTTCCACTCTGCTGTAGAGTCATGAACGTTATGATGTTGGAGTTAGAGGCGAGCATCCTTCCTCTGTCATCATAGCTGAACGTCTCCGTAAGGACTGCGTTCAGAGAATCTGTCTGTGAGGCACTTATGACCCCAAGGGAATTTCCCTCCGGTACTGTCATCCTTACTACCTGCCTTATTGGCATCCCCTGAAAGTTGTACTTTGTTGAAGCTCTAAGCAGTGATCCGTCCGGAAATCTTGTCACTGTCTGCACCGGTCTTCTCCAACAGTCATAGAAGTAAGCGGTATACCTATAAAGCACCTCGCTTTGCGTTACCGTCTTAGCCGTAGAGTCTTTCTCGGCCACTCCCAGGAGTTTTCCGTCCGCAGTAGCCGTCATAGCGTTCTTTTCCCAGAGCAGCGATCCCACTGCATCCGTTACAACGTCTGCCGCTGTTACCGTCTCACTCTCAGGTAAGAACGAGAGTGTTAAGGATTGGTTATTTATGTTTGTAGGAATTACCGCCTGCATTGCTGTCTTTCCTATCTGGCTGTAAGAGAGAGGAATGTTATCTGCAATAGAATATGCTGCAGGATAGTAAGGTGCTGGTTGGTTCTGAGCTTGGTCAATTTCAACGTCATAATCAAAGTACCACCTCATAGTACTTTCGCTTATGCTCATTTGTGTAAGCTGCTGTTCAATCGGCCTTCCCACCAGGTCATAACGAGTGAGTAACCATCTTCCGTTTTCTCTCAGGAGGGAGTCCTGCGTAGCCACCACCCTTCCTGCCGGATCTACCACCAGCAGCTCTTCTCCTCTTGCCGGCCATCTTCTAGACGTCATCCTTCCCAGCGCATCATAACGGTAAATGTAACAGCGTTTTCTTGCCCACTCGGAGTCTGTGCTTATCTGGCTGAGATTTCTGTTTCTTTCTTTCTCACCCTCCGGAGTTATGACGGCCGCAATTTGGTTCTTTTTGTCATATACATATACCAGGTCACTCCATCCTGCACTGTAAGAGGTATCGGCAGCTCCGCCCAAATAGGATCTTACAAGAATAGTTCTTTCGTTCTCGTCCGTAAAAGTAGCTACAGTTTTCCCGTCCTGGTCTGTGGTAATTGTCTTGAATAGTTCACCACCGCCGTAAAATCCTCTGTTATAGATAATGCCGTTTTCAGCCATCAGTATAGGGATGCTGTCAGAAATATGGTTCAGCTCATAGCTGTTTGCCAAGAACCGCCCTTGGTTACGGAAGATTGTTCCCTGACTGAACTGCTTCAATATACGGTCAGTAGCGGCTTCCGGCACCTTCTCCGAATACGGATGTTCCTCGTTCTGTCCGTATATCCCCCGGTAATAAGCAATTTGTTTGTTTGCTGCAGGAGTGTCATAACTCTCGGAGTTGGAAGTAGATACATAAGGGAGATACTCTCTGAGCATCTTACCCATAGGATCATACTGGGAGTTTACAATGATGTTTTTCTTGCTTATGGCGCTTGCTCCTACCTGTACCGCCTGCTTTGGCTGCCCGAGTCCGTTATAGAAGACAATGTCTACTATAGAGTCCGAAGGTGTATATGGATTCTCTCCAATGTATGTAGCCTTTCTTATCCAGTTGGAGAGCGTCTCATATTCTTGCAGAGAGTCCGGAGTATGTTTTATTGAAGGTTCCTCAATAGGTATTCTGTCATCCCTCCAGGTAGGGAATACTTCCGGCCTGTCTGCACCTTTATCCTGCTCTATGCTTATAACAAGATTTGACCCTGTAGAGAGCGGGAAGGTAAGACGAATCTCTCTATGAGCCGCTTTAGTAGGATGATTCGGATCAAAGGTGTTGTTATTTGGCAGAATCTGGAAAGTGAAGTCATACCATGTCTGCGAGAGGTCTGTAGAGCAGTAGGTACAAGTCATAAGCGTATCTGCTTGAATGGAAGCTAGATAGCTATTTACCTGTTCTACAAAAGAGAGAGAACTGTTAAGATCCGGATCAAAGAACGCTGCAAACGAGACTGTTCCTCCGGCATAGGGCAGGGAGTAATAGAGAGTAGATGTATACTGCTCGTTAAGCTTTTCCACCGGCATGGGCACATTTATCTGAACCACCGCCTCAAAAGGGTCGGGCGTTCCCTGCGCTCTTAGCGGCAGTGCCGTTACAAGAGAGAGAACGAAGAGCATAACCGCCGTGATAAAGCGGTTATTCACAGAGAGTTGACGTGATATGTTTCTGTTCTTTCTCATAATCATAATCTTAATATTAACGAAGAACGGTAGAGGCTACAATATTGAGGCCTCAAGATATTTGAATGTCAATAAATTAGCCATCTATTTAAACTTTTAGAAAAATGAAAATTGAAATAATAACTACCTGGATTTAAACAACTTGTTAAAAGGATGACTTTGGGTCTTCCCGCTGTATAAGAAATCATAGGACATATTTTAATAACAAGAGTACCATCTTGTTCTAACCAAATATGGTTTTCTACAACTACTAAACCATTCATTGATTTCTTTCGCAGTGATGGTGGAAATTGAGATGCTTTCAAGAAAATAAAGGTTCTATCTTTATAAACGAGACTATCATACGGAAATTTTTCAGGAAGAGATGATTTATCTATCAGATAGTGTTTCGAATTATAAAACTCATCATCTTCAATTAAACCTAATTCTTTGTAAAAATCTAAATCTTCATTTGATTCAAAGTAATAATCATTTAGGGCTTCAACTAATAACCGCCCGAGAGTGTCTTTAAAATTATTAACGGATTCGATTGGCTTAAAATAAATGTCGTTAATGTAATAGTAGTTGGAAACAGAATCTTTTAGTGAGACTGTAAGATCTCCTTTAACTATTCTAAGTTTTTCTAGGTATAAAGAAATTCTAATGATAGACTTATCTAACTCTATTTTTGGGAGAATAGCAATTAAACCATCCTTATTCAATTGTTTTCTTAGTTTCCTGCTAATTGTTGAAAGATGTAACTGAGTTCTAAACATAAGTCTAGTATCATTGCCATTTCGTAAAATCTTAATAGTATTTACATTATAATCAATTGATGCTCTGATATTGTTAGGTATGCCGGTAAGGTCAATGCAGATTAATTCGTTGGGTTGTTTCTTTTGACAAATCTCATGGTAGTTTTTTATATCAGAAGAAATTAAAGAGTGTAGTTCATTTACTTTGTATAGATAACTTGAGTTAAATAAATTTAAAGGGATGTTACTTGCTGAAACATCTAAACAAACGATTAGTATGAATAATAGTGAGATTATGTATTTCATAGTATTTACTTTCCTAGCGTAATAAAATACTTTTGAGGAATAACTGCTTGGACTCCGTCAGAGTTGTATATATACACATTTTTATCTCCTCTTCCAAAAACATAGTTTGTCTGATTGCCTGCATTTTCAATATCTAACTTTGACGGTGGTTGAGAGAAGAAGTAATGAGTTTTATTGTACCATTTATCACCGCTAGAATGGCTATGAAATGTTTGAGCCTCCTTTGATTTAGATTCAATAATCATACTTGGATTTTCGTTTTTTGATGGGTCACAAATTGGGCCAGGAGCAGATTGTTCCACTATTCCGTCTTCTATAGATCCCCCATATTCTCGATTATTATTATCAAGTGTTCCACCTGTGCCATCATCTTGACTAACAATATCTACCATTTTTCCTCTTATTTCTTGAGAGGAAATAATTTCAATGGAATTTTTGTAGGGAGAATCGTTCTGCGCAAATGCTTTGGTATTTCCACTATTCTTCTTTATGAAGTTTACGATTGTTTTTAATTCTTTGTTTGATAATCCAGCTCCTTTTATTACATCGTTTCCACTTATGAATTCCTTTTCTTCTGTTTTGAGAACTAGTATTCTATTATCATCAATTCCGTCATTACCAATTATTTTACCATCATATACAAAAGAAGCCATTCCCTTGAAATCAAAATTAAGAATCGGATTCCCTATGCAATACGCATACGCTGAAGAACCATAGTACTTTTCACTCATTGGATCCGGAGCGTTCCAGCGTGTAGTTATAGGGTTGTACTGCCTTGCTCCGTAGTCAATCAGCGGTGTCTGCGCCATCAGCTGGAGTTCTTTTCCGTTGTACAGTAGTTTATACGGCTGTACGGCAGTAGTAGGTGAAGCCTCTGATATATAGTCCGTTGAGAAGGCGCTTGTAGAACTAGGCAGCCTTACCCTGTATTTTTCCGGCAGGGTAGGGTAGTTCCTTCCCAAGTCTGTACGTAGTCCGTATGGATAGTTGTCATTTCTCTCCAGTACGTTCCCCATGCTGTCCGTTATCACCCTTACGCTTCCCAGATGGTCCTTTACTAGGTAAAGAGTCTCGTAATCAACCGTGTATGTGGTGTCCGTTCCTAACGTTGTCTGCGGTGTTGCTGCGAAAGCGAACCTTGCCTCCGCCCCTTGTGCTTCCGCACTCTCCATGAGCGTTACCGAAGCGCTGTTTGTGCCTGTTCCTGTCTTTTTCCTTGCAAGGGTGAACGGTCCTAAGTATAATCTAGTAAGTCCGTTAGCATCTGTCAGTGAAAACTTTGCTCCGTCTGCAAAGTAATTGTAATTTGCTATGATGCTTTCCACCATTACCGGCGGTCTCGGTCCCTTTAGTCCCAAAGGAGTCATATTTGACTTTCTTACCCTGAATACCTGGTTGTTGAGTCCGTAAGAAATCCTTACCTGCTCCAGCCCTTCAAACAAGTTGTTTCCGTTTCCGTCATAAGTGTAAGTTGCAGACACTGCAGTCCCTTCCTTAGACCCTGAAATAGAGGCCAATTTGTCTCCGTCATAGGCAAATGAGAAGTCATTCATTGCGTTCATTGCAGACTCGCTTAGCCTTAAGAGTGTAAGAATGTTTCCGTTCCTGTCGTATGTTATCTCTTTCTCTGTATAAGAGTTGTCCGGTAATAGACTACTTCCTTCAAACCTGTTTGCTGCGTTCAGTCTTCCGAGTTTGTCAAATACAAAAGCGTAGGTGTTGCTCTCCTCTGTCCCCTGCGTTGTCTCCCACTCCGATATGTTCCCTCCGAAGAGTGGCGTTGTATAGTTCTTCTGCGGGTTATAGTATCTTAACTTCTGATTGAAGATGTTAGCTGTCCCTTTCTTTGTTTTCACCTCCGTCATCCAATCCTGGATGTTGTATGTAAACTCCTGGCTGAAAGCACTTCCCAACGTCTTTCCAACCAGATGCCCGAGCTCATCATACGTGAAGACGGCGTTAGACGCTGCTGTGAGGGTGTCCGAATAAACTATGTTTCCTCCCTGCTGTAGTGTCATGAACGTTATGATGCTGGAGTTAGATGCGAGCATCCTCCCTCTGTCATCATAGCTGAATGACTCCGTAAGCACTGCATTCAGAGAGTCTGTCTGTGAGGTACTTATTGCCCCAAGATCATTTCCCTCGGGCACTGTCATCCTTACCACCTGCTTTATTGGCATCCCCTGAAAGTTATACTTTGTGGAAGCTCTAAGCAGTGATCCGTCCGGATATTTTGTTACCGTCTGCACGGGTCTTCTCCAACAGTCATAGAAGTAGGCGGTATACCTGTACAGCACCTCGCTTTGCGTTACGGTCTTAGCCGTAGAGTCTTTCTCCGCCACTCCCAGGAGTTTTCCGTCCGCTGTAGCCGTCATAGCGTTCTTCTCCCAAAGGAGCGCTCCTACTGCATCCGTTACCACGTCTGCCGTTGTTACCGTCTCACTCTCAGGTAAGAATGAAAGTGTTAAGGATTGGTTATTTATGTTTGTAGGAATGACCGCCTGCATTGCTGTCTTTCCTATCTGGCTGTAAGAGAGCGGAATGTTATCCGAAAGAGAGTAAACTGCAGGACAGAACGGTGCCGTCCCGCCTTGGTTGAAGTACGTCTGCGCCGTCTGATAGGAGAAGTAACTCCTCATATTGCTCTCGCTTATGCTCTGCTGAGTTAAAAGTGTCTCTACCGGCTTTGAAGTCAGGTCATAACGGGTGAGAATCCATCTTCCGTTTTCTCTTAGTAGGGAGTCCTGCGTAGCCACCACCCTTCCTGCCGGATCTACCACCAGCAGTTCTTCCCCTCTTGCCGGCCATCTTCTTGAAGTCATCCTCCCCAGCGCATCATAACTATATATGTAACAGCGTTTTCTTGCCCACTCGGAGTCTGTGCTTATCTGGCTGAGATTTCTGTTTCTTTCTTTCTCGCCCTCCGGAGTTATTACGGCCGCAATCTGATTTTTCTTATCATATACATATACCAAATCACTCCATCCTGCAGTGTAAGAGGTATCTGCACTCCCACCTAGGTAAGATCTTACAAGAATGGTTCTTTCGTTCTCGTCCGTAAAAGCAGCTGCCGCTTTCCCGTCCGGGTCAATGGTAATTGTCTTGAATAGTTCTCCTCCTCCGTAAAATCCTCTGTTATAGATAATACCGTTTTCAGCCATTAGTATAGGGATGCTGTCAGATAGGTGGTTGAGCTCATAGCTGTTTGCCAAGAACCGCCCCTCACTGCGGAATATTGTTCCCTGACTGAACTGCTTCAGTATACGGTCTGTAGCAGCTTCCGGCACTTTCTCCGAATACGGATGTTCCTCGTTCTGTCCGTATATCCCCCGGTAATAAGCAATTTGTTTGTTAGCTGCAGGAGTGTCATAACTCTCGGAGTTGGAAGTAGATACGTAAGGGAGATACTCTCTTAGCATCTTACCCATAGGATCATACTGAGAGTTTACAATGATGTTTTTCTTGCTGTTGGCGCTTGCTCCTACCTGTACCGCCTGCTTTGGCTGCCCGAGTCCGTTATAGAAGACAATGTCTACTATAGAGTCCGTAGGGGTATATGGATTCTCTCCAATGTATGTAGCCTTTCTTATCCAGTTGGAGAGCGTTTCATATTCTTGTAGCGAGTCCGGAGTATGTTTTATTGAAGGTTCCTCAATAGGTGTTCTGTCATCTGTCCAGGTAGGGAATACTTCCGGGCGGTCTGCACCTTTCTCCTGCTCTATGCTTATGAAAAGATGTGACCCTGTAGAGAGTGGGAAGGAAAGACGGATCTCTCTATGAGCCGCTTTAGTAGGATGATTCGGATCAAAGGTGTTGTTATTTGGCAGAATCTGAAACGTGAAGTCATACCACGTCTGTGAGAGGTCTGTAGAGCATGCAGTACAAGTTATAAGGGTATCTGCTTGAATGGAAGCCAGATAGCTATTTACCTGTTCTACAAAAGAGAGGGAACTGTTCAGATCCGGATTAAAGAACGCCGCGAACGAGACTGTCCCTCCGGCATAAGGCAGAGAATAGGTAAAGGTAGAAGTATGTTGCTCGTTCAGTTGCTCTACAGGCATGGGTACATTTATCTGAACCACCGCCTCAATAGGCTCGGGCGTCCTCTGTGCTCTTAGCGGCAGTGCCGTTACAAGAGAGAGAACGAAGAGCAGAATCACCGTTATAAAATGGTTTGTTTTCATACCAATACTTTTTCTAGTTGTCGTTAGAATACGTGTTCTTCTCGGCAGCTACAGCTGTCAGGTCTGTCTTGTAACGTTTTGTCTCTTTGAGCTTTCCCCATTGGGTATAAGTATAATCCGTTGTCATCCCCGTGTTGTCTCTTATCCTTTGTGGTCCCGCTCCGCAGGTATACTTTATTGTAGTTATCTCAGCTTGTGGGAAGGCGTTTCTTAACAGTGCCTCTTCGTTGTCCGATATTCCGTTTGCCGCACTTATTGAGGTGGATATGTATTGTTGCACCTGATTTTGTGTAAGCCCTTTTGCCTGCATCATGAGGTACTGCCCATCACTGCTCCAGAGGTAAGAGACCGTGTTCTTGAGGTTATCTTCCAGTTGCGTGATATTTCCGAAGGCATCGTATGAAGTCAGTTTGGCTTCTGTCTTCCAACTCTGACTGTCAGTATCATATACCTCTACCAATGATGGTTTTATGAGTGTGTCGGTCCCGTGAGGGAAGAGAGCGTAAGTACATCTTGTTCCGGAAATAAGTTCTCTGTTTCCTCCGCTGTTTTTTCTGTAAGTCCTTACTTCCAGCGGGAGGTTGAGGATATTTTTCCGCTTCATGGCGGAGTAAACGGTATGTGCTCGTATTACGTTCTCTTCCAGGTCTCTTAGGTGCGTATACTCTGTAATCAATGAATCTCCTTCCGGTGTTGTCTGGGTAGATTGTATCACCTCCTGGTATCTGTTGTATTTTAAGATGTTCTTTACGGTTTTCTCCTCGCTCATATCGTTGGGCCTTGTTATTGAAACCGTCTCCTTAGGCATGTGTTTTCCTATGAAGATAGGATATGTTCCGAACCTCCTTACTAGGTAACAAGGCAGATATGTATATGCTAATGAATCCAATAAGAAGTCCGTCTTTTGAATCAGTGACGCTGACATTGTGGTGTCGTTCTTATACACTCTGCTCTCTTTCAGCTGTCCTCTTTGTGACTGGTGGGATGTGACTGGTGCTACGGCAAAATGTACGCTTTTTATCCCCGGCTCAAAATAAGGATAAACAGCCCATTCAGCCGTCGTTCCGTCAGCCAGCACTGCTTTTTCTTTTACGGTCATACCCCATTCCACTTTCAGCGCATCTATGAATCCTTTCCCGTCAGCATTGGATGTGAATATGTTAAGTGTTCTGGTACTATCCTTCAGATGTTCCGTTACATAGTGATATTCTACATTTGCAAAGCCGTAATCCTGCAGAGAAGAGGAGTAATATGATGAATTTTCTTTGAGATTGTTTGTAGCCTGGCAAGAGAATGCCACCTTATATCTGGGTACCCAAGTTAGAATTCCTGAACTCTTTCCTAGCGCATCTTTGTATGTATAACTCTTTTCCAGACTGAGTGTTCCGTTACTCAGGTAGGATGATATCTTCTTTATTCTCAGTCCTCCTGCCGTTCCGTTGAGAGCGATAAGTCTTGGCGCAAAACTCTTTGTAGAAAGGGTGTCATAGGTTCTGCTTACCGCTACGGAGTAGTCATGCGGTTCATACTCGAACGTGGTGTATCCTCCTGTAGGATAGTTGATTCTCTCAATCATCCCCAATGTGGCATAGTTGGCATCGGGATTTCTGGAGTTACCTGTAATGGTCTCATTCTGAGTCTCTACATTCAGCGTAGAGGTAGGATAATAAAGCCCGTTTTTTCCGTTATAGAATCCCCAGTGGTCAACTTGGAAACAGTTATGGTTGGGATAGGGTTTGGAGGAATCGTTCCAACCGACATATTGGAAAGAGTAGGTCCCGTCTCCATGGACTGTTATAGACTGCAGGTAGTTTGTCTTTGCTCCGTTTGTGTTTCTGGCATAGGTAAAATGGGCATTTGAAACTTGTTCGTTTCTTCCGGCTTTTACTACACTTATGGTATTGAGCCTTATGGTGTTGGAATAAGCAGCAAGAGAAGAGGTGGGATCTTGACGGTATTCATCTCCTTCTGAAGAACTCAATACATTATAAATTAGTGAGATATATGATCCGTCGCTGAAGGTTATATTACTGAGAACGGCTGTTCTTGTCTCTCTCTCCTGACTTCTTATATCATCGGTTTTTCCGCTTACAGAATAATAAGGGATAATAGGGTCATCAAAGTAATATTGAGTATCCTCCACTCCTCCTGAAGTTCTAATATTTCCCGGAGTATATGTTGTGTGGGTATAAGAATTATATGAGAATGCCGCCCATCTTCCATTCGGTGCTTCAATCTTTGTGAGATGCCATGCCGTGATGATATCGTAGTTGATTCTCTCTCCGCTTTTAGAAAGGTCAACGCTGTTATATTCAGGGTTACCAAGGAAAATATACTTGTATCCGTCCGGAGCGGTGATAGTCAGCTTGCTGAACCTGCTGAACCCATAAGGAGAAGATGATAAAGCTTGAGTTTCTATATCCAACTTATAACCCTCTCTGTCATAGGTAGTGTTTGAAAAGATGACCTCTCCTCGGAAACCGAGATGGAAACTGCCTTTATGGCCAGGCACGGAAAAGTGGAAAATATCAGGCTGGGCATCTATCTCTCCTTGGTGGTTGTTGGTAGGCTTTGTTCCCGGACACCATACAATCTCCGGAGCGCCTGTACCTGAGCCGTTTTGAAGGAGAGAATACATAAACCGCCACCATTTATTTGGTTCATGAGAACTGTAATAGTTATCTGTATGCATGGAATAGAATCCGGGTACGTGTTTTACGTTCTCTCCGTAATCCGGTATTCCGTTGGTTTCAAGGGTGATACACCCACCTAACTCCAGATTCCATCCTGGCCCCAGGATACCCGGGAGTTGGTTTGGGGTGTTGCCGTTAGAGGAATACGTTGCAACAATAGGAATGTTGAAATCTTTGTCTTTATAGGAATATATTGGAATAGAAAGGTTTATGGTTCCTGTGTATAGTGAAGGTGAAACGTCTCCCTGGCGAATAAAGTCCCACGCATCTGTCTGAGGAAGAGAAATCTCATCGTAGAACTTGAAAGAAGATTGTGCAGATAGTTGCAAAGTGCTTAATAATAGCACTATTAAAAGAAAAGACTTTGTGCTTTTTTTGTAGGAAAAAAGAGGTAGCATATTGTTTTCTTCTATATTTTCCTTAAAGGTAGGAAAAATATTGAGAAAAGTGTGGGGAAATGGCTTTTTTTACTATCTTCGCACGCTTGAATTTCAGCCCGTGGGCTGATCTACAAATAATGTTTAACTACTAATTTGTTTTTTTTATTATGAACGAAGAAATTAAAAATGTTGAAAATGAGGAGGTAACTCCCGTAAGAAAAAGAAAGAGTAACAGATCTATTGACCCTGCAAAGTTTGACTGGGACGCATTTGAGAACAATGTACCGTCTTCAGAGTCTAAAGAGGAACTTGAGCAGAAGTATAGCGAGTCTCTTTCAAAGATTGCTGAGAATGAGGTTATTGAGGGTACAGTAACTGGTCTTACTCAGAAAGAGGTTATTGTAAACGTAGGTTACAAGAGCGAGGGTGTTATCCAGAGAAATGAATTCAGATACAATCCTGACCTTGCAGTAGGTGACAAAGTAGATGTACTTGTAGAAAACCCTGAGGATAAGAAAGGTCAGTTGATTCTTTCACATAAGAAGGCTTGCTCTCTCAAGTCTTGGGACAGAGTTAACGAGGCATTTGAGAAGAACGAGATTGTTAAGGGCTTCATTAAGGCTCGTACAAAGGGCGGTATGATTGTAGACGTATTTGGAATTGAGGCATTCCTGCCTGGTTCTCAGATAGATGTGAAGCCAATCAGAGATTACGACGTATTTGTTGAGAAGACTATGGAGTTCAAGGTTGTAAAGATCAACCAGGACTTCCGCAACGTAGTTCTTTCTCACAAGGCTCTTATTGAGGCAGAGCTTGAGGCTCAGAAGAGTGAGATTATCTCTAAACTTGAGAAGGGTCAGGTTCTTGAGGGAACCGTTAAGAATATCACCTCTTACGGTGTATTCGTAGACCTTGGCGGTGTTGACGGACTTATCCACATTACAGACCTCTCCTGGGGCCGCATTGGTAACCCTGAGGAGATTGTTCACCTGGATGATAAGATTAACGTTGTTATCCTTGACTTTGATGAGGAGAAGAAGAGAATTGCTCTTGGTCTGAAGCAGCTTACCGCTCACCCTTGGGACGCTCTTGATCCAAACCTTAAGGTTGGTGACAAGGTAAAGGGTAAGGTTGTAGTTCTTACAGATTACGGTGCATTCGTTGAGATAGCTCCTGGTATTGAGGGTCTTATCCACGTATCAGAGATGAGCTGGAGCTCACACCTCAGAAGCGCTCAGGACTTCTTGAAACTTGGTGAGGAGGTTGAGGCTCAGGTTCTTACTCTTGACCGTGACGAGCACAAGATGTCACTCGGAATTAAGCAGCTTAAGGCAGATCCATGGGCAACCATTAAGGAGAAATATCCTGCCGGCAGCAAGCACACTGCAATTGTTAGAAACTTCACCAACTTTGGCGTATTCGTAGAGTTGGAAGAGGGTGTAGACGGACTCGTTCACGTATCCGATCTCTCCTGGACTAAGAAGATTAAGCATCCATCCGAGTTCACTTCACTTGGTGAGAAGTTTGAGGTCGTAGTTCTTGATATTGATGAGGAGAACCGCCGTCTCTCACTGGGTCACAAGCAGTTGGAGGAGAATCCTTGGGATACCTTTGAGACAGTATTCACTCCTGGTTCTATCCACGAGGGAACAGTTGTTTCATTCAATGACAAGGGCGCAACAGTTGCTCTTCAGTATGGTATTGAGGGCTTTGCTCCAATGAAAGGCCTTGTAAAAGAGGACGGTACTACTGCAAAGGCAGAAGAGAAATTAGATTTCAAGGTTATCGAATTCAATAAGGGTTCAAAGAAGATTATCCTTTCACACACCAGAATCGCCGAGGATAAGAAGAGAGCAGAGGCCGGCGAGATAGCAAAGGAGAAAGAGGCTGAGGCAGAGAGCACTAAGAAGGCTATCAAGAAGGTAAAGGCAAGCGTTGAGAAGACAACTCTCGGTGACATCTCTTCTTTGGCAGACCTTAAGAAGGAGATGGAAAAGGGAGAGTCTAAATAGTGGATTTTTCTCTGACTACATTAGGGACGGCATCTGCCCGCCCTACAACCGGCAGATATCCAAGTGCTCACTCACTGACCGTGGGTGGGCGCTTGTTTTTAATTGATTGCGGAGAGGGAGCTCAGATGCTTCTGGCCAAGTACAAACTGCCCTTCTCCAGAATAGATAACATCTTCATTTCCCACCTTCACGGAGACCACGTATTCGGCCTCTACGGCCTGCTCTCAACTATGGATATGGTGGGCAGGGCATCCGCTCTGCACATCTATGCTCCTGGTGATATTGAAAGTATGGTTGATACCTTCTACAGGGAGTTTGGAAAGGTTAGATATGAGATAGTTATCCATAAGGTAAAATGCAGTGAGCCACTGCTTTTGGAGAGCTTTAAAAACCTGGAAGTTTACGCCTTTCCTCTGCGTCACAGGGTAGAGACCTACGGCTATCTTTTTAAGGAAAAAGAAAGGGTTATAAAGCCAAATATAGAGAACTATATTCCTTTCAAACCAAGGGCTTTTGCATACTGCACGGATACTGCTCCGTTCCCTCAGCTGGCGGGTTGGATAAAAGGAGCGGACCTTATCTATCATGAGGCTACATACGCCTCTGATTTAAAGGCACTTTCCAGAACAACCGCCCACTCCACAAGTGAAGATGCCGCAAGAGTTGCAGTTGAGGCGGGGGCTCAAAAGTTGGTGCTGGGCCATTTTTCATCGAGATATAAAAATCTCGATTTGCTTCTGCAGGAGGCCAGAAACATCTTCCCGGAGACATATCTTGCAGAAGAGGGTATGAAATTTGATGTACCCAAAATACGCGTAAATCAAATAAAATGAGAAAAATCTACATCTTCTTATTGCTCTTTTCTCTGCTTCCGGTCTCTCTTTTGGGGCAGAGTTATCTTAAGCAGCCTAAAGTTAAACAGAGTCTGAATTATAACTCTACCGCTCTTAACATTCAGGCTGCCAAGTTCAAACAGATTCTCTACGTTTTGGGAAACGCATACGTGGATACCATAAATATTGAGAAACTCTCTGAGGAGGCTATGATAACTACCATGCAGGAGTTGGATCCGCACTCTTCATATATCTCTGCAAAAGACGTTAAGGAGATGGAGGAGCCTCTGATTGGAAAGTTTGAGGGAATAGGAATTGAGTATGCAATAATTAGAGATACTCTTACCGTGCAGAGCGTTATACCGGGAGGGCCGTCAGAGAAGGTGGGGCTGCGTGCCGGAGATAAGATTAACCGCGTTGATGATAAGGTAGTTAGCGGAACCGGCCTTACACAGACAAAGGTTCTTAAACTCCTTAGAGGAGATAAGGGAACCAAGGTAAAGGTTGGAATTATAAGAAGGGGCGTAAAGGGAGAGACAGAACTGGTAATTACCAGAGACAAGATTCCACTGAACACCGTTACTTCCGCTTACCAGATAGCAGACGGTATTATGTATGTGCGCGTAAGTAACTTTGGTGCAGAGACATACGAGGAGATAATGAATCCGGTTCTGGGAGGTTCCGTAAAAAACGGTCTCATTTTGGATTTGAGGGGTAACGGAGGCGGATATCTTTCCGCTGCGTTACGCATTGTAAATGAGTTTCTTGAGAAGGATCAGCTGATTCTTTACACTGAAGGTCGTGCCGTCAGCAGAACGGATGATCTGGCGGACGGAACGGGTAAACTCCAGACGGTTCCTCTGGTTGTACTTATAGATGAGAACTCTGCATCTGCAAGTGAGATTGTAGCGGGTGCGGTTCAGGACTGGGACAGAGGTACCGTAATTGGACGCCGCTCCTTTGGCAAAGGGCTTGTGCAGCAGGAGTATCCGCTTCAGGACGGTGCCAGAATAAGAGTGACCGTTGCACGCTATCACACTCCTAGCGGACGTGTTATTCAATCTCCGTACGAGATGGGAAAGGCAATGGAATACTACCGCAACTTCTATGAGAGATTTGCAAACGGAGAGCAGTTCAACCTGGACAGCATAAAGATTAACGACTCATTGAAGTTCAAGACTTTGAAGCTGGGAAGAACGGTTTACGGCGGCGGAGGAATTATTCCGGATATCTACATGCCGCTGGATACATCCTATTACTCAAAGAGTTACATAGCAGCGGTAAATAGGGGAATTCTCTCGGACTTTGTAAGCATATATGCAGACTCTCACCGTAAAGAGTTTGAGAAGAAGTACGGCATCTTCTCCGCTTCCCAGCAGAAGGAGCAGAATGACAAGGTCTTCCAAAAGTTTGTTAAGAGTTTTTCTGTCTCTGATAATTATCTGAATGAGTTCTTAAAATATGCTGAGGATAAGGGCGTTAAGTTCACGGATGAGGAGCTTGCAAGAAGCGGAGGAGAACTTAAGTCTATGCTCAAAGGGCTGATTGTACGCAATCTGTACGGCTTGGACTACTATATCCGTTATGACAATATTACGGATAAAGAGGTTCAACGTGCTCTTATGAAGTTGTCTGACAGAGATTTATAATCTATTGATTTATTGGGCCGCTGCCCAGCATTTCACCGTCTGTTTCATACCAGGCGGCAAACTGCCCCGGAGTTATTCCCCTTTGAGGCTTCTCAAAGAGGATGAACATTCCCTCTTTTCTCATTTTTAGTGTGGCCTTCTGAAGAGGCTGACGGTAACGTATGCGCACAAGATACTCTCTTTGCTCTTCCTCCTTCATCTTAAGATCCTCTCTTATCCAATGAATCTCCTCCGGCTTGATTATAAGACCATTGCGGAAGAGACCGGGATGCTCCTTGCCCTCTCCCACATAGATAGTATTGGTGGCGGTGTCTGTTGAGATTATAAAGATTGAGCCCTGGTGGCCGCCTATGTTGAGGCCGTGACGCTGCCCTATGGTGTAGTACTGAACGCCAATATGCTTTCCTATAACTTTCCCATCCTCAGGAAGATAGGTAACAGGCAGACACTCTTTGAAGAGGTTTTCATTTGTGGTGTCCTTTGCAACCGCCTCTTTATCTGCTCTTTGCTTAATTACAGGATAATCCTCTTTGAAAATCTCCACAACGTTTCCCTCCTTTGCCTTCAGTTTCTGCTGGAGGAAAACGGGAAGATCCACCTTACCCACAAAGCAGATTCCCTGAGAATCTTTCTTCTCTGCAGAGGGGAGATTGTACTTGCGGGCAATCTCTCGCACCTGGGGTTTAGTAAGATGACCTATCGGGAAGAGAGCCTTTTTTAACTGATCCTGAGTTAGTTGACAGAGGAAATAGCTCTGGTCTTTGTTGGGGTCATCTCCTGCAAGTATTCTGTAAACTTCCCTGCCGTTAACGGTTATAGTCTCCTTTTTGCAATAGTGGCCCGTTGCAACCATGTCACCTCCAAGCTCTTCCACCTTTTTTAGAAATGAGGCGAACTTTATCTTGCTGTTGCACATTACGTCCGGATTTGGAGTGCGTCCGGCCGCATACTCGCTGAACATATAATCTACCACCTGCCTGCGGTAATCATCACTTAAATCTACAAAGTGGAAAGGTATCCCGATTTGCTTTGCAACCATCTCAGCCACAACCTTTTCCTCCTCCCACTCGCACTCTCCGTGAAGGGTGCCGGTGATATCGTGCCAGTTCTGCATATACATGGCCTCAACATCACAACCCTGCTGCTTAAGCAAGAGTGCGGCAACACTGGAATCTACACCTCCGCTCAGTCCTACGATGATTTTCATTTGGTAAATGGTAAATAAAAAAGGGGCAAGCTTGATATATCGCACCGCTACAACCTCATACCCTTGCTGCCTTCCGACCCTGGGGGAGTTTTGAGGGAGCTGGTCGTATACGACTTACCCCGCTGCAAATATAGACAATTTTTTCTCTTTTATACTCAGTTTGCCTTTGCTTTGGCTCTCATCAGAGAATCATACCCTTTTCTGTAGGCTGCAGCGTTTGCAAAATGCTCCCTCTCCGTGCGTGCAAACCGGTGCGTGCCGTTGAAGGAAGGGCTTGCGCAGAAGTAGTAATAGTCTGTCTTATCGGAGTTTAGAACGCCGTCTATACACTCTTTGGTAGGTATCATAATTGGGCCCGGAGGAAGTCCGTACACCTTATAGGTGTTGTAAGGAGAGTCTGTCTCCAGATGCTTTTTAAGAACTCTCTTAAGGGTGAAATCTCCGGTGGCATAGACAACCGTAGGGTCTGCACAGAGTTTCCAGCCCTTATTCAAACGGTTAAGGTAAACGCTTGCAATCTTTGGATACTCAGGTACATAGTTGCTCTCTCCATAAACAATGGAGGCCAAAACGGAGACCTGGTTAGGGGTAAGCTTTAGTTCTCTTGCCTGCTGGATTCTCTCCGGAGTCCAGAACTTGTCTCTCTCCTTTTTCATCCTCTGGAGAAACTCCTTTGGAGTAACAGTCCAGTAAAACTCGTAACTCTCCGGAATTATGAGAGATAGCAGATTGGAGGTATCCGTCTCAAGGCTCTTTAGGAAGTTGTTGTCTTTAAATGCCTCCATAAATTCTGCGGAATCTGCGCAGAGCCTCTTTCCAAGTTTTGCGGCCAATTGTTTTGAGGTGCGGATGCGGCCGTTTATGGAGACCATCAGAGGAGATTGATATCCGTACTTTAAGTTCCTGACCAACTGTATGTTACTCATAGTGGAATCAATGACGTAACGGCCCGGATGAATCTGAGAAGGGAGTTGCTCCTTCTCCGCAATCTTTATGAAAGATTTAAGGTTTATAAGCCTGCCGGAGAGGGTGTCCATAAGAGTTTGGAAATCAGTGCCGGGTCTGATGTAGAGCGTACTCTTTCCAATTACGTTCTTGCGGTGCTTCTCCAGATATTTGAAGGCGTTGTATCCTGCAAGGCAAATCACTGCCAGGATGATGATTGCGAGGATTGTTTTTCCTCCTTTTCTCTTTTTATTGCTCATATTTTTTCTCTTTTCAATCTCCGATAGACAAATTTAGTTAAATTTGTACTGTATGAAGAAAAAAATAACTATTGAATATCAGGAGTTCACATCTAAGGATCAGTTATCCGAACAAGATGCGCAACTGCTAAAAGAGGCGGTTTCTGCCTGCTCTCTTTCATACTCTCCTTTTTCAAACTTTCATGTGGGTGCGGCCCTCAGACTCGCTAACGGTGAGATAGTTAAAGCTGCAAATCAGGAGAACGAGGCCTTTCCTTCCGGCCTTTGTGCAGAGAGAATTGCACTGTTTTACGCCCTTTCTCACTTCCCCGGTGTGGCTGTTGAGAGTATCGCGATAGCTGCCAAGAGGGGCAGACGCCTTACCGAGACTCCGACCCGTCCTTGCGGCGCCTGCATTCAGGTTATGCTGGACGCACAGAAGAGGGGAGGCGTTCCAATAAAGGTGATATTGGGTTCTGCCAAAAAGATTGAGGTGATTGGTTCAATTAATGATCTGATTCCTTTCTCTTTTGATAACCTGAAGTAATCAGAATTCTACTTTAAGACCGTCATACGCAATGGAGACTCCGTAAGGCATCTCCTTCATCAGATCTGCGTGTCTTCCCTTTATATTCCTCTCATCTTCCGCCATTTGGTGAGAGATGTGAGTTATGTAACTCTCCTTTGCTCCTACTGTAACCGCCAGTTCCACCGCTTGTTTCAGCGATAGGTGAGAAGGATGCTTTGTTCTTCTTACCGCACTTACTACCAACACATTGAGCCCTTTAAGCTTTTCAATCTCCTTATCATTTATACTGCTGGCATCCGTAATGTAGGCCAGAGCGCCAAACCTGAATCCGAGAATTGGGAGAGAGGCGTGCATTGCCCTGATTGGCACGATTGTACGGCCCTCAATTTGGAAAGGGTTCTCATCTATGATATGGATGTCAAACTGAGGAATTCCGGGGTAGGGGTTGGGAGAGAAGACGTAGTCATACTCTCTTTTAAGCCCGTTTAAGACCCTGTTTTCACAGTAGATAGGGAAAGATTTACGGCAGATGTAGTTGAGCGCTCTTATATCATCCAAACCGCCGGTATGGTCCTTATGCTGGTGGGTTAAAAGAATGGCGTCAAAGTTCTCAATTGAGTAGGTGAGAGCCTGGGTTCTGAAGTCCGGTCCGCAATCTATAAGTAACTTAAGACCATCATATTCCACAAGGGCGGAGGTCCTCAGTCTCTTATCTCTGGGATCATCTGAAGTGCATACGGAGCAGTGGCACCCAATCATTGGGACGCCCGTAGAGGTTCCGGTTCCTAGGAATGTGATTGAATTCTTCATAATGTAAAATTATGAAATTAAATCTATCTTTGTGCCGATGTCAAAAGGTAAACTATATCTGATTCCCTCTCCGCTGGGAGAGAGCCCCGTTACGGATAGCGTACCGGCTCTCAATATTTATATAATGGAGACAGTAAAACATTTTGTGGTTGAGGAGATTACAACCGCAAGACGTTTCCTCTCCCGCTGCGGACTCAAGGGAAAAATAGAGCAGCTCAATTTTTACGAGTTGAACGAACATACAGACCCTAAAACGGCGGCCGGCTATGTCTCTCTTCTTAAGGAGGGGAATGACGTAGGACTTATCTCGGAGGCCGGACTTCCGGCGGTTGCAGACCCGGGTGCAATTCTGGTTGCTGCAGCTCACGCGGAGGATATTCAGGTGATTCCTCTGGTTGGGCCATCCTCTTTAATGATGGCTCTGATGGCCAGCGGCTTGCAGGGGCAGAACTTTGCCTTCAACGGCTACCTTCCAATTAAGGAGGAGGCCAGAAGGGCAAAGATCCGTCAACTGGAGGCTCTCTCCAAGAAACTGAATCAGAGTCAGATATTCATTGAGACACCTTACCGCAATGATTCACTCCTTTCATCCTTTATGGAGGTATGTTCCTCAAACACAATGCTTACCATTGCTGCAGACATCTCCCTTCCTAGCGAGTTTATCAAGACTAAACCTGTGGGGATGTGGAAAAAGAGCGGGATAAAGATTGGTAAAAGACCATGCGTCTTCATTTTACTTGGTTGATTATGTATAAGATAGAGTTAAAAGATATGGAGTTCTACGCCTATCACGGCTGTTTCAGCCAGGAGAGGGTTGTAGGAAACCGCTTTGTGGTCAATCTTTGCGTAGAGGGAGATTTCTCCAGGGCTGCGGAGAGTGACGATATTGAGCATGCTGTTAATTATCAGGATCTTTATGATATTGTAAAGAGTGAGATGGAGAAGCCTTCCGCACTGCTGGAGAATGTGGCAAAGAGGATTGTGAGTGCGGTTAAGGAGAATTTTCCAACCATTGAGAAGGCTAAGGTTACTGTAGATAAACTGAACCCTCCGCTGGGCGGGAAACTCTACGCATCCAGCGTAACATACCAGTTATAAGTGAGTTCTACGGATAAGACACGGAGCGTTGCAGTTGTGACACTGGGTTGCAAACTGAACTTTGCGGAGAGCAGCGCAATTGCTCAGCAGTTTGTAAAGGCCGGTTTCAGAGAGGTTTCCGCAAACGAAAGTGCAGACATCTTTGTTGTGAATACCTGCACCGTAACCGAGCATTCTGAAAAGAAGTGCCGCAACATAATCCGTAAAATCCACCGCAGAAACCCATCTGCCGTTATCTATGTAACCGGCTGTTATGCAGAGCTTAAGAGAGAAGAAATTGAAAAGATAGAGGGGGTGAGTGCCGTATTCGGTCAGAAGGAGAAGGGGAGTATTCTCTCAAAATCTGTTGAGTCCATATTTCCGGCCTGCTCCTATGGAGAGCGTACCCGTTCGTTCTTAAAGGTTCAGGACGGCTGCAACTATTTCTGCACATACTGCGCAATCCCTTATGCCAGAGGAAGAAGCAGAAGCGTCCCAATGGATGTTCTGCTCTCTCAGGCAAGAAAGATTGCCTCAAAAGGGGTGAAAGAGATTGTCTTAACGGGAGTTAACATCGGGGACTATGAAGGGGGATTGCTCCCTGTTCTGAAGGAGTTGGATAAGGTTGAGGGGATTGAGCGTTACAGGATTTCTTCAATTGAGCCAAACCTTCTGACGGATGAGATGATAGATTGGATAAGCACCTCCAAAAAGTTCCAGCCGCACTTCCATATTCCGCTTCAGAGCGGTTCGGATACGGTGCTTAAGAGGATGAGGCGCAGGTATGATACCGCTCTGTTCCGCAGTAAAATAGAGTACATCAGAAAGAAGATGGGAGATGTTTTCTTTGGCATAGATGTAATTGCCGGATTCCCGGGTGAAACGGAGGAGGAGTTCAATGAGGAGCTTCACTTTATCCGTTCCATCAAACCGGCGTTTCTACACATATTCCCATATTCCAAGAGGGAGGGAACCGTTGCCTATAAGATGGAGGGGCATCTTCCTGAATCCGTTAAGACGCAAAGAGTTAAAGCGTTGGAGGAACTATCCGACGAGTTGCACGCAGAGTACTGCAACCGTTTCAAAGGGAGTGTTCAAAAGGTTCTCTTTGAGGGCAAAGTTACCGGCAACGGCTCTCTTATGGGCGGATATACAGGTAATTACATTAGGGTGGAAAGACCTTATAACGAACTTTCAATTGGGAAAATAGAGGAGGTTGTTCTCTAATCCTTCTTCTCTTTCTTTGCCTTCCTTCTCTCCTTACGTTCCTCTTTCTTCTTCAGGCGGAGTATTCTCTCGTACTCTTTCTGAGCGGCGCTCTTCTTTCTGAAGATATCTCTGAATGAGTTGAATTCTCTCTGGTATGCCACACCGAGGCCTGTTCTCTGGCTCATATCCAGGTCATTGGAGTAGAAGTCCGTGGCGTGTGAGAAGAAGGTCATACGGAGGTTACCCTTGCGGTTCATCTTAACCTCTACGTCAATATTACCCTTAACGTCATTTCCGGTGTAGAAGGAGTAAGGGTCATTACCCATACTTCCGTTTATAATTACCCTGTTGTTAAAGAGTTGCGTAGATACGGCAACCTCAAAGGCATCTGAGAAGGTCTTGGTTCCGGGCTGGTAGTTAAAGCCCAAATCCAATGGTATGCCAAGTTGCATAAAGATGTTGTTGAGTTGTCCCACCAACATTCCGGAGGCGTTTGCATAGATAGCGTTGGAATTTGTGGAGATACCGGAATCTGTCTCGGGAACAAAACTTCCGAATGCCAAAAGTGCGGCAAACTGTCTTTGAATCTTCTCCTCGGAGTTGAGGGCCGCCTCCACCTGAACCTTTGTAGTAGGCTCAAGATCAGGTATATCTATTCCAAACTTTATCTGAGGGTTGGAAAGCAGTCCGGTAATGTGGATGGTAGCATCCACCGCCCTTGATGAGACGAATGTGGAGTCTGAAATAAGGCGGTTGATTGCAGTCTTTGTTCTGTAGATTGCGGTAATATCCAAAGAGGTGTTAGGAAGATCTCCGTTGAAGGAGATGCTGCTTCCGCTTTGAACTTTGAAGTCTCTGGATGTAAGTCCCATAAGTACAAAGTGATAACTGCCCTCGTCAATCTTATAGTTGCCGGATAGTTTAAACTTGTTCTTCTGAGGATTTACATTTATTCCAACTCTTCCGCTTCCTTTTGCCTTGATTATATCTCCGGTGCTCTTATCTACCTCCAACCAGATATCCGCATCGTTGTTGCAGTTTACGGTGAGTGCAACATCCAGTTCCATAGGCTCTTTAACGCTCTTTCCTGCAGAGAAATAGAGAGTATCGTAAGGATCTATCTCCACAATCTGTTCAGGTTGACGGAAGGTTAGGATATTGGTTCTGCTGGCCTTGGAAGCGCGGGAAACAGGAATGTGAAGGAAGCTCTTAGGACGAGTGGTGGCGTTTACGTTCAGGTTAAGTTTCTTTGGATCACCCTTTATGGTAACCGAGCCGTTGGCAAAGATGGTTCCGTAGAAGTCTTCATTATCTTTCTCCTTGGTGTCCAGGCAGTTGAGATTGTCAAACGTTAATCTGGTACTAACCTTTATATCCTTGAGATTCTTATAGGTGATTCCTCCGGAGAGCACTCCCTTTCCGCCAAAATCATCGGTTACAGAGTTGTTCTTAAAGGTTATGCCGTTGTCATTTATGGTGAACGGACCGTTCAGAGTAAACGGAACGTTAAGGAAGTTTATCTTAAACTTAAAGTTGTTGAAACGGCAATCCTCTCCAATTATATGGAGTTCCTTCGGCGTTCCGTAGGCGTGAACCTTTCCGTTCAAAGAACCTGAGGTATTGCTTATTACGGAGGAGAGCAGCTGCTCAAAGTAGGCAAGTGAGAAGTCGTTCAGTGTGGAGTTGAAATCAAAGTATGAACCCTGAGGACGGTAATATCCTCTGATGTTCAACATTGTCTGATCCTTCTCTTTTGTCTGAAGCAGCAAATCATATCTCTGATTCTGAGGAGACCATTTGCCGCTTATAAATGCCTGACCAACAGGAGTATTGTTTACATACATTGAGTCTCCCCTAAAGCCTGCCATCATACTGGTGCTGTTAGGGTTTAGAGAGAAGATGGCTCTTCCGGAGAGCAAGCCTTGCAATGAAAAGTCATTGGAGAGGAACTGCTCCAAAAGGGCAATGTTGAAGCGCTCCATCTTGATTCCCAGGGAGTCTCGTATGTGTTTGGAGAGCGTACCTCCAACCATCAGGTTCTGATCTCCGTTGAATATCTTCAGATTGTCTACGTAAATAAGTGAATCTGAGTAGGTTATTGTAGAAGGGTTTATCTCCCACTTAACTCCTTTCAGTGTAATGTCTGAGTTATTGAGAGCCACCTGAATAGGGCTGTCAAAGAACATTCTGCGGCCGCCCTTAACTATTACAGTATCTGTGAGGAACTTAACCGTGGTATTAAGGTTGGTGTTATTCAGACCGGTGGAGTCATTGTGGAAGCGGATGCTGAGATTCAGATTGTTATCCGTACCTCTTGCCATAATACGGGTGCTGTCTACACCGAACCCTGCAATGGAGATATCTTTGGAGAAGAAGGAGCCGGTAATCAGTGAGTCTCTGTCACTTATATTCAGGCGGATATTCTTCAGATAATTCTCTCTCAGAGCAACTCTTCCGCTGTTAAGCATAATGCGGTAGTGGTCATTCTCGCTGACCCTTATCCTCATTGAACTGCCCTGCTGAATATAGAGGCCCGGGCAGATAAACTGGTTGATTCCCTGCATGTTGAGAGTCTGAAGGGTAAGAGAATAATTCTCTCCGTATCTGTTTCCGCGAATACTCTCTTTCCTGTCTGAAAGCAGATTTCCAAGGTGGGTGGAGAGTATCTGCTCCTTCATCTGCTCTATGAAACCGTCTATCATTGTTGTACCCTCATACCTTCCCTTAGCAAAGTCGGATATGAAGTTTATCACATATTTGTCATTCTGATAGAGGGAGTTGGCATCTATATTCCCGATAGGGAACTCGCCGTTGCTGTTGGTGTAGATGCAGTCATCTACATTGACGTATCCAAAGATATCGTTGTTTCTGTTCTGAATTAAATCCGCAGATACTGAGGCGCTTATGACGGAGATGGAATCTCTGTTGTCCAGCTTGAGAGCCTTAAGGTCTGCGTATGGTATGTTGGCGTAGAAGTTATAGCTTCTCTCCCCAACCCTGGAGGTGGATATAACACCCTGGAAAAGAAGGTCCAATGCAGGGTCATGGCATATAACCTTTCCCTCAAACTTCTCCGGATCCAGAGAGCCTTTGGCCCTCAAATTGGTAAAGTTGTAGCCGTTGAAGTTAATCTTGTAAATGGATAGGGTATCTATCTTTACAACGGTTCCGTTATTCTGAATAATCTCAACGTTTCCTCTTCCGGTAAATTTGCCCAGTTTTACACCGGAAACAAACGGAGCGAGGTTAAACTCTTTTGCATCTATAAATCCCTTGAAGAGAGGCTCTTTGCCGGTTGCCTTAGTGGAGAGTGAGGCTGCCAGGCTTACAGTTCCGTCTGTGGATTGGAGTACTCCTTCAGTATTAAGGGCAGTCAGTTTTCCGGACACTTTTCCTGAGTATTCGTAGGTAAGCAACGGCGGAAGATTCTCCAGAACAGAGACGCCTTTTCCGGTGAACCCGTAGATTATCTCACTCAGATCCTTACCGGTGGTAGAGAGTCTCTCCACATCTGCACTGATATTGGTATTGTCTTTATCCGGAAGACCGTAGATTCTTGCATTCCTGATAGTTGCGCTGGTTTGTCCCTTCTGGCTGACAGCCGTTAGATACTTGGCCTTGAGGTCTCTTACCGGCCCCTCAACCGCTCCGTTCAGATTCACCCTAAGGTCTGATTTAGAGAGTTTAGGAGCAAAGTATCCCAATGTCTTAAGATCCAGTGCGGTGTTCTTTAGTATAACATCCAGAGCAACATCATCCGTAAAGGTCTTGAAGGCGCTGAAGTCCTTATAATTAAAGGCAAGATGATCCGTATTGATAACGCTCTCGTCTATGGCCAAAGCCAATTGGTTGAGATAAATCTGACTTGGGGTCATCTTAAAATCAGATGCCAGAGATTTGAGGTTCAGTCCGCTCCTCTCATTGAAACTGAGGGAGTTAATAACTGCGGAGGTGGAGTCGTTGGAGAAGTAGATGTTGGAGATGGAGGTATTCAGGTTACTTACCAGAATATTGGTAAAGTCTATCTGAGACTCTTCACTCTTTCTCTCCTTGAATCTGTTATCATACTTAAAGGTGAAATCCGTTATCTCCACATTTCTGAGACGGAATTTTGTATCGGACTCCTTTTTCTTCTCCTTTTTGAAGATGGAGATAAAGCGGCTGAGATTGGTTGTGGAATCCGTATCGTTGACAATGCAGAACTTACCTCCGTTAAGTTTCACACTTCTTAATCTTAAACTCTCGGAGAGCAGTCCCCTCAGGGAGAACTTTGCCTCCATTTTGTTTACCACAGCCAGGGTATCACCCATAACTACAGAGACGTCTTCTGCGTATATGCGGTTGAAGAACTTGATATTGAGCGCTTTAATCTTGATATCCGCTCCGGTGTTTTTTGTGAGCATTGCCGCAATTTTGTTTGCGCTCCAGGTCTGAACGGCCGGCAGCTGCACAACAAGGTAGAGCAACAGCACAAGAGCCACCAGCGTGATGACCACACGACCTATGTATTTAAACAGAGTACGCATCAAAGGCAAACAAAATTCTCTTAAAGACACAAATTTACATAAAACTGATTAGATTTGCACCGCTGTTAAGCAATCAGATGAAATGAGTGACATTATTCTTGGCATAGAATCTTCCTGTGACGACACATCCGCTGCCGTTCTCAGAGACGAATATCTGCTCTCCAGCGTTATTGCCAGTCAGAAAGTGCATCAGGTTTGGGGAGGTGTAGTTCCGGAACTTGCTTCCAGAGCTCATCTTATGAATATAGTACCCGTTGTAGACCAGGCACTTAAGGGGGCAAACGTTACAATGGACGAGGTGGATGCAATTGCCTTTACCAGAGGGCCGGGGCTTTTGGGCTCTCTTCTGGTAGGAACCTCCTTTGCCAAGGGACTGGCAATTTCATCCGGAAAGAAACTGGTGGATGTCAACCACTTGCAGGGGCACATACTCTCCTGTCTGGTAAAGCAGGTGGGCAAGGAGACTCCCTCTCCTACATTTCCGTTCTTAACGCTTCTTGTCTCCGGAGGTCACACTCAGATTGTTAGAGTGGACGGTCATTTTGAGTTTGAGATTTTGGGGCAGACCATAGATGATGCTGTGGGTGAGGCTTTTGACAAGTGTTCAAAGATGATGGGGTTGGGCTACCCGGGAGGTCCTATCGTGGATAAACTTGCAAAAGAGGGAGATCCGCTCAAGTTCAAGTTCAACCTTCCTAACGTAGGGGGGCTGGATTACAGTTTCAGCGGCATAAAGACATCTCTTCTTTATTTCTTGAGAGACCGTCTCAAAGAGAATCCAAACTTCATAGAGGAGAATAAGGCTGATATATGTGCAAGCTTCCAAAAGGCTCTGATAGATATACTTATGAAGAAACTTATTCTGGCTGTAAAGCAGACAGGAATCAAACAGGTATCCATCGGGGGAGGAGTATCAGCCAATTCCGGATTGAGGGAGAGAGTGGAGCAGGAGGGTAAAAAGAGGGGATGGCAGACCTTTATTCCGGAGTTCAAGTTCACTACGGATAATGCTGCAATGATAGCAATATCCGGTCTTTACAAATATCGCAGAGGAGAATTCTGCTCACTCGAGCGCCCTTCCGTTCCAAGAGCCTCCGCAATGAACCCTTCACAAAAGTAACTCGTTATGAGAGATATAGAGATTTCATTTCTCCCATCGGAGAGACAGGATAAGGATGCAATTGTTGCAAAATGTGCCAGACTGTGCGGTGTCTCCAAAGAGAAAATTGCTCATATAGAGCCTCTTAGGCGCTCCATAGATGCAAGGGGAGGTAAGATCTCTTTCAAATTTAAAGTAGAAGTTTACCTGAAAGGTGACAGGCCTTTTGTTCCATATTCCATTCCGCCTTATCAGATGTGTGATAAGGGTGAGGATGTGATTATCATAGGTGCCGGACCTGCGGGTCTTTTTGCCGCACTTACCCTTTTGCAGAGGGGCAAATGTCCGGTAATTCTGGAGAGGGGAAAGGATGTTCACGCAAGAAAGAGAGATACCGCCTTACTCTCTCTGCAACAGGTGGTTAACCCGGATTCCAACTACTGCTTCGGAGAGGGTGGAGCCGGCTGTTTTTCAGACGGTAAACTCTATACCCGCTCTACAAAGAAGGGAGATATTAGAGAGGTTCTCCACCAACTTGTGATGTTTGGGGCGGACCCTTCCATTTTGATAGATGCCCATCCTCACATCGGGAGTAACAAACTGCCCCAGATTATAGAGCAGATAAGAAAGTGCATTGTAGCTCACGGCGGCTCTTTTCACTTCAATACAAGGGTTACTGATTTGATTCCCGATGGGGAAAGCAAGTTCTCCAAAAGATGGAGGGTTATTGCACAGGAAAAAGAGTTCACCGCCAAATCTGTCATTCTTGCTACCGGCCACTCCGCAAAAGATATCTACTCTCTCTTCTATGAAAAGGGCTGGGAGATAGAGGCTAAGGGGTTTGCATTGGGTGTAAGGGCGGAACATCCGCAGCAACTGATTAACGATATCCAGTATCACGGTAAGTATATTAAGTCACTGCCTGCTGCCGAGTATTCTCTTGTAAGTCAGGTAGATGGCCGTGGAGTCTTCTCTTTCTGCATGTGTCCGGGCGGTCTTCTTCTCCCTTCAAGCACTGCACCGGGAGAGGTTCTTTTGAACGGTATGAGCAACTCTATGAGAAACTCTCCGTGGGCCAATGCGGGAATCGTTACCTCTATTGAGCCGGAAGACGTGGAGGGTTTTGACGAGTGGGGACCTCTGAAAGTACTTAAGTTCCAGGAGAGTGTGGAGAAAAAGATTTTCTCTCATAACGGCGGAACCCTTAAGGCTCCCGCACAGAGAATGGTAGATTTCTGCAAAGACAAACTCTCTAATGACCTTCCTGCAACATCCTATAAACCTGGAGCTTATTCCGCCAAACTGAGTGAGATTCTGCCTGAGGGCGTTTACTCCAGACTGCGCAAGGCGTTCCCTCTCTTTGATAAAAAGATGAGAGGCTATTACACCTCTCAATCTCTGCTTCTTGCCGTTGAGTCCAGAACCTCTTCTCCGGTTAGGATTCCTAGAGATCCGGAGACTCTTCAGCACGTTTCACTTTCAAATCTTTACCCTTGCGGTGAGGGTGCCGGCTATTCCGGAGGAATTGTCTCCTCCGCATTGGACGGCATCAACGTTGCCAGAAGGGTCTGATTTACCGCCTTTTAATGGCAGTGGCCGCTGCAGTGGCTGCATCCCTCGTCTGAGCATTCGTGAGGAATTTTCTCTCCGTAGAGTCCCTCTTTGAGCTCTTTCTCAGTAGCCTCTCTTACCTTCTCAACCTTACCGGCAAAGTGGAGTTTCTCACCTGCAAGCGGATGGTTGAAGTCCATAGTTACCTTTCCCTCCAAAGCTTTAACGTCCTTAACTATACCGTTCATTCTGTGGCCCTCTCTGTCCTGCATAGGGAGAATGTTGCCAACTTTAATGACTTCATAATCTACCTTGCCGTCCATCTCAAACATCTTAAGAGGCAGTTCTACAACCATTTGCGGATTCATCTCTCCGTATGCCTCGTGTGCTTCAAGTGAGAACTCAAACGGATCTCCCTCGCTCTTTCCCAATACATTCTCCTCAAACTTTGGAAGAAGCATACCGCTGCCAAAAATAAATGTCAGAGGCTCTGCAGCTCCAACCTTCTCAATCTCATTTCCTTTAACTGTCAGCGTGTAACTGAGGCTGACAACCATGTCTTTTGCAATTTTCATAAAATTCTGTCTATCTTTTATTTATAATTATTTATCTTATTCGTTTTCCGAACCTCCAAATCTTGTACCCGACTGCCGCTATAATTATAGAGAATAATGGGGAAATAAAGTTAAAGAGGCAGTAGGGGGCATACACAAGTGTTGGTATTCCAAGCACTCCGGCCTGCATTGCTCCGCAGGTATTCCACGGTATAAGTACAGAGGTCACCGTTGCCGAATCCTCCAACGAGCGGCTTAGCAGCCTTCCTTCATATCCCTTCTCCTTGTATAGATCCTTGAGCATGTTTCCGGGAACCAGGATTGCCATATATTGCTCACCCAGAGCAACATTGCAGAATACCGAGGTTGCCATTGTGGTGGTAACCAGAGAGACTGTGTTGCGTATAAGTTTTGCAATTCTGGATGTGATGACTGCAATGAATCCTCCCGCCTCAAGCATTCCGCTGAAGAGGGTTACGCAGATGATGAGCCAGATGGTGTTCAACATTCCCGCAATACCGTTGGTTGAGGCCAGACGGGTAAGCATTGCGTTAGGAGTTGCAATATCTATGTGGTTGCTCATCAGCTTAATAGGGGCGTAGAAGAATGTCCTCCAGGTTAAATCTCCGTAAGGGCTTATCTGCGCAATAATCTGAGGCTGGAATATTACTGCTGCTATGGATGCCACAACTGCGGAGATAAAGAGGGTAAGCACTGGGGATACCTTCTTAACCATCAGGAAGATAGTAACTGCAGGAATCAGCAGCAGCCAGCCGGATACGTTGTAAGTGGAGGAGATCTGTGATATTTGCTCTTCAACGTTCAGTGGGGTGTCTGTGGCGGCGTAACTTCCTACGAATGCGAATATTATACCCGTAACAATCACCGCTGGAACGTTGGTGATCAGCATATATTTTACATGGTCGTAGAGTTTTACTCCGGAGATTGTTGCCGCAAGGTTGGTGGTGTCTGAAAGAGGGGATACTTTATCTCCAAAGTAAGCGCCTGATATTATGGCTCCTGCAAGCCACCCCGGATGGAGTCCCAGTATGCTTCCCGCACTCAGCATTGCTACTCCTATGGTTCCTATTGTTGTCCAGGAACTTCCAATCATCAAGGAAATCAGAGCGGTGAATATGAATATGGTAATCAGGAACATAGATGGCCGTATCAACTTAAGTCCGTAGTAGATTAGGGTTGGTACTACTCCGCTCTGAACCCAGGAGGCGGTAAGCGCTCCAATCATAAGCAAGATGAATATGGCTCCTCCGGTATTCTTAAGTGCGTGAACCATAGAGTGTTCTATGTTCTCCCACGGTACCTTTAGAGCGTAGATGGCAATAAGGGAACCTACCGTTGCCGCCAGAATGAGAGCTACCTGTGCCGGCCCCTCCGTCATGTCTCCGTTAAAGAGAAAGGAACCGAGTATGATTACTGCAATAAGCAGCAATACAGGCAATAAGGATAATATTAACGATGGCTTTTTCATTTCTTTCTAAGCATTACCGCATCTGCTATCTCTCCCTCAGAGAGTTGTATCTTGAGGTTGAAGAGTCCCTTCTCATTCTGGGTATGGTCATAGAGTTTTTCCCAGCAGTTTACTCCGTCCGTTTTAGCGTCAGATTTGCGTCCCACTTTCCATACCATAACGTCATACTCACCCGCAGGAAGATCCTTGTATCTGTAGGTAACAATAGCGCCGCTCTTTTGTGCTAAATAGCAGTGCTTTCCAAAGATAATTAACTCCTCGTTGTCTCCAATCTTCTCGCAGTCAGTTGCTTTGAACGGGTGAACGATTATTCTCCCCGGGTTCTCTATCTCCAGAAAATCAGAAATTGCCCAGAGCGTCCGCTCTCCCAACTTCTTTAGGTTCTCTATTGTAACCCACTCACCCTTAGGGTCATTGTTGTAGTAGCTGTAGGAAGTCTCGTGAGTAATTGCAAGAGTATGCTCTCCTGCGTTATCCCAGAACCAACCCTCAATATACCTCGGCGCCATCTTGGAGAAACTCATATATCTGTTTGAGAAATTAGGATTCTCTGATGTGGTAAGTGAGGTCAGGAGTATCTCTTTAAGGAAGAACTTAGTAGATGTAGTCTCCTCTGAATGAACCCAGTAGGTGTTTGCTGGGAATATCTGGGAGTGGAAGTTGAGCATAAGATCCAGATAGTTCTCTCCGTAGGTGGTGGTCTCAATGAACTTCTTAATGTTCTTAACCTCAGGTCTTGTGAGGGAATCCGGCTGCCCGTAGTTAATTTCCATATTCACACCAATGGCGTCACATCTGGAGTGACCCAGTGCAACTCCGTCCGGATTGTTGAACGGAAGTATGTAGAATACGGCATTCTCCCTCAGTGCCCTTGCATACGGAGTAGGGGCCAAAAGAGCCTCAATTAACCCCTCCAGGCACCAGGAGCAAGGTGTTTCACTTGGATGTACTCTTCCGTGTATATAAACCCTCTTTTTGCCCTTAATTGAGCCATACGGAGAGGAAACCACCATCATCTTCATATCTCTACCCTGATAGCTCTTTCCTATTGAAAAAACGCTCACTCCGCCGGTGTACTGCCACTGTTGCAACATCTCCTCCAAATGGTCATTGGTGTAAGGAATATAGTAGGCCATAAATACGGTATCTCTCTCGTAAAACTTTGTTACAGAGAATGGTGCAAGAACCTCAGTGGTATCGTAACGCATCCAGTTTTTGTTGTCATAACTGTATACCGGAGCAATAGGGTCTGTATCTATAAGGTTGATAGTTACCACTTTATCTTTAGTGCCCGTCATCATAAAGTAGAACCATCTGCTGCTTGGAGCAAGCAATGTATCCACCGGGTTGAGCGGATCTTTGGCGCTTGTAACCTCGTAGGTCAGATGAGGCACCTTTCTCACTCCCGCAATAAGAGCGGAATCTGCACTTATCAACTGCACATCTCCAATTCTTCCGCACTGAAATTCGTTGGAAAAACGGAGCGTGTCAACTCCCTGGGCATAGGCAACCACAACCCAAAATGATGCAACAATAATCGCAATGGTTCTCTTCATATCTATTTGCAATTTTTCTTTTTATTTTTCTCTTCCGCCTCTTCCCTCATCCTTACTGAGTAGGCGAACAGCGCAAAATCTCCTTTGCACGGGTCTGACGGAAAGCACTTTAATAAAAACTCAGTAATCTCCAATGCGGTCTTGATATCTGCACTTTTTCTCTCCGTAATTCCCATCCTAACCGCAGAACTATGTACATGGGTATCCAGCGGAATAATCAACTCACTGGGCTTTATTCTCTTCCACACTCCCAAATCTACAACTCCGTCATCCCTTACCATCCAGCGCCTTAACATGTGTATCTTTTTGTTTGCGCAGTTCAAATCGCTCTTCTGTCCATAAATTTTAACCCTCATCTCATTGGGCGTCAGAACCTCCAGACTCTCCTCCCTCTCATAAAACCTCTTCAGATTCAAGCAAATCTTTGCAAACTCGCTCCACTTTATTGTCCTGTGAAGAGATTTATCTTCATCCCGATAGTTTCCCTTCATAACATATTCCAAAGGCTTCCAACCCATCTCATCCATAGCGCGGCTTATATCCCTTACAATCATATCTCTCCTTCCCCAGGCCAGATGGGCTGCAATAACCGCTGCAATCTCTACATCTTTAAGAGTTGCCTTTCCTTCCTGCATCAAAGAGTAAAAGTGGCGCGGAAAAACCACCGGATCATTCTCAAAATAGCACCGGTTGTTGAACCTCTCTGCCAACTCTCTTATGACTGCTATATTTTCCCTCTCAGTATTCATACAACCTTCAAATATAGTGAAAATTAGCCATAAAATTTTGATTATCCGATAAAAGTTGTATATTTGCACCCCAATTAAAAGATAAAGCAATGAAGAAATCATTACATCCCGAAACCTACCGACTTGTAGCTTTCAAGGATATGTCTAACGATGAGGTATTTATCACAAGAAGTTGTGAGGCTACCAAAGAGACAATCGAGATAGACGGCCAGACCTACCCTTTGGTAAAGGTAGAGATCTCCTCTTCATCACACCCGTTCTATACAGGTAAGATGAAGCTTGTAGACACAGCAGGCCGCGTTGATAAGTTCTACAGCCGTTACAAGAAGAAATAATTCTTCCAGGCACAGGAAAACAGAAAGTGGAGACTTTGGGTCTCCACTTTTTTGTTATGGCTATTTGATGCGGAAAAGGGGTTCTTCTTCATAGAGGAGGAACTTCTTTGCCTTCTTAATCCATTTCTGTTCTTCCAGTTTGATGTGCTCTTTAACCTCATCCCAGGAGAGTTTGCCCTGGGTAAAGTCCAATAGTTCCTTGTCTCCTATAAGCATCTCAGCCATAGAGCAATCCTGTCCCTCTTCCGTTTTGTTGAACTGGAAGGCGGTGGAGAGATCATTGGCGCATCTTATGAGCCTTAGGGCGTGAGAGAGTTCGTGGTACTGGTTCTGTGGAGTCAGAAGTAGCTGATATCCAAAGCATACCCTCTCTTTATGAAGACCGCTGTGAGGAATAAAGGAACACCAACGAACATAAACACCGTCATCTTTAAAGAGTGAATGGCTCTCAAAATCAACATCCTGAAGGAACGGAGCGCCGAACATCTCATACGGTCTTATGGTTCCCTCCGCATTGCTGATATTGGTGGCCTTCCATAGATACTGCCCTGTGTAGAAGGCACTTGTAAAGAAGTTACCGTAGTTTTCCGCCAAAGGGATAGACCAAGGCATTACAAGTTTGGAGATAGGGGAACACTTTGCGGAGATTATATGGATCGGGAACTTTGCTCCAATTCTCTGATAAACGTAGTAGGCAAGTTCTCCCAGTGTAAGGCCGTAACGGTGCGGAACCGTCTCAACGCCAAAGCCTGAGCGGTATCCAGCGGTAAGCGGAGTTCCTTCAACCAGACGGCCGGAAGGATTGGGACGGTCTACAATGTAGAGCGGTAGGGTGGAATCTGCGTTGTGCAGAAAAGTGATTAGGTTGGCAGTAAGGTTGGGTGCTCCAAAGTAACGGCAACCTGCATCCTGCATCTCCACAATTATTGCATCCGTTTTTGCAAAATCCTCAATATTAAAGGCATATCCGTTTATATCTCTCTTTATGCTCTTGAATGGAATCTTGCTTGAGAGGGGATGGTGGTTGAGAGTGTCTCCGCTGGGAACAAAAACTGAAACCAGGTTGCCTCTTCTTGAGAACTCCTCAAACGGATACTCTCTTATATTGGGGTTCCAGGAGGACTGGTTACAAATAAAAGAGATATTCCCCTTGTTAAGGAGAATATCTTCTTGTCTTTTAAGATCTGTTGTCCTAAAGGAGAACATCTTCTACAACTTTTTTAACTTCCTCTGCAAGAGCGTCTGCCTCTTTTTCGGTAGGAGCCTCGGTATAGAGTCTGATAATTGGCTCAGTGTTGGATTTTCTGAGTTGGAACCAGCTTCTCTTATCCTGGAAGTCTACTTTTATACCGTCTATGGTAAGCGGAGAGTACTCCTTGTAATGTTCTGTTACTTTGGAGAGTATCTTCTCAACCATTGAAGCGTCAGAGACCTCAATTCTGTTCTTGGAAATGAAGTACTGAGGATAAGAGTCTCTCAGCTCTGTCATCTTCAACTTCTTGTGGGCCAAGTTGGAGAGGAAGAGTGCAACGCCCATATAGGCGTCTCTTCCATGGTGGAGTGCAGGATAGATAACACCGCCGTTACCCTCACCGCCAATTACGGCACCCACCTCGTGCATCTTGGTGGTAACGTTTACTTCACCAACTGCAGCAGGAGTGTAGACCTGGCCTGCCTTCTCAGTTACGTCTCTTAAAGCTCTTGTAGATGAGAGGTTTGAGACGGTAGGACCCGGGTTCTTCTCCAGTACGTATGAAGCAACTGAAACCAGTGTGTACTCCTCTCCGAACGGAGTGCCGTCTTCACAGATAAATGCAAGGCGGTCTACATCCGGATCTACGGAGATACCCAAATCTGCCTTCTCTTTAACCACTGTCTCTGAGAGGTCTACAAGGTTCTTTGGAAGCGGCTCCGGATTGTGTGCAAAGTCTCCTGTAGGTTCGCAGTTAAGTTTAACACACTCAACACCAAGCTTTTCCAAAAGGATAGGCATTGTAGTTCCGCCAACGGAGTTGATTGCATCCAGTACAACCTTGAACTTTGCCTCTTTGATAGCAGGGATGTCTACAAGAGAGTCACTAAGAACCGCATTAATGTGGTCCATGGTAAAGTCTCTTTGTGTCATCTTACCCAAAGAATCTACGTCTACAAATGTAAACTGCTCTTTCTCTGCAAATTCCAAAAGTTCTTTACCCTCTTTGTCTGTGAGGAACTCTCCTCTGTTGTTGAGGAGTTTGAGGGCGTTCCACTGTCTTGGATTGTGAGATGCGGTGAGGATTATTCCGCCGTCCGCCTTCTCAAAGATTACAGCCATCTCCGTGGTAGGGGTGGAGGCATAGTTGGCATTTACAACGTCAACTCCGCAGGAGAGAAGAGTTCCGCAGACAATCTGCTGAACCATACTTCCGCTAAGTCTTGCATCTCTTCCTACTACAACCTTTGGACGCCTATCTGTAATTTTAAGTTTAAGACGGGTGCAAAAGGCAGCTGAAAACTTCACTATATCTATGGGAGTGAGAGCGTTACCAATCTCACCTCCTATAGTTCCTCTAATGCCGGATATAGATTTAATCAGTGTCATCTTACTATACCATAAGAGCACCTACAAGTCCCAGAATTGCGTAGAATTCAGGAAGAGCGGCGTAAATCAAAGTGTTGGTAAATACATCGTGACCCTGAGAAACTCCAACAATACCGTTGGCACAAACCTTACCCTGGCGGATAGCAGACATAAGACATACAAGTCCTACAGAGATACCTACACCAAAGAGAACCGGTCCCTGAGCGGCAAAGTCTTTACTGAGCCATACCAAAAAGGCTACGAATCCGTAAATACCCTGTGTTGCAGGAAGGGCTGAGAGTACCATGTAGTTACCTGATTTCTCAGGGTTTACCTTAAGACCACCCTCTGCCGCATTACCGGCAATTGTTGTTCCGATTGCACTTCCGATTCCGGCAAGACCAAGCATCAGTCCCAATCCGAGATAACCTAGAATTTCGTTCATTGTTATAGTTTTTAGTTATTATTATTTGTTCTTTATTACTGTTCTTTTTGTTTCTGTCTATTTGTTGGTTAGTGGTTTGTAGGTTTTGCCGCTGCCCTCGTAACCGCTGTTCTTGAAGAACTCCAGGAAGTTAAGTCTAAGAGGGTGTACAAAGGCTCCCAAACAGCACATTGCCAGATTGAGAACATGTCCGAATACCACTATGATTATAAAGAAGATCCACATTGCGTTAAAGCCTGTAGAATCTCCCAATACCATACCTCCCAGCTGGTTGAAGGCTGCTCCCAGCATACCTCCGGCAAGTCCCAGTGCATAGAGTCTGATGTAACTCAGCACATCTCCAAGAAGTCCTGTAACGGTGTTGTATGTCTCCCAAAGACCTGAACCAATGTTCTTTAATGGGTTGCGGTGCAGATCGTTGAGCAGGAATATTCCAAGGGCGGAGATTATGCCTATCACAATTACAATGGTCTTTGTGAGTGACTGATCTATTACTCCCGCCAGAGCAATTGCTCCGGTTATTACACCTCCGACTATAAGAAGCGTCCAGCCCCAGGTACCCAGAGAGTTTGCAAAACCGTTCTTCTTGGTTGCGTATACGGCCTTAACTACCATTGCAATACAAATGTGCAGAACTCCAATTGCCAGAGCCAGTACCATCTGTGAATCATAGCCTGCAATTTTTCCGGTAATCATAAACTTCTTTGCCCCCTCCGGAACCCAGCTTGCCTGTGAGATATCTATTCCAAAGAAGGTGTGGAGAAGGAATCCCACAACAACGGTTGCTATTCCAAGAGTCATTACCAGAGGAGCATACTCCTTTGTACCCTTTGATCTTCTCAGTAGCAGAGCAATCAGTATAAGAAGAATTCCGTAGCCGGCATCTCCCATACACATTGCAAAGAAGAGAAGGAAGAAGACTGAGATATACGGAGTAGGGTCAAACTCGTTGTAAGCAGGACGTCCGTACATATCCGTAAGAATGGTAAACATACGGGTAAAACGGTTGTTCTTTAGAGAGATAGGTGGGTTATCCTCCAACTTTGCCTCCTCTTTAATGTAGTAAACGGAGTCATTATCCAAAGCGTTGGTTATGGTCTCCGTACACTCGGTAGGGGCAAAGCCGGTAAATACCTCCAATGTCTGCTCGGCCTTTTTGGTTGAACCCTCCTTTGCAAGGAAGAGATCCGCCTCTTGTGAGAGACTCTTTATCTTCTCTGATATTGAGTCTGTTGCAGAAGTAAGAGAGATAAGTTCATCTGTAGCTTTCTTATACTGCTGCTTAAGCTGCTTAATATTACCCTCAATCTCAGTTGCACATCTGCTTGGAGTCTGAACCTCCTTGAACTTGCCCTTTATTGACTGATCAGGCTCCGTAAGTATCACAAAATAAACCTTATCCTGGGTCTCTGAGATAATCTGAAGAGGGTACTGCTCTTTGAGCTTTTCATCAAATTTCTTCTTTTGCAGAGAGATAAAGTGAGGGGTAAGTGAGAGAGATTTTATCTTCTCAATTGTATCTTCATTGAAATCTCCCCAAGGTAGAGCCTCCTTGTAACTTACGCTAAGTTCAGCTATTTGCGCTTTGAGTTCTCTTCTCTGTTTTGTTAGAGACTCACACTTCTTAACCGCAGTTTCCGCATCGGTTACCTCTGCTTCTGATTTCTTTTCAGAGAGAGCGGCTGCATACTCCTTCTTAATCTGGTTAAGAGATTTAAGAGAGGCGCTGTAGCGTGAGATATCTGAGAAGAGTTGTTTGGAAGTAGAGGTTGCAGGCTTGGAAGAACGTGTAATATCCATCACTCCAAGCTCTTGCAGTTTCTTTAAGAACTCGGGTACATCATTGTGGAAAATCACAAAGGAGTATTTTGTCATTTCTCTTATCATACGCTCTCCTCCTCTTCCGCTGAGTGTCTCTCCTTAACTATCTTCTGAGAAGCCTTGGATAGGTTCTCCTCATCTTCCATATATCTCTTAATCTTTCTGATGGCCTCCATATAACCCGGAATCTGAACCTTCTCGTAGAGGTTAACCTTCTGAGTGGTCTTCTTACGGGAGTAGTCCAGGATTCTCATCTTCTCTCTATACACCTCAGATTCAATGCCTAATGAAGCCATCTGCTTAAGTATTGAAACGCCGTCAGCAAACCAGAGCGGTTTGTTGAAGAGGTCAAAATCCTCTATGTCAAAGACAATGTTGTCTACGGCAGGGGTCTTGATTCCGGCAACCTTCTCAGTCTTAAGATTTACATCCTTTACGGAGATAAGGTTGTGTTCAAACTCGTTCCACATTGGAGCCAAATAGTCGTAAGACTCGATAGTACTCTCCAGCTTCTGAATGAGTTCCTCGCTTTTTTTCTTGGCGTTCTTTACTTCAACTCTGAGTGCGCTCTCCTTGTTCTTCAGTGTAGGCAATGCATTCTTCCTCACCTTCAACTGTTTGTTGAGGTTGTTGAGAGAAGTTTTATTGTATTGAAACTTAATTGCCATTGCGCCTTAGAACTATCTGTTCCAGTATTTATCTACCAATGACTGCTTTATACCTAATTCCTCCGGTTTGAAGTACTTGCGGAAGAGTTCCCATCCGGTATCAAGCATCTCGTCAATCTTAATGTTTACGTCTATTGAGAGTAGACGGTTGGAGTACTCTTTTGCGTAGTCCAAACAACGCAAATCGTAATCTGAAAGGTCAAATCCGTTCTCCAGTTTGGTCTTTGCGTTTGCCGCATCTGCAAACAATCTGACTCCGGTGTTCATCACCTGGCTGTGGTCTTCTCTTGTTTTCTTGTTGATAACAAGCTGTTTAAGTCTTGAAAGTGAACGGAATGGATCTACAATAATCTTTCCGGTATCCGTGTCTTTTCTAAGATAGAGCTGTCCCTCGGTAATATATCCGGTGTTATCCGGAATTGCGTGAGTGATGTCTCCGTCATTCAGCGTTGTAACCGCAATGATTGTAATTGAGCCTCCGCTAGGAAGTTGCACGGCCTTCTCATATATCTTTGCAAGGTCTGAATAGAGTGAACCCGGCATTGAATCCTTGGAAGGAATCTGATCCATACGGTTACTTACAATGGAGAGGGCGTCTGCGTAGAGCGTCATATCTGTCAGCAGCACAAGCACTTTCTCATTCTTGTCCACTGCAAAATACTCTGCTGCGGTAAGAGCCATATCCGGAATAAGAAGTCTCTCAACAGGAGGCTGCTCGGTTGTATTTACAAAGCAGATAATCTTATCCAACGCTCCGGCATCCTCAAACTTCTGTTTGAAGTAGAGGTAATCGTCATTGGAAAGTCCCATTCCGCCCAATATGATTTTATCTACGTCTGCTCTGAGGGCCACGTCTGCCATTACCTGATTATAAGGCTGATCCGGGTCTGCAAAGAATGGAATCTTCTGGCCGGAAACCAGGGTGTTGTTAAGGTCTATACCTGCAATTCCGGTAGGGATAAGTTCGGAAGGCTGTCTTCTCTTGAACGGGTTAACGCTAGGACCTCCAATGTATCTTCTCTCTCCCTCAACCTTTGGACCGCCGTCTATAGGCTCACCGTAAGCGTTGAGGAATCTTCCGCTAAGTTGCTCTCCAACATTGAGTGCAGGCGGTTCTCCGTAGAATTCAACCTCTGCGTTTGTAGGAATACCTTCCGTTCCTGCAAAGACCTGAAGAGTAACAAGATCCTTCTTAATTTTCACAACCTGAGCCAGACGTCCGGCAACTGATGCAAGTTCATCGTTACTTACGCCTTCCGCTCTCAGGGTAACCGTAGCCTTGGTTATGGCTTCCAGTTTTGTATATATTCTTTGAAAAACGTTAGAGGGCATTTTCTACAGTATTATGAAGTTGTTCTTTATATTTTTCAAACTCAGGGCTTTGGAACTCTGAGAAGTTCATCTGTCTCATTATGTTGATGAGGTTCTTGAAGAATGAAACGCACTTCTCAAATCTCTCAAAGTGGTAATCCTTGTTGCAGATGTCAAGCACCAGATTGAGCATATACTCCTGTCTCTTGAGAGGAGTCTGGCAGTCTATGTTGTCAAATGCATCCTGCTGAAGCAGAATGAAATCTACAAGTTCGCTCTTCCAGTAACGGAGGTGGTATTCCATAGGAACGCCGTCATCTCCCAGGATGTTGATCTGGTCATAAGCCTCTTTACCTCTGAGGGTTATGTTACGTGCGGCAAGCACCTTGGCAACCCATCCCTGCTCCATCTTCTCGTTGAAGAACTCCTCCATCTCCGGATATTCCAGATACTTGGAGTAGGAGTCAATAGGGTCAATTGCAGGGTAACGCTTACTGTCTGCACGGTTCTGGCTGAGTGCGTAAAAACATCTTGCGCACTTCTTAGTAGACTCAGTAACAGGCTCTTTGAGGTTACCGCCGGCAGGGGAAACCGTACCCAGGAAGGTAACGGAACCGGTCTGTCCGTTGTTCAGAACTACAATACCCGCTCTGGAGTAGAAGTTGGAGATGATAGATGAAAGGTCTACAGGGAATGCGTCTGCACCCGGCAACTCCTCCATACGGTTGGACATCTCTCTTAGTGCCTGAGCCCATCGAGATGTAGAGTCTGCCAAAAGGAGCACTTTAAGGCCCATGGCACGGTAGTACTCTCCAATTGTCATTGCGGTGTAAACGGAGGCCTCACGGGCTGCAACAGGCATGTTGGAAGTGTTGCAGATAATGGTGGTTCTCTCAATGAGTTTGCGGCCGGTTCTGGAATCTATAAGTTCAGGGAACTCTTTGAAAATCTCTACAACCTCGTTTGCTCTCTCTCCGCAGGCTGCCATTATAATTACATCTGCCTCAGCCTGTTTTGCAATTGCATGCTGGATAACGGTCTTACCGCAGCCGAAAGGACCAGGAATAAATCCCGTACCTCCCTCGGCGATAGGGTTGAAGGTATCAATGGCTCTTACGCCAGTCTCCATAATTCTGAAGGGACGAGGCTTCTCCTTATACCCCTTAATTGCCACTTTTACAGGCCATTTCTGGCACATTGTAACTTTATGCTCTTCTCCTTTGGAATCTGTGAGAACTGCAATGGTATCGTTGATAGTGTAAGAGCCTTCAGCGGCTATGCTTTTAACCGTGTATTCTCCTTCAAATGAGAACGGTGCCATTATCTTGTGAGGCAGCCATCCTTCTGCAACTTCACCAAGCCAGTCTGCAGCAATCACCTTGTCTCCCACCTTGGCAATAGGGGAGAAGTCCCACTTCTTATCTGCATCCAATGCAGGAGTGTACTCTCCTCGTTTGAGGAAGACATCTTCCATTGTTGCAAGATTGTCTTGCAAACCGTCGTAATTGCTTGACAGAAGGCCCGGTCCCAGAGTTACCTCCAGCATTTTGCCTTCAAATTCCACATTGCATCCAACCTTAAGTCCTCTGGTACTCTCATATACCTGAACGGAGGCGTTAATGCCGTTGACCTTGATAACCTCGGCCATCAGGCGTGTCCCGTCCAAATCTATGAAGCACAACTCGTTCTGTGCAACAGGACCGTCAACCTCAACTGTTACGAGGTTGGATACTATACCGGTTACTTTACCCGTTGTTTTCATCTATCTGGTAAATCAATTTGTTTTTATCGTATGTTCCTCTGACTTCATCTACCAACTTGCGGAAGAGGTGTTTACCGTTGGTTACATCCAGGTGTAACCATCTGTCCGTAAGGTGCGCCTTAGCCAAAAAGGCCAGTATTGCATCAATGTTGAAGAAGTCTAAAGTTGTAAATTCGTTTATCTTATCCCATTTGAATTCGTCCAGTCTCTTCTCCTTGTTCATTATGTCTTCATCTGAGAAGATGGAGTTAAGAGTCTGGAAATCAGAATGGCTGAGCTCCGCCTCAGTGTCTGTAGGCTGAATATAATCTCCGTAAATATCCTCCTTTGGAAGTATTGAGTACTTCTCAATCTTCTTCTCCGCTTCATTTGCGGAGTAGAGTTTTGCAGCGGAAGCCTTTACCTTCATATTCCTTATGTTTCTCTCCATCAGGTAATAGAGACGGGTAAGGCGGCTTTTGCTTTTAAGAACCTCGTCAAAGAAGGACTCATCCAAAGCGGTGCCGTCAAACCCCTTGTTAAAGAGATCTATAGCAAGAGCGTCACCCTCTGAACACTGTTCTTTTATCTCCGCGGTAATCTTCTTCAGGTCTAAAGATTTATCTTCATATCCTTTGGAAATAACTGGGAGAGAGGCTATTATGTAGTGATAATTATTCACCGAAAAGGAGTTTTCTTGTTTTAGGTCTTATGTACTGAGAGATAATCTTCTCAAATGAGTTGCCGGTAAAGTCAATAAAGTATCCGCTTCCCTTTGAACTCACCTTGAAACCGTTGGCAACGTCCTTGGAGAAGGAGATGTTGACTCCCTCACTAAGAGCCTTTCCGGCAGCGTTGGAGAAGAACTGCTCCATCTCTTTTCTCTTCTGCTCCGGAAGGATAACCTCCAATGATGTGGCCTGAGAGGATGGTTTGAATGCCTCCACAACGCTTTTAATCAGACTCTGAAGGAACTCACCGGAGGAGAGGGCCTCAGATATGGGAGCGGTTACGGTCTTTGCCTTAATGGCCTCCTCAATATCCTGCTTAATCTGTGAAAGTGCCTGGAATGAGGCGGTTTTGATATCCCCCTCAGCCTTCTGTTTCAGATTTGCACACTCTTTCTCAGCCTGAGCAATCATTTTTTCAGATTCCTCCTTGGCGTTTGCAATTATCTTTTCCGCCTCGGATTTAGCGTTAGATAGGAGTCTTTCCGCCTCCTCTTTTCCTTTTGCCAGCCCCTCGTTGTAGAGTTTGTCTGTCAGCTGTTGCAATTTATCCTGCATATAGTTTGTAAATATTGATCCGTTTAACCTGACAAATTTAAGAAAAAATCGGGAGGTATAAAAGCCTCCCGATTAGTTAAAGTCAAATATCTGTAAGTCACCCGTTTAACCGAGGAATCCAAGCAAGATTCCGGCTGCTACGGCACTTCCTATAACGCCCGCTACGTTAGGTCCCATTGCGTGCATCAGAAGGAAGTTTGTAGGGTCATACTTCTGCCCCTGAACATGGGATACTCTGGCTGAATCAGGAACTGCAGATACGCCTGAGTTTCCAATGAGAGGATTGAGTTTGTTGCCCTCCTTGAGGAAGAGGTTGATAATCTTGCAGAAGAGAACTCCGCAGAATGTTGCTACAAAGAAAGATGCAGCACCAAGAGCAAAGATCATAATTGATTTGCCCTGGAGGAATTTATCCGCCTGAGTTGAGCAACCTACGGTAACTCCGATAAGTATAACCACAATATCATTCAGAGGACCTCTTGCAGTCTCTGCCAATCTTCTTGTAACACCGCTCTCTTTAAGTAAGTTACCAAAGAAGAGCATACCCAGCAGAGGAATACCTGAAGGTACTATGAAGGCGGTGATAAGGAAGCCCACAATTGGGAATACAATCTTCTCCTGCTGAGATACAGGTCTCGGAGGTTTCATCCTTATAACTCTCTCCTTCTTTGTTGTGAGCAGACGCATTACAGGCGGCTGAATAACAGGAACAAGCGCCATGTATGAGTATGCAGAAACGGAGATGGCACCAATCAAATCCGGAGCAAGTTTACCGGAGAGGAAGATTGCCGTAGGACCGTCTGCACCGCCGATGATTCCAATTGCACCCGCCTCTGCAGGAGTGAATCCCAATGCAAGAGCGCCTGCGTATGCGGCAAAGATACCGAACTGAGCGGCTGCTCCTACAAGCAGAAGTTTAGGGTTGGAAATCAGTGCGGAGAAGTCTGTCATAGCACCTATACCGAGGAAGATTAACGGAGGGTAAAAACCTCTTCTAACTCCTTGGTACAGAATGTTCAATACAGAGCCGTCCTCATATATTCCCACCTGCATTCCCGGGAATAGGGGAATGTTGCCAATAATCATTCCGAATCCGATAGGAATCAGAAGAAGAGGCTCCCAATCCTTCTTAATTGCCAGGTATATGAAAATGAGACCGATCAATATCATCACGATATGACCGAAGGTCACATTTGCAAAACCCGTGTATTGCGCAAACTGTTTAAGGTTTGCTACAAAGTTTGATTCTAGAATCATATTGTCTGTTAACCAATTACAACTAATACGTCGCCCTCAAGAACGGAGTCTGTCTTCTTAACCTTTATCTCTTTGATAACTCCGTCTGCGGTTGCCTCAATAACGTTCTCCATCTTCATTGCCTCAAGAACAATTACCTTATCTCCCTTCTTTACTGCATCACCCTCTTTCACAGCAACATCCAGGATAACACCAGGAAGTGGAGAAGTTACTTTTGTTCCGCCTGCGGATGCAGGAGCAGCTGCAGCCTTAGGAGCGGCAGCAGGGGCTGCTGAAGGAGCAGCTGTCGGAGCGCTTACACTTACATTTGAAATAGTTCCGCCAACTTCCTCGACAGAAACATTATACTCATTACCGTTTACCTTGATTTTATATTCTTTCATGACATTAAGTTTTTTCTGATTATCTATTTTATTTGTGGATCTTGCTTGATTGTGAGCATTTTATTTCCCCAAGGGGAGTTCCTTAAAAGATCCTGGTTGAAGGTCAGTATGTTGCTCTCTACATCGTGAACGGTAGGATCTACCGCACCGTTCTGATAGAGATGGCAGGCAATAGCAATTGCTGCTATAACCTCCTCGTTTATACCGCCTTCTGCAGTAACTGTCACACCCTTTACTGGTGCAGGCTGTGCTTTTGCAGCCTTCTCTTGCTCTGCCTTGCGAACCGCTCTCTTGCCGATGTTCTTAAAGCAGATGTAAAGGATTATAAGACAAAGGAATACTACTCCCATTGCAGTTACTGCGAGAATACCTCCCCAAGGATCCATCTCCTTCATCTTTTCAGACTTGGTAACAACGGCCTTGGTTGTATTGGTATAACCTGGAGTAGGGTGATCCAAATAATCGAATCCGCCCTTTGCATCTATCTTCTTGTCATCAGAACTCTTTCTGAGAGATTTCTTGGACCAGCCTACAGGCTCGTGCTTTCCCTCTCCGTCCTTTACTCTTCCGAATGATTTGTTCTCGGCAAGATCTGAAGGAATCTCAATCTCATCTATAAGTGTCTCTCCGTCTGTAGAATAGAGGTAAAGATTGCGGCAACCGTCCAGGGTGAAGTTCATGTGGAAGACTCCCTTTTGAGAATTGCCGTCAGCATAAAGTATAATGTATTTCCTCAAAGGGATAACAGTTGCGGTGTTTCCCTTAGGAATCATATACTTGGTAGGATTTGACTTGTCGTCTGTGAGATAGAAGCCCGCAACATCCACCATTCCATAGGCGGTGTTGAAGAGTTCCACCCAGCCGCATCTCTCTCCGTTCTCGTCAGTTAAGCCGCCGGTGTTGGTTACCAGAACCTCATTGAGTCTGATATCCACCGCACTCTGGGCAAAACTTCTGCCGGAAAGAAGAAGCAGAGAGGTTAATAATAAAACTGAAAATAATCTCTTCATCTCGTCTTAATTAGAGTGGAAGGTTATCGTGCTTCTTAGCAGGGTTAGTAAGTCTCTTGTTCTCAAGCTGATGCAATGCGCGGATTACTCTGAATCTGGTATTGCGAGGCTCAATGACGTCATCTATATAACCGTACTTAGCTGCATTGTAAGGGTTTGCAAATGCATCTCTGTACTCTTTCTCCTTCTCAGTCTTGAAAGCGTTAACATCCTGAGTCTCTTTGAGTTCCTTACCGTATAGAATCTCAATTGCTCCGCTAGGACCCATAACTGCAATCTCTGCCGTAGGCCATGCGTAGTTGATGTCTCCTCTCAGGTGCTTTGAACTCATAACGCAGTATGCACCGCCGTAAGCCTTTCTCAAAACTACTGTAATCTTTGGAACGGTAGCCTCTCCGAATGCGTAGAGAAGTTTTGCTCCGTGAAGGATGATACCGTTGTACTCCTGCTGAGTACCAGGGAGGAAGCCAGGAACGTCCTCAAGGGTGAGGATAGGGATGTTGAATGCGTCACAGAAGCGGACGAATCTTGCACCCTTACGGCTTGAGTTGGAATCCAATACGCCGGCCAGAACTGATGGCTGGTTTGCAACGATACCTACGGTGATACCGTCAAATCTTGCAAAACCAACTATGAGGCTCTTTGCGTAATCCTTGTGAACCTCAAGGAATTTGCCGTCATCAACTATAGACTTGATAACGGAGTACATATTGTAAGGCTTGTTAGGATTATCCGGAATAATATCGTTCAGAATGTCATCCATTCTGTTGACAGGGTCATTGGTAGGAACAATAGGGGTCTTCTCCATATTGTTCTGAGGCAAATATGAGAGAAGGTCTTTAATTGTCTGAATACCAATCTCCTCGTTATCTACTGCAAAGTGTGCAACACCGCTCTTGCTTGCGTGAACGGATGCTCCTCCGAGGGTCTCCTGTGTAACGTCCTCACCGAGAACTGATTTAACAACCTTAGGACCTGTAAGGAACATGTAGCTGCCCTTAGACATAACGTTGAAATCCGTAAGAGCAGGGGAGTAAACCGCACCACCTGCGCAAGGACCGAATATTGCTGATATCTGCGGAATTACGCCGCTGGCAAGAATGTTTCTCTGGAAGATTTCAGTATAACCTGCAAGTGCGTTGACACCCTCCTGGATACGTGCTCCGCCGGAGTCGTTGATACCGATAACCGGTGCACCCACCTTCATTGCTATATCCATTACCTTGCAGATCTTCTGTGCAAAGGTTTCGCTGAGAGATCCGCCAAGAACTGTAAAGTCCTGAGCAAAAACATATACCAGACGTCCGCCAACTGTTCCGTAGCCTGTTACCACACCGTCTCCCAAAACGTGATTCTTCTCCATTCCGAAGTTTGTACAGCGGTGGGTTACAAACATATCGAACTCCTCAAAACTGCCTTCGTCCAGCAGCATTGCAATTCTCTCTCTTGCGGTAAACTTTCCTTTTTCGTGCTGAGAATCAATCCTTTTCTGACCTCCTCCCAGACGAGCTTTCTCCCTAAGGGATATTAACGCCTTTACGGCTTCGAGTTGCTGACTCATATTGTTCGGTTTTAGTATTACTTCTTATTAGGATCCTCACAGATCTCTGTCAGAACACCGTGAGTGGATTTTGGATGGAGGAATGCAATGTTAAGACCCTCAGCACCCTTGCGAGGCTCTTTGTCTATAAGACGCACACCCTTTGCCTCAAGCTCTGAAAGACAATCCTTTACAGATGGTGTAGCAAATGCCATGTGATGAATGCCCTCTCCTCTCTTCTCTATGAATTTTGCTATTGTGCCTTCAGGATCCGTGCTCTCCAGGAGCTCAATCTTTGTCTGTCCAATCTTGAAGAATGCGGTTTTAACCTTCTGATCTTTAACTTCCTCAATAGAGTAGCACTTAAGACCAAGCATCTTTTCATAGTATGGGATAGCCTCTTCCAATGAGTTTACTGCAATCCCAAGGTGTTCAATGTGAGTTAATTCCATAATATTTGTTTTTTTATAATCCTATTGTGAGTCTGATAGGTCTAATGTATGATATACATTCTGAACGTCTTCATCGTTCTCTATCTTCTCTATTAATTTCTCATTTTCCAACCGTTGTTCTTCCGGGAGTTTTTTAAGGTCTACGGTAGGGATTCTCTCAAATCCTCCGCTTACAATTGTGTAACCCTTATCCTCTATAAACTTCTGAATTTCACCAAAGGATTTGTAGGCTCCGTAAATCATAATGGTCTCATTTCCATCATCATCCGTATCCTTAAATACCTCGTCTGCACCGTAGTCTATAAGTTCGAGTTCAAGTTCGTCCAAATCTATAGGCTCTTTCTCGCTCTTAATCTTGAAGACGCATTTATGGTCAAACATAAACTCTACGCTGCCGCTGGTTCCAAGGGTTCCGTTATACTTGTTGAAATAACTGCGGATGTTTGCAACGGTACGTGTATGGTTATCTGTTGCAGTCTCAATGAGATAGGCAATACCGCCGGGACCGTAGCCCTCGTAAACTATCTCCTGATAATCACTCTGATCTTTCTCTACCGCTCTCTTTATTGCCCTGTCTATGTTCTCCTTAGGCATATTTTCACTCTTTGCCGTCTGGATTATTGTTCTCAGGGTAGGGTTGTAGTCCGGATCCGGACCGCCGTTCTTTGCAGCAATTGTTATCTCTTTTCCTAATCTTGTGAAGACGCGGGCCATGTTGCCCCATCTCTTGAACTTTCTCTCTTTTCTGAATTCAAACGCTCTTCCCATAACAGCTTATTTTATAGCGGCTTCTGCTCTAGAAATAAATTTATCAATCTCGTATCCCTCTGGAGTGTTTCCGTAGAGATCCTTTATCTTCTGGTATGCCTTAATTGCCTCTGCAGGCTTTCCTAATTCCTCCTGGCAGAGACCCAATTTGAGAAGGTAACCTGCTGCCAGAATATTGTCTGCAGTAGCGGCAGCATCCTCAAAATATGAAACGGCACTCTTTACATCTCCCTTATTTACAAGGGCGTCACCAATACAAGCCTTAGCTCTTGCCTGCATTATCTTATCCTTTGTGCTGTATTTCTTAAGGTATGAGATAGCACCGTCATTGTCACCCAGACGAAGGCAGCAAACGCCTGCGTCAAAATAGGCAGCCTCACCGGCCTTTTTGCCGTATTTGTCAATCACCTGCTTGAATCCGAGAGCGTTTCCGTCTCCGTTAAGCGCCAGGTTGAAGGAATCTGTCCTGAAATAGCGCTCAGCAGTGAAAAGCTGATCTACAGCCTCTTTCTGCTTAGGTATGGTGATAAGGTTGATCCAGGCAAATACAAGGGCAGCCACCACTATAATGCCGGCTACGATATATGCTATGGTCTTTTTGTTGTTCTCAAAAAACAGTTCTGTCTTAGATACTGCCTCAGCTACATTTTGCTCACGCTCAGTACGTACATTTTTATTATTAGCCATTTTTCTTAAGATTTTATGCGAAGTGCAAATTTACAGAATAAAATTCTAATTTTGCAATAGTTTTTTGACTTATGTTTTTAAGCAAGATTACCGTCACCGATTTTAAGAACATCCGCCTTGCGGAGCTCTCTTTCTCCGGAAAACTCAACTGTATTTCCGGCAACAACGGCGTAGGCAAAACCAACCTTCTGGATGCGGTATACTCCCTCTCCATGACCAAGAGTTTCTTCAATTATCAGGACTCCTTCTCCATAAGGCACGGAGCCGATGCGGCCGCTCTGAACGGAACCTATGTGATGGATGACGGCTCCCTCACTACAATAGGGCTCGCCATATACGGAAAGGGGCCTCAGGAGGGCAAACTGCTCAAACGGGAGGGGAAGGCCTACAAGCGCCTTTCAGACCATATCGGCATCTTCCCGATAGTTATGGTCTCCCCGTCGGACTCTTCACTTGTAAACCTCTCCGGCAGGGAGAGACGCCGCTTTATGGATGCTCTACTCTCTCAGGTAGACAGGGAATATCTCTTTAAACTGCAGAGATACAACAAGTTGATAGCCCAGCGCAACGGTCTTCTCAAAAACGCGGAAGATAACGAGGAACTTACGGAAGCCATTGACGTTCAACTAACTTCTTTGGCCTCCTATATATATGAAAAGAGGAAGAGCCTTGCCGGGCAGCTCAATGAGAGTGTGGGGGAATACTATGCAAAGGTGAGCGGCAGAGCGGAATCGGTTGCGGTAAAGTACATAAGTGACCTGGAGAAGATGCCTCTGGCTGAGATTCTTCAAAAGAACAGAGAGAGAGACCGTATGATGGGCTTTACCACTGCGGGAATCCATCGGGATGATTTGGAATTTGAGATAACCGCTTCAGACGGAGAGTTTCACCCTCTTAAAAGCTGTGCAAGCCAGGGTCAGCAGAAGTGCTTTTTGATTGCCTTGAAACTCTCACAGTTCTCCATTATGAAGAGGCTCTTTAACGGAACGGCTCCTATTCTTCTTTTGGATGATATCTTTGACAAATTGGATATGAACAGGGTGGAGTATCTACTCCAACTGGTTGTGGGTGAAGACTTTTCTCAGATTTTCATCACAGACAGCAATAAAGTGAGAATGGAGAAGCTGGTTAAAAAGATTGGGGGAGAGTGCAAGAGTTTTGAGGTGGAACAGGGTAATATAAAAGAGGTATGAAACGCAACAAACCGGTAAAATTGGGGCAGCTTCTAAGGGAGTATATCAACGATATTGAAAAGGGGGATAATATCCTGGCCGCAAGAGTGTTGCGTACCTGGGACGAGGTTATGGAGGAGAATATCACCAGGGCCACAATGTCAAAATTCTTTAAGGACGGGGTTCTTTATTGTACTATAAGTTCCTCAATATTAAGAAGTATGCTGATTGCAAGAGCCTATTCCATAAAAGAGACAATCAATAAGGCTTTAGGCTCGGATGTGGTTAAGAAGATAGTCTTGAGATAGTTATGAAACTGATTATAGATGACGCCATACCGTATATTAGAGGTCTCTTTGAATCGTTCGTTGAGACTCTCTACTGCAAGGGGGGAGAATTCTCCTCTGCAATAAGTTCTACGGTGGGGGATAAGATTCTTATAATCAGAACCAGGACAAAGTGCAACGCACATCTTCTTGAGGGAAGCGGCGTTAAAGCCATTGCTACGGCAACCATCGGGACGGATCATATAGATATTCCATATTGCAACTCCCATTCTATTAAGGTATTCTCCGCTCCAGGCTGTAACAGCGGTGCGGTTATGCAGTACGTCTTTACCTCTCTGGCCGCTCTAAATCTCATTCCTTCAACTCTTTCCGAGAGAAAGAAGATTACTCTGGGAGTGATCGGCGCGGGTCACGTAGGGGAGAAGGTGGCTGCTTTGGGTGAGGCTATGGGATTAAGCGTTATGCGTAATGACCCTCCTAAAGAGTTGGAGCAGAGGGCCTGTGGAGGTTCCATTCCATACTATTCATTGGATGAGGTGCTGGAAAAATCTGATATAGTTACTATGCACACCCCTTTGGATTCCACCACAAAAGGTATGGCCTCCTCGGTGTTCTTCTCCCAAATCAAACAGGGTGCAACCTTTATAAACTGCTCTAGGGGAGAGGTTTTGGATGAGGCGGCTCTTCTTGCTTCAAAGAGGGTGGGGCGTGTGATTTTGGATGTTTGGTGCAATGAGCCGGTTATAAACAGAGAGCTTCTTTTAAGAGCGGACATTGCCACTCCTCATATTGCCGGATACTCCGTTGAAGGTAAGAAAAACGGCACTGCGGCTGTTGTAAGGAGCGTGGCTGAACTTCTGGGTATAAGGGAGTTGGAGAAATTCGGAAAGGAGAGTGAAGAGACAAGGCATATGTTGGATTTATCGGGAGATATAGAGAAACAACTTCTCTCATTCTTCCCAATAAAAGAGTTGGATTCTCTGCTTAGAGAGACTCCGGAAAATTTTGAAAAAATCAGAACTGAATATATCTACAGAAATGAGTTTAAATATTAAAAAGGCGGCCTCCACAAGAAACGGCGGCATAAAGCGTCTTACTGAAGATGAGATACATACAGCCATATCGGCTGCGGATAGTTTTACCGGTACACTCTGCAAGTTTGTTCCCGCCAGCGGTGCGGCAACAAGAATGTTCGCCCCTCTGTTCGGCAAGGATGACAAAGCTCTTGCACAGGTTATGGAAAACAGAGAGAAAATTGCTATAAATCTCTCAATTCCAAAGGATAAACTGGCATCTACTCCAAAGGGTCTTCTGCCGTTCCATAAATACGGTGAGATTGTTCGCACTCCTTTTGAGGAGCATCTTGTTGAGGGTGCCTTCTATGCCAAGGATTTGAATGATGCTGTAAATCTGCATTTTACGGTTTCTCCGGAGCATATAGATGAGTTCAGAAAGCTCTTGAGAAGTAAAAGAAGTGCCTATTCTAAGAGATTCGGCTGCAAATATCATATCTCATTTTCAACTCAAGATCCTAAGACAGACGTAATTGCATACGGGGCAAACAATAAGCCGGCTGTTAAAAAGGACGGAACCGTTTTGCGCCGTCCTGCTGGCCACGGTGCTCTGCTAAAGAACTTGCAGTCTATAAATCAGGACTTTATCTTTATTAAAAATATAGACAACGTAGTTAAGGAGGAGTATCTGGACGATACTATCAAGTGGAAGAGAGTTCTGCTGGGAAGAGCCGTAATGCTTAAGGCCCAGGCTAATCTTCTGATAATGAATCTTCAGAGCGCTCAGGGCGGAGACGAACTTGAGGAGGCTATTGCAGCTGCAACCAGTTTCCTGGAGGAGGAACTCCTTATTACGCAAAAGTTTAGCGCACCTATGGGAGAGATTGCAGATTATCTGATTAATGTTTTGGACCGTCCTTTAAGAGTGTGCGGAATGGTTAAAAACGAGGGAGAAGCGGGCGGCGGTCCTTTCATCTGCAATGAAGAGGACGGAAGTACATCTCTGCAAATACTTGAGGGTGTACAGGTTGAAGATAAAGAACTGCTTAAGAAATCTACCCACTTCAATCCGGTGGATATTGTATGCTGTATAAAAGATTGCAGCGGTGCAAAATACAGACTCAGTGAATTTACAGACCCCTCTACCGCTCTTAAGGTGGAGAAGACCTTTGAGGGTAAGAAGGTGCATTACACTGAGTTACCGGGACTTTGGAACGGTTCTATGAGCAGATGGAACACTCAGTTCATAGAGGTGCCGCTCTCTACTTTCAATCCGGTAAAGAGCATTCAGGATCTGTTAAGAAAGAATCATCAATAAAGGCGGCTGAATGAGTGGCCGAAACGTTTGAAGGCCGCTCTTTCCAACTCCTCTCTTGCAGATGGATGGGCTATTGAGATAAGGGCTTTGGCACGTTCTGCCAAATCCTTATTCCTGAGATATACTATACCGTTTTCCGTAGCAATGTACTGAGCCTGGAATCTGGTAGTTACAACGCCGGCACCGGGAGTAAGAGTAGGGACTATCTTACTCTTTCCCTTGGCTGTTGCAGACGGAAGTGCAATGAATGTCTTGCCTCCCTCAGAGAGCGCTCCTCCGTACATAAAATCGTGCTGACCGCCAACGCTGGAGAAAATTTTCTCTCCAATACTGTCTGCGCAGATCTGTCCGGTAAGGTCAATCTCCAGTGCGGAATTAATTGCCATTACCTTTGGATTCATACGTATTATCTGCGGATCATTGGTTATTGCAACATCATGGAATTCAACGTCTTTATTATAGTGAAGGAACTCGTACATGTGCTTTGAACCCAGAGCCAGAGAGCCTACACTCTTGCCCGGTATGTACTTCTTCATAGAGTTGTCTATAACTCCCTCCTCCATAAGACGGACTACTCCGTCCGTCATTGCCTCTGTATGAAGTCCAAGGTGTTTGTGATGCTTAATTGCGTTCAGCACTGCGTTAGGAATACCGCCAACTCCAATCTGGAGAGTGGCTCCGTCCGGGATTTCGGAGGCAATGTTGTTTCCTATAGCGCGCTCAATATCAGTTGGTTCTCCAAACTCCATAGCAACGGGAGGTATATCACACTCAACGGCTGCGTCAATATCTGAGATGTGAATCATTGCACTGCCGTAGAGGTATGGGATGCTCTTATTTACCTGAGCAATAACAATATCCGCACTCTCTACAGCTGCAACCGCCAAATCTGCGGAGATTCCGTAACTGCAATAGCCGTTTTCATCCGGCAGAGAGCAGTTTATAACAGCCACGTTTACAGGAATTTGTCTGCTTCTGAAAAGGAAAGGAATTTCCCCTAAAAAGGCGGGAATCATATTACCGTTTCCTGAGGCAATATACTCTCTCTGATCTGCGCAGACAAATAGCGAACGAACTATAAATGAGTCTCTGAGTTCCTCTTTGCAGAATGGGGCAACACCCCTCGGTATGCAGAAGGCGCTGTAAATCTTAACGTCTTTAAGTTCCGTACCTCTTTGAGCAAGAGCCTCCTGGATTAACTCGGGAACCGCTGTGCTTCCCTGGAAGTAGACACCGTCTCCGCTCTTTACAAGTTTTACGGCCTGCTCCGCCGTCATGAAATTGGAAACGGTCATACAGATTTCTCCTCCTTTATCATCTTGTTGAAGAGCTTAAGTCTCTGGTCCAAAATCTCAAATTCTTCATCTGAAGAGAGTCTTGAAACACAGGCTCTTATACCGTTCTGAAAACTACCCGTTGAGTTAAGTGATATGGCCGTGATTCCGCATCTCATAAGATTAATCATAATTTCTTTGCAGCTCATATCCTTATAACCTATTGTATAGAAGAAGCCGTCTCCCACCTTGCGATCCAGATCTTTATCATAGACAATGTGGAATCCGTTCCTCTCAAATATCTGCTTTGAACGGTGGGCTCTCTCTGCATATTTAGCCATCTCGCTTATGAAGTCAATCTTCCCCTCTGCCGCTCCGTCCAACAGTGCTGCAAATGCGTATTGTACTGAGTGTGAGACTCCCGATGAGGCAACGTAGAGGTAGGTGAGAACAAAGTTGTCTCCCATTTTGCCAATTCCGTACTTCTCTTTAAGAGCAGGGTAATCTCTCTTGAAGAGATATGGTGAAAAGGCTGCTACCGCTATTCTCTCTCCCGCATAACTGAATATCTTGGAAGAGGAGAGCATAATTATGTAATTGTCTGTATATCTTGCAACTGAAGCCTGGAACGGAGGCTCGCCAGGCTTGGAGAGATCCTTTCTGAAGTCCATACAGAAGTATGCCAGATCCTCCAAAATCACTGCGTCATACTTGGTTGCAAGTTCTCCGATTACCTTCAACTCCTCCTCGCTAAGGCAAATCCAGGCAGGGTTGTTAGGGTTGGAGTAGAGTATTGCGGCAATATTGCCTTTAGAGAGATACTCCTCCAGTTTGCCCTTGAGTTTATCCGCTCTAAAATTGTAAATGTCAAAGGATTCGGCCTTGATGCCAAGCACCTTTGCCTGCATCATGTTTGGCGGGAATCCCGGGTTTATAAAGAGTATGGTATCTTTTTGAGGGTTCAGTTGAGAGCACTCAAGTATCAGATTCATACTTCCTTGCATTGAACCTACCGTAGGGATGATGCACTCTGCGGGAATATCCAAATCTGCGTAAGCCTTCAAAAACTTTGAGGCGGCCTGTTTCAATGGAGGTATTCCGCTTACCGGAGGATACTCGTGAGCAATATTTCTGTCCAGCGCACTCTTCTGAGCCTCAACGCCTACAGGGCAGGCCAGAATTCCAGGGACGCCAATCTCAAGGTGGATGAACTTCTCATTATATCTCTCACCAAGAGTATTTGCTATTGAAACACACTGTCTTATAGTGGCTTTGGAAATGTCTGAAATATCCATTTCAGCCATTAATCCGTTAACTACTTCTAAACTGAACGGTTTTTCCATAACTGTTATTTAGTTTCCGAGCACTTAAGTCCTGCCTCAAATGCTCTTATGTTATCTTCTACAATTTTCTCACCCTTGCGGGCAAATACGTTTCTTATACCCTCCTTAATCTTCTCTATATCAAGAATCTCTATATACTTTGCAGCAGCACCCAACAGCACCATGTTTGAAGAGAGGGGAGCCATGTTCTCTTTTGCAACCTTGTCTGAATCTACAAAGATTACATTAGCGTCTTTTTGCAGAGCCTCCTTAATCTTCTCAATCTCAGGATATACGGGGATATTCACAAAAGGAGCGCTGTTGGTTACAATCCATCCTCCCTTCTGAAGATAAGGGAGATAACGGAGTGCCTCCATAGGCTCCATTGAGATAATGAGTCCGCATTCTCCTTCCGGAATAAGATCTGAGAAAATAGGGGTTGAACTTAAACGGAGATTACTCTGAACGTCTCCACCTCTCTGACTCATTCCGTGTACCTCCGCCTGTTTGATATAGAGGGAGTTATTGATTGCGGCCCAACCAATTACAGTTGCAATGGAAAGTATTCCCTGGCCGCCTACGCCTGAAAGGATTATATCTTTTTTCATTTCTTATTCTCTTTTTTTAAGTGTCTCTTTGCAGTCTGTATGCACTCTCTGCGGCATACGACTACAGATACTCCGTTATATTCAATCTCCTGGCGGATAGTCTCTTCCATCTCCGCATAATTCTTTGGAAGAGGAACAATCAGACGGATGTGCTCCTTTTCAACTCCGATACCCAGGCAGATATTCTCTATTCTACCAAAGGCGGCACTATCCTGTCCGCCCGTCATTCCGGTTGTGAGATTATCTGATATGCAGACCGTTATGTTGGCATTCATATTGACCGCATCCAACAGTCCGGTCATTCCGCTGTGAGTGAATGTGGAGTCTCCGATAACTGCAACTGAAGGATGAAGTCCGCTCTCGGAAGCACCTATTGCCATAGTGATTGAGGCACCCATATCTACGCAGGAATTGATTGCGTGGAAAGGTGCCAGCGCACCCAGCGTGTAGCAGCCTATATCGCTGAATACCTTTGCGGTAGGGTAGTTCTTAATGACGTTGTTAAGAGCGGTGTAGAAGTCTCTGTGACCGCAGCCCATACAGAGTGCCGGCGGGCGAGGAAGTGCTACATCACTCTTTGAGCAGGCCTCCTTCATCTTAAGACCCAGAGCCTTACGCAAGATATCCGGTGTGAGTTCTCCGGTGCGAGGAAGGGTTCCGTCCAATCTTCCCTTAATGGTTACGCTCTGTGGCAGGTAGCCTCTAAGTCTCTGTTCTATAAACGGTTGTCCCTCTTCAACTACCAGAAGGGTTGAGCAGGTATCCGCCATCTCCTTTATCAGTTTCTTTGGAATAGGGTACTGTGTAATCTTCAGAACCGGGAAAGGAATCTTTCCTACAATGTTCTCCATCAGATAGTTCCAGCCAATACCGGAGGCAATGATTCCCATCTGGGCCTTCTCTCCGCCCTCATAAATCTTGTTGTGCTCAAGGGCGGAAGGATCCTCCTCATACTGCTCTAACTGCTTAATTACCTGCTGGTTTCTTACTCTTGCATTTGCAGGAAGAAGAATCCAGCGGCGAGGATCCGTAGGGTTTGAGAGAGGATTCTGCTCTCTTGCCTCTTTAACCTCTACAACGGAACGGGAGTGTGCCATTCTGGTAGTCAGGCGCATAAGAACCGGTGTAGAGTATTTCTCCGAGTAGTCAAAGGCAAAGCGGACCATATCGTATGCCTCCTGCTGTGATGAAGGCTCCAGGCAAGGAACCATTGCAAAGTCTGCATAGAATCTGCTATCCTGCTCGTTCTGAGAGGAGTGCATAGACGGATCATCACAGGCAACTACTACCAGACCGCCGTTGGAACCGGTCATCGCCGAGTTTACAAAACAGTCTGCACAGACGTTCATTCCAACGTGCTTCATGCAGACCATTGCTCTCTTTCCGGCGTATGATGCGCCCAATGCAGCCTCCATTGCAGTCTTCTCATTACAAGACCACTGGCAGTGTATATTTCTCTCTTTGGTTAGGGGATGAGCCTGAATAAACTCCGTAATCTCCGTAGAGGGAGTTCCGGGGTAGGCATAAACGCCGGAGAGCCCTGCATGGAGGGCTCCCAGTGCGAGAGCTTCATCTCCCAGCAATAAAGTTTTCTTAGACATATCGCAATTTTGTTAATTCTAGTTTTACTGCTACGAATTTACAAAATTGTATTCAATATTCAAAAACTTTATTCCAAAAGAGAATTAAAAGCTCAATTTTATTTACATTTTGATACTACCAACCCAATATGTGGGCGAACATCAACGGAGCAACTATTGTTGCGTCACTCTCAACCACAAACTTAGGGCACTCAGGAGAGAGTTTACCCCAGGTTATCTTCTCGTTAGGAACTGCGCCTGAGTATGAACCGTAAGATGTTGTAGAGTCTGAAATCTGGCAGAAGTATTGCCACAGCATTGTGCCCTTCCACTGCAGATCCTGCTCCATCATTGGTACACAGCAGATTGGGAAGTCTCCTGCGGTACCGCCGCCAATCTGGAAGAAGCCTGTTCCGCGGTCAATTCCCGGACGGTTGTTAGCCTTATACCAATCTACAAGGTGCATCATAGTCTCAATACCGCCCTTTACCAGATGCGGATCAAACTCACCCTTAATGCAGTGTGCGGTAAAGATGTTACCGGTTGTGGAATCCTCCCATGCAGGAACTATAATAGGTATGTTCTTCTCGCAGGCTGCAAGTACCCAGCTGTCTTTAGGGTCAATTTCATAATACTGCTCCAGAACACCGCTGCGTATTACCTTGTACATGAACTCATAAGGGAAGAGTCTCTCACCCTTTGCAGCAGAATCTTTCCAAGCGTCTACCAGGTGATCCTCCAATCTTCTGAATGCCTCCTCCTCAGGAATACAGGTATCGGTTACTCTGTTGAGGTGGTTGTCCAGAAGCTCCTGCTCCATCTGAGGAGTAAGGTCTCTGTAGTTAGGCACTCTCTTGTAGTGGGAGTGAGCCACTAGGTTCATAATATCCTCCTCAAGGTTATTTGCTGAGCAGCAGACAATTGCAAACTTGTCTTTACGGATCATCTCCGCCAGGGAGAGGCCCAATTCCGCCGTACTCATTGCACCGGCCATAGCCAGCATCATTTTTCCACCTTCATCCAGAAGTTGCTCGTATGCCTTTATTGCATCTACCATTGCGGCAGAATTAAAGTGGCGATAATGATGGTCAATAAACTGAGTGATAGGTCCTTTTGTCATATTTTACAAAAATTTAAATGTTAATACCACTGTCTTGTTTAATGCGCCGGTTTCATCACGACAGTTAAGTGTCTGAAAGGCTTCACAAATGTAGAAAAAATGATTAGATTTGCACCCATTCTAAAAGAGCAAATTATAGAGCGATGATAACAAAAAAGGCAATAGAGAAGTTCGGAGCCATTCGCACTCCTTTCTACTATTACGATGTAGAACTTCTTAATAAAACTCTGGATGTTTACACATCTTACACCAAAAAGTTCAAATACAACGCCCATTATGCAATTAAGGCAAATGCGGAACCTCGTATCCTTCAGATAATTCAGAAGGCCGGCCTGGGTGCGGACTGCGTAAGCGGCAACGAGGTGAAACTGGCAATAAAGAACGGTTTCGCCCCTTCTAAGATTGTATATGCCGGTGTAGGAAAGAGTGACGCCGAGATTAAGACCGCTCTTAAGGCGGGTATCTACAGCTTTAACTGCGAGAGCGTTCCTGAGATTCAGATTATCAACGATCTGGCAGCCGGAATGGGAACTACCGCAAGAATCTCACTCAGAGTGAATCCGGATATTGACGCCCATACTCATAAGTATATCTCTACCGGAAGGAAGGAGGATAAGTTCGGAATCTCTCCTTGGGAGTTTGAATCCGTAACCAATCTTATCAAAAACCTTAAAAATGTCAAACTGATTGGTCTTCACTTCCACGTCGGCTCTCAGATTACAGATATGAGCGTATTCCCTCTGCTCTGCAGAATGGTTGAACAGCTTCAGAAGTGGTTCATAGATAGGGGAATAAAGATTGAAAACCTCAACCTGGGCGGCGGCTTGGGAATAGATTACGCAAATCCTAACGAGAATCCTATTGCCAATTTTAAAGATTACTTCACTCTCATCAATAAGAATCTTATTGTAAGACCGGGTCAGAAGGTTCATTTTGAGCCGGGTAGAGCAATCGTAGGTCAATGCGGCCACCTCATCTCCAGAGTGCTCTACGTTAAGATTGGTCAGAAAATGAAGTTCGTAATCCTGGATGCTGGTATGAATGACCTTATCCGTCCTGCCCTCTACCAGGCGCACCACTCAATTGAGAACCTTGTATCTAACGGAAAGATAACAAAATACGATGTAGTAGGTCCTGTTTGCGAGAGCAGTGATAAGTTCGGCCACAATATTCTCCTTCCGGAGACTCACAGAGGAGACTTTGTCGCCCTCCATTCAGCCGGCGCATACGGACAGGTAATGGCTATGAGATACAATCAGAAAGATCTCGCAAAGGCTTATTACTCAGATGAATTATTAAAGTAAGAGATTATGTTTGAAAACCTGATAGACCGTTTGGACCGATCCTTCAAAATGTTGAAGGGGCAGGGGAGAATTACGGAAGTAAATATAAGCGAGACACTTAAAGATATTCGCAGAGCCTTGATTGAGGCTGATGTAAGCTACAAGGTGGCTAAATCATTCTGCGATGACGTTAAGCAAGTGGCTCTGGGACAGGAGGTTCTTAAGTCCGTAAAGCCGGGCCAGATGATGGTGAAGATAGTTCACGACGAACTGGCCAAACTTATGGGAAGCAGCGCTACGGACATCAACCTCAAGGGAAATCCTGCAATTGTTCTGGTATCAGGTCTTCAGGGTTCCGGTAAAACCACCTTCTCCGCAAAATTGGCCAACCAGCTCAAGAACAAGAGGGGAAAGAGGGTTATGCTTGTTGCAGGAGACGTTTATCGTCCGGCTGCAATAGAGCAGCTGAAAGTTCTTGCAAATTCCATCGAGACAGCAGTTTATACTGAAGATGGAGTTAAAGATCCTGTTTCAATTGCTCAGAATGCCGTTAAAAAGGCAAAGGCGGAACAGTATGATGTTCTGATTGTGGATACAGCCGGCCGTCTTGCCGTTGACGAGGAGATGATGAAGGAGATTGGCGCTCTCAAGAAAGCTCTCTCTCCAAGCGAGATACTCTTTGTAGTTGACTCAATGACAGGTCAGGATGCGGTTGAGACTGCCAAGGCCTTCAACGATGTGCTTGACTTTGACGGAGTTGTACTTACAAAACTGGACGGTGATACCAGAGGCGGTGCCGCTCTCTCTATCAAAGCGGTTGTAAACAAGCCGATTAAATTTATCTCATCCGGAGAAAAACTGGATACTCTGGATGTATTCCATCCTGAGAGAATTGCAGACAGAATCCTGGGTATGGGTGATGTTGTCACCCTGGTTGAGAAGGCGCAGGAGCAGATTAACGAGGAGGAGGCCCGTAAACTTAAGAAGAAGCTGATTAAGAGCCAGTTTGACTACAATGACTTCTACCAGCAGATTCAGCAGATTAAGAAGATGGGTAACATTAAGGATCTGGCAAGTATGCTTCCGGGTGTGGGCAAGGCAATTAAGGATGTGGATTTGGATAACTCTTCATTCAAGAATGTGGAGGCAATCATACAGTCTATGACTCCGTTTGAAAGGGCTAATCCTGAGGTGCTTAACGGCAGCCGCAGAAACCGTATAGCAACCGGCAGCGGTACAACCATCGTTGAAGTAAACCGCCTGGTCAAGCAGTTTGAACAGACCAAGAAGGTAATGAAGAATGTAGCCGGCGGCGGACTTATGAAACGTATGGCTCAAATGAGAAGAATGGGAAGATAAGAGTATGGAATACAATATTTTAGACGGAAAGGCAACAGCCGCTGCAATCAGGGCTGAAATCAAACAGGAGGTAGAAGAGATTCTGAAGAAGGGGGGCAGAAGACCCTCTCTTACAGCAATTTTGGTGGGTGACAACCCTGCAAGCTGCACATACGTGGCTAATAAGGAGAAGGCTTGTGCGGATGCCGGCTTTACCTCTGAGGTAAAACGTTTCAGTTCAGATATTTCCGAGGAGGAACTCCTCAGTGAAGTACGCAAAATCAATGCAGATGATTCGGTAGACGGACTTATTGTCCAACTCCCTCTGCCTAAGCATATTGATGAGAAAAAGGTGATTGAGACCATCTCTCCGTCTAAGGATGTGGACGGTTTTCATCCTATCTCCGCAGGTAAAATGATGGTAGGGGAAGATACCTTCCTTCCTGCTACTCCTATGGGTATCATGACTTTGCTTAAGAGATACGGAGTAAAGACCTCCGGAAAACACTGCGTTGTTCTGGGAAGAAGCAACATTGTGGGCCGTCCTATCTCCAATATGCTCTCTCAGAAGGGAGAACCGGGAGACTGCACCGTTACCATCTGTCACAGCAGAACCAAAGATATTGAATCATTTACCCGCAGTGCAGATATAATTATTGCCGCTATAGGAATTCCTCACTTTGTCAAGGCGGATATGATTAAGGAGGGGGCCGTAATTGTGGACGTAGGTATAAATTCAATACCGGACGCTACCAGAAAGAGCGGTCACCGTCTTGTGGGAGATGTTGATTTTGAGAATGTTGCACCTAAGTGCTCATATATAACTCCGGTTCCGGGAGGTGTAGGTCCTATGACAATTGCCTCTCTGATGATTAATACCTTAAAGGCATATAAGAAGAGGTTCTAACACCTACATCAACTTCTTGTTATTGGTCTGATCCCAGATTTCCCAGCCCTTTGGGCTCTCAGGGCATGCTCTGAGGCAGCGGCCGCATCCTATGCATTTGCTCTCATCCAAAAGGGGAGCCTTGAGTTTGCTGCCCTTTATATCTGTCAGCGTCACCGCTTTACGAGGGCATATATCTACGCAGAGGCTGCACTGCTCCGGATTTTTGCTCTTGGAGGCAACCTGCTTGTGATTCTTGCAGTTCTTTGGAACGTAAACAGCCATTCTCTTGATTCTCTGCTGCTGCTCTGATTCTGCCGCGCTTAATTTCTCCAAACCTGTAGCACTCAGTTTCTTAAGTGCAGAAGCACCAATAAGGGAAACCAATAAAAGGCCGCTCTTTTTCAGGCACTCTCTTCTTCCGTTATCTATCTTTTTCTCCATAATAGTTCTTGTTTACCTGGCAAATTTACTAAATTTACAAGGTGAAGGTCCTAAAAAGGGTATATAATTTCTATAGAGACGGCTTCCGTAATATGGAGGTTGGAAGGAGCCTTTGGATATTAATCTTGATAAAACTCATTGTCATTTTTCTAATTCTCAGACTCTTTTTCTTTAAGCCGGAATTGGGTAAATACAAGACAGAGAGGGATAAAGCAGACCACGTAATAGAAAATTTAACAAAATAAGCTGATATTATGCTACTTACATCATCATTAGTAGACGCCTCCAGGCTTCAGTTCGCATTAACGGCCATGTACCATTGGCTCTTTGTGCCTCTGACTCTGGGACTTGGAGTGCTGATTGCAATCTTTGAGACCAAATATTACATCTCAAAGGAGGAGTTCTGGAAGAAGACCACTCAATTCTGGAGCAGAATCTTTGCCATTAACTTCGCCTGCGGAGTAGCTACCGGTATTATTCTGGAGTTTGAGTTTGGAACCAACTGGAGTAACTACTCCTGGTTTGTGGGTGATATATTCGGAGCTCCGCTAGCCATTGAGGGTATATTCGCCTTCTTTATGGAGACGACTTTCTTTGCCGTTATGTACTTTGGCTGGAATAGGGTAAGCAAGGGATTCCACCTTGCATCTACCTGGCTTACAGCCATTGGCGCAAATCTCTCCGCCTATTGGATTCTGACTGCAAACGGTTGGATGCAGGACCCAAGAGGTGTTGCCTTCAATCCTATGACAGCCAGAAACGAGATGACGGATTTCTGGGATATAGTATTCTCGCCTACAACTATTTCAAAGTTCGGCCACAGCGTCTTTTCCGGTTTTCTGGTTGCAGCAATTGTGGTAATAGCAATATGCTCTTGGTATCTGCTTAAAAAGAGAGAGAAAGAGTTCTCTTTAAAGAGCATAAAATACGCATCCGTATTCGGACTCTTTGCCATCGCGATGCTGATGGTAACGGGACACACTTCCGCCCAGACCGTTTCTAAGACTCAGCCTATGAAACTGGCTGCAATGGAGGGACTTTACAGGGGGCAGAACGGTACGCCGTTTGTGGCATTCGGCATTCTGAATCCTAAGAAGGAGATTGATAATGAAGAGAAGCCTTTCCTCTTTAAAATTGAGGTTCCTAAAATCCTCTCCTTCCTTGCATTTTCTGATTTCAACAGTTTTGTTCCCGGCATAAATGACATTATAGACGGTGGTTACATCTATAAGGATAAAAACGGTGAGGAGAAACTGGCTCTTCCTTTCAATGAAAAAGTGAGAAAGGGAGAGATTGCCAAGAGGGCTCTTGCGGTCTACGGCCAGTTTAAGGACAAACCAAACGGAGCGCAGAAAGATACGGTTTTGGCTCAGGCGCAAAGCTATCTGGATGAGAACTTTGACTACTTTGGATACTCTTTCTTAAAGAGTCCTAAGGAGAGCGTTCCTAACGTTCCGGTAACATTCTACTCCTTCCACATTATGGTTATGCTGGGAGGATACTTCATTCTCTTCCTTCTTATTGCCTTCTGGCTGAACAAGAAGAAAATTATTGAGAATAAGAGGTGGTTCCTCTTTATTGCAATCATATCCGTTCCGCTTGTATATATCTGTGCTGAAGCGGGTTGGGTGGTTGCAGAGGTTGGCCGCCAGCCTTGGACCATTCAGGATCTGCTTCCTGTGAACGCTTCCGTTTCCGGTGTTTCATCCGGTAACGTCTATACCACATTTATAATCTTTGTAGTTCTCTTTACAACTCTGCTGATAGCGGAACTTATGATTCTCTTCCGCCAGATTGGAAAGGGACCGGACGGTATTAAATGGAACTAAGAACAGTAACTGAAAATTAACGGATTATGACAACATATCATTTTCTTCAACTATACTGGTGGGCAATAGTCTCCATATTGGGGGCGGTGCTCGTCTTTCTGACATTCGTTCAGGGCGGTCAGACTCTTCTCTGGGGAACCGCTAAGAATGAGGATGAAAAGAGGATTCTCCTTACCATATTCGGTCATAAGTGGGAGCTTACCTTCACCACTCTGGTAACATTCGGCGGGGCTGCATTTGCTTCATTCCCACTTTTTTACTCCACAAGTTTCGGAGGAGCATATTGGCTCTGGATATTGATTTTGCTCTCGTTTGTAATTCAATCATTCTCTTACGAGTTCCGTTCTAAGGAGCGTAACCTTCTGGGTAAGAAGACTTACGAGACCTTCCTTATGATTAACGGCATTGTTGGAACCATTCTTTTGGGCGTTGCAGTTGCAACCTTCATCTCCGGCGGTAACTATGCAATGGACAAGATGAATATAACCACAGGATCCTCCAACATTATCTCATACTGGACCAACAACTACAGAGGATTAGAACTGATATTCAAGCCTTTCAACCTGTTGCTGGGAGTTGTGGTATTCCTTGCCGCCAGAACATTGGGACTGCTCTTTACCTTCAATCAGTGTTCAAAGATGGAGGGTGAGGCTTCAAAGAATCTGGCCAACAGGGCTCTCTCCAAAGTTAAGGTAACAGGAGTAGGGTTTGTTCTCTTCTTTGTTGCCTTTGTTGTATGCCTCTTCCTTACAACCGGTTACAGAGTGGATACTGCAAGTGCTTCCTTTAACGGAATCAACGGACCTATTGTAGAGGAGAAGTTTGCTTATCTTCACAATATGCTGGGGCAGTGGTGGATAGCAGCTATATTCCTTATCGGTGTCGTACTGGTTCTGGTTGCTTTGATAAGAACTGTATTCAAGGAGAAGAGTTCATTCTACCTTGCAGGATTGGGAGTTGTATTGGCAGTGTTTGCCATTCTTCTGACCGTGGGTTTTGCAAACATGGCATACTTCCACTCCCTCTATGACATAAACTCTTCACTTACTTTATATAACAGTTCTTCAAGCCTTTACACGCTTAGAACAATGGCCTGGGTATCACTTGCAGTTCCGTTTGTGATACTCTACATTGCATACGTATGGCGTAAAATGACTCAAAAGTAATGACTAACAGAAAGTTTCGTTTTGGATTGCTTCCGAGGGTGATTGTTGCAATTGCCCTCGGAATCCTTTGCTCAATGTTCTTTCCGGATGGTTTAACCAGAGTATTCATCACATTCGGTTCAATATTCAGCAACTTCCTCTCCTTCATAATTCCTCTTCTGATTCTGGGACTTGTTGCCCCTGGCATTGCGGAGATGGGTAGGGGAGCTGGAAAGCTTCTGATTATTACGGTATTGCTGGCATACGGCTCTACACTTTGTGCAGGCTACTTCTCCTATTTTACCTGCCAGTTTACCTTCCCGCATATTCTGGTTCCGGATGCTTCATTTGCAGAAGTGGTTCTAAATCAGTCAAATGACCTTAAGCCCTTCTTTACCATAGAGATGGCTCCGATATTTGGAGTAATGAGCGCCCTCATTCTGGCATTTGTTCTGGGCATTGGAATAGCATACACTGATTCACCTACACTGCTCAACGTACTTAAGGATTTCAGGCACATTATCAACCTGGTAATCAGGAACGTGATAATCCCTCTGCTGCCTCTCTTCATCTTTGCAATCTTTTTGGAACTGGGAGCGGAAGGGCAGGTAAGTATGATTCTGAAACTCTTCCTTAAGGTGATCGTGGTAATCTTTGTAATCCACATTCTCTTCCTTCTGATTCAGTTCTGCATAGCGGGAGCCATAGCACGCAAGAATCCTATAAAGGCCTTAATTACAATGCTTCCGGCATACTTTACCGCCTTGGGAACTCAGTCATCCGCCGCCACCATTCCGGTAACGCTGGAACAGACCAGAAAGAACGGCGTAGATTACGGCATCTCCTCATTTACCGTTCCGCTCTGTGCCACCATCCATCTGGCAGGCAGCACTTTAAAGATTGTGGCCTGTGCCTACGCCATTATGTATATGCTTGGAATGCCAATAAACATAGGGCTTTACACCGGCTTTATCTTTATGCTCGGTGTCACGATGGTTGCCGCACCCGGCGTCCCGGGCGGAGCTATTATGGCCGCTCTTGCAGTACTTCAGCAGGTCCTGGGCTTTGACGCTACCCTTCAGGCGCTTATGATTGCCCTTTATATCACGATGGATAGCTTTGGTACCGCCTGCAACGTCACCGGTGACGGCGCCATAGCACTTATCGTGGATACTTTATACAAAAAAACCGTTATTTAGCAAAGGCAACGGAACGGGATTCACGGATGACTGTGATCTTTACCTGACCAGGGTAGGTCATCTCGTTCTGAATCTTCTTGGCAATCTCTGCGGAGAGCATCTCAATGTCTTTGTCTGAAACCTGCTCAGAACCAACAATTACGCGGAGCTCTCTGCCAGCCTGGATAGCGTAGGTCTTGGTTACGCCAGGGTAGGAGAGAGCAATGTTCTCCATATCCTTCAGACGCTTGATGTAACTTTCAATAACCTCTCTTCTAGCACCAGGTCTTGCACCGGAAATAGCATCTGCAACCATTACCAGAGGGGAGATAAGTGAAGTCATCTCAATCTCCTCATGGTGAGCACCTATGGCGTTGCAAATCTCAGGTTTCTCCTTGTATTTCTCTGCCATGCGCATACCGAGCATTGCGTGTGGAAGTTCAGGATCCTCGTCAGATACTTTTCCAATATCGTGAAGGAGGCCGGCTCTCTTGGCAATCTTTGCATTGAGGCCGAGCTCTGAAGCCATTGTAGCACAGATATTTGCAACCTCTCTGGAGTGCTGTAGAAGGTTCTGACCGTAAGATGAACGGTACTTCATTCTACCTACCAGTTTAACCAGTTCAAGGTTAAGTCCGTGAATTCCAAGGTCTATACAGGTGCGTTTACCTGTCTCAAGAATCTCGTCATCCAACTGTTTCTTTACCTTTTCTACAACCTCTTCAATTCTTGCAGGGTGGATTCTGCCGTCTGCAACCAGCTGATGCAGAGCAAGACGCGCAACCTCTCTGCGTACAGGATCGAACGCTGAAAGGAGGATTGCCTCGGGGGTATCGTCAACCACAATCTCAACTCCGGTGGCTGCCTCAAGGGCACGGATATTTCTGCCCTCTCTTCCAATGATTCTACCCTTAATCTCGTCATTGTCTATGTTAAAGACGGTTACGGCATTCTCAATTGCAATCTCAGGAGCGGTACGCTGGATAGTGTTGATTACTATTCTCTTAGCCTCCTTTGACGCACTCAGACGGGCCTCATCCATAACATCGTTGATGTATGCCTGAGCGTCTGTTCTGGCCTCTGCTCTCATAGCCTCAACCAGATGTTTTTTAGCCTCGTCTGCGCTCATTCCGGCAATGTTCTCCATCTGGAGAATCTCCTGCTGGCGCAATTTCTCGTACTCGTCTATCTTCCTGGAAACGAGCTCTGTCTGAGCCTTCAGGTTGTTGCGGATAGCCTCAATTTCTCTCTCCTTACGGCCAAGCTCATTGCCCTGCTGGGTGAGAACCAATTCCTTCTGCTTGATTTTATTCTCCTGCTCACGAATCTGATTGTTTTTGTTGTTTATGTACTGCTCGTGTTCACTCTTGAGCTGCAGGAATTTCTCTTTAGCCTGGAAAATTTTCTCCTTCTTAATATCCTCTCCGGCCTTTTCAGCCTCCTGAAGGATCTTGGATTTTCTGCTCTTGAGAACTATAGGACGTACAATAATGAATCCTAAAAGTATTCCCAAGATGAAAGCTCCAATGCAATAAATAATAGTTGTCTCTGTCATAATATGGAACGTTTATATAAAAAAGCCACCGGAAGGACCGTTTTCGGAAAAATCTTAATAATTAAGATTTGGGCTCTCTCTCAGACGCTGGCTTCCAACGTCTCATAATGAAATCCCCTTGCGGGTAACCTAGGCCTGTCATTGTCTGCATAATGAGCCCGGTATTGTTTTAGTGTTGATTTTCGCAAAGAGCCTTCCGATGGCTAAGCTGTCTTTTGTCTTTTTGTTTACTTGTTTTGCTGGAGATATTCAGCTATTTGGGAGTTGATCTCTTTAAGAGACTGCATAGACTCTTCCATATCCGTCTCTTTTCTCAAAGAGGCCATAACGAGTTTAATCATCACTGCGATAAGCGTTTTGTTATAGTCTGACGAAGCACCGTCTCTGGTCTTACGGAATGATTCTATCTCTTTGTTGATAAGTTCCTCAGTCTTCTGAAGAAGGTTGGCCTCTGACGGAGAGCAATTGTAGGTAAGCGAAATGCCGTCTATCATAACCGTAACCTGTATATTGCTTTTTTTCAGTGCCATAATCAGTCGTTCAAAAGTTGAATACACTTATCTATCTCCTTTATGATCTTCCCAAGTCTTCTCTTTGCTCGTTTGCCAGACGCCTCGTCCGTAGAGAGAAAGGCTTGTTTAAGCTCATAATGCTCCAGTTTCTTCTCTTGTTCAGTTAATTTATTTTTAGTGTTATGTAATTCAGTTTTAACTTTGGTAAGTTCCGCAAGGTATGATTCGGACTCGCTCTTTGCAACCTCATACTTCATAACCAATTCCTGAATCAGTTTTTGAAGCTGGTCCAAAGTCTTTTCCGTTTCATTTCTTGTAGCCATATACCGGATGCAAATTTAATGAAATTTGCTAATCTGCATATCCGCTGTAGTAATTAAATCCCTTTTTTAAGCCGTTTAAAACCTGAGGCCAACGGATGATAATTCCTACAAGACAGATAAATCCTATAAGTATAAGGGCCTTCATAGATGGGTCCAATGATTTCCACCAGGCAATCAATTTCTTCATAATCACTTCTTTATCTTAATTCTTGCACCCGCCACAATAGTCTGATTCTCATCTCCGAAGAGAGGGTTCAATTCCAACTCTTCTATCTGTGGTGCTGCAATACAGAGAGCGGATACTCTACGGATTGTATCATTGAATGTAATCTGATTTACTCCCTCCTGTCCGCGGTATCCCTTAAGGATAGGGTAGGCTTTAAGTGATTCAATCATCTGATCCGCCTCCTTGTTGGAAACCGGTGCCAGAGAGTAGGTTATATCCTCCATCACATCTGCGAATATGCCGCCAAGTGAGCACATAATAAGCGGTGCAAAGTTCTCATGACGTTCCGCACGGATATAGAGTTCAGTAAAGTTATCATCCTGCATAGGCTGAACCAGAAAGCCCGTAACTCCCTCAATATTACTCATTCTCTCATACTCGGAGCGGAGCGTATGTTCGTCGGAAATGTTAAGTGAAACGCCGTCCACCTCCGTTTTGTGGAGCGGACCGATCACCTTCAGAACAACAGGATAGCCAATGTTGATTGCTGCGTTTACTGTATCCTCCTCGGATAGGGCAACAATCTGTCTTATGCGGTTGATACCGCTGGCATCCAGTATCTGCTGAACCATAAAGGGCGGCATCCACCCTTCCGGACACTCGTCTATAACTCTTTTTATCAGATATTTATCTATGGCAGGAGTGCTCTTATCCTGTGGCAGCAAGGCGGAGTGAATAACCTTTGAAAGCGCCCTTCCGAAGACTATTGCATCCGAGAAGGTTACGCCGCCTCTGTTGTGATACTCTGAAATATATTCAGAATAAGATGATTCTGAAGAGAAGAGAGGATAGAGAGGTTTCTTAGTCTTGTTGATAACCCTGAATATGACATTGGAAATCTCGGCAGCATCACTCATACCCTTGCCGCCGAATATTACAACCATTGCATCACATTTGGGATCTTTGTCATATTTCTCTATAAGTGAGGAGATTTGGCCTGCCGTCTTTCCAAAATTGTAATCCTCAAAGAAGATTTGAGGAATCTTTACTCCGTTCTGGCTCAGCACATCTGAAAGCAGAACCGCCGGACCACCGGCCTGTGTAAGAATGTTTATTCTCTCTCCAGATGGTTTCCCTTTGGTGAGAATTGCTGCAATATTGAACATCTCCGCAATACCGTAAGCCCTTATGATACCGCATTTTATAAAGAGAGCGTTAACCACTTTGGTAGAAGAGGCGAGCATACCAACCAAACCGGCACCCTTGTTTCTTAGGGAGCGGCAGTGTTTTATCATCTCCACGGAGTTTGAAATCTTCTCTATGTGAAGGGCAATCACTTTGCCCGTGCAGTCACTCCAATTCTCATCCATCCAGGCAAGTATATCCTCTACAGTTGTCTGATAGGAGTAGCCTACGGAGTAGGCGCCGGAAATCTTCATACCATACTTGGGAGCATTCTCCACAAAGTTGGAAATCATTGTTCTGGAGGAGGAGATAATCTCAACGGAGCCCTCCTTATTCAGAAGAGAACGGGTGTAGAGAGAACTGTAGTTGGAGTTGGCCACTCCGGAGGAGTTGGGACCGATAAGGGTAACGGAGAAAGTGTTGCAAATCTCTTTTATTCTGGCCTTTACATCCTCCTCTTTGGTTAAGATTCTGGAGGATATTTTATCCGAATAAATAATTATTGCCTTGCAGCTCTTCTTCTCACAGAGAATCTCTATCTGGGAGAGACAGTCTCCCTGGTCATCTGCAATAATTGCCAGATCCGTATCAGGAATATCCATGAGATTCTTGTATGTAGGTATTCCCTGAATCTTAGATTCTTTGCCGCTAACAAGAAAGATACTCCCCTTAAAACTGCTTATAATCAGGTTTTTTATAAGGCTCCCTCCGGGTGTGGTAATATCGTTGGAAGCACCTATGACCGCTATGCTGGATGGATTTATTAACTCTTTAAATGCCATTATTTCATTCTTTGTCCAACAAATTTATAAAAAGAAGGAAAGAGTATGAATAATTTTGTAACTTCACACTCAAATAAAATTTATGGCAACAATTCACATAAAGAACGTTCTTCTGGAGGGCAAAGAGAGAGATATCCTTATCAAAGGGGAACGTATAGAGAAGATAGCCTCATCAATTGAGCCGGAAAAAACGCCTGATCTTAAAGTGATTGACGGAAGCGGCAAGGCGGTGATACCCGGCTTTGCCAATATGCATACACACGCCGCTATGACAATGATGAGGGGGGCTGAGGAGGATTCCAAACTAAAGGATTGGCTTCAGGCTATTTGGAAGATGGAGGCCCGTCTGGATGAAGAGATTGTCTACTACGGTACTCTTCTGGCCTGCGTGGAGATGATTAAATCAGGTATAACTCTCTATAACGATCAATATTTCTTTATTGATTCTGCAGTAAAGGCTTCTAACGAGATGGGACTCAGAAGCCGCCACTGTGCTGTATTTCTGGATCTTGGAGATAAAGAGAAAGGGATGCAACAAAGGGAGTACTGCCAGAAGATGTATGAGGAATCTCTCTCCTGGGGAGATCTGGCTACCTTTGATGTTGGAATCCACTCCATCTATACTGTTTCCGAGGAGAACATACTCTGGGCAAAAGAGTTTGCAAAGAAGCATAACAAGTTCATCCACATACACTTGGCAGAGACGGCCTACGAGAGACTGGAGAGTTTCAGAAAGAACAGATGCTCTCCGGTTGCATATCTTAATGATTTGGGACTCTTCTCAAAGAAAGTCATTGCGGCCCACTGCTGCTGGATAGATGAGAATGATGTAGAAGTACTTGGCAATAACCATGTTAACATTGCTCACAATATAAACTCCAACCTCAAACTCTCATCGGGATATAAATTCAAATTCCAAGAGTTGGAAAATGCGGGGGCCAATATCTGTCTAGGAACAGACGGTGTGGCATCATCAAACAATCTGGATATGCTGGAGGCAATGAAAACCACCGCTCTGGTGCAGAAGGCATGGCGTAAAGATCCAAGCACAATCACTCTCAAGCAGTTGATAGCAAGCGCTACATCAAACGGTTACAAGGCTTACGGCCTAAACGGCGGTAAGATTAAAGAGGGGGCTTTGGCGGATCTTTCAATAATTGACATAGACAACGTTTACTTTACACCGAATATAAACTTTGAGGCAAACCTTATCTATTCGGCCCATTCGGATTGCGTTCAGACAGTTATCTGCAACGGACGCATCCTTATGGAAAACAGATATATAGAGAGGGAGAGAGAGATTATTGATGCGGTCAGAAGACTCTATGTTAAGCTTCGTAAAGATTGAAATTTTTAAAACAGTGCAATATGTTAGAAATTGAAGTTAAAATTCATGAGGCCGCTGCTTATGTAAAGGGTAAAATAGGTGATTATAAGCCTGTTGCCGGTATTATACTGGGAAGCGGACTGGGATCTTTGGCGGAGAAGATTCTGGATGCGGTTATAATTCCTTACAAGGAGATTCCTAACTTTCCGGTTTCCACCGCTGTTGGCCATAAAGGAAACCTCATCATTGGAAAACTTGGCGGCAAAACCGTAGTATGTATGCAGGGACGCATCCATTACTATGAGGGTTACACAATGCAGCAAGTAACAATGGGTGTGAGGGTTATGAAACTTCTGGGCGTGGAGTACCTGCTTGTTTCCTGCGCTTGCGGAGGTCTTAATCCGACATTCAGAGTAGGTGATATTATGGCTATAGAGGATCATATCAACTTCCTTCCTAACCCTCTGATCGGTCCTAATTTGGATTCATTCGGAACAAGATTCCCGGATATGAGCCACCCTTATGACTCCAGGCTTATCTCCATTGCAAAGGATATTGCTCTTGAGAACGGATTTGTGCTTAAGACAGGAACTTACGTTGCCGGTTCAGGTCCTTCATACGAGACCAAAGCGGAGTATAAATTTATGCACTTTATCGGAGGTGATGCGGTTGCAATGTCTACCATTCCGGAGGTCATTGTTGCAAGACACTGCGGCATAAACGTCTTTGGAGTCTGCATTATTACCAATGAATCCGCAGATACTGCAAATGAAGAGTATAAGAATGACGAGCAGGATGTTATAAAGGCTGCGGATGCCGCAGTTTCCAGAATGACGGTTCTGTTTACTACTCTCATTTCCAAGTTGTAGTATGATCCGCTTTTTCTCCCTTTCCAGCGGGAGTTGCGGCAACTGTTACTATTTCACAAACGGGGAGGTTTCATTTCTGATAGATGCGGGAGTAGGACCTAGAATTACCCGTAAACACCTGCTGGAACATGAGTTAAAACTGGAAGACGTAGATTTCATTCTGGTTACTCATGACCATATAGACCACATAAAATCTCTTGGGATTATCTCTTCCAAGTATTCCAAGCCTGTCTATACCACAAAGGGTATCAGAGATGCCCTGCTTTGGAATATGTGCACCAGAGGAAGGCTCAAGGGTTCACTCCATCTGCTTGAAAAAGATAAGGTAAACAACATTCTCTCGGTTAAGATAACTCCTTTTGACGTACCTCACGATGCAACTGAAACCGTTGGCTATTTTATTGAGTTTGAGGGGCATAAGATTACAATTATAACAGACTGCGGTTATATGACTCCTTCAATTCTGGAGTACGCCTGCCTCTCGGACACTCTAATTCTGGAGAGCAATTACGACTCGGATATGCTTAAGGAGGGAGACTATCCTTACCAGCTCAAAACCAGAATATTGGGAGAGAGCGGCCATCTCAGTAACGCAGAGGCCGGAGAGGCTCTTAAAAAGATATACTCTACGAGAAGGGGGCGGTTGGATAATATCTTCCTCTGCCATATAAGCGGAAACAACAACACTCCGGAGAAGTGCTACAAGGCTGCTTCCGAGGCGCTTGAGAGCGTAGGGGCCCGTCCTCAGGATATGCTTTTATCAGTCCTTCCAAGGGGAGTTCCATCCAAGATGTATTCCTTATAGTCCTCTTTTTTATTAAATTTGCTTAAACGAACCATTACAATAAAAAACAGAAAATGAAAAAGTATTTAGCAGAAATGTTCGGCACAATGGTGCTGGTACTTATGGGCTGCGGCGTTGCCGTAAGTCTTAACTGTTCTTCAGACTGTTCAACAGTTGCAAATGCCGCAACCGTAATCGGAACGGCTCTGGCATTCGGATTAGCCGTTGTAGCAATGGCTTACACAATTGGAGGAGTTAGCGGATGTCATATCAATCCGGCAATTACTCTGGGCGCATTCTTAAGCGGACGTATCAATGCAAAGGATACGTTTATGTATATCATTTTCCAGTGCATAGGTGCATTCATCGGTTCCGCTCTCCTTTATCTGTTGACCACAAATTCAGGACTTGAGGGAACAGGAGCAAATGACCTTCAGAGCGGTGTAACCGTTCTCGGCGGTCTGCTTGCAGAGGTAATCTTCACCTGCGTATTCGTTCTTGTAGTATTGGGAGCGACATCAAAGACAAACGGAGCAACCAACAACTTTGCAGGTTTGGCAATAGGTCTTTCACTGGTGCTTGTACATCTTGTATGTATCCGTTACACAGGAACTTCCGTAAACCCTGCTCGTTCACTTGCACCTGCAATCTTCCAGGGCGGAAGCGCACTTTCAAATCTTTGGATTTTCATTGTAGGTCCGTTCGTAGGAGCGGCTCTGGCAGCAGGAATTTGGGGAATTATTGGCCCTTGCTGCTGTTGCAAGAAAGAGAAATAGTTAGATTCTTCTAACGTCACCTTTAGAGGAGACGGCGCGGTATCCGGCTGCAGATATTCTACTTACGAGTTCTGCCACGGTCTGCGCCGCCTCTTTTTCTGTATTTTTCTTACCCGGATAGAGTCTGTAATTATCTCTCACTCTTTTAGGTGTGATGTTAGGCATAATTACGTTTGCTCCGCCTTTCAAAGCCCTCTCCAAAGCGTTGGAATCCAGAGTCCAAAGAGAGGTTGTGGCGGGCAAAAGAGCGTGCGGAAAGAGTATTCTGAGTATAGATAAGAGCCTGAGCGTGAGTTCAACGCTGCCGCTCTTAAAGTGTGCAAAAGGGGTATCGGGATTGGAAACAAAAGGGCCTATGCCAATCATATCGGGAGAGAGAGAATAAAGGTATTTCAGATCTGCAATAATCTCTTCAACTCCCTGATACGGAGTGCCTACCATAAATCCTCCGCCAACCTGATAACCTATCTCCTTAAGTGCTTTGAGGCACTCTTTTCTCCTCTCCGCCTTTAGATTTTCAGGGTGGAGCAGGGCATAGTGAGAAGGTGAAGCGCTCTCTTCTCTTAGCAGATACCTGTCTGCACCTGCCTTATAATAGGCAAGATAACTCTCATTCTCTTTCTCCCCGATAGATAATGTCACGGCAACGTCCTTGTACAGCCCTTTTATTGAGCTTATTATGCTGCATATCTTCTCGTCTGTAAAGTAGGGGTCTTCTCCTCCCTGCAGCACAAAGGTACGCAATCCAAGTTCGTAACCGGTTTTGCAGCAGGAGATTATCTCCTCTTCAGTGAGTCTGTATCTTGTTATATTTGAGTTGGATTTTCTGAGGCCGCAGTAGTAACAGTCATTCTTACAGTAGTTTGTAAACTCAATGAGGCCTCTCAGATAGACCTCGTCAGAGTAGACTTCACGTCTGATTCTGTCCGCCTCCTCAGCTAAAAGAGAGTCGTATTTATCTGATAAAAGAATAACTGCAAGCGGGGAATCCTTAAGATTTCCGCCTGCAGTCATCTCTACATCATTAAAGTTGAGGTCCTGCAGCAACGAGTGCTTTACCCTCATCATTGGTAGTGAACTTGGTGAAGTTCTTAATGAAGCGGCCTGCAAGATCCTTTGCCTTAGCGTCCCACTCTGAAGCGGCTGCGTAAGTATCTCTAGGATCAAGGATTGCGCTGTCTACACCAGGAAGCTCTGTAGGAACCTCAAAGTTGAAGTAAGGAATCTTCTTGGTAGGAGCCTTATCTATAGAGCCGTCCAGGATAGCATTGATAATTCCTCTGGTATCCTTAATGGAGATTCTCTTGCCGGTTCCGTTCCAACCAGTGTTAACCAGGTAAGCCTTTGCGCCTACGCTCTCCATTCTCTTTACAAGCTCCTGACCATATTTGGTTGGATGGAGTGAGAGGAATGCAGCACCAAAACATGCTGAGAATGTAGGAGTTGGCTCGGTAATTCCGCGCTCCGTTCCTGCAAGTTTTGCGGTAAAACCGCTGAGGAAGTAGTACTTGGTCTGCTCAGGTGTAAGGATTGAAACAGGAGGAAGTACTCCGAAAGCGTCTGCAGAGAGGAAGATAACCTTCTTAGCCGCAGGGGCTTTTGAGATTGGCTTTACAATGTTGCTGATGTGGTAGATAGGGTAGGAAACGCGGGTGTTCTCGGTAACGCTCTTGTCTGAGAAATCTATCATTCCCTTCTCGTCTACCGTAACGTTCTCAAGGAGAGCGTCTCTCTTGATTGCGCCGTAAATCTCAGGCTCTGCATTTCTGTCCAGGTTGATAACCTTTGCATAGCAGCCGCCCTCAAAGTTGAAGATACCGTCATCATCCCAACCGTGCTCATCATCGCCGATAAGAGCTCTGTTCTCATCTGTGGAGAGAGTGGTCTTTCCCGTTCCGGAGAGGCCGAAGAAGATTGCGGTCTCGCCCTTCTCATTGGTATTTGCAGAGCAGTGCATTGCTGCAATACCCTGGAGTGGAAGGAGATAGTTCATATATGAGAACATTCCCTTCTTCATTTCACCGCCGTACCAGGTGTTGAGGATAACCTGCATCTTCTCAGTGATGTTGAATACAACTGCAGTCTCTGAGTTAAGACCCAGTTCCTTGTAGTTCTCAACCTTTGCCTTTGAAGCTGTAAGTACTACAAAATCAGGCTCTCCAAAGTTCTTAAGTTCCTCCTCAGTAGGACGGATGAACATATTGCGTACAAAGTGAGCCTGCCATGCAACCTCCATAATGAATCTTACCTTAATACGGGTATTAGCGTTTGCTCCGCAGAAACCGTCAACCACATAGAGTTTCTTGTCTGAAAGTTCCTTCTGTGCAAGTTTCTTAAGTTCAGCCCAAGTCTGCTGGCTGCAAGGCTTGTTGTCATTCTTATACTCGTCTGAAGTCCACCAGATTGTATCCTTAGACTTCTCATCCATTACCCAGAACTTATCCTTAGGGCTTCTTCCGGTGTAAACGCCGGTCATAACGTTAACTGCGCCCAGTTCTGTAAGTTGTCCTTTGTCGTAACCTGTCAGTTCCGGCTTCATCTCCTCCTTGAAAAGGAGTTCGTAAGATGGATTGTAAACAATCTCCTTTACGCCGGTAATTCCATACTTGCTCAAATCAATTTGTGACATATCTTTTACGTTTGAATTTTACCTTTGAAATTTCCGCCTGCAAAGATAATCTATATTAACTATTTTCATAGTCAAACCGCTTTTTTCTTTGGCCAATCAGACTTATCTTTGGGGTGAAATTGGAACAGAATGGAGCAGAAAGAGAGATATCTGAAAATATTGAAGGAGAACTGGGGGTATGAGGCCTTCAGAGAGGCTCAGCTACCGGTCATAGAGAGCATCTCCGAGGGTAGGGATACCCTTGCTCTTATGCCTACAGGAGGGGGCAAATCCATCTGTTTCCAGGTTCCGGCTATGGCCAAAGAGGGAATCTGCCTTGTAATAAGCCCGCTTATCGCCCTTATGAAAGATCAGGTGGAGAGGCTCATTTCCAAAGGAATACCTGCACTTGCAGTCTATTCCGGAATGACTCCGCGCGCAATAGATATCACTCTGGATAACGCAATCTACGGGAACTATAAGTTCCTCTATGTCTCTCCGGAGAGGCTGGCCACCAATCTCTTTAAGGCCAGAGTTGCTCAGATGAATATCTCCTATCTTGTTGTGGATGAGGCGCATTGCATATCTCAATGGGGTTACGATTTCCGTCCATCATACCTTCAGATTGCTCAGATTAAGGAGATTATTGGTAAAGTGCCGGTAATTGCCCTTACCGCAACTGCAACAAAAGAGGTGGCGGATGATATAATGGAGCAGCTCAAATTCAGGGAGAAGAATGTGATTGCCACAGATTTTTCCAGAAAGAACATTGGCTATATTGCAAAGGAGTGCAGTGATAAACTCGGCTCTCTTATCTCCGTCTGCTCCTCTTACCCTAAAAAGTTGGGTGAAGGTTCGGCGATAGTTTATTGCAGAGAAAGAAAGAGATGCACTGAGGTTGCAGAACTTCTGAATAACAACGGAATACGGGCGGATTTCTATCACGCCGGCTTGGGAAAGGAGCAGAGAGATCTCAAGCAGCGCTCCTGGATGAGCGGCCAGACTCCTATAATTGTCTCTACCAATGCCTTCGGTATGGGAATAGACAACCCTCACGTAAGACTTGTAGCCCATTTGGATATGCCGGATTCCATTGAGGCTTACTTTCAGGAGGCCGGCAGAGCGGGAAGAGACGGAAAGCCCTCCTGGGCGGTTCTTCTTTGGAATAACGGAGATTTTCAGAAACTTAGGAAGATTCACGCAATCAACTTCCCGCCAATTGAGTATATGGCCAAGGTTTACCAGTATGTTTTCAACTATCTTAAGATTGCATACGGTGACGGCCTCAATTCCGTAAGAAAATTCAACCTCAGCGAGTTTGCAAGAGAGTACCGCCTGAATTCCATAAGTACCTTCTACGCAATTAAATATCTGGAACAGGAGGGCTATTGGGAGGTAACGGATGAAATGGACAATCCGTCCAGAATTATGTTTGAAGTCTCCAGGGATGAACTCTATAACATTCAGATGGAGAGCAACTTAATGGATGAGTTTGTCAAATTCCTTATGAGAAACTACACGGGACTCTTCTCCCACATGGTTTCTATAGACGAGGAGTACATTGCCAAGGCAACAATGGATACGCCTCAGAACGTAAGGGCCAAACTTATGATGCTCTCTAAAAAGCACATAATTAAGTTCATTCCTCAGATACGTACTCCAATGATAATTTTCAAATGTGAACGGTTGACAGAGAATAATCTCTATATCAGCAAGATGCGTTATGAGAGAAGAAAGAATCAGATGCTCAAGAGAATAGAGTCCGTTATGGCGTATGCCTCTGAAAATGACATCTGCCGCAGCCGTTATCTTATAAACTATTTCTCACAGCCTGTGGAGGAGGATTGCGGCGTGTGTGACGTCTGTATGGCCAAAAGGGTGGAAATGAAAGAGAAACAGAGACTCCGCCGGACAGAGGAGAGTATTCTCTCTCATCTGAAATTTTCAAAGGACGGCCTTAGTACATTCCTGGAAATTAAGAAGTTATCCGCTCCGACAGATGATACGATCTACGTAACAGCTTTGCGCGAACTTGCTGATAAAGAGATGATTTCAATAAACAGAAACGGAGAGATAAAACTCCTAAAAAGAGAGTAACTCTCTGTAAAGCCTTGCAACGGGCAGACCTATAACCGTATAGACGCTTCCCTCAATACTCTCAACTCCGCAGAGTCCGATCCACTCCTGAATGGCGTAAGACCCGGCCTTATCGTACGGTTTGAAGTTATCTACATAATATTCTATTTCACTGTCACTTAACGGATAGAAAGTAACTTTGGTTATATCTGAAAATGATACAGTATGGTTACTGTCTCTAAGGCATACGGCGGTAATCACCTCGTGAGTTTTGCCGGACAACTCTTTGAGCATCCTTATTGCCTCCTCTTTTGACGCGGGTTTTCCCATTATCTCATTTCCCAGTACAACTATGGTATCTGAGGTAATAAGTATCTCGTTCTCAGATAATTCTTTGGAGTAGTGGAGAGATTTCTCACGGCAGATATACTCCGCAATCTCACTTGTAGGAATCTCAGTTGGATAACTCTCGTCATACCCCTCAATTTTGGCTGTAGTGAACTCAATACCAAGTTCCCCGAGCAGCTCACGGCGGCGCGGGGAACCTGATGCAAGTATTATCTTCTTGCCTTTCAGTTTGTTCTGAATGACTCTATTGCATGTCTCCATTTCTGGTATTCGGCAGCATTCAGAGTCCACTTACCCTGAGCGCGCATTACCTGTTCAATAAGGTCTCTTACCGCTCCTCTGCCTCCCGGAAAGAGTGATATATAGTCACATACACCCTTTACCTCAGTAACGGCGTCAGAGGGACAGACTGCCAAGCCGCAGTGGGTGAGGATTGGAATATCCGGCAGATCGTCACCCATATAGGCAACCTCTTCCGGTTTCAAATTATTTCTCTTGCAGAAATCCAAAAAGACGGGAAGTTTATCCTGAGCGTTCATAATCACCTCGTGAGCAAGCACATACTCAAACCTCTTACGGATTGATTCGCTTGCTCCTCCGGTAATTATTCCAAGTTTATAGCCGCTCATATAGGCCATCCTCATACCCAGACCGTCCTTTGAGTTGAAGGTACGTACCAAATCTCCGGTCTCCGGCAAACAGATTATGCTGCCGTCCGTAAGCACGCCGTCTACGTCAAAGGCAAAGGCCTTGATATTCTCCAGTTTGACCTTATAGTTGCTCATTAGTCCTGATAAACTATATCCAAATCCTTCTTAACGTTCTTGCAGGTAGCGAGAACCGTCTCAGGATCACTGTTTTTAATGTATGAGTATCTCTCGTTGTTCCATGCAGCGCTCTTATCCGTAAAGATCTCTGCGGAATCAATAAAGGATGCACAGCGGAGAGAATCTAAAAGGAGAAGGTAACTCTCAATGATGAATGCAGCCATCTCGCACATCTTACGAGCCTGGAAGTCAATGTACTCCTCAGCCTTACCCTCCATCATCGCAACTGTCTCCTCATACTGTTTGGTCATCTCAACCAGCTTAGCCTTAACTGCTTCCAGACGTTTCTGAGCATCCGGACAAGCGGCTGCAACCTCCTCTGAGACCTTAACCTCAACACTCTCATACTCATTGCGAATCATCTCCAAATATGAACCGTTGGTTACATAACGGATAGCCGCAACTGTCTGAAGCTGAGAAGTTCCCTCATAGATGGTCGTGATTCTTGCATCTCTGTAGAGACGCTCAACAGGGTACTCCTTCATATAACCGCTACCTCCGTGTACCTGAATTGCATCGTATGCGTTCTGGTTGCAGAACTCACTGGATGTCATCTTAAGAAGAGGAGTAAGCATATCTGCATATCTTGAGTACTTCTTGTTCTCCTTTCTCTCCTCAGGAGTGAGTTTTCTCTCCGGAGTTACAAGAGCGTTAAGTGCCTTGTATACGTCTACGCAACGAGATGTCTCATAGAGAATTGCACGTGAAGCCTGAAGTTTTGCCTTCATTACTGCAAGCATCTCGTAAACTGCAGGGAATTCAATAATCTTCTTACCGAACTGCTCTCTCTCGTTAGCATATTTAAGAGCCTCTCTGTAAGCGGCCTCTGAGATTCCGACACTCTGAGCACCAACGCCCAGGCGGGCACCGTTCATAAGGCTCATCACATATTTGATAAGTCCCATCTTGCGGTCACCCACAATCTTTGCAGGAGCGTTTCTGAATACCAACTCGCAAGTAGGGGAGCCGTGAATACCCAGTTTATTCTCTATTCTTCTGACTGTTACGCCGCCCCATTTCTTATCGTGAACAAAGTAGGAGAGTCCTCTTGCATCAAATGTTCCGGCCTCACTGCGGGCAAGAACCAGTTTGATATCTGCATCTCCGTTGGTAATGAATCTCTTAACGCCGTTGAGCATCCACATCTGCTTCTCCTCGTCAAAGGTAGCCTTGAGTGCAACTGCCTGAAGGTCAGAACCTGCATCCGGCTCAGTAAGGTCCATTGAACAGGTCTCTCCCTTGTTGATTCTCGGGAGGAACTCCGCCTTTATCTCCTCTGAAGCAAACTCCGCGATGGTTTCTGCGCAATCCTGTAATCCCCAGATATTTGCATAACCCGCATCTGCTCTTGCCACCAGCTCAGCAGCCATAACGTAAGGAACCATTGAGAAGTTCAAGCCGTCATACTTTCTCGGAAGTGCAATACCGTAAACGCCCGCCTTTGTAAGAGCCTCCTGATTCTTCTTGGTACCCTCTGCGTAAGTAACTCTGCCGCCTTTACATACAGGGCCGTCAATATCTACCTGCTCTGCATTTGCAGCAATTATATCTCCGCAAATCTGACCTATAACCTCCATAACTCTGTCGTATGAATCCAGTGCATCCGCCAGATCTTTAGGAGCATAGTCAAATTTGCCGTAATCTTCGTAATTGTTCTCTTTAATCTCTACAATTCTCTTCATCAAAGGGTTGGAGAGCTGGAACTTAAGGTCTTTATTATCTTTATAAAAGTTAGCCATATTATATCCTCCTATTTGCTCTGCTTCTTATATGAAGCAATCATCTTTGGTACTACTTCGTTAAGGTCTCCTATGATGGAGTAGTCTGCAATCTTGTGGATAGGGGCCTCCGGATCATTGTTGATTGCAATAATAATCTTACTCTGATCCATACCTGCGGTGTGCTGAATTGCACCGCTAACTCCCACACAGATAATGAGTTTTGGACGAACGGTAACACCCGTCTGACCAATCTGACGTGCATTCTCCACAAAGCCTGCATCTACTGCGGCACGTGAAGCGCCAACCTCGGCTCCGAGAGTCTTTGCAAGGTCAAAAATCAGAGAGAAGTTCTCCTTGCTGCCAACACCGTAACCGCCGTCAATAAGTATCTGGGCACCCTTAATGTCTATCTTTCTCTCCTCAATCTCCCTCTTAATGATTTCAACTGCAAAGTCGCTGTCTACCAGGATAGAAGAGACGTTAAGCTCCTTGATTTTTCCCTCTACAGGAGTTGCAAGAGGCTCCTTCTTCATAACGCCCTCTCTTACGGTTGCCATCTGAGGACGGTGTTCAGGGTTGACGATGGTAGCTATGATGTTACCGCCGAAGGCAGGACGAATCTGATACAAAAGGTCTGTGTAGTGCTTTCCGGTCTTTGCATCATCGTGATCTCCAATCTCCAAAGAGGTACAGTCTGCTGTAAGTCCGCTCTTTAGAGCGCTGGATACTCTCGGTGCAAGATCTCTTCCTACGGTTGTTGCTCCAAAGAGCACAATCTGAGGTTTCTCGTTATCTATAACTCTAAGAGTTACAGCGGCGTACGGAAGTGTACGGAAGAACTCCAATGAAGGATCGTCTGCCAGATGGACAACCTTTGCGCCATATTTGTAAAGTTCCGGAGCAAGTTTACCTACGTTGCTGCCAATCAAAAGTGCCTCAACATCAACCTTCAGTCTCTCTGCAAGAGAACGGGCCTTTGTCAAAAGTTCCAATGAAACATCGCAAATCTTTCCGGAATCGGTCTCTGCGTATACTATAATGTTGTTCATAATACTCATTCTTAATTAATTAACCAATCTCATGATTTGCCATAAGCTCACCTATAAGTGAATCAATATCTGCATCACTGCCGGAGAGAACCTTAGACTCTTTTGCCTTGAAGACAATATTCTCAACCTTCTTTACTTTGGTAGGGGAACCTGCAAATCCGTAGCTGTTCTCATCACCGCCTACGTCATCTACTGTCCACTCCTGAATCTTCAGGTATGGCTTCTCATCTGTTCCTATTGCATATTTGCCCTCATTTGCAGGATCTTTCTCCTCGTTTGCCGTACGTGCGTACTTGTATTTGAGGAGCATCTTTGCGTTTCTCGGACGGCAAGGAGCAGCGGTAGCATGAACGGTAATAAGGCAAGGAAGGGTGGAAGTAACCACCTCAATACCTCTCTCCAATCTGCGGAGAACTGTAACCTTACTCTCGTTAATATCTGTAATCTCCTCAGCGTAAGTAACCTGAGGTATATTGAGCTTCTCTGCAACCTGAGGTCCAACCTGTGCGGTATCACCGTCAATTGCCTGGCGGCCTGCAACTATGATATCAGGGTTAAGTTTCTTAACTGCCTGAGAGATAGCGTAAGAGGTAGCAAGAGTATCTGCGCCTGCAAATCTTCTGTCTGTAAGAAGAACTCCGCCGTCTGTTCCGCGGAAGTAGCCCTCCCTAATGATTTCTGCAGCTCTGAAAGGACCCATCGTAAGGATTAAAACCTTGGAACCGGGGAATTTATCCTTTATCCTGAGAGCCTGCTCCAGAGCATTCATATCCTCAGGATTGAAAATAGCCGGAAGTGCGGCTCTGTTTACCGTACCCTCCGGTGTCATCGCATCCTTACCCACGTTCCTGGTATCCGGAACCTGCTTGGCAAGGACCACAATTGTGAATTCTTTACTCATATCTTTGTATTCTAACTAATTACGATTTATTCTGGGATTGCTTGATAGGAATTGCAATCTCAGGATTATGAAGTGAAATGGAGCCAAAGTGCTCCTCATATTTACCTATGTTGTCTGCAAGTGCGGAGGCCAATCTCTTGGCATTCTCCGGTGTCATTATAATTCTCTCTGTTACAACCGCTTTAGGGAAGCCCGGGAGTATCTTCAAAAAGTCCAGAACAAACTCGTTGGGCGAGTGGGTGATTATGGATAGGTTACAATATGAACCTTTAGCCACATCACTGTTAAGCTCTATGTCCAGTTGCTTGTTATCTTCCATACATATATTAATGTTAGTCCAAGTGCGGGCAAAGATACTTAAAATTATTAACTTTGCCACCCGATAAACTCCCGGAGTATTCTCCGGTTTAAAATTATTGAACATTTATGGATATTCCTGCAAAGTACAACCCGTCTCTATGTGAAGACAAATGGTACTCCTATTGGCTAGAAAACAAGATATTTCATTCAGAACCGGATGAAAGGGAACCTTATTCCATAGTAATCCCTCCGCCAAACGTAACCGGCGTCCTCCACATGGGACACATGATGAATAATACAATTCAGGACGTATTGGTACGCCGTGCAAGAATGTTGGGAAAGAACGCCTGCTGGGTTCCGGGAACGGACCACGCATCCATAGCCACTGAGGCTAAGGTGGTTGCACGTCTTAAGGAGAAGGGAATTGAGAAGACCTCCCTTACCCGTGAGCAGTTTTTGGAGGAGGCCTGGAAGTGGAAGGAGGAGCACGGAGGAATTATCCTTGAGCAACTTAAGAAACTGGGAGCCTCCTGCGATTGGGACCGCACAAAGTTCACGATGGATCCCGCTCTCAGCCGCGCCGTAATCAACACATTCGTCTATTTCTACAAGAAGGGACTTATATATAGAGGTATCCGCATGGTCAACTGGGACCCTGTAGGAATGACCGCAGTAAGTGACGAGGAGGTTATTCACAAGGAGACCAAATCTAAACTCTACTACCTGCGCTATTTCATCAGCGACGGGGGAAAGGTTGGAAAGGATTACATAATCATTGCCACCACCCGTCCGGAGACAATTATGGCGGATGCAGCAGTTTGTATCAACCCTAATGACGAGCGCTACCATTACCTGAGAGGCAAAAAAATCTTTATTCCTCTCATTAACAAGGAGATTCCTATCATTGAGGATGACTATGTAACTATGGACTTTGGTACCGGCTGCCTTAAGGTTACTCCGGCTCACGATATCAACGACTATGAAATAGGACTCCGCCATCACCTGCCTGTTCTGGATATTATTGACGAGCACGGAAGATTGAACGAGAAGGCTCAGATACTTGTAGGAGAGGATAGATTCGTAGCCAGAGAGAAGATTGTAAAGATGCTGGAGGAGGCCGGAAATCTGGAGAAGATTGAGGATTACCTCTCTCCTGTAGGCCATTCGGAGAGAACGGATGCAGTTATTGAGCCGCGTCTTTCACTCCAGTGGTTCCTTAAGATGGAGGTATTGGCGCAGAAGGCGTTAAAGAGTGTTGAGGATGGCAAGGTAAATCTTATACCGGACAGATTTACAAACACATACCGTCACTGGATGGAGACCGTAAGAGACTGGTGTATCTCCCGTCAGCTTTGGTGGGGACAGCAGATTCCCGCCTACTATCTTCCTAACGGTGAATTTGTTGTGGAGGCTACTTTGGATGAGGCATTTGAGGCTGCAAAGAAGATAGATCCTAACGTTAAGAAGGAGGATCTTAAGCAGGACGAGGATGTTCTGGATACCTGGTTCTCATCCTGGCTTTGGCCAATCTCCGTATTTGATGCGGATAAACCGGGCTTCCCTGAGAGAAAGGCAAACAGAGACCTTGCCTACTATTTCCCTACAAAAGACCTTATTACAGCTCCGGACATTCTCTTCTTCTGGGTGGCCAGAATGATTATGGCAGCAGACGAGTTTATGGGTCAGGAGCCGTTTACAAACGTATATCTGACAGGTATAGTAAGAGATAAGTTGGGCAGAAAGATGTCCAAGACACTTGGCAACTCACCTGATCCTCTGGTACTTATAGCAAAGTATGGTGCAGATGCGGTTAGAATCGGTATGCTGCTCTGCTCCTCTGCAGGTAACGATGTCTTCTATGACGAGTCTCAGGTTGAGCAGGGAAGAAACTTCTGCAACAAGATTTGGAACGCCTTCCGTCTTACCAGAGGCTGGGAGGTTGATGAGAATGCAAAACCTTCAGAGAGTGCAGCTTGCGCCGTTAAATGGTTCTCCGCAAAACTCTCCAAGGCTATCAACCAGATGGAAGACCACTTCTCCAAGTTCAGAATTTCAGATGCCACAATGACCATCTACAAACTCTTCTGGGATGAGTTCTGCGCCTGGTATCTGGAGGCCGTTAAGCCTGCATTCGGTGAGAAGATAGACAAGGTAACTTACACTAAGACAATAGAATTCTTTGATTCACTCCTAAAACTTCTCCATCCGTTTATGCCGTTCATAACCGAGGAACTCTGGCAGAATATGGAGGAGAGAGAGAAGGGTGCAACCATAATGCTTCAAAAACTCCCTAAGGCAACTGAGTACTCCGAGGAGGATATCACTATGTTTGAAGAGGCTGCAGGTTGCGTTGCAAACATACGTAACATGCGTCAGAGCAAGGGAATATCTCCAAAGGAGAAGTTGGATCTCTTTGTTAAGAAGCCGTTTGTAAACTCAATGAAACCAATCATTGAGAAGCTGGCAAACGTCTCAAAGATTGAGGAGGTTGACGCATTTGACACCTCACTCCAGGGCGTGAACTTTATGGTTTCAACAACGGAGTTCTTCATTCCGGTTAAGGTTGATACCGCTGCAGAGATTGCTAAGGTAACCGCTGAAATTGAGAGATATACAAAGTTCCTTGCATCAGTAAAGGCAAAACTCTCCAACGAGAAATTCGTTTCTCACGCTCCAGCTCAGGTGGTTGAACTTGAGAAGAAGAAGGAGAGTGACGCTACAGAAAAGATAAAGAGCCTTAATGAACTCCTTCAAAGGCTTAAATAACAGAGAGGTAGAAGAGAGCCGGGAAAGGTTCGGCGCCAACATTCTCACGCCTGCAAAACGTGAGAAGTGGTACGTTTTGTTGCTGGAGAAGTTCAAAGATCCTCTGATTGTGATACTTATAATTGCAGCGGCAATTTCCACCACGGTATCCCTTTTGAGTGAGAACTCCTCCATTCTGGAGAGCATAGGTATTATTGCAGCCATATTCCTGGCCACATTTGTCTCATTCCTAAATGAATATAAAGCAGGGAAAGAGTTTGACATTCTCAACTCCATCAATGACCAGACTCCGGTAAAGGTACTTAGAATGAAAGAGACGGGAGAGGAGGGCGTTATTGAAATACCTAAGAGTGAGATTGTTGTAAATGACATTGTTATACTTTCACAGGGAGATGAAATTCCGGCAGACGGAACTGTTCTAAGTTCCAACGAATTGAAGGTGAACGAGTCCTCTCTGAACGGAGAGTCCAAACCTGCCAAAAAATTTGCCCAAAAGGTAGACAGTTACAAGAGCGCATACTCTCCTAATTCACTTTACAGAGGAACAACCGTAAGCGAGGGAGAGGGCTTTATGATAGTGGAGAGGGTGGGTGACGCTACGGAGATTGGCAAAACCGCCCGCAGCGCATCTGAGATTACCGGCGTTCAAACTCCTCTTTCAAAGCAACTTGCAAAGTTGGGAAAGCAGATAGGAAAAGTTGGAATTACAGTCTCTATTCTTATATTCCTTGCTCTGCTCTTCTTTGAGATAAGAAACGGTCTTCAGATTACAACCTCAGAGGGAATAACCCACATAATTACCATATTCATGCTGGCCGTTACTCTTATTGTAATGGCTGTGCCTGAGGGACTTCCTATGAGCATATCACTCTCTTTGGCTTACAGTATGCGTAAGATGACCAAGGAGAACGCTCTGGTAAGAAAGCTTCACGCCTGTGAAACAATGGGTGCGACAACCGTAATCTGTACGGATAAAACGGGAACTCTAACCCAGAATAAGATGAGCGTTGAGAGGGCCACAATCTCTCTTAACCCCTTGACGGCAGCCGCTATAAGTATCAACAGCACAGCCTTTTTGGACGGAGAGAACATTCTGGGAAGTCCTACAGAGGGAGCGCTTCTGCTATTTATCAAAAAGAACGGATTTGATTACCGCAGACTAAGAGAGGGAAGTGAGATTGTAAGAAGAATACCGTTCTCTTCAAAGACAAAATATATGGTCTCCATTATTAAGAATAATGAGGGCTATATGCTTTATATTAAAGGCTCTGCAGAGTTGCTGCTGGGTATGAGTTCATCTTTGGAAAGAGAGAAAAAGATGAGGGAGGAGAGTGATCTTCTTGCCGCCCAAAAGAGCGGAATGCGCTGCATTGCCTTTGCACATAAGGAACTCAAGGAGAATCAGATTGAGGAGGATGAAGAAGCCCTCCTTGCAGATTTGATTTATGACGGCTTTGCTGCAATAGAAGATCCTGTAAGAGAGGATGTTCCAGAGGCTATGCGCAGATGTCTATCTGCCGGAATAGACGTAAAGGTTATTACGGGAGACAATACCAAAACCGCTATTGAGATTGCAAGAGAGAGCGGACTCTGGCTGGAAACTGACCGTGAGGAGGTTAACGCCATTGCAGGACCTGAGTTCTCACTTCTTACGGATGAGGAGGCGCTTGCAAGAGCAAAAAGCATAAAGGTTATGAGCCGCGCCCGTCCGGAAGACAAACTGCGTCTGGTAAAACTCCTGGAGTCTATGGGTGAGGTGGTTGCGGTTACCGGAGACGGAACCAACGACGCCCCTGCACTAAACTACGCTAACGTAGGACTCAGTATGGGAAGCGGCACCTCCGTTGCAAAGGAGAGCAGTGACATAATAATACTCAACGACAGTTTCTCCACAGTAGTTAAGGCAGTTGAATGGGGACGCAGCATATACCATAACATACAGAGATTCATATTCTTCCAGCTGACGGTTAACGTTGCGGCACTGCTTACAGCAATAGCGGGTCCACTGCTTTTGAAAGAGGAGTTTCCTCTTACCATTATGCAGGTATTGTGGATAAACCTTATTATGGATACTTTGGCCGCCATTGCATTGGCCTCAGAACCATCTGATCCTGAGGTAATGAGAGAGAAACCTAGAGACAACAGCGAGTCCATAATAACTCCGGTTATGTGGAAAAAGATACTCTTTGCCGGATTGGGAATCTTTGTTGCCTCAATGCTCTTTATGTTTTTGAATAAGTCTCAGTCTCTGAAGTATGAGACCGTATTCTTTACCGGATTCGTATTTATGCAGATCTGGAACCTGCTTAACGCCAGGGTGATGGGCAGCACAAAGAGCGCATTCACCGCACTGTGGAAGAACAAGACCTTTATTGTGGTTCTCTCCTTAATTATTCTGCTTCAGGTTATTATTGTGGAGTTCCTCCCTACGGGACTCTTTAGAACCTGCAAGATTGGAATAGAGTATTGGGGGGCGATAGTGGTCGCTACATCTATCGTGATAATAATAGGGGAGATATACAGGGCGTCAAAGAGAAGTAAAAGTAAATAGATATGTATAGATCTGAGTATAAACTGGATGTAAGGTATTACGAGACTGATACCATGGGAATTGTGCACCACTCAAATTATGTGAGATTCTTTGAGTGCGGCAGAAACCAGATGATGAAAGAGTTGGGTGTACCTATCGAGAAGATGGAGAGGGAGAATATCATGCTGCCCGTGGTAAGCGTAGAGATTCATTACAAGGCTCCTTCCAAAATGGGTGATACTCTGACGGTTGTAACGGTCATTAAGAAACTTCCAATGGCAAAAATCTTTATGGATCAGGAGATTTACAACCAAAGAGGGGAACTTATCTGCTACGGAACCGTTGTTGTGGGATTCATCAAAGCAGACAGCAGAACGCCTACCAGAGCACCGGAGGAGTTTATTAAGTTACTCGCTCCATACTTTTCTGAAGAAGAGAAAAAATGTTAATTTTGTAGAGTTTAAGAGTGTTTAAAAGTGTTTAAAAGATAGAACCATGAACAGTTTACTTATTTTCGGAAGCTTGGGATGGGGAGAGATTCTCATCATTGCTTTAATCATTTTGTTACTATTCGGCGGAAAGAAAATTCCTGAGCTTATGAAGGGTGTGGGCAAAGGCGTAAGAAGCTTCAAAGAGGGGATGAAAGAGGTAGAAGACGATATTAAGAAGGACATATCCGAGTAGCTTGGCAGAGAAGGACATGACATTTTGGGAGCATCTGGATGAGCTGAGGAAGGTACTCTTCCGGTCAGCTCTCCTGCTTTTTGCGGTGATGCTTGTGATGTTCTTTCTCAAAGACTTTATGTTCCAGAAGATTGTATTCGCTCCCACGGATGACAGTTTCCCGCTCTACCGCCTGACGAACTATCTGCTGGAGCAGATCAACAGACCTCCCCTGGAGCCTTTCAGTCTGAAAATCATAAATATAGACCTGCCCGCACAGTTCTATGTTCACCTGAGCACCTCATTCTATTTTGCTCTGGTAATCTGCACGCCAATCATAATTTACTTCATCTGGACCTTTGTTGCACCCGCTCTCTATCCAAAGGAGAGAAGGAGCGCCATTAAGGCTTTCACTCTGGCCGGAGTATTCTTCTACACCGGAGTGATTGTAGGATACTACCTGCTTTTCCCGCTGGCTCTCAGATTTTTAGGAACCTATCAGGTCTCTCCCGATGTAGCCAATCAGATCTCTCTGAAATCCTACATCTCCTCATTTTTCACTCTTATTCTGCTGCTGGGAATTGTCTTTGAACTCCCTACAGTTATGGCGCTTTTGTCCAAATTCGGAATAATCTGGAAGAGCACTCTTAAGAAATACCGCCGTCACGCCTTTGTGGTTTTAATGATTCTGGCGGCCCTAATAACTCCTTCCGATCCATTCACGATGATGGCAGTCGGACTTCCGCTATACGCTCTCTATGAGGTAAGTATAATGATGTGCCGCAATAAACCTCTGGAGCAATGATTACCGTTACGGACCTTACGGTTTCCTGGGGAGCATTTACCCTTTTGAATCATATTAACTTTCATCTCTCGGATAATGAGAAGATTGGACTGGTGGGTAAGAACGGCGCCGGTAAATCCACTCTGCTTAAAATTATACTGGGAGAGGTCTCTGCAACATCCGGAAACGTATTAAAGACAAAAGGGGAGAAGATAGGTTATCTGCCTCAACAGATGGAACACTCTAAAGACAAGAGTGTTATGGAGGAGACAATGACCGCCTTTGACGAACTCTTTGCCGTTCACGATAAGATTGATGAGATAAATCTGGAACTTCAGAAGAGGGAGGATTACGAGTCCGCTTCATACAATTCACTCATAGTGGAACTCAATAACCTGCAGGACAGGGTTGCAATGATGGAGAGCGAACCTGCTGCCTCTCAGGCGGAAAAGGTGCTTTCAGGATTGGGATTCAAAAAGAGCGAGTTCAACCGCCCAACCCGTGAACTTAGCCAGGGGTGGAATATGAGAATTGAACTTGCAAAGATTCTGCTCTCTAAACCGGATACGCTTCTTTTGGACGAGCCCACCAACCACCTTGATATTGAGTCTATTCAGTGGTTTGAAGATTACCTTAAGAGTTTCCGCGGCTCTGTGATTCTTATCTCACATGACCGCCGTTTTTTGGACAGCATAACTCACCGTACCGTTGAGATAATGCTGGGCAAACTCTATGATTACAAGGTGCCTTACTCTCAGTATAAGATACTTAGAAAGGAGAGGATGGAGCAGCAGAGAGCGGCCTACGAGAATCAGCAGAGGATGATTGAGAAGACGGAGGAGTTCATTGAGCGTTTCCGTTACAAGGCCACCAAGAGCAACCAGGTGCAAAGCCGTATAAAACAACTGGATAAACTGGAGAGAATTACGGTAGATTTGGAAGACAGAGCGGCAATTACGGTAAAATTCCCTCCCGCTCCGCGCAGCGGACAAGTTGTATTCAAGAGTGAAGACCTGGTCATAGGATATGAAAACAAGCAGGTTGCAAAGGGCGTCAATATAGTGATAGAGAGAGGGGAGAAGGTTGCCTTTGTGGGAAGAAACGGAGAGGGAAAGACAACCATGATGAGAATACTTACTCAGGAACTCTCACCTCTGGATGGAAAAGTGGAGAGAGGATACAACGTATCTCTGGGATACTATGCTCAGAATCAAGAGGATATACTGGATAAAAAAGATACCGTCTACTCCACATTGGAGAACATTGCCACAGCGGAGATAAGACCTAAACTTAGAGATATTCTGGGTGCCTTTCTCTTTAAGGGAGAGGATATAGATAAGAAGGTTGCGGTACTCAGCGGAGGAGAGCGCGCCCGTTTGGCCATGGCCAAACTCATTCTCAAACCCTACAACCTTCTCTGTCTTGACGAGCCTACCAACCACATGGATATCATAAGCAAAGATATTCTGAAACAGGCTCTTATGAGTTATGACGGCACACTTGTCATTGTATCTCACGACAGAGATTTTCTCAACAACCTGGTAGACAAAGTGTACGAATTCAAAGAGGGTAGGGTAAAAGAGCATCTGGGCGGTATTGCAGATTACCTTGATCATCTTAAAAAGGAGAGCGAACTGCTCTTAAAACAAGAGGAGAAGAAAGAGGTTAAAGTTGAGAGCGTTAAAGATTCCCAACAGATGCGTCAGGAGAGTAAGGAGGCCCGCAGAAAGAAGAAGGAGATAGAGAAACTGGAGAATGAAATTGCGGAGTTGGACAACAAGATTGCAGAGATAGAGATTAACCTCTCATCCAATATTCCTACTGAAAAGATTGAGGAACTCTCTAAGTTATACGCAGATACAAAGGCATTAAGAGATGCCAAACTGGACGAGTGGAGCCTTAAGGCACTCTAGAATCTAAGGTGTGAAAGCATTACCGCACAGGCGGTTGCAACGTTCAGAGACTCGCTGGAAAAGTCCTCTTTAGATGTAAGTTTCTTTCCCTCCCTGTCAAAGGCGGGTATAAGCACCTTCTCGCAATCCTTTATTACAGAGGCGGTCTCATCGGATATTCCAAAGGATTCGCTTCCCATAATAAGTAGTGTGCCCTTCTTCTTTGATGAATCAAGAAGGGAGGAAGAGATTGGTTTGCCATCCAAAAATGTGGCAACTATATCCAGACCCGCCTCTCTTGAGAGAGCTATAACCTCCTTTAAATCTGCATATAAGACAGGTACCCTGAAGAGAGCGCCCATAGTTGCCTGCACGGTTTTGGGATTGTATAACTCCACGCTCTCCTTTGATAAGATAACAGCGGAGGCTCCGAACCAATCCGCAAGACGGATTATGGTTCCGAGATTTCCGGGATCTTTTACATTGTCCAATGCAATGTAAATCTTTCCTTGCGAGAGTATTAAATCCTTAAGAGAGAGGTTTTTCTGCTTTACTACGGCAAGAACGGGAGAAGGGGAGGAGAGGGAGGAGATACGGCTCATCTTTTCTGCGGTAATCTCATCGCGATGAAAAATCTCAACAGTCTCAAAAGAAGAGTGTGAGAGTTCCTCCACCATCTTTTCACCCTCCACTACAAAAAGGGAGGTTTCCGTGCGGTACTTTTTTTGCTGTAACGCTCTGATTTTCTTTATTTTCTCTCCGGATAGCGTTGCCATATCAATATCCCAGAATCTTTAACATACTCTTGTAAGACTGCTCCTTGGAAAAGAGCTTGGTGGTGTAGTCTCCACTCTCGTCTCTGTCTATGATTACGTGCTTAGGTGCCGGAATAAGACAGTGCTGAATTCCGCCGTAACCCGCTATAGACTCCTGATATGCACCGGTATGGAAGAAGCCTATATAGAGAGGTTCCTCCTCGTGTTTACCCTGGGTAATAGGGAGGAAGATTGCGTTTGAGTGAGCCTCTGCATTGTAGTAATCCTCTGAGTCACAAGTAAGTCCGCCAAGGAACACACGCTGGTACTGCTCCTCCCATTTGTTGATAGGGAGCATAATGAAACGCTTTTTGATTCCCCAGATATCCGGCAGAGTAGTCATAAATGAGCTGTCTATCATATACCAGCGCTCACGGTCATTCTGCTGCTTAACGTCCAAAACCTGGAATATGGTTGCGCCGCTCTCTCCGACAGTGAAACTTCCAAACTCCGTATAGATATTCGGCTCAGCCACTCCTCTTTGATTACATATATTCTTAATCTGTGAGATTACCTCCTCAGTCATATACTCGTAATCGTAATCCTCAACAAGGGAACTCTTTGTAGGGAATCCGCCTCCGATGTTGAGTGAATCCAAATCCGGGCAGACCTGCTTAAGATCACAATATACATTAACGCACTTTGCAAGTTCATTCCAATAATATGCGTTATCCTTTATACCCGTATTGATAAAGAAGTGAAGCATTTTGAGGGTAAACTTGCTGCTTTTGGCAATCTTCTCCTTATAGAAAGGAACAATGTCCGAGTAACGGATTCCCAGTCTAGAGGTATAAAACTCAAACTTAGGTTCCTCCTCTGACGCAATCCTTATTCCCATCTGACACTTACCGTTGATGGTTTTGTCAAACTCGTCAAACTCGCTCATATTGTCCAGAATAGGGATGATGTTATTCCAGCCGTCATTGCACTTTGCGGCAATATTCTCAATGTACAGATCCTTCTTGTATCCGTTGCAGACAATCTGAATATCCTTCTTGATAAGACCCTCTTCATAAAGGGAGTCAACCAGGTTAAAATCAAAGGCAGAAGAGGTTTCCAGGTGGATATCGTTCTTCAGAGCCTCCTGCAAAACAAAGGCAAAGTGAGAACTTTTGGTGCAGTAGCAGTAGTGGTAAGAACCCTTGTAATCTACCTTTGCCATAGCCACGTTGAAGAGTCTTTTAGCCCTCTGAATCTGACTGGAGATTTTTGGCAGATAGGTGATTTTTAGCGGCGTTCCGTACTGGTCAATGACATCCATCATAGGGATATCGTGAAAAAAGAGATTACCGTCTTCTACCCTGAATTCGGCCTGCGGCCAATCAAAAGTTTGCTCAACCAGATTAATGTACTTGTTCTTCATTTTGCAAATCTAACTTAGTTACATTACTTATTTTTAATAAATCCAACTCACTCGGATTTGTAAGCAGGTGCAAATATATTCATTATTACAATTATTAAATAGTTTTTGAGTAATTTTGGGCCATATTTATGAGAAAATCTCCTAAAATATTGCTCTATACGGTTGTAACTCTTATTGCAGCCTCCTGCAGTATGACCAAGAATCTCCCTGAAGATCAGTCTATTCTGGTTAAAAACAACATTGAGTTTAATGGAGATAAACCGGAAGAGCTTCAAGATTTAAAAAAGTATATAAAGCAGACTCCTAAAAGCGGTATACTTGGCTGGCAGCCGGGCGTAGCTCTCTATAACTCAGCCAAAGGAAAGAACAAAACGTGGGATAAGATAGCAAAGGGAATAGGGCGGGAGCCTCTAATCTTTGATGAGGATCTGGTAGCAAGTTCCGTTAAGAACATGCTCAACCACATGGAATTCCAGGGTTTCTACAACTCCACTATCAACACCTCCGTAGATAAGAATAATAAAAAGACTACGGTAACCTACTACGTAACTCCGGGAAAAAGATACGTTATAGATACCGTAACATACAGCGTTGAGGATGTGGATCTTATGGACCTTCTCTCCGCAAATCAGAAGGAGAGTCTGATTAAAAAAGGGGAGTTCCTTTCAGAAAACATACTGGATAAGGAGTCCGAACGTCTGGCTAAAATATTCAGGAATTCAGGATATTACGGCTTTGATAAGAACTTCTTCTTCTTTACCGGAGATACACTGGCTCATAATGATAAATCTCATCTTGATATATCTATAAAGGAGTACAGGAGAAGTGAAAAGAGTGAAGACGCCCGTCCTCACAGAGTCTTTGAGTTTGACTCCGTTATCATAAGCGCCAACCGTACATTCCTTCAGAGCGGCCCTATAAGGTCTGAACTTCAGATGGATTCCGTAACTCTTGCAAGAAGAGACTCGCTTCTTAGAGTATGGAGAACAAGGATAGATACCGTCAACTACAAAAATATCAACCTGATAGAGTTCCAGGGCTCTCCTAATCTGGTGCGCAAAAAGGTACTTAACAGACTCAATCTGATTAAGCCGGGAACTCAGTATGACGAGAGGGTAGTGGAGAATACCTACTCCAGATTTGCATCCGTCAATCTCTTTAACACAGTGAACATTCAGCAGGAGGAGTCTTCTCCTTCCAAGGTTAAGACCTCTATTTCACTGCAAGCCGGTGCTTTACAGGGGTATAAACTAAACCTTGAGGGTTCCACAAACTCCAACTCCCTGCTGGGTATCTCTCCTGCAATTTCATACTTCCACAAGAATCTCTTTAACGGTGCGGAACTCTTCACAATCAGCCTGATGGGAGATTTCCAATTCAAACTGAGAAATAAATCGCAGCACTCATTGGAATTTGGTGCAAGCACCTCTTTGGATATTCCAAAGTTCCTCTTTGCTCCTGATAGTTGGTTCCAATCAGCAACTCTACCTCATACGGAACTGAGTGCCTCAATCAACTACCAGACCCGCCCTGAGTACAGAAGAAACATCATCTCCGGAACCTTCGGATATACCTGGAGCATAAGACGTAAGCTCCAGTTTAAGATATCTCCTATACAGGCCAATATCATTAAGATTTACGATATCGATTCACTCTTTTATGCGAGCCTTTCGGATCCTTTCTTAAAGGAGTCTTACAGAAGTCACTTTGATTTGGGTACCGGAGCAAGTATCTACTACACATCTGATCCGGCAAGCAATCCTGTCCACAACTACTTCTATATTAAATACCGTATAGATCTGGCAGGCAACGTATTAAGTCTCTTCAACTCTTCTATGAAGAAGAACGAGGAGGGTGAACATCTTATTTGGAAAACACCTTACTCTCAATATCACAGACACGAACTCTCCGCAGTTTATACAATCAAACTGGGTAAGGATCCGAGTCACATGGTTGCCTTCAGAGTATTGGGAGGTATGGGTAAAGGATACGGCAACTCCCACATGCTTCCTTTGGAAAAACTCTTCTGGGGAGGCGGTGCATACGATATGAGAGGCTGGCAGTCAAGAACTTTGGGTCCGGGATCCGCTCCTAGAGATACCGCTTATACACTCCCTAACCAGACGGGAGATATCAAACTTGAGGCAAACGTTGAGTACCGTTTCCCAATGTTCTGGATTCTTAAGGGAGCCGTATTTGCAGATGCAGGTAACATCTGGACCTTTGACCACTCTAAAAAACTGAAAGACGGTGAGATAGATAAGAGGGGAGTATTCCGCACGGATGATTTCTACAAGCATATCGCTTTGGACTGGGGTGTTGGTGCAAGATTGGATCTCACCTTTGCAATCATCCGTTTAGATCTGGGATTTAAAACATTTAACCCGGCCACATCCGAATGGAATGGACCGGGCAAGTGGTTCAAAAAGAATAACTTCCAAATTAACTTTGGTATAGGTTATCCGTTCTGATTATTCAAAATCCATATAGCCGAAGAACTCCGGAGTGTGATACCTTGGAGCAGGTGTGCCTATAGGGTTCCAGGTAAGATAGTGAGGGGAGAACATCTTGTCTCCGCATTTATAGACATTTGCTCTTACTCTCTTTCCCTTTACGCACTCAACACCCTTATCCGTAAGTAAATCCCACGGAACTGCAATTATCATATACCACTCAATATCACCCTCTTTTGAGACTCTCTCTCCAAAGGCTTCACGTCCCAAAGTGGAGAAGCGGCGGATTCTTTTTCTCTGTTCAACGGTTAAACGAACTCTATCCTTGCTGGTTGCACCCATCCCCACAATTCCGCAACCTACACAGTTCATCTCTATGTTGTAATAGATGCCGTTAGAACTATCCGGAATAATGAAGAGTTCCATACAGTCATCTGTCCAAGGCATTGCTATCGAATCATCGTCAAAGGCGGCACGTATCTCTTTTTCAGCTACTTCATATCTTATGTAGAGATACTTTTCAGAGTACATTATTTTGAATGAGGCCTTTGGATTATAGCCGTTATTTCTCTCTGGCCAGTTCACAACGTCAACAGGGTGGCTCTCCATTTCTGTGAACTTAGCGTTAATCTCCGCCATATCAGGCATCTCGTTTTCAAAGGAGACGAACTTTACCTTGGCAACTTTGTTGTTATCCATACCGGTTTCAGTAAATGAAAAACTTCCGGCCCCGCAGAGGAAAACTGCAAGAACCGGAAGCATTATCAGTTTAAAGTTTAATTTCATTCGAACTTATATCTTACAAAGAGCTCAATAGCCTGATACTCAGCCATACCGAGCTTATCAAATATAACAGCCGTATTGTGGTTTCTCTCCTCTGCTCTCATCCAGAACTCTCTCTCGTCTGAACCAGGGAAGAGAGGGTAATCCTTCTGAGACTGGTGACGGAAGATTGCATCTCTCTTAATCTTAACCTCCTCAGGGCTAAGCGGAACTGCCATCTCCGCCTCTGCAACATCCCACTCCTGCCAAGCGCCTCTGTACATCCAAACGCGGCAATCCTTAAACCAGGCCTCTTTCTTCAACTCCTCGCATGCCTTAATAACTGAGAGGAAGCAAACTCTGTGAGTTCCATGAGGATCTGAAAGGTCACCTGCAACAAAGATCTGATGAGGCTTAACTCTCTTGAGTAGTCTCTTAACTATCTCTATATCTTCCTTTCCAAGAGGTTTCTTCTTTACTCCGCCAGTCTCGTAGAACGGAAGTGAGAGGAAGTTTACGTGGTCATCAGGAATTCCTAGGAAGCGGCAAGCTGAACGAGCCTCTGAACGGCGGATGTAAGTCTTAATATCTCTTACCTCCTTAGGATCAGCCTGTCCCGGATGCTTCTTAGCAAGTTCCTTCTGAACGCTTCTAAGGAATTTGGTTGACTTGTTGCGGTCAATTCCAAGAAGATCCGCGCTCTCTCGGATGAAGTCCAGATATCTTACAACATCGTGGTCAAACACTGCAATATTTCCGCTGGTCTGGTATGCCAGGTGAATATCGTGACCCTGCTGAGAGAGTCTTGCAAGAGTACCTCCCATAGAGATTACGTCATCATCCGGATGAGGTGAGAAGACTACAACTCTCTTAGGGTAAGGGAGTTTACGCTCAGGACGAGTAGTATCGTCAGTATTAGGTTTTCCACCCGGCCAACCGCTGATGATATGCTGGAGATCATTGAAAACCTTAATGTTAATCTGGCTTGCAGGTCCCTTCTCGGTAACGAGTGAAGCCATAAGGTTGTCATTGTAATCTCTGTCTGTAAGTTTCAAAATAGGCTTGTTGAGCTTTTTGCAGAGCCAGAATACAGACTTGCGGATCATATAAGGAGTCCACTCAATCTTATCCGTAAGCCAAGGAGTCTCAATTCTGGTAAGATTTACAGAAGCTGCTTTGTCTATGTAAATCTTTACGTTAGGATGCTCCTGAAGATAAGAAGCAGGAACCATAGGGTTAACCTCTCCCTCAACAATCTTCTTAATCTTAGGTGCGCTTCCCTCACCCCATGCAAGGAAGTATATCTTCTTGGCCTTGAGGATAGTACCAACACCCATAGAGATTGCGTAGTAAGGTACGTCATTAACTCCGAAGAACTCGCTTGCAGAGGAAACTCTTGTGGTATAGTTGAGTGTGATCTTTCTGGTAGGAGAGTTGTATGGAGAACCAGGCTCGTTCATTGCCATATTGCCTGTGATAACCATATCCAGACCGCCGGCATTCTCTATTTCTTTCTCATACTGAGCGCAATACTCGTATGAATTATCTCTCTTCTGGCTGTCAATGAAGTGGAGGTTCTGCTTTGGAGCGTCCGTATCGTCCAACAGACACTCTTTCAAGAATCTGTAGTGGCTCTGAAGTTCGTTCTTATCCAAAGGATAGTAATCATCCATTCCGAACACCTCTATATTCTTGAAACTTAGCTTCTTTGCTTTAACAGCCGCAATGAAGTCATCATAAACCTGCAGGCAGGCTGATGAGGCTGCCAGAGCCATTACCAATTTTTTACCCTGCTTAGCCTTCTCCTTAGACTGACGGATAACATCCTCAACAATTAACTTGGAAGCCTCCTTCTGATCATTGAAGATAGTTACCGGTATCTTCTCATACCTCTTTGAAAAATCCGATGTTAGATGCATTTTTAATCTATTTTATTTTTGTTATTTACTAATTTCCACGATAGTTTTTCTCAGTATAACAAGCTCACCCAGAAGCTTATCCATTAAATCCAGGCGCAGCATGTTGGCTCCGTCCGACTTTGCCTCTGAAGGGTTCGGATGGGTCTCCATAAAGAGTCCGTCTGCTCCTACCGCTATTCCGGCCTTAGCCAGATAGGGGATAAGTTCAGGCTCTCCGCCGGTTACGCCGCTCTCCTGGTTAGGTCTTTGGAGAGAGTGGGTAACATCCAGAACTACAGGCACTCCAAAGCGCTGCATCTTTGGAATTGATCTGAAATCTACAACCAAATCCGAATAACCGAACTGGCTGCCGCGCTCGGTGAGCATAACGTTCTCATTACCGCTCTCCTTAACCTTCTGAAGAGCAAACCTCATAGACTCCGGAGAGACAAACTGTCCCTTCTTGATATTTACCACCTTACCAGTTGCGGCGGCTGCCTGAAGCAATTCCGTCTGACGGCACAAAAAGGCGGGAATCTGCAGAACGTCAATACCGTATGATGCGGCCACTGCAGCCTCCTCAGCACTGTGAATATCAGTTACAACCGGAATCTGAAGCTCCTCTCTGATTGACTTCAGAAGTGAAAGACCCTCTTTGTCTCCGATACCGGTAAAAGAGGATAATTTGCTTCTGTTAGCCTTTTTATATGAGGCCTTAAAGATAAAGGGTATCTGATGCTTCTCGGTCAAAGACTTCAGACGCTCTGCAATTGAACGAGTAATTTCCTCACCTTCAATAACACAGGGGCCTGCCATCAGGAAGAACATCCCGTTATTATAATCTCTAAGAAACTCTATTTTTTTCATCGGCCGCAAATATAAGAAAATTGAGTTAGTAATTGTATTTCTTCCAAAGCAAATTTAAGCGCCTGCGTATCTCCTGCTCGGATTTGTTGTTGGAAGGGTCATAAATCTTAGTCCCTTTAATCTCCTCCGGCAAAAACTCCAGGTCTGCAAAGTTGCCTTCAAAATCGTGAGCATACTTATATCCCTGATGGTAACCAAGTTCCGCCATAAGTTTGGTAGGGGCGTTGCGCAGGTGGAGAGGAACTGAAAGGTCTCCCGCCTGGGAAACCATGCCCAAAGCGGTATCTATTGCCATATAGGCGGAGTTGCTCTTTGGACTGGTAGCCAGATAGATAGCGCACTCGGAGAGGGGTATTCTACCCTCCGGCATTCCAATCTGCTGAACCGCCGCAAAGGTGGATTGCGCAAGCAGCAGAGCGTTAGGGTTGGCAAGGCCGATATCCTCAGCGGCAAGGATTACCATCCTGCGGGCAATGAAGAGGGGATCCTCTCCGCCCTTAATCATTCTGGCCAGCCAATAGACCGCACCGTTAGGGTCCGACCCTCTCAAACTCTTTATAAATGCGGAGATTATATCATAGTGCTGCTCTCCGTTCTTATCATAGAGAGCCATATTCTCCTGCAATCTCTCCTTTACCAGGTCATTGGTAATTACCACCGGCTCTCCCTCAGGCGTGCTGTTTATTATAATATCCAGCACATTAAGGAGTTTACGGGCATCACCGCCGCTATATCTGAAGAGAGCCTCCTTCTCCTTAATCTCAATTTTAAGAGATGAAAGATAAGGGTCTTTCTTTATTGCATTATCCAGCAGTTTCTCCAGATCTTCTACTGTAAGTTCCTTTAATACAAAGACTTGGCATCTGGAGAGAAGAGGGGAGTTCACCTCAAAAGAGGGGTTCTCGGTTGTGGCGCCTATCAGGATAATGGTGCCCTCCTCAACCGCTCCCAAAAGGGCATCCTGCTGCCCCTTGTTAAATCTGTGAATCTCATCGATGAACAAGATAGGGGTCTTGTTGTTGAAGAGGTTCAGTTTTGCCTTTGTAAAGATCTCTCTAACCTCCTTAACGCCTGAGCTTACGGCAGATAGTGTAAAGAATGCGCGGTCTAACTGTTTGGATATGATATGGGCCAGAGTGGTCTTTCCTACGCCTGGAGGGCCCCAAAGTATGAAAGATGAAAGGTTTCCGCTCTCAATCATATTTCTGAGTACGGAGCCTTTGCCCACAAGATGCTGCTGACCAACGTAATCTTCCAGGCTTTCCGGTCTGATTCTCTCTGCCAGAGGTATTTTTATATCTGAACTCATATCCAAGATTTAACGGCCCACAAATTTACACATTTCATCTTTTAGATGAAAATGGATGAAAATTGTTAAATTTGCCTTAAATAGAGTATCCGATTATGAGTGAAAAAAAGACGGTTTTGGAGAAGATAGGGGAATACCTCTCACTTAAGAGGTACCTTGCAAACCAGGAAGCGGTAGTGGCTAACGTTTCCGACAGCATCTCATTCAAAGGTGCCAACCTGTGGGCTCTGGTCTTTGCAATTCTGATTGCATCACTGGGCCTCAATATGAACTCAACAGCCGTAATCATAGGCGCCATGCTTGTTTCACCTCTTATGGCCCCAATTATCGGAATGGGTCTGGCCGTTGGAACCAATGATTTTGAGCTGCTTAAGAACTCCTTTAAGAACTACCTCATTGCAACGGTTATCTCTCTTATCACAGCCACGCTCTATTTTGCAATCACTCCGTACCACGGAGCTCAGAGTGAACTTCTTGCACGTACATCTCCAACTCTCTACGATGTGCTCATAGCACTCTGCGGCGGTGCTGCAGGCTTTATTGCGCTCACAACCAATGAGAAGGGGAACATAATTCCGGGTGTAGCCATTGCTACCGCCCTTATGCCTCCGCTCTGTACCGCCGGATTCGGCATAGCCTCACTGAGCCTTAAATACTTCCTTGGAGCCTTCTATCTATACTTCATAAACTCCGTATTCATTGCCCTTGCAACATTCTTTGGTTCACGGCTTTTGCAGTTTGAGAAGAAGACTCTCAAAGACCGCAAGAGATATCTTAAGGCGAAGAGGTCTATAATTCTGATTGCAGTTCTTACAATGGTTCCGGCTGCAATTATGACCGTCAATATCATAAGAGAGAGTATCATTAAGAGCAGCATAGAAAACTTTGTAGCCAAAGAGATGAGATTCCACGGCGCCCAGATAATCTCCCAAGATGTTGATAAAGAGAATATGAGAATAACACTGGCTGCAGTTGGACGTGAGATTTCAGATGAGGAGATTAAGAAGGCAGAGGAGTCTCTGAGCAGTTATGGTTTGAGCAGTTATTCAGTAAAGGTTATACAGGGCTCAATATCAGATAGTTTGGATGCATTAAGGCAGTTCAGTTCACTCAGCAACAAGAATGATGACCTTAATCTGACACTTCAGCACCAGAGTGCAGAAATTGAGAAGTTAAAGATGAGACTAGCCAAATACACAAAATATGAGCCGCTTACAAAGAAGATGGTTGGAGAGATGCAAGCTTTGTATCCGGAAGTCTCTACAATAAGCGTATCACCGGCAATTGAGAGCGGAAAAGACACCAATGATATTGACCGTTATGTTTCTGCCGTTATTACATTTTCAAAACAGCCGTCACTAAGTAGAGAAGATCTCAAGAAAATGGAGGAGTTTATAAAGAAGAGGTGTGAGGCAGATTCTGTTGTACTGATAGTGAGACCTTAATACTATTTAACATAATATAAATTGTCTGACAAAAATCAAAAATCTAATACTATGGCAACAAAAGCAACTAAAAAACTGAAACTGGACCACCCTGCCATTCTGGTTGTGGATATGCTAAATGACTTTGTAACCGGCGCACTGGGTTGCGACCGCGGACGTGCTATTGTCCCTGCTACCGCTAAACTTTTGGATGCAGCCCGCAAGAAAGGCGTTCCTGTAATTTTCTGCAATGACTGCCACATTAAGGGTATTGACCGTGAGTTGAAACTCTGGGGAGATCATGCAATTAAGGGAACCAAAGGCGCTGAGGTTATTCCTGAACTCAAACTCTGCAAAAAGGATTACGTAGTTCCTAAACGCCGTTACAGCGGTTTCTTCCAGACAGATTTGGATATCCTCCTCAAGGAGCTCGGCGTTAAGACAGTTGTTATGACCGGCCTGCACGCCCACATGTGCGTAAGACACACCTCTGCAGACGCATATTGCCTTGGATATGACGTTGTTGTAGCAAAGGAGGCAACAGATTCCTTTACTGAGGAAGATTACAAGATTGGTATTGCATACCTTAAAACCTGCTACGGTGCAGACGCTTACAGCAACAAGGAACTGATTGCTGCATTCTAAGATGAGCAGAAAGAGAAATAAGGAGAAGATAATCATTGAAAATGTGAGCATTGAGGCCGTTGCCGCTGAGGGTAATGGCCTTGCTCATATAGACGGAAAGGTTCTCTTTGTACCTAAGTGCGTTCCCGGAGACGTTGTAAACGTGCAACTTACGCGTAAACGCAAAGGCTTTATGCAGGGAAACGTAATTGAAATGGTAAAGGAATCCCCCATCCGTCAAAAGCCGTTTTGTCCTCACTACGGAATTTGCGGAGGCTGTACCTGGCAATCTCTTCCTTACAGTAAACAGCTGGAATTCAAACAACAGCAGGTTTATGACCAGCTCACCAGGATAGGGCACCTTACCCTACCCTACCTATCCCCTATCTTGGGATCGGAGAAGACTCAGTGCTACCGTAACAAACTGGAATACACCTTCTCTGACCGTCGCTGGCTCTTTGACTCGGAGCGTTTTAATCCTGACGGAAGTGAGCGTTCTTTTTCTCCCGATGAACTTTGCGGCATAGGTTTCCATATACCTCAGATGTTCAGCAAAGTACTGGACATTAAAGAGTGCCGCCTCCAGAGGGAGCCATCCAACAAGATACGTCTATTTGCAAAGGATTATGCAATAAAGCATAACCTGCAATTCTTTGATTTATACAACCATACAGGCCTTTTAAGAAACCTTGTGGTACGCACCGCATCTACCGGGGAGATAATGGTAATCCTTGTTATCGGAGCCAAGGAGATTGGAGGAATAGTCTCCTCCAAGGAAATCTCATCCGTTAAGGAGATGCTTTCTGCTATCCGGGAGAACTTCCCGGAAATAACCTCACTTTGGTATGTTGTAAACAACAAGGCCAATGACAGTTACAATGACTGCCCTATTCACCTATTCTCCGGCAAGGAGTTCATAACGGAGCAGATGGAGGATATCTCCTTCAGAATAGGACCTAAATCTTTCTATCAGACAAACTCAGAGCAGGCATACAGATTGTATTCCGTAGTGCGTGAATTTGCTGACCTTAAGGGAGATGAAGTGCTCTATGACCTCTACACGGGTACCGGTACAATTGCACTCTTCCTAGCAAAGAGAGTGAAAAAGGTTGTAGGCATTGAGTATGTAGAGGAAGCCATTTCGGATGCAAAGATGAATGCTAAAGAGAACGGAATAAAGAACTCCGTTTTCTATGCGGGAGATATGAAAGACGTTTTGAATGAGGAGTTTATAGAGAAGAACGGCAAGCCGGACGTTATAGTTCTGGACCCTCCTAGGGCGGGCATTCATCCATCTGTTGCCCAGGTTGTATTAAAGGCAGCCCCAAAGAGAATTGTCTATGTAAGCTGCAACCCGGCATCTCAGGCAAGAGACCTGGAGACTCTCTGTAAGAACTACACTATAAGCAAAGTACAGCCTGTAGATATGTTCCCTCACACTCAGCATGTGGAGAACGTGGTTCTTTTGGAGAGATCTAATTGTTAATTTTTTAAAAAACTCACCTATTATGGCGGACGAAAAAATAATATTCTCTATGAACGGTGTGGGGAAGATTCTCCCTCACAACAACAAAGTGATTCTCAAAGACATATACCTCTCCTTCTTCTACGGAGCAAAGATCGGAATCATTGGTCTTAACGGCAGCGGTAAATCTACGCTTCTGAAGATTATTGCAGGAGTTGAGAGCAACTACCAGGGAGAGGTTGTTTGGGCACCGGGGTACTCGGTAGGTTACCTGGAACAGGAGCCTCAGATGGATTCAAACAAGACCGTTCTGGAGGTTGTGCAGGAGGGAGTTCAGGAGGTTATGGATCTGCTTAACGAGTTCAATGAGATCTCTGCAAAGTTCTGTGAACCAATGGATGAAGAAACCATGAACCGTCTTATGGAACGTCAGGGAGAACTTACTGAGAAGATAGACCACTGTGACGGTTGGGAGATAGATTCCAAACTGGAAAGGGCAATGGATGCACTGCAGTGTCCGCCGTCGGACGCAAAGATTGCCACCCTATCCGGAGGTGAGAGAAGAAGAGTTGCACTGTGCCGTTTGCTTCTGCGCCAGCCGGATGTTCTGCTGCTTGACGAGCCTACCAACCACCTTGATACTGAGAGTATTCTCTGGCTTGAGGCACACTTAAGACAGTATAAGGGAACCGTAATTGCCGTAACTCACGATCGTTACTTCCTGGATAATGTTGCCGGTTGGATTTTGGAACTTGACAGAGGAGAAGGTATTCCGTGGAAAGGCAACTACTCCTCCTGGTTGGACCAGAAAACCAAGCGATTGGCTATGGAGGAGAAGCAGGAGAGCAAGCGCAGAAAGACTCTCCAGAGAGAGTTGGAGTGGGTGCGTATGGCTCCTAAAGCCCGTCAGGCCAAGCAGAAAGCGCGTTTGGGCGCATACGAGAAACTGGCCTCTGCAGACAGCAAGGAGAAGGAGGCCAACCTGGAAATCTACATTCCAAACGGACCTCACCTTGGCAATAAAGTGATTGAATTCCACGATGTTAGCAAAGCTTACGGAGACAAACTTCTCTTTGAACATCTCACATTCGTTCTGCCTCCTGCAGGTATTGTGGGAGTGATCGGTCCTAACGGAGCGGGTAAGACTACCCTGTTCCGTCTCATTATGGGAATTGAAAAACCGGACAGCGGAACCATAGAGATTGGAGAGACTGTAAAGATTGCATACGTAGACCAGCAGCATAAGAGTATAGATCCGGATAAGACGGTATATCAGACCATTGCGGGAGATTCCGAATGGGTAAAACTGGGCAACCGTGAGATTAACGCCCGCGGTTGGGTTTCACGCTTTAACTTCAGCGGCGCAGATCAGGAAAAACTATGCGGCATACTCTCCGGAGGTGAGAGAAACCGCCTCCATCTGGCCCTTACTCTTAAAGATGAAGGTAATGTTCTTCTTCTGGATGAGCCTACCAACGATGTGGATGTCAACACCATACGTGCTCTGGAGGAAGGTCTGGACAACTTTGCCGGCTGTGCAGTAGTTGTCAGCCATGACCGCTGGTTCCTGGATAGAATTGCAACCCATATCCTTGCCTTTGAGGGAGACAGCCAGGTTGTCTTCTTTGAGGGTAACTACCAGGAGTATGAGGAAAACCGCAAAATGCGTCTGGGCAATGAAGAGCCTAAGAGATTCAAGTATAAGAAGTTGATGGAATAATATGGAGAGTCTGAACAATTCAAACATAGTTGCGCCTGCTACGGTTCCCGGAAGCGGTGCTGTGGGTATCATAAGAGTTTCCGGTGCGGATGCCATTACCATTGCCTCCGCCATATTCAAGCCGGCCAAAGGCAACCGTTCCACCAAAGCAACTCTCAAGAACACAGACTCCTACAAACTTACCTTCGGCCGCATTACAGAGGGAGAAAAACTTATAGACGAGGTTCTTGCAGCCATATTCCGCGCTCCCAACTCCTATACCGGAGAGAATGCGGTTGAGATTTACTGCCACGCCTCCTCCTTCATAATGAACAAGATACAGATGCTGCTTCTGAATGTTGCATCTGAACTTTACAAGAAGAAAACCATCTCCGCCCATTTAAGAATGGCTGAACCCGGTGAGTTTACAAAGCGCGCCTTCCTTAACGGTAAGATGGACCTGGCTCAGGCAGAGGCGGTTGCAGACCTTATTGCATCCGAGACCGAGGCCTCTCACAACATAGCCATGAACCAGATGAGAGGCGGTTTCTCCAAGGAACTCAGAGCTATGAGGGAATCTCTTTTAAACCTCTGCGCCCTTATTGAGTTGGAGTTGGATTTCTCGGAGGAGGATGTGGAATTTGCAGACAGAAAGCATCTTACAGCTCTTCTGGAGAATATACTTAAAAAGATTAACGAGTTATCCTCCTCATTTGCAGAGGGTAATGCTATTAAGAACGGTATTCCGGTTGCCATTGTGGGAGCGGTCAATACTGGTAAAAGTACACTGCTTAACCTGCTGGTTGGAGAGGAGCGTGCCATTGTTTCCCCTATTCAGGGAACCACAAGAGACACCATAGAAGATAACGTAAATATAGCCGGTACCCTCTTCCGTTTTATAGATACCGCCGGCATACGTAATACCACGGAAACCATTGAGATGATGGGAATTGAGCGCACCTGGCAAAAGCTAAAGGAGAGTTCCGTCATCATTCTGGTTACAGATGCAACAAGAGAGAATACCATACTCCCTTCACTAAAATCTATCGCGGAGAAGAGAAGAAAAGAGCAGAAACTCATTGTTGTAGCTAACAAGTGTGATATGCTTAAAGAGAGAGAAAGTCTTGAGCAAAAGATAAAAGAGCATTGCAAAAAGCTGAAACTCACCGGTGTTACGGTAATATGCACATCTCTTAAGAAAGAGAGGGAGGAGTCTAAAAAGAGCATTACCCACCAGCTTTCACTCTACGGAAAGGGTTTCCTCTCCAATCTACAAGGCAAGACCTACGTAACCAATTTGCGTCATTATCAGGCGCTTAAAGATGCGGAAATCTCCATTGAGAGAGTGCTTGAGGGAATAAGACTCAACTTCCCTACTGACCTTGTGGCTCAGGATTTACGCCAGGCAACGGATGATCTGGGAAGCATAATTGGAGAAATCTCCTCCCAGGAAATCCTCTCCCACATCTTCTCCCACTTCTGCATAGGAAAATAACTCTTTCAAATCCTTTAACATCTTTTAACATCTTTCGTTTGGCGGTCTTACAAGGACCGCTTATCTTTGCTACTGCGTTTCGTAAGTAATTGATATTTAATAATTTATATTAATTTTAACATTATTATGATTAAACCTCCAGCAACAATTGACAATACTATTGAAATACCGGGCCGCAGTTATGCTGTCCAGATGAAGCCGCGTAAAGTGGACCTGGCCGACATTTACGATGCGTGAGACCAGGCCTATGCAAATGCAATGGCTCTAATCGTCGATGGGGAGTTGGATAAAGGGAAGGACCTCCTGGAAAAGTTATACCGCAGGAAGTATAACCGTGCCGGTCACACATTGGCATATGGCTATGGTGCAGGGTGGTTTGGGGAACCGGACGAGACATAGATGGTCTGCCGTATTATCCCATCGGAAGCCTAAATCCGCACACTTCAGGCATTGATATCACTTTTGAGAACGCCAAAGAGCGCTACCGTGCATCATTTCTCATCCGTGAGTACAAGGTTACATACGAGAAAGGGACGCCAAAAAAGATTGTCAATTCCACGGAAATCTACGACGATATGCTCCTGAACGGTATTACGCTCGATAAGGCCGATTGGATAGAGTGGTGTGATGGGGCCGAAGGGGTTAAGGTGGACAGGGCGTGGCGAAAGAACGTCCCTAAATACCGTCAAGTTCAAGGAAACCCTAACAGGTGGGAACCCGATCCCGATGGGAAGGATACTTTTTCTACGCCGAAAGGCCGGGTAGCCAAATGCCCGTTCAACTGGCAATTCAGAATCAAGAAATGATACTTTTGCTATCTTTGTCATTGTATGAACTATGAACTGAATACGCTATGAAAGAGAGAAACGACATAGTCATCTACAAGTCCGAGGACGGACTGGTTACAATGGAGGCAATGGTAGACCCTGCCGGGGAAACAATCTGGGCCACACAGAAAGCAATTGCGGCATTGTTTGGCAAAGATGTGTCCGACATTTCAAGGCATATACGTAATGTTTATACACGTGGAGAACTAACTGAAGAAAGCACTTTGCAAAAAATGCAAATTGCTTTTTCAGACAAGCCTGTTCAGTACTACAATTTAGATATGATAATCTCTGTAGGATACCGTGTAAACTCCGTCCGTGCCACAAGATTCAGAATCTGGGCGACAGACATTATCAAGCAATATATGCTGAAGGGTTATGTTATCAATCGCAATGCTGTATCCGAACAGAAATACGAAGAACTCAAAAAAGCCGTAGGTCTGCTGGAGAACGTATTCAGCAAAGAACTGCTCCTAACTTCCGACCAGGCGACTGACCTGTTTGATGTGATTCGTGACTATACCTACGCTCTGGACACGCTCGATGCCTACGATTACCAAAGTCTCAAAATTGCAGACACGACTACTCCGGAGCACTTCCATGCCACTTACGAGATTGCCATTGAAGCCATCAAGAGCCTGAAGGAAAAGTTCGGAGCAAGCGAACTGTTTGGTGTGGAGAAAGACGCATCGTTCCACAGCAGCATCGGCCAGATCTATCAGACCTGGGAAGGCCGCGACCTCTACCCCAGCATTGAAGAAAAGGCTGCCATGCTTCTTTACCTTGTCGTTAAGAACCATTCCTTCGTTGACGGCAACAAACGAATCGCGGCCACCCTCTTCCTCTGGTTTATGCAGAACAACGGCATCCTGTACCGCGCCGACGGAACAAAACGCATATCCGATGCATCCCTCGTGGCGCTAACGCTGATGATTGCCGAGAGCCACACGGACGAGATGGACACGATGGTAAAAGTCGTGGTCAGCCTGATAAACCGGAAGAATTAGTCTGGTTTAGTGACAAGTGATACACGTTTTTTCTGAACCATATTTGAACTGCGAACGACTTAACTAATTGATTATCAATTAGATTTATAGACTGCATCGGAAAGTAGCTCATTTCCAAGCGTTTATACAAACTACAAAATTATCTCTTGTCACATTCTACGGTAAAAAGTGTAGAAAATGGCTTTAGCTTACTTTTTCCATTGGAATCAGTTCTACCAATCTCGATTTAACGAACCAGATATATACGTCCATATATCTTCAATCTATGATATCCTTTATTTCATTTGTTTTTTGAACAACTGGAAATCGTAGCACCTGACATATGTGACAATGGTGTCTTCAATGCTTATGCTCTGCAGCACCAGCATAAGTGAGTCGTTTCGATAGGTAAGCAACTGCTCTGGATGATGTAAGAGCATTGTGTCCTGCCTGATGATGGAATTGATTGGGTATTCAAGAACTACCACGTCATTGTTCTTGACGATGACTTTCTTGTTTCTAAAGTTGCAAGTATACTGATTTTCCGGGAGCATGATGCTGTAGTCGCCCAAGTCAATGGGTTTCCTCCTTTCATACCAGTTACTATTATCATACAAGTTCTTGGACTTGTTGTAATTGAAACCATATTCTGGGTGTGACCATTCACCGTACTGTTTCTTGAAATCATCGTTTCCGATTTCATTGCGAACATAGTTGACTACGCTTGTGAAATCCATGTATTGTTCGCATAGCAGACTGTCCTGCTTGATGCGTCTCATGTCGATATCATCACTCAGTTTACCCGTCTTAGCATCTGTCAGCTTCAGTTCGTTGATAAGCCGGGTAAGTCGTTGCTTCTGGCAACCCAGTCCGATGCTCTTGGCTGAAATACCTGGGATGTAGGTGAAGAGGATGATGGTAGCTCCGAAGATGAGTGCCATAAGCTGGTATTTACGTGTACGCTTCTTCCATAGCATCAATACAAAGAGCGTCATCAGTACACCAGCCACCATCAGGTAGAAACGGCTCTCAGTGAAGCTATAGAGACGGATGCGGTAGATGGAACCTATCCAGTACATGATGAGTGGAGGAATGGCTATCAGCGTGAAACGGTTGTAGAACCAGTCGTAGTATCGTTTGCTGAGTATCGACTGGGCCATGCGGCCTACGAGTGCCACAGTAATGAATCCCATCACCATCCATGCCACCCCACCCTTGGGCAAGTCCCATTCGAAGGCTATCTTTATAAAATAGGTATAGAGGATGACTGTGTAGATGATAACGGCTGGTGAAAGGATAAAGTTCAGGATGAGCCGAAGCACCTTGAAGGGTTCTGTAACCTCGTCCTCGTTCTGACGGATCAGGGTACAACATACCTGCGGAGCCAACACAAACCAAATGAACTGGATGATATGTTCGTAGAAATGCTTGGGTTCGTCGATGCCGAAGATGTAGAAGAACGAGGCAACGATGGCTACAACCGCCAAGTTGAGGATGCCGGTAATGAGCAGACCGAAGAACATCTGAGTTACTACATGCAAGGCATGAGCCGCAAAGGAACGGTTATCCAACCTCCTGTTGCCTACTACAAGCAGGATGCCTGCCAGGACGTAGGTAAACGCGAAACCGTATGTCCAAAGGAACGGCTTCAGGTCGAGTGCCATCAGGGGCAGGAACAGGAAGAATGAGGCGAGATAGGCCCACCGATTAACGCGATGGAGCCAGAAGGACAAAGCCACGAGTGGCACGAAGAACCAAAGAATATCGCCATTGACAGCGCTCTCGTATTGTCTGGTCACTTCATTCCATGCGTGGGTCTCTCTGTCCCACACTGCTATGATAAAGAACGCCACTCCCAGAGCCAATTCAACAGGGAATCGCCGAGGGCTTTGCAACAGTTGCTGCAATAATGATTTCAGTTTCGTATTCATCTCAATCCTTTATTACTATCGTCATGTCTATTCCTCTAGTTTCTTGGCGGGCCATCCATAGTCCTGATACATGGTGACGGCGAGGCCGTTCTTCTTGGCATAAACCACATGATGATGATTGTACTCAACGCACATTGTGCCTACCCACTGTAAAATACTGCGCATAGGAACTCTTCCATTCAGGCTGTTTATAGATTTGATAAAATCTATCATTGTATGATTTATGTGGGTCCTATGTTTAACATTCGATATACAAGTGCAAAAGAACGACTTTTTATTGGAATATCAAAGCATAAATAATGCAAGCCAGCACCTTGGCCAGTCGCCCAGAGAGTACCGCTTGCCCGTCAGGAGATTTTTCCGATATTTGCGTTGGTCTATTTGACCTCAAATTCAGTATGAGCGATACAAAAACTACAAAGGAACTCTATGGGCTTTATGTCCAAAGGTTTGGGAACTGCAGCAGAACTCCCTATCAGGCAGAGTATTACAGAAAATGGTTAGACCTTATCAACTCCTGTTCAACCAATGAGGAGGCACAGGAGAAATCCAAGCAGAACGGTCTTTATACGGCAGGAGCAGCCGCAGTGGCTATGGACCGTGTCTTTGCAAACAAACAGGCTGCAGAGGAGATGGGGTGGAATGACGTTGCCCAGTTCTGTGATGAGATTCTAAAGAAAATTGAGGCAGACCCCTATTACACCTTCACACACACCGGTTTATGGGTAGACCTCCAGGCCAAAAAGGATGGGTGGATTAAAACCATCGAGAGCTTCCACCGCCTCTTTATAGACTTTGTGGAATTTGATGATACACGCTGCGAGCCGGATAGAGCCGTTGCAAAAATTAAGGAGGACCTTAAGACGCTCTCAAAACCGAGTTCAGACTTTGCAACGCTAGCTGCAATGCCATCTTTCAGGGCTCTAATTGACTGCAGTGATGAGTATTACAAAGAATTCACAGAGACAATAATTAAGGCCTCATCAGGTAATCTGGATACATTAGAGTGGAGCACCGCCTCACGTCAGCAGGAGATTGAAGAGCTTTGGAACCAGCGTGATACGCTAAAAGCGGAATGCTCTCAATGGTATAGTCAGGAGGTAAAATCACCTTGTTTAAGACTCTCTCCGGAGACGGAGGAGGGCAGTTATAAACTTGTAACTCTCAATTAATATGGATCCTACAATACAGATGATGATTCAGGGCTACATCAGCGGCCTGGACAATATGCAGACAACAGATGACTCCATCAAGGCTGAAATTGAGGCTTATAAGAGAGAGCTGACTACCTTTGGAGAGAGTCAGAATGACCCAACCCTATTCTTCTCCAACTTCCAGGAATCAGGGCTGATGGGAAAATATATGGACCTTTCCGCAAAAATCGCGATGGCCGGCCAGACCCAAAACCAAACGGAGCAGAAAGAGACTCACATTGTTACTCCTAATGAGTGGCTGGAGCCTTTCAGAACGGCATACGACACCATCAAAAACTACCCTGTAAGAGAAAGAGGTTTAGCGGTTTACAGAAAACTCTTTGAGATTGGAGAAAGACATACGGACATAACGGAGTTCCTTATTGAGGTGGAGAAGGAGAACCTGCTTTGGAAAATCTGTTCGGAAGATACGCTCGGCATTCTCTCAATCACCCTAACGGGAATGGATCCGCTTTACAAAGGTCTCACCTATCCGCTCAGAAAGAACATTGAGTATTGGAACGCATCCGTTTGCGAGGCAGATGCCTACTATCTGCAAGATATTCTGTCACAGGATATTGCAAAGAACTCTTCCCGCCTTCTGCAACCTGAACACTATGTGATTGCACTGGGTCTTCACCTTATGGTTTACAGAGGTCCTAAGGGCAAGGAGGGGCTTATGGAGATGATTGCAACCGGCAATTACACCAAGACCTCATTTATGGCCAACGCCTCTAATATGGTCATTGCCAAGGCTCAGGCAAGACGCACACTGGATATTATAAAGAAGGCTCTGGGCTTGAGCTTTGATGATATAATGGCAGATGAGTTCCTAAAATACAAACTTATAGCCACTTCCAACGTCTGCGGCCTCTCCAGAGCATACGTGCAAAGCAACTCCAATGTATTGGACCTTATGGCAGATGCCGTTCATAATGAGATAGTTCCGGATATTTCCCTTATAGAATCAATTAAGCGTGAACCATCCGTAAGATTCGGACGCTGGAGAATGCCTAAAGATTCAGAGTATGAAAAAGGAAAAGCCCTTGCACGCCAAACGTACAAGGACCTTCCATACTTCATTTACGAGGATCAGCTCCAAAGCGGCACCGTCCACGTAGGCACCGGTGACGGCTTTGACATCACCCTACCCTAGGTAGTTACTACGCTATATGTTTTCAAAGATTGCTAATGTAATTGCTCCTAGTATTGCAACCATTATGACTGCCATAATGGATGAAATCACGAGGCCTGCTATAGCAAGACCGCGAGGTTTCTTGAATATACCTATCAGAGAGAGGATAAAACCTACTAACCAAACAATTATATTCAATCCGGGAATCCAGCATAAGAATATGCATACCAGTGAAATAACGAATCCGGCAATTCCTATTCCGTTAGATGATTGAGGCTCTACCTGATTAACTACAACCTGTTGAACTGGCTGAGCAGGTGGGGTAATCCATTCACCGCAGTGTTTACATTTTTGAGCTTCCTCAGGAATCTCTCCCCCGCAATAAGGGCACTTTTTAATAATCTCCATTATCTTAATTTTTATTATTTCTCTTCTATATCTCTAAAATACATGTAAAGCTCACGTTCTTCAGGCAGTTTGCCGAGGTAGCCAAGGCAATCCTCAATGGTCATCGGCTGGCCGTTGAGAGTACACTCCGTGAACTCTCCGTCTACTGCAACTGCGTAGAACTCATCTGTCTTCTTGCCCTGCTTAAAGGTCAGTATCTTGGTGAAGGTAGTTCTATTATCCTTAGGACCAACCATTTTGAGGTAGTAGATTGCGTTATTGTAATCCTCCATACGTACAACTTTCTGGAGTTCTCCTTCACTGTCTATCAAAGTAAACGGACTCTTGCCTTTCTCCGGCCTGAATAAGAAGGCGTTATGCTTATCTTCATTATCTGCAAGCCATACCCACTCGTTGTCATAGTCTACATAGATGCGGCTCCACTTGCTCATTTTCACATCTTTATTCTTAGGATCCATCTTCTTGTAGACGTTGCACATCTCTGCAATTTCATGCTTCCACATTGGCTTCTCCTCATCTATAAGAGTGTGGTACATCTCATAATCAACCTCCTCAAGTGTGCTGTCTCTAAGGTACATCATACCCACTACATAACTCTCCGGTGCTCCGTGTGAGAAGCAGAGTTCCAATCCCTTAGGGCCTTCAAAGGCAGCAATGATGTGGTTAGGAATATAGCCGTCTGCATCTGCGTTCCAGGTGGTTCCGTAATCTGGATCGTAGTAGCCCAATCTCTCCGTCTTGTAAACCTTTCCGCTGTCTATAAGCAGCTCAAGGGCAAGGGCATATTTATGGTCTGAACTGTATTCATCAGATTTAGGAGCGTTCTTATACTCTCCCTGAAACTCAATGGCAGCGTGGATGTAACGGTCCCCAATCTTGCACAGTTCGTATGCAGTCTGAGCCTTCATATTGTACTCCTTCTCCATCTGGCTTACAATCTGCGGAGAGAGTTTCTGATCTGGATTCTCGTATGAATATTTGACATCCAGACGTTTGCGCGTATTAAGATAATCATCAGTTACAATCACGACACCCCAGTTGCTAAGAATATTGTCACCGTCTTTGTCATATCCATCTTTAGGGTCTACAACGGTATAACGGGCACAGAGAGCAGGAATATCCGGGCGTCCGTGAACCTCTCCAATACTAGGAGTATTGCCGTCCGGGTCTTTGAGAATCTCATCTACAAACTTAACCTTCACGGTTTTACCGCCATCCACAAGCATGTTGGTGTACTTATCAAAGTTACGGCGCAACAGCTCCTGTCTTTCCCAACATTCATGCATTGTATCAAAATAATCCTCATTACCCGCCTCTTTCTTAGGCTCCTCAACATTAGACCAATAGAGCATCTGAAGATACTCTCCGTTTCCAATAAAGAACATAGGAGGCAGCGTGGTATCAACATCCTCTTTTACCTCCATCTCCATACCCGGACCGTCCAAAATCTCCGGCTTCCAATACTTTTTGGTTGCAAAAAGCAGTATGACAACCGCTGCAACAGCTCCAACTATTATTGCAATCTTTTTCATTTTAACTTCTCCTTAAACATTAATCATCACCTCTTCCGTCTGCCTGAATGTTATCAGGACCAACGTCACGCTTCTCTACGTAAGTATAAGAAGCGTTTGATTTAAAGTTATTTGGCCGGTTGCCGTTCTGCTTGCAGAGACTCATTGTTCCCAGTCTGTTTGTTGGGTGATATACTTCGCAACTCAAAAGGGTGAAATCTTTGGTAAAGTAGAACAATTTTGAATCTTCCCAGTTTCTGTAGAAGCGGCAATCCTCAAATACCGCCTCTTCACAGTCGTATGCCTCAACAAGCGTAAACTCCTTGTTATCAAAGAAGTCACAGTGAACAAAGCGTGTATCATAGCAGTCGCGCATAAAGAGTATGCCGTATTTACAATCGTGAATATTACTATTATACAGTGCAAAGCTCTTTGTCTCAAGAAGTTGCAGGCCGTATGTTCCGCAGCCGTAAAGGTCGCAGGTAGATACCACATTGTTGTAGCCCCTTAAAATACCAATTACTCCGCCGTCACAGTATCCGCCCTCAGTGTGTCCCATTGTAAGGTTTATAACCTTGCAGCCCACACAGTTAACAAAGTTTATGCAGTATGCGTAACGAGGTTCTACAACTATTCTGGAGTGATATTCTCCCTCAATAATGAGGTCTTTCATGTTGACCACGGAAAGTTGTCTTCCGTCAAAAACTTCCTCGCTTACAACTGTAGGTCTGTCATCCTCAATACCTTCTGAAACACTAGGCATCCACATTTTAAAGCGGGTGCGGAACATGCTCTCACTGTTGAGCACCGGAGTAAGGTTTATCTCCGTATTCTTTGCAACCAATATGTGCCTGTTTGAGCCCAGAGCGTTTATAAACTGCTCGGCAGTATATACTCTGATACATTCTTCACCATTGCGGTTGATAGTTTCACCAAAGCTGCCTAACTGCGCCATTGCCACTGTTGATGCAGAGAAAACAACGGCGAGCGCCATGATAACTTTCAGAAAGATTGAACTCCTTTTCATTGAATTGTTATTTTGATAATTATACATTTTTAATAAATGTAAATATACGAGGATTGTCCTATACTACCAAATAAGTTGTATATTTGTATAGATATAGATAAGAAATAATTTGATTATCAGAGATATGAAGAAAATCTTATTGGCTGTTGCCGTTCTGTTTACGGCATTTACGGCATTTGCACAGGAGAAGAACTTTGAAAGTACTCCAATTGACGTGATTTACAGCGGGTGGCATACAAAGCCTATTACCAATGTAGTTAACGGAAGCTTAGGCGTTATGTTTGAGCGTTTTGACCAGACCTGGCCAACCTGGATGGGAAGAGAGATACGCAACACAATGGAGAAAGGGCTGGACAGAGAGGTTCTGGATACCGAGACCTCTCTTGTTGTTACCATAGACGCTAAAAACGGTTATGCCTCAATTGATGACGGCGGAACAGACGGTGAATCTATGTCTGTGTGCTACTGGAACAGAACCAACGGTCACAAACTCTTTGCAGTACGTATGGGAAAGCCTACAGACCCTTGCATTGAGTTTGTCTGCTTCTATGACTATGACCCTCAGAAAAAGACACTTACGCCGGAGCCGGATATTCTTAAGGGATACCGCTGGAGAGAGAGAGGAGATTACGTTCAGCTGGTTTACCGTCTGCCAAAAGTAGGCAAGGATTTGATTGTTGACGAGTGGGGAAATGACGGTCCTGTACGCCATACATTTAAGTGGAACGGTATGAAACCGGTTTACTCCAAGAGTGAATCTTTTGACCCGCTTGATGATATGGCTATCACCGTAAACTTTAAGGGTAATGCTCCTGATATCAAGGACTTTGTTAACGCATTTCTGAATCAGCCGGATGCAGGTGAATCCATCAATTCTTTAAAACAGAGTTGGGAACTCTTCCTTAACGGAATGAATCAGATGCCGGGAGAGTATGTTACATTAGACCGCCCTAACGGTTATGCCTGCTTTGAGTCTGAAAGTGATGAATCCAAGCTCGTTGTAGAGTTTTGCTACTGGAACTATGCAGATAAGAAGCATAAACTGCTGGCAGTCACCAATGATTTCTATATGGAGGGAAAGCCTGTTGCAGGACAGTATACCGGCATAGATTTCTACCTGTATGACAATGCAACTCACAAAATGAAACCAACCTACGCTCCTGAACTGGGTATTGAATTTGAGGCACCTGAAGGAACGGACTGTGCAGCTCACTCACTTCCAAGAGTTGGCAAAACCCTCGGATACATCTATTACACCAAAAACGGTAAGGTCATGAAATGCTTTACCTGGAACGGTTCTAAATTCGTAAGCGTAAGCAAATGAGAAAATTAATCACAATAATAGTTGCACTCTTCATGGCCATATCTGCTCATGCGGATGAAATAGGCATTTACAGTTTCTTAGGAACTCTTGGAGATAAGATTCCTGTTTTTCTGAGGTTTGCGGTGAACGATGATGATATAGCCGTTGGTGAAATTATTTACACCAAACACAACATCTCCATTATGGTTGTAGGCGGAGTGCTGAATGATGACGGATGGTACTATTTGAATGAATACCAGCCAGATGGAACTATCACCGGCATGATGACATTTAAGATAGAGAGCAATGAAAATGAGAGAGTCTCCTTAACGAATGGAACTTGGAGGGACCCTAAGACGGATACCGTTTATCAGATGAAGGACTTTGAAGATGAAGAAGATGCCCAATACGGAGTCTTCAACGTCACTGATTATTTAGACTATGCAGACCCTGAAGATATAGGCAGTTACTATGCCTATTCAGTATGGAATTCCAACTCTCAGTCTATGGTTGGCGGCCACGTAAAATTCAGTAAAGCAGGTAAATACTTATTGAACTTTGAGGTATGCAACGCACCCGGCGGTATTGCTGAGTTCAAAAATGATCCAAACCGTCCGGCCGTTCTTGGTAAATACACATACAACTGGTTTACCTACGAAAACGTAAATGAATGCGGCTACGGATTCAGCGCTCACTTCTTTAAGAAGTTTGTGGTACTCAAGAGTATGACAGGCAATGAAACCCTGGGATGCTTTGGCTCCGGTGCCGCTGCAGATGGAGTATACATTAAAAAGAACTAGTACTAAGCACTTTAACCTAAATAGCTATGAAAAAGATCACTCTTATTGCCTTTATGGTGGCATTGATAGTTGCTGTTTCCTGTGGCGGCAACTCAAACAAGGATGGCAAGTCCGTCCGGAATGATGCTGAACAGCCTGCTGAGTCCGTTGCATCTGAGAATAAGACAGAAAGCAAGAAACCTGAGCAGAAGGTTGAGAAGAAGAAATGGTGGCAACAAGACTTTGTTATTACAGAGAAAATGTATGTGGCAACAGCCAGTATGACAAGAACCTACGCTCGTAAGGGCAATATTGTCATTGGAGTTGCAGAAGGAAGCAAGATGACCAATCTCTTTGTCTGCACAGATTCTACCAGAACTCTCTATACCATTGGCAATGAGAAAGGAACATACATCAAACGCCATGAGAAATCTGGTTTCAGCAGCGTAGATGACGCAGTTTACAGATATCTGAAAGACCAGATGGGAAGCACCGTCTTTGGCAAAGTCTTTAAGAATGGTGAAGAAGGAACAACCACAAGAGACACCGTTCTCTTTGGCCGCCCTGCGTATGTAATTACAAAAGAGGCTGTTACCAAGAATCCCGCAGCAGAGGCCTACGGCAAGTCAATCATGTACATAGATAAAGAGAACGGTTTGCCATATTACAAGTGGGCCGTTATGAAGACCAATGGCAAAACAATCTCAGAAGGAGTTGTCTTTGAGGTACTTAACTTTACAGACAAACCAACATACGAGGGTCTCATCATGAGCCTGGACGGTTTGACGGAAATAAAATAGAGTGAAATGAGCCGTTCCAAGCAGATTATTCGCACAAGTGTCATTGGCATAGTAGCCAATGTCTTATTGGCTTCCTTTAAGGCGGTTGTGGGTCTTTTGGCAAACTCCGTTGCCGTAATTTTGGATGCCGTAAACAACTTAAGTGATGCCTTATCAAGCATCATAACCATCATAGGCACAAAGCTTTCCGAACGGCCTGCAGACAATAAACACCCGTTCGGATATGGCCGTGTTGAGTATTTCAGCGCCATAATAATTGCCGCCATTGTGCTAACTACCGGTATCACATCTTTGGTGGAGTCCATTAAAAAGATCTTCCACCCTACTGAACCGGACTACACTTCCGTAACACTTATAGTCATTATTGCCGCCATTGTGACAAAACTGATTCTGGGCTGGTATGTAAGAAAGAAGGGAAAAGAGTTGAGCAGTGATGCCTTAATAGCCTCAGGTTCAGATGCCCTATTTGATGCAGTCATAACATTGGCAACGCTTGTTTCTGCAGGTGTGATGCTTATTTGGAATGTATCTCTGGACGGGTATCTTGGCGCTCTCATTTCACTTGTAATTATCAAGGCCGGCATTGAGATGCTCTCTTCCCCTATCAACCAGTTGCTTGGAGCCAAGGCTCAGCCGGATCTGATTCACAACATCAAATCTGATATCACCGCCATAGATAATGTACAAGGGGTATTTGACATAATCCTTCACGGATATGGCCCTAACCTCTCTATCGGTTCTCTGCATATAGGTGTTCCTGAAACAATGACAGCTCACCAAATTCACGGCTTAACCCGCAGAATATCAGAGCTGATGCTCTCCAAATACAATATTATTATGACCGTTGGTGTCTATTCTGTTGCACAGGGTGATAATAAAGACTTTGAGCTTCAAAGAACTGTAATACAGGCATTAACTAAGCAAGAGCACATCCTTCAAGTACACGCCTTTTATTATGACAGGGAAAGGAACACTCTCTCAGTAGATGTTGTTCCGGACCGTAGCGTTACGGATGATGAAGCCTTTATATGCCTGCTGCAGAATCAGTTGAAAGAGCTTATACCGAATATTCCGGTAAGTATTGTTATTGACCACAACTACAGTGAATAATGAAAAGAGATTACTTTGAGGGTGCGGATGTTGCTGTTACCATTTGTGACAAGAATGGTAAAATCTTGGATATGAATAAGAAATCCAGGAAGACGTTCCTTAAACCGGGAGAAGATATCATTGGAAAGAACGTGCTGGACTGCCATCCGGAGCCGGCACGTTCCCTGCTTGACGATATGCTCAAGAACCCAAGAACCAACATCTACACAGTTGAGAAAGAAGGGCTTAAAAAGCTCATCTTCCAAACTCCATGGTATGACAATGATGAATATGCCGGCTTTATGGAACTCTCCATAGTCCTCCCCGCCTCCATCCCTAACAAAGTCCGTAAACCCAAGCCTTAAGACTATAATTTAGATCTTACTCTTTTAACCTGCTTTCCCTTCAATTTCAATAGTTCAAAAGGAGAAATTCGTTGTTCAGGAACAAGCAGTTCAAGATTTTCAAGCAATCCGAGTGTTCTCATTACGCTGATTAGTAATGAGAAAGAGACGGATTGCCCCTTCTCTATCTTAGCGATTGTGCTTATGCCTACGCCAGATTCTTCAGCAAGTTCCTGCTGCTTAAACCTTTGGGAAATACGATAGTCTTTCAGTCTCTTTCCGAGTTTCTTCAGTATGGCTGGATCACTTAATTCTATCCACATTATCAATAGGTTTTATTCAAATGCAAAGGTATATATAATCGTTGCAAATGCAAAGATAAAGTGGCATTTCCTCATTTAATCATTGTAAATGCAATGATTAAAATTTGATTTCTATTAGGGGTATCACAGTAAATTGCGACCTTAAAACTTTTTGGTGTTAAACTGAAAATGAATAACTTTGACTGCAAATCAGTCAGAAATGCGTTGCAACCCTATTCATATCACTTTTTCTGATGCGCTCTTCTGCTCTATAGGGGGGGTATTAACAACTTTATAATCAATTACTTAACCGTTTTTAGCGCGAGCCGCAAAAGGTAGTCGCATAGTTCTTTGTGTGCATACAAAAAAATTAACAATACAGTATGAAAAAGAAAATCAAACAGTTTTATGAAGCGCCCTCGGCACTGATACTAGAGGTAACGCAAGAAGGCGTAATTTGCGCCAGCAACCCAACACCAACATACAACAATCCATTCGGAAGTGGAGAAGACTGGATATAAGGAGGAATAAGGAGGAACGAATATGAAAAAGATAATAGCAATTCTGTGCGCAATTGTAGCGCTTGTTGCCTGTAGTAAGTCTGATTTGAAACCAGAATTAGAGCAGAATCAAATCTCAATAAATCTTAAAGTAGGACGTTCTGACGTATTTGGAACCAAAGCAAGTGTAAAATCTGCTTGGACGGAAGGAGATGTTGTGTTTGTATTTTTCAAAGGCGTTGCAGCACCTAAATATCTTGAACTTAAGTACACTAGCGGAGCATGGACAGGAACTAATAAAAACTCTCTCGTTGCATCAGATCTCTCCGGAGCAGCAGATAAGAAAATGACAGCCATTTACCTTCCGTACGGAAGCACAGCAACCGTTGCCGCCAGCGGAACAGACTTCGTTTTCAATGACCTTACATACAACGGTTACTTCCTTAAAGCAGAGAGTGTTACTTATACTTTTGATGGAAGTACTCTTTCAGGAACACTGAATATGGTTGCACCAACACTTACAAATGCCAGTGATAAACTAATCCATTTTGATATTTCCGGCTTTACAAGCGGTCACGCATACGATTTATACCAAGACAAAGTTAAACCGCTCACATTTAACAAAGTATCTTCAGATGGAACTATAACCAAGACGGAAGGAACTATGGGAAAGGCCATTACGGGATATGAAGATGGAGCTATGATGAGTTTCTCCGGCATTCTAGATGCAAGCGCAGTTGGCTCTGAAGTTGACTACCAATTCTCCATTAATGACAAAACTGCAAGTGTACTTTATACCCGTGATGCAGGAACAAAAACCCTAAGTGCTGCCAAATACATAGGTATTGGTGATATCAGCACGGCTACCTGGACTTCAACTAATTATGTCTACCTGGGCATCAATAATGCCTCTGGTCAGAAAGTAATGTGGTCTACTAAAAATCTTGGTGCATCTACTCCAACTGATTACGGTCTTTATTATGCTTGGGGAGATGTCACTGGATATTCAGATGCTACTTCCTATCCATACTATGAAGGTAAACCTGTTGCTTATGAAGTAGATGGCAGTGGTATTCTCTTGCCATCCTCGGATGCCGCTCATGTTGCACTCAAGGGACTATGGCGAATGCCAACCTATGACGAGTTACTTTTATTGGACTCAGAAACAACTCATGCTGCTTTCACTCCGGGTTTAGCCACTTCCGGTATTACCTGCGTAGGTAAAGGTGAATATACCGGAGCATCAATCTTTATTCCTGCTGCCGGGCATTTCCAACATAATTACCCAGCATATCAAACAGAGGTATGTATGCTTTATTCATCAACAAGGAATGATGAAAATTGGAACTTAGCTAATGTCCTTTATTTCAATTCATCTGGCAGTAAATCATCTGATTATAGGAGTTGGCATGGCTATGGCCGCTCAATCCGTCCGGTATTTTCAATTGATTAGTATTTCTTTGTAATAAAGATTAATTAATCCCGCCATCTCCTATTTTGGGGATGGCGGGATTGCTTTTATTATGGTTGAATTACTTCCTTAGGAGGTTATCTTGTAGCCGGCGGATTCTACGGCGGTGCGGATGGCAGAGGCGGAAGCCTCTCCAGTGACAGTGAGGGTTTTGCGCGGGGCGCTGGCTTTGGCGGAAGTAACGCCTGCAACTCCCATTACAGCACGCTCAACGGCAGATTCGCAGTGGCTGCAGTGCATGCCTTCAACGGTGTAAACGGCTGTATCATGCTCTGTTTCACCATCGTGATGATGATTCTCATCGTGACAGTGGCAGTGAGAGGATTTGCTGAAAAATTTCATAAAGAGCGCAAAAAGGATTAAAAGGGTTAAAAGGATAGTGCAGATCCATTTAAACGGGCTGAGCATTGCGCCCTCCTCTGCACAGCAGGAATCCAGGTTAGACAAAGGATTGATGTTCAAACCAATGGCGTTTACCAGCAGTCCGAACAGTATGGAAAAGCCAATGATCACCAGCAGGTAAATGGTTGTGAACTTGTTTCCTAAAGACTTGCGTACCACCAAGATAGAGGCCATATTCACTGCAGGGCCGGCCATCAGCATAACAAGTGCGGCTCCCGGTGAGAGACCTTTCATTATAAGTGCGGCCGCTACAGGAATGCTGCCCGTTGAACAGATGTACATAGGAACCGCAATTACCAGAATTACAAGCATTTGAAGCAGTGCGTTAGAGCCAAAACGAAGGAAGAACTCATCCGGCACAACCACCTGAATAAGAGCGGCAAGGATAAGACCTACAATCAGTCTTAGGCCTATGTCCTGCATCATCTCAAAGAAGGCGTAGTGCAGAACCCTCCACAGTTTGTTACCCTTTTCAACGCAGCAGGCGGTGTTTGCTGTAGCGTTGTCACCGTTCTCTTTTATTAAGCGGTTTACTAGCAGGCCACCGCAAACTCCTGTTATTAAAGCAGCTACTGGCCTTATGATTGCAAAACCGAGTCCTAATACCGAGAAGGTTGCAAGTATGGAGTCAATGCCCGTTTGAGGTGTTGCAATAAGGAAGGAGGCAACCGCCCCTTTTGAGGCCTTCTCGTTCTTAAGCCCTATTGCCGTTGGAATTACTCCGCAGGAACAGAGTGGAAGCGGAACACCTAACAGAGCTGCATAAAGAACTGAAAATCTATTGTTTGCGGATAAATACTTTGCATAGAAACGTCCAGGTACAAAGACGTGCAAAATACCTGCTATTAGAAATCCTAACAGCAGGTACGGACTCATCTCCGCGGTAACTGTCAATAATGTGTATAAAAACTCTTTCATATTCGGGTGCAAAGCTACACCCCTTTCACTCCTTCAGCAATACCTACTAGTTGTGATTTTTATTCATCACAATAGTTATTACTTCAATTTAAGGCCGTCTGAGAATGCTTTACCAACCGTCTTACCCAACTGAATATAAGTATGTTGAACAGGGTTGAATGTGATAAGGTTCATCTTCTCAACATCCGGCTTTCCGTCTGCTGCCAGATACTTTTCATCACAAAGGATGTTAACAATCTCTGCAACGAGATAACCGCCGCCTCCCCTTTCACCGTTCATCCGTTTAACCTTGCACTCCAAAGTCATTGGAAATACGTTAAATACAGGAGCGTTAACGTTTGGAGCCTTCTCTGCTTTCCAGCCGGTTCTCTCCATCTTATCCGGCATATTTCTGCCGCTAACTATGCCCACAAAATCTGAAGCCACCACAGTTTCTGCTGTAGCAAAAGCAACCGTAAACTCCGGATTCTGAGCAAGATTGTCCGTTGTGGCGTGTGAACCCAGGGAGATGATAATATCAGTCATATCCAACTGTCCGCCCCATGCGGCATTCATTGCGTTTGCCTTACCGTTTTTATCAAATGTGCCGATAATGAGCACCGGTTGTGGAAGAATCCACGCTGAAGATTTAAAACTTTTCATATATCTCATTTTTTAGATAGTCAAGTGTTTACGGCGTATTACGCTATCCAGGAGAGCACTTGGAATAATACTTTTAATTGCCTTAACTACGGCATTTAACATAGATTCGTGAATGTAATCACTCCTAACCAGAAGAGAAACTGTTCTTGATGGCTCCGGATTAATGATCGGACGTAATCCCTTTTGCAAACTAGTTCTAATCAACTCTTTATGAGTTTCCGGAATAATAGTGATTCCGCCGTTTTCATTAACAATTTGTATGAGCATGCCAACACGCCCTCCCTCAAAGAAACGCTCGTATGTTACCTTACCGTCTTTCTCCATTTCAGACAGATCTATCTTTCTCAAACCCTCTTTAATAATCCAGATAGATTGACCGTACAAATCTTCCATTGAAATCGTCTTCTTGGAAAAGAGTGGACTCTCTTCTGAAAGGTATGCCAGAAAACGTTCATGATATAAAGGTATCTCAAGCAAATCAGTATCTTGTACAGGTCCGGCAACGATTCCCATATCTACTTCCGCCTTCCTTAATTTATCCTTTATAGTATCTGTAATCATCTCTTCTGTCTGAAATGATATGGAGGGATAATTATTGCCAAAATACTTAAACATTCCCGGTAAGAGAACAGGAGAAACAGTGGAAATCACGGCAATACGAAGCGGACCGGAGAGCAGTTCTTTCTCCGAATGGGTAATTTCAGAAATCTGATTTACGTGGTATAAGACAACCTTAGCCTGATCAATTATCTTTCTCCCCATTTCTGTTGGTGAAATGGGATATGTATCTCTGTCAAATATTTTTACGTCAAGTTCCTCTTCAAGCTTCTTAACCATCAGACTCAAAGTAGATTGTGTTAGTCCACAATATTCTGCTGCCTTGCCAAAATGCCTATAATCATCTATTGCAATTATGTACTTGAGTTGTTGCAGTGTCATAGCCATCATTGATAATTTCAATGCAAAGTTAGAAATTATTGTATTGATAAATGATTTTTGACCAAATAATTTTGCATCAAAATTTTTTAATAAGTCAATGAACGGGAGAATAATAAGTTTGTATATAGGTACTTCATTACTGTTTGTATCTTTACTTATGGCTATTTCTGCAATAATAGCCTGTTTTTCCCCGGGAGATGACAGCCGTATCCCTTTAATCTTCTCAACCCTATTGACTTGCTCGGCGGGCTTATTCCCTATTATTTTTGTAAAAAAAGGAAAAGAAAGACTGAGTTTTAGGGAAGGGAACTGCATTGTTGTGGGAGTATGGATATCTGCCTGCATTTTTGGTATGTTCCCGTTTATGCTATATGGAAATGAGTTTTCTCCCATAAATGCCTTATTTGAAAGCGTTTCTGGTTTCACTACCACCGGCGCTTCAATTTTAAATGACATAGAGGCACTTCCCCAAGGGCTTAAGTTCTGGAGAATATCTACAGCCTGGGTGGGCGGTATAGGAATAGTCACTCTCTTTTCTATGATGATAGGAAGTGCAGATAAGTCCAGACTATCCGGTGCAGAAATATCCAGAGTTGCAAAAGATGGCTTTAGCGGAAGGATTGGCAGCTTTACAAAACGGATACTTACTGCGTATGTTTCATTGACTCTGATTACCTTTTTTGCGCTTAAATTCACCGGTTTACCTTGGTTTGATTCATTAACGAACGCCATGTCCGCTTGCAGTACATGCGGTTTCTGTATAAGGAATACAAGTATTGCTTTTTACGCAAATCCCGCGGCAGAAGTTGTACTTACCATTGCTATGATTGCATCCGGAATAAACTTTGGAATTCTCTTTTTGGCCTTAATAAAAGGACATACCCAACATATTTGGAAGTCTGAAATCTTAAAGACATTCCTGTTTGCTGTCATGATTGCAACCATTATGGTTACTGTTGATCTGTGGCTCAACAATCATTCAACCTCCTTTGGCAGAGCACTAAGAGAAGCATCTTTTCAGGTTGCCTCAATCTCCACCACAACGGGATTTGCAACACAGGACACAACACTATGGCCTCATTTCAGCATAGCCGTTCTTGTAATGTGCTCACTGATATGCGGTTGTTCCGGCTCCACATCGGGAGGTATAAAGATAGACAGAGCCATACTTGTAGCAAAGGGGGTACACAGAAAAGTAATTCTCACAGTTACCCCAAAGATGGTTCGTCCGGTAAGGGTAGACGGGCGTATCCGCTCTGAAGATAATGTAAATGACGCTTTCTGTTTTGTCTTCTGTTATATGTTTTTTATCATACTGTTTGCTGCTGTCAACATTGCCGGAGGACTTGATTTTACAACAGGAGTAACAGCATCTATTGCCTGCATAGGCAACGTCGGACCTGGTTTTGGAGATGTGGGCTCAATGTCTAACTATGCGGATATTCCGGCAGTTATCAAAGCAACTTCAATGATAGAGATGCTTATTGGCCGTTTGGAAATATTCCCTATGCTCTACCTCCTCAGGTCTTTTGGAAGGTAATAAAAAACAAACTAGTAACGCTCTATGAAGGATGTAACAATCTTAAAGACAGGCTCGTAACTGTCAAAGAGTGCGTGTTTGTAATCATCATAGATAGTGTGATAGTACTGGAAAGCGTCTCCGTTTTCATTCTCAAAGAAGATACAAGGAACGTGGCGTTTTGCAAACGGATAGTGGTCACTATTTGCTGCTAAAGCGCCCTTATTCAAGGATTTAAAGAAGTGGTTCTCCTCGTTTATCTTCTCAAAGAGAGCAAATCCCTTCATTCCCTCGTCACTCACCTCGCAGTACTGAACGGGGTTGTTGTCTCCAATCATATCTATGTTAAAGAGATACTTAATCCTATCCAACGGAACTATAGGATTGTTGGCATAAAACTCAGAGCCTCTAAGGTTTGCATCCTCTCCGGAGAAAGAGAGGAAGTAGATGTCATACTTAGGACGGTTCTGTGCATAATAGGCGGCAAGAGTGACTAGTGCGGCAGTGCCTGAGGCATTGTCATTTGCGCCGGCATAAAAGATCTTACGGCCGAGGTTGCCAAGATGGTCATAATGGGCGGTAAAGACATAGCAACTATCGTGAAGTTCACCCTCAACTTTTGCAATGACGTTAAAGAGGTCATACCCTTTAAGAAACTCATTCTCAACGTTTACGCGCACTCTCCTTACACCCTCAATAGCCTCCGGAGTAACCCAAATAATAGGCTTGTCAATCACCCTGTGTCCGTAGGCTTTGAAGAACTTGATTGGAGAGGAAAAGGTTTGGATGAGGCCGGCGTTGGTGCACTCTCCCGCCTTCTGCAGTTTTGAAAAATCCTTGCTGTGCCTGTATGCAAACCAGAACTCAACGCATACCAGGCAATTTGCATATTCGGGTTTTGCCAGATCTGCAAACATCTTCTCTGCATTGTAGTTCAAGGTATCTACGTGGTACACAGGGAATTCCCCCTTAACGCCAGGGGAGTACTCACGCATTGCAAAGTCTACACCCGGGGTGAGTTTCCTTCCGTCCGCCCACATCTTCATCTTACCGCAGAACGTATTGATATCTATTGTAAAATGCTGGCAGATAACGGTATCCGCACCAGCCTTCATATACTCCTTCTTAAGGAAATTTCCGGCCTTATTGGCACCGCCTCTGGCATAACCCCTACCCTGATACCTTGAGGAGCTCAACTCCTTCACAACCTTCTTGTAATGAGCCAAATCCTGAGCATACAACTGAACCGTTGCAAAGAGCAGCAGGAAAATCAAAACCTTATTTTTCATTGTCTATTTATTTCTCCATCTTTTTAACATTGGGAAGAACCCCATCATCATCTGCTTGTACTGCTCCTTAGTCATAGGCTCCGGCATCATCTTGTTTACCTCATCCACAAACTGGGAGCAATGCTCTACCATATCCTCCATTGTGCAGTCTTGCAGGAACTTACCCCCTTCAAAACAGTATTTGCAGTAATCAAAGTTGATGCTGCCGTCTTCATTGTGACCGCAATCCTCATCCTTTGTAAGAGGCATGCCGCAGCTCTGGCAGAACTGAGGAAGCTGCCCCGGCAATAAATGCTTCTCCTTTTGCGGAAACTGAGCCTCATACGCTGCAAAAGCCTCAGGGTTTGTTTCTGCCACTAAGTATCCCGATGGTGGAGAGTATGTACCCTCTCTATTCCCCCAGTACCCTTTAATCAACTCTTGTGCAAGGAAATACGGCACCTCACTCTCTTTAGGCTCAGCGTGGTAATGAATCTTCATCTTGCTGGCCAAATCAAAACCGGCATTTTTGTAGAACTCTATGTTTCCCTCCATACAGAGCAGGCCAACTCCCATATTCTTAGCCATTTCCAGCGCATACTGCAATAACTTCAGACCATATCCTTTGCGCTTATAATCCGGATGTATGCTTATAGGGCCAAAAGTCCAGGATGGAAACTTTGTTCCGTCTTCAAGCAGGATTTCCGCCTTGGAGAACATAACGTGGCCAATGATACGGCCATCCTCTTCCATCACAAAGTCCAACTCCGGAATGAACGCCGGATTGCTCCTATACTCCTTAAGTACAAAGTGTTCCTGGCATCCCGGTCTGTATACGTTCCAGAACGCTTCTCTTGTAAGCATCTCAACCTCTCGCCAATCCCTTGGCTCCTCAAGTCTTATTTTCATTATCTCTGATGATTTTTAACAAATATAAAGATAATTTATCTATTCCGAAAAGACTCATGAATTATCATTTAGTCTGGAAATCAATTCTTTGGGTTTTGTTGAAGATAATAAGGAAACAGCAAACCACTTCTTGCCCAAATCTTTCAATGAAGCGCCAACCAGATACACTTTATTATCAATTATGAGGAACCTATCGTGAGACTTCTTGAAAAGTATTACATCAATAGCCGGGTATTGAGCATTGTGCTTCAATAAGTCCAATTTGAGCTGATTATTAACCTTTTGTGTATATACAGTAGCCGTTACTCCCTTCTTTCTCTTATCCAACATGGTCAAAACTGTATCATCAATAAAATTATCTATAAGGATGATTCTTTTCTTTGCACTTTTAATCAAATCACAGATAAACTCGTAAGCATCAAATATTTGACCGTCAAAGAACACCTGTGGTTTTGGATCAATAGATTTTTCCTCTAGTTTAGCAAACACCTCTTCTATTTTATGTTCAGTATCTATCTGCCTGAGTTCCAACCTATCCAGTCTCTGAAAAACCTGAGCATTAGAAAGCATAAAGTGACGCATTGCTACAAATGCTCTCATTATTGCGATACTTACTTTTTTAGCATTATGGCTTTTAAGAACTGTAGATAGCATAGCTACGCCCTGTTCTGTAAAAGCAAATATCTCTGTTCCGCCAGTATTATACCCAGGGGGTATCACAGATTGTGATACCCTACTGGAAATCAAATCATTAGTTTCTTCATCCGTCAAATAAAACAAAAAATCATCAGGAAAACAATCAATATTTCTCCTTACTGCCTGCCTAAGCGAACGGTTTTCAACCCCATATAGAATAGATAAATCATAATCTATCATGATTTGTTCATTTCTAATGGTATATATACATTTTTCGATGGGTTTGGCTTCCAGAACCCCACTCGACTGCACAATAGCTAGCTCCTCTTTCATAACTACACATTTTGAATCCACCTTTAAGGTCGCATTTTGCGATCCCAAAGAATACTTAAACAAAAGTAAGAAAACTATTTCATTAACCTATAGCAATTTGCATCAATTTGATGGTCATTTAAACTTGAAGTCGCAAATATACTAACTATGTTATTCACTAATGCAAATGGTGAAACAATTAGTAATGAGGCTATTAGATATAAATTTATGTTTATTCCTGAAGACTACAAGATTAATTTGGATAAAAAATATGGTAAAGCATTGGTTTTATCGGCCATAAAAGGAAAGATTCAAAAAGGGATGTCTAAGGAACTAGTTAAAGTGGCATATGGAGAGCCTTCAAGAGTTAAAAAAGCAGATTATGGAGAACAATGGATATATAATAGCTATAATGTATACTTTAAAAATGGCTTAGTTACCGGGTGGAATTAAATGATTGCCTGGCAGGTTGAAGGGATGTTGCATTGTGGCCTTCATTGAAGAATTCCGGTTGGCAGTCATCTTTGAATGGGGACCAGTTGCCGCAAATTATGCCATCCTTGGCAATTATAGGTTTGAATATTCCTCTGTTATTGTGGGCTTTATGTCTGAACTGAGGAGGTAGCACAACATCTCTGCTCTTGTAACCGATTAAGTATTCATCGTATGGCGGAATCAAAAGGTATTTACCTTTTCTGAAACCTTTTGTTCTGCAACCATCAGTTACATAGAAGTCTCTGCCCTCCCAATGTTCTGTGTGAATGGCATTTCCTAGAAGTTCTATACCTTTTCTGCAGTCACTTTTATTTAAGCCGGACCACCATACAAAGTCTTCCAAAGTGGCCGGTTGGTGACTCTGAAAATATTTGAGAGTAAGGCTTTTAAGAGCTTTATCGCGATTAAGAACTTTTGGTTTAATGCCAATTTTCTTTTCTACAAGGGCGTATGTAGCTTTAAGCGGCTTTAAGTCACCACTGCAAAGAGTGCCGGAAAGTTCCGCCATACGGATATGGTAAGAGAGACGGTGATCATCCATTGAAATCTTTTTGGCGGCTAACGCCTTTACAAAATCCTCTTTTGTAACACTTTTCATATCAGAGACAACCTGGACAAGAATAGCTCTTACTCTATTTAGCTCACTTTGGGGAATAGAGATTTTATTGCTGTGCATCCAGCCTGAAATCACAGAAACAGCTTTTGGGGCACATAAGTTCAAAAAAGACCAATAGTCCTCAGCTGCAACAAGTTGCCAGGTGCCTCTCAGTAGGTGAAGACGAATAATCTGTCCACTGTCAAAAGCCTTCTTAAACGCTTTTGAAGATGGCTTTTGCGTTCGCATCGCAACAGCCCACCTCATTAAACGGTACTCCTGAGCCTGCATAGCACCAAAATGACTCACCACCTCAGCCGGTTCATTAAACTGAGGAGCAACTAGTTGCTGGTTTAGAAGACGTATAGCTACAGGATTCATTTAGGATTCACTGGAACTGACAAATGAGTGGAGTTTGAAGGAGACGTAGCCTTTGTTATCCAGGTAGTTGATGGCATCTTTTAGGAGGGTTTGCTTCTTTGTTTCATCAATATCTGAATAGAAGAGAATCTCTATGAAGGACTCCAGGGCTTGTTCTGTCAATTTCTCATTCTCAGCAAGATACAAGATAGGATTCTCCTGTTTTAGAACCGTATCAATGTCTATTGGACAGTTTTCTTTGGTAAACTCAGTCTTTACGTCCCCAAGGGAGTAATCCGGTTTCTCTCCCTTTAATAGGCCAAGCCTGCGTGCTATGTGGGCAAGCATCTCCCCTATCTTGTCTATCTCTCTGAGAATAAAATCTTCCATTACATTAGAAACCTAAACCTTTTAACCACTTCTCTACCTTGGATTTATTGGTGCGTACCTCGTGGCCGTAAATAGAGAATTCTCCGGTAACTTTGGCCTTTGGAAAGGCCTTTTTTACATCTCTTGCACAGTTTGCAAGACCGCTGCCCTCATGAGTTGTAAAAGGAATAACCGTCTTGCCATCTAAATTGATGTCTTTAAAGAGAGTAAACATCACCTGAGGATATGTTCCCCACCAAACCGGTCCGCCTATGAAAACTGTATCATAATCAGTCAAATCCGGGGCTTTCCCTTCGTATGAAGGTAGCTCTCCGTTTTTGGCCTCCTCTTTAGCCAGGTTGATAAGCGGAGTGTAAGCCATACCGTCATACTTATGGGTAACTATCTCAAACTGAGCTGCTCCCGTAATCTCACTAATGTAGTCAGCTACAATCTTTGTGTTGCCAACTTTTATATTTCCAACAGCGTAATTATCTCCAGCGTGAGAGAAAAAGATTACGAGTATCTTACTATTTCCATCTTTCATAATTGATTTATTTACATTGGTATTATCTTTAACGTCAGCCCAAATGGCTGTTGGCAGAAGCACACACAGTAAGACAAATAAGCGTTTAATTGTTCTCATATCTATTTGATATTTACAATTGTGTACTTGCGGGTGCCGAGGCCTATCTTCTCTGCGTGCTCAATGGTGTGTACACCGTGCTGCTGATCTATACGGTTGAGAAGATCTGTTGGGTCATTAGTGGCCGTAACCTTCTGCTGGTTAATGATATCTACGCAAGCCTGATCAAGAGCAACAGGGTCTGTGGAGGCCAGAATGCCGTAATCTTCCAGTTTTACCGGCTCCGGATGGTCTACGCAATCACAATCTATAGACATATTGTTCATTACGGAGATATAGATGATGCCGTTACGTCTCTGGAAATAGTTCACAACAGCCTGAGCCGCAGCGGCCATACTCTCCAGGAAACCATCCTGATCTCCAATGAATTCCGGAGTCCAAAGCTTCTCCATGTCAAGCTTTTCCATCAAGCCTGCAGAGTGAATGTAAGCCTTACCGTTGCTGCTGGCACAGCCAATGGAGAGGTTCTTAAGCGCTCCGCCGTAACCGCCCATCGGATGACCTTTAAAGTGGTTGAGAGCAATCATAAAGTCATAGTTGGCAATATGCCCACCCACAATGTCATACTTAATATGAGTCTGATCCTTTACAGGAATGCGAATCTCATCATACTCATCCATAATATCTACCGGGAAGTACTTTGTAAAGCCATGTCTTTCAATTACTTTCCAGTGGTTCTCAGAGTTATTGCGGTCATCGTTAATATCATCCGGGCCGCTGCTGTATGCAGTATTGCACTCCACAACGGTACCTTCCACCTCAAATATCAGATTCTTAATGAGTTTCGGCTTAAGGTAATTAGGATTGCTGCCTTCTCCCGTACTCATCTTCACAGCCACACGCCCTTTGGCCTCAACACCCAAAGCCTTATAAATTCTCACCAATGACTCAGGGGAAATCTCCCTTGTCAAATAGACCTTTGCTTTTTCTGTTTTCATACTCGCGATAGTTTCCGTGTTATTTTTGCAGCCTGCCAGCACTACTGCTGCAATCACTGCAATGAATGATAATACTCTCATTTATATGTCGTTATCTTATATATTTCTCCATCTGGTTGAGAAGGCTTACGCCGTCTTTACCAAGGCTCATATCAACCCAGTCATTGATATCCCATTTGAGCTGGCCGTAATCCATGTTGAGAACCACTTTCTTTTTGAACCCGCCGTTCTTCTCTGCCAGAGTTAATGTGGCTTCCGCCATATCTCCCGATAGAAGTTGTACCTTTATATTTTTCACCTCCACAGGGGTTTCCAGGCCTGCGGTCCAGTGGTTGTCATCTACAAAGAAGCACTTCTCTGCAGAGGTCTGTTTGCTGTCTTTGGCATTCACTTTCCCATAAACCTCATTCCAGTAGGAGCTGTAGTATTGCTTGTCCAGATCAAAAGGACTCATAGTAGAACCCTCTGCAAATGTCTTGTTTACAGCATCAAAATACTCTCTGATGCGTTTTTCTACAGCCTCTTCCGTCCACTCGCTTGCCGGTGCGGATACTATCTTCTGATCCTCATCCGGGTAGCCTTCAGGGTCTCCCTCATTGGCATAAGTCTCATCTCCACAGTGGTCAAACTCGTGCTTCATTCCGTTCCATACATAGTGGTGGAAGCAGGCTCCGCCCTCTTTGTTAATCTCCTCAACAATAACCGTCTGGTCATAATTGTTGCCAAGATGATAGTCAAAGAAGGAGTTATCCCACTTACGCTTGATATCCTTATAAGGTGCATCTTCCGGTGTAAGAGTCTTACTTTCAGGGTCATAATCATAGAAACAGCAGAAGAGTTTGTGCTCAGGATTATTCTGCTCTACTCGTACTGCAAAGAGCGTATGACCGTTAGTGCGCTGATATGTACGTGCATCCAGCTGCTGCTCACCGGTATCTCCGTGGTTGTACCATGCGGTGCAGAAATCTTCATTGTCCACAAAGACAGGGCTTTTACCTGCATACCACTCCTCCATAAAGCACTCCTTGCCATCTGCAACGGCAAAAATTGAATCTGCCGCAGCCGTATGCCACACCTTGTTAAAGGCTTTAAGCAAGTCCATTACAGTGGCCTTACCCTCTTCAACCTTGATATTTGTTTTACTCCATCCTTTTTCAATGGCAGCAACACCCTCAGCCGGCTGATTGTTGCAGGAATAAAGCATCATCAGCGCGAATATTATTAAAATGCTCTTTTTCATAATGTTAAATAAGGTTGTTTAATCTTGTCCTTTCTCAGATTCCGCAAATTTTATTGTTGCAACGTTCAACTCTTCCAGGAAAGTGAGTTGAATATCACCGTTGTTCTCCACAGGCTTATACCAACTCTGATTGGTAAAGTAGTCATTGAGTTCCTTTGACTGGAAGCGGTAACCGTGACGTGCCAAAATCTCATTACGCATATAGCGCAGCAACTGTCTGTTATATTGCCTTAGCGTATAAGGATCTAACAAAATGGAGGATGCAAAGCTGAAGCGTCCAATTCTGGAAGAAGAATAGATAAGGTCAACTCCTTTCTCATCTCCAATGCGCTTAAACCAGAAGCCTCCGTCCGGAAAGGCTACAGGGCAGATATTGAGACCCTTAAGGAAGGGCATAATCTGGTATGTACCTCCCTTCAGTTCAGTGTTGTTTTTCTCTATCTCTATGACGTCCAAGGCTATACCATTGAATGTAACCACTTTGTAAGGAACGGTAACACCGCCAATGCTCATCTGCTCCCACTGTATATCCACTTTGGTTCCGCTCTTTTCCAGAGTATACTCTCCCATAATCTGGTTTATGTACTTGGCCACGTTGAGTTTCTGAGTATCCCACTCCTGCGTCTTCTCCATAACTCCCACCATGCGGTTGTTTTTATCATAGAAACAGAAAACATTGTAACCATCTTTATTCTGGTGTTTTACAAATGTTCCCTCTTCATACTGCATTACATAATCGTTAGGAGTTTTGTTTACTATATAGCAGCCCGGTTGACCTTCAACAGGAACCAGCACAAACTCGTGCTCTTCTCCCTCTGCCATAGCATTCATAAGCACTTTGCCGCCAGCCTGTTCAGTTACGGTATAGCAGAGACTTCCGTTATACCAGTTTCCGTTAAGATTCTGTGCCTGAAGGCATACTGCGCACAGAAACATCAATACCAGAGTAATTAGAGATTTACGCATATTCTTCATTATTTATTTCTGATTCATTACCAACGGAGTGGATTCGTACTTCTTGTCCAGGATTATGATGGAAAGAGGTTGGATGGAGAAGGATTGTTTATCCCCTACTTTCACCTCGTATGTGTATCTTAGCGTATCATTCTGCATCACAACAGTTTGAGGGAGAATCTCTGTGCTCATATCTGTTACCGGAAGCACCACTGCTACGGCAAACTGAGAGTTGAAATCTATTGGTGTTGGTTTTCCATTCTCACCCATTACGGTAGCCATACCAAAGAGATTTGCAAACTGCAGGCTGTCTGTAATTTTAGGATTAGAAGGAATCTCCTGATTGTTCTTAAAGAAGTAGTTCTTTGCAACCTCAAAAGTAACCTCCTCAGTGCAGGCCATTATGGTACCTATCAGTGCTAATGCAATTACAATCTTTTTCATATCTGTTTATTCTATTGGTTCAACGTGGATTGAGACGTGGGTATCCTCTCCGTAACGCTCTTTAAGAAGCCTCTCAATATCAGAGACTTCATCATGAGCCACTTTAAGGGTGACGTTAGGATCCATAAGCACGTGCATCTCAATGGCATAACGGTTTCCAATCCTTCTGGTGCAGAGATCATGAGGCTCAACTATATTAGGAACGGATTTTACAATCTCCATTATCTCATTCTCAACATCCTCCGGCAGAGACCTTTCCGTAAGATCTCCAATACCGTTTCTGAGTAAGCTTATAGCCACTTTTATAATTATGACTGCAACTATGACGGAGGCAATAGGATCCATTACCGCCCACTTTTCTCCTCCAATAATTGCACAGCCGATTCCTATTGCAGTGGCAATGGAAGAGAGCGCGTCACTTCTGTGATGCCAGGCGTTGGCCACCATTGCCTCGGAATTAAGCTGTTTGGCCTTCCTAAAGGTGTATTGGAAAATAATCTCCTTGGAGAGAATAGAGATCAGAGCAACCCACAATGCAATGTTCCCGGGAACCTGCAAAACTCCGCCTGAGGTACAGAAGATAATCTTCTTAATTCCCTCAATAAGAATGAATATGGCAACCACAAAGAGTGCCAGGCCTATCAGAGTGGTGGCAATGGTTTCATACTTGCCGTGGCCGTAATCGTGAGATTTATCCTTTGGTTTGCCACTTATCTTAACGAATACAATCACTGCAATATCCGTAGCAAAGTCTGATATAGAGTGAATTGCATCTGCAATCATTGCCGCACTGTTTCCGAATATACCGGCAAGCAGTTTAATGACAACAAGAAAGGCGTTTGTAAAACTGCCAATCAGTGTCACCTTGAATATCTCTTTTTCTCTTTTACCTGCGTTTTTCATAATCATCTATTCATCCCAGGCTTCCAGTTCCTTCTCAATTTCAGGGAATTGAGATTTGCGGAAAATAGGCTCCTTTATACCCTTTTTCTTCTGTGCTCTGTAATCGTCAAGCAGTCTGAAGGCGTATTTTCCAAGAGCAATTATGGCAATGAGATTGCAGATTGTAATCAGAGCCATAAATAAATCTCCAAAATTCCATACCGTTTCAAGAGTAGCCAGAGCGCCAAAGAATACTACAACTCCTCCGGAGAGTATTCTGTAAGCCGTTAAAACAGCCTTATTTGAGGTCATAAAGCGGATGTTGGCCTCTCCGTAATAGTAGTTTCCAATTATGCTGGAGAAGGCAAAGAGAAAGATGGCAACCGCAATAAAGGTAGGTCCGGCGGAGCCAATCTCAGATTCCAATGCGGACTGAGTAAGTGCTATTCCATTCAGTTCCGGAACCTTGTAAAGTCCGCTTATAAGTATTACAAAGGCTGTACAAGAGCAGACAAGAATGGTATCCGTAAAGACGCCTAATGCCTGTATAAGTCCCTGTTTAACAGGATGTGAAACTGTTGCAGTGGCGGCAACGTTAGGGGCGCTTCCCTCTCCCGCTTCGTTGCTGAAGAGGCCTCTTTTTACTCCGGTCATTATTGTTGCACCAATGGCTCCGCCCACAGACTGTTCCAGGCCAAAGGCGTTTGTGATAATTACCTTAAAGACGTAAGGGATTAACTCATAGTTCATTATTATGATTACCAGCACAAGGATAAAGTATCCCAATGCCATAATGGGAACCAAAACGGCACTTACATTTGCAATTCTGTGGATACCTCCGAAAACTATAATAAGTGCTGTAACTGAGAGAATTATAGCAACCAATATTGGACTCAGGCCAAAGGCCTCCTCCATAGCGTCTGTTATTGTGTTACTCTGAATTGAGTTATATGCAAGTCCAAAGGTTAAGGTCAATAGAACTGCAAAAGTTATTGAAAGCCAGTTGCAATGGAGTCCTTTCTTAATATAGTAGGCCGGGCCGCCAATGAAGGATTCCCTATTTCTCTTCTTAAACAGCTGAGCCAGAGTAGATTCCACAAAGGCTGTGGCGGAGCCAAGCAGCGCAATCACCCACATCCAGAATACTGAACCCGGACCTCCTATAGCAATGGCGGTTGCAACTCCGGCAAGATTTCCGGTTCCCACTCTTGTAGCCACGGATACCGCAAATGCCTGAAATGAAGAGATATTCTTATGCTTATCTTTCTTCTCTTTTTTGTTTCCGGTTGTAGCAGAGTCACCAAGCAGGCGAAACATCTCTCCTATCATACGGAACTGCACACCCTTGGTCTTGAAGGTAAACCACAGACCGCACAAAACCAGGACGCCTATAAGCAGATATGTCCAGAGAGCATCGTTTATTTGGGTGATTATCATTTGCTTAGTGTTAATCGGTTACTTGACTCTGAGTTTGCGGCCTACGTTCAAAACGGTCTTGGAGGTTATGTTGTTCAGGTCACAAATCTTATCTACCGTTGTACCATACTTACGGGCAAGAGAATAGAGAGTATCTCCCTTCTTAATGGAATGATATTTGGCCTTGGAATCACGTGTATCCTCAGAGTTCACATTTGCATCCTGAGTTCCGGTTTTGCGGATTGTGAGGGTATCACTTGTACGGTTTCCAGTTTCTGCAGGCGGAAGAGTTGGAATTATCCTTCCCTGAACGTTCATTCCGCTCTCCGTTGTTGTAGTGTCTGTCTCCGGGTTGGAGTCTATTGTGGTGGTCCAAACGCCTGTAGCATCCAAAGTTATGGTCTCCTTAGGATTAGGCGGAGTTAGCCTTCCGTCCTTTTCCAGGTAACTCCAGGTACCGTCTCCAAAGAGGACAATCTGACGGTCAGAGGCGGAGGCCTTAATGAAGATGGTATCCAATTGGCTCTTTCTTCCTCTTGAGTCAAAATCCGGAATAACACGTCTGGCACCCAGAAAGCGCTCGGAGTAGTAAGTTTCACTTAATGAGGAGATTATAACGCCCCTATTGCAGGCGTGGATAAAGGTGAAGTTATCTCCGGAACTATCCATTTCAATGAAAATGCCTATGTGGCCAATCACCTTCTTGTTTCTTCTGGAACCGAATACCAGAAGATCTCCCTTCTGAAGGTTTTTCAAAGAACCTGAGACCTCCCTGCCGTCCGTTGCCTGCTCCTTGGAGGAACGTTTAAGTTGGATTCCGAACTTATTGTATACATAGCCCGTAAATCCTGTACAATCAAAGCGATCCGGACCTGTAGCACCGTATCTGTAATGCTTGCCCAGATGAGTTACAGCCTCCTCAATAACCTTGTCTGCAAGTTCAGCCGGCGGAAGGGTAATAGCCTGCTGAGCCAAAGAAACGGCAGAAATGAAGAGAAGTAGTATTAAAACTTTGATTTGTTTCATAAACCAAATATACGCAATTTCTTTTTAACCTATCTTTGGTGCGTTATGGCAGAAGAGGTAAATAACAGATTATGGAACGGCAACTATACAAAAGTGTTGGCTGCTAACTTTTGTATGTATTTTGCATTCTATCTGATTACCCCACTCTTACCTATCTATCTGAGTGAAAGATTCTTATCAACAAAAGATACTATAGGCGCCGTACTCTCCGGATACATTCTGCTGGCCTTTCTGATAAGACCGTTCAGCGGTTATCTAGCGGATTCTTTCTCAAGGAAGAGGGTTCTTGTTTTCTTTGCTGTCACTTGCTTCATACTTTTTGGAGGATATCTTGCAGCCTCCTCCCTCCTAATGTTTACAATTGTCAGAACACTCCACGGCGGCCCGTTTGGCGGTTTTACAGTTGCAAACAGCACAATGGCAATAGATGTCCTCCCATCATCGAGAAGAACAGAGGGAATTGGCCTTTACGGCATAAGCAATAATATTGGAACTGCTCTTGCCCCAACTGTCGGGATACTGATATACAAGTATATAGGCAGTTTCAACATTATATTTTGGCTGGCCTTTCTTGTATCGTTCATTGGTTTTTACCTTACCACAAGAATAAATCCGCCTCAAAAAGAGATAAAAGAGGAAAAGTTCAAACTCTCTTTAGACAGGTTTTTCCTAAAAAGAGGCTGGATTATAGCTGTCAATATCCTCTTTTTTGGTTACTGCTACGGTGTACTTAGCAGTTATCTTGCTATTTACGGCAAGGAGGCTTTAGGCATTACCGGAGGAACGGGTGCCTATTTTATGCTGCTTTCCTGTGGCTTGATTCTTTCTAGATTGTATGGCAGAAAATCTCTGAAAAAAGGCAAACTTCTCTCTAATGCACTTTGGGGAATTATCATTTCAACAGTTGGATACACAATTTTCATAGTGTGGTCTTCCCCGATAAGTTACTATGGTTCTGCTCTTTTAATAGGATTGGGCAACGGTCACATGTGGCCGGCTTTCCAAAATATGATAATCAACCTTGCGGAAAACAACAGAAGAGCAACGGCAAACTCCACAATTCTCACCTCCTGGGATTTGGGAATGGGAATCGGGATTCTGTTAGGCGGTATTTTCAGCGAGAAAATGGGCTATACGGCGGCATTCTATTCATCTGTATTTATGCATTTTGCAGGCCTTGCTACATATTTCGTTGCAACTAAAGGACACTATAAACGTAACGCTTTAAGATGAATTGAATAAATTTGAAGTATGAAAATTCTCAGATGGGCATTTAGGATAGTTATTTTCTCCGCATTGATTTTCCTTCTCTGCGGATTGAACCTTCGTCTTAAAGTACAGTCATATACCATTGAAACTGAGAAGATTCAGGACACCGTAAGGATTGCCTTCATAACGGATTTCCACTCCTCCTATTATGGAAAAAATTCACGATGGATTCTTGATGAGGTGGACCGTTTCTCTCCCAATCTGGTTCTTTTGGGCGGAGATATCTTTGACGCCTCAAAGGATATGGAGCGTGCCACACAGCTTCTGGCTTCACTCTCAAAGTGGTATAAGACACTGATGATCACAGGAAACCACGAGCACAAAAGCCTCCGTTTTGACACCATCAAGAATATAGTTAACAGCTACGGTGTAGAACTATTGGAGAAAGAGACTGTAAATGAGCCGGTTAATTCAGATACCATAGCCGTTACGGGAGTCTCTGACGTTATTGCTTTCGCCACCTGGGAGAACTCAATAAATGCAATAGACTCTTTGGCAAAGGGTTGCAACAGCAATAGGTTCAACATTCTGCTCTTCCACCGTCCGGATCTTATTCACCAATATCTCAAAGAGCCTTTTGATCTGATACTTATGGGCCACTTACACGGAGGGCAGTTCAGAATCCCTTGGAACAAAGAGGGAATGCTTGCACCGGGGCAAAATGCAAATGAAAGATATACCGGAGGGCTCTATAAGTTTGGAAGTCAGACAGCTATCGTGAATAAAGGTTTGGCAAGAGGAAAGTCCGTAATTCCAAGATACTTCAACCGCCCGGAAATTGTGGAGATTACAATAGTTCCTAAAAAGTAAGAGAGTGAAATCAGTTGCAATCATAGGAGGAGGTGCCGCAGGCTGTTTCTGTGCAGTCAATTTAAAAAGGATGGCTCCGCAGTTGAAAGTAACAATCTATGAAGCTCAAAACAAGCTTCTTGCAAAGGTTGCAATTACTGGAGGAGGAAGGTGCAACATAACCAACACCTTCAATAACTACAAGGATACCAGCGGTAAGATAACCCGTTTGGAGGAGGTCTATCCAAGAGGAACCAACCTGATGAAAAGGCTCCTTATGGGGTTCAATAATGAAGATACCCTCAGATGGTTTGAGGAGTTGGGAGTAAGATTCACCGCTCAGGAAGATGAGTGTATCTTTCCAAAATCTCAGGATGCAATGGAGATTGTAAACGCCCTGCAAAGGGAGATTAAAAGACTTGGTATAGAAGTTATTACAGGTAAAAGAATTACAGACATAGATACTCTTAAAGAGGATATCAAAGTAGTTACTGCAGGCGGAGGAAAGAGTCTCAGTTTTCTCTCATTCCTTAAAAACAGAGATATTGAGATTGAGCCTCTCCATCCCTCACTCTTTACCTTTGAGATTAAGGAGAAGGAACTTACCCAAATGAGCGGAACCGTGGTTGAAAACGTCAAATGCTTCATTCCAACCACCAAGTTCAAATCTTCCGGCCCCCTGCTTATAACAGACTGGGGATTAAGCGGTCCGGCAATCCTAAAACTCTCCTCATACGGTGCGGTTTACCTGGCGGAAAACAACTACTGTGCACCCCTGTCCGTTAACTGGATAGGCAAGGATATGGACTCCGTAATCAAAGAGATTAAGGCCCTTACAGAGCAGAATCCGCAAAAGAAACTCTCTTCCGTTGCACCAAAGGAACTTACCCAGAGGCTCTGGTCTTACATAATAAAAAGAACTCAAATTAGAGAGGATATTCGCTGCAACGAACTTGGCAGCAAAGGACTTAACAAACTTTCAAATACCCTTTTTGCAGACAGTTACAAGATTGAAGGTAAGGGAAGATTTAAGGAGGAGTTTGTAACTGCGGGAGGCATCTCATTAAAGGAAATCAACTCCAACACACTCCGCAGTAAAAAATATGAAGACCTCTACTTTGCAGGAGAGGTCCTCAATATAGATGCAATTACCGGAGGATTCAACCTCCAGGCGGCCTGGACTACCGGTTACACCGTAGCCCGTGCAATAGCCTCACTGTAAGCTATTCTACAGGTTTAAAATCACTCTTTGCGGCACCGCATAAAGGGCATACCCAGGAATCAGGAATATCCTCAAACGCTGTTCCCGGAGCAATTCCTCCGTCCGGATCACCCTCTGCAGGGTCATAAATGTAACCGCAAGGTTCGCACTCGTACTTTTTCATAATCAAAGTTTTTTATGGGTTTATACTAAGTTTTTTGATAAAATTTCCATTGCTTTTTCCAGACAGATTCTGTCTGTCTCATCAAAGGATCCGACAGATGTACTGTCTATGTCCAGTACCCCTATCACCTTGTCTTCCTTAAAGATAGGAACCACAATCTCACTTCTGGAGAGCGAACTGCAGGCTATATGACCGGGGAACTCCTCCACATCCTTTACCACAAGAGTTCTTCTCTCCTTCCAGGCCGTTCCGCAGACTCCCCTTCCATAGCCAATCTCATAGCAGGCAACCGGTCCCTGGAACGGACCCAGTATAAGTTTCTCTTCCTCAACCATATAGAAGCCTACCCAAAAGAACTCCAGCTTCTCCTTAATAAGAGCGGCGCAGTTTGCCAAAACACCCACATTGTTCTTTACTCCCTCAATCAATGAAGGAAGAATCTGAAGAACCTCTCCGTATCTTTTTTCCTTATCCATAATCAGAGTATATCTAACAGGTTACTGAACTCCTTAAGTCTCAGAAGATTTGGATGATCATACTCCTCCACCACCTCATGCTGCCATAACTGGTTGAATGATATCAGAACAGCCTTTCCCCCTATCTCCAACACCGGAGCAATATCAGATTTAAAGGAGTTGCCCACCATCAAAAACTCCGAGCAAGGAACATTGTTATGGGCGCATAAACGTCTGTATTCCACCGGAGTCTTGTTGGAGGCTATCTCCACGTCATCAAAGAACTCGCCCAAAGCGGAGCGTTCCAATTTGTTCTCCTGCTCCAGAGGATCTCCCTTTGTAAAGAGGACTGTCCTGTATAATCCTTTGTTCTTTATTGCTTTAAGAGTCTCATAAACCCCAGGCAGAGGAGTGCCCGGATTATCCAATATCTCTCTTCCAATCCTAACAACCTCACTCATTGTCTCATTGGAAACCGTACCTCCGCTCACCTTTATTGCGTTCTCTACCAGTGAGATAATAAAGGCTTTGGTACCGTACCCCAGAGATGGCATATTGGCACACTCCCTCTCGTAAAGAGAATCAAACACAGCCTTCTCTCCGCCGTAACAGGAGAGAAGACGGCAGTAACTCTCTACAGCCTTGTCAAATAGGGATTGATTGTCCCAAAGGGTATCGTCCGCATCAAAGGCAATAAGCCTTATGCCGGTGGTATCAAAGCTCAATACGGTAACCTCTATTTATTGAACATCTCTTTAATGCAACCAATTGAGCTCAAAACAGATGAAGCGTCATAAGGGAGATATACGGTCTTGTTGTCCTTTCCTGTTACCATCTCCTTAAGGGTTGCAATGTATTTATCTGCAAGCATATAGTTTGCAGGAGACATATTGGATTCCTTAACTGCGTTTGCAATTCTCTCAATTGCCTCTGCCTCTGCATTTGCCTGGAGAACCTTTGCCTCTGCAATACCCTGTGCCTGAAGAATCTTGGTCTGCTTTTCAGCCTCTGCGCGGTTAATCTGAGCCGCCTTAAGACCCTCAGATTCAAGAATTGCCTTCTCTTTGTCTCCCGATGCTTTAAGCACTTTTGCTCTTCTCTCACGCTCTGCCTGCATCTGCTGCTCCATTGCATCTCTTACGCTGTTTGGAGGAGTAATATCCTGAAGCTCAACGCGGTTAACCTTCACTCCCCACTTGTTGGAAGCCTCGTCCAAAACGGCACGCAGCTTGGAGTTTATGGTATCACGGCTGGTAAGGGTCTGGTCCAACTCCAGCTCTCCAATAACGTTACGCAGGGTTGTCTGAGTGAGTTTCTCAATTGCGTATGGCAGGTTATCAATCTCATATACTGCCTTTACCGGGTCTGTAATCTGGAAATAGAGCAGTGCGTTAATGGTAGTGGTAACGTTATCCTTTGTAATAACGCTCTGCTTTGGAAAGTCAAATACCTGCTCTCTAAGATCAATCTTATCACTCTGACGCATAATAACATGCGCTCTTCCGTCATAGCCCTCCACAACCTTGCGGATATAAACCTTACGAGGCTTGTCAATTATAGGCCAGATGATATTCACTCCGGAAGGGAGTGTTGCGTGGTACTTACCCAGTCTCTCAACTATCTTTGTCTCAGACTGTTGAATAACTTTAATTCCGGAGAGTACAAAGAGTACTACTATCAGAACTATAATTCCTAAAACTAATCCTATTCCTTCCATATTCCAATTATTTAATTATCAAACACTTAATTAACTCTCTTAACAGTTACTATAACGCTGTCAAGTTTCAAAATCTCAACCTGAGCCCCCTTCTCAATTGGGCTGTTGTCTACAGAAACTGCCTTCCAGTCATCTCCGTCCACCTTCACTCTGCCGCCGCCCGTTGCTGGGTCAATTGGCTCAGACACAAAGCCTTTGCGTCCAATAAGAGCATCCACGTTGGTCTTAACCTCATCCTTCTTCTTGTAAAAGAACTTCAGCAGCAGAGGACGCAAGAATACAAACGCCAAAAGAGTAACCAGAGCAAAGAATACTACCTGCCAGGTAAGATTGCCTCCGCATAGAGAAACAATCATAGAAGCCAATGCTCCAAATGAGAAGCAAATAACTGCAATACCCGTTGTAAAAATCTCAATTACAAAGAAAACCAAGGCCGCTATAAGCCATATATGCCATACTTCCATAACGCATTAAACTATTTGTCCATAAAAGTACGCATTTTCCTCATCATAAAAAAGGGATGATTGAATAATCACCCCTTTCTTACAATCTATGTTGACCTTTTCTCTAGCCTACCAGTTCCATTCCCTTCTTAATAGCCTCCTCATTCTGAGGAATGAGGCCATGGTGGCGCTCAGGAAGAGTCTTCTTAAGAGCCTTAAGCACGCTCTCAATCTGAACTATAGGATGGAGTTTGAGGTAACTTCCAAGTAGAATCATATTAAAAATTTTAATAAGGTTCATCTTAGCTGCAACATCCATAGCATCAACACGGTAGATGTTAATGTCCTTTCTTGTAGGAGGGATGCTTATTCCGTAACCGTCATAAATGAGTGTACCGCCCGGTTTTACGGAGTTCTCAAACTTCTCCATAGAAGGCTGGTTGAGAATGATGGCTGTATCATAGCTGCTAAGGATAGGAGAAGAAATCTCCTCATCACTTACAATAACCGTAACGTTGGCTGTACCGCCCCTCTGCTCAGGACCGTATGCAGGCATCCAAGTTACCTCCTTGCCCTCAATAAGACCTGAGTAGGCAAGAATTTTACCCATTGAGAGAACACCCTGTCCTCCGAATCCGGCAATGATAATTTCCTGTTTCATCTTACAATCCTTTGATTTATTGGTTATTGTTTGCTGGTGTGTCTTTAAGGTCTCCTATGTGGTAGAATGGGAACATATTCTCCTCCATCCACTTGTTTGCTTTTGCAGGAGAGAGTTTCCATCCTGAATTACAGGTAGATACCATCTCTACAAGGCAGGATCCCTTACCGGCCATATTATATTCAAACGCTTTGCGGAGAGCTCTCTTTGCCTTGTTGATTGCAGCAACTGAGTGAACGCTCTGTCTTGTAACATAGCAGGTTCCCTGAAGCTGAGCTGCAAGATCTGCAATCTTGAGAGGATAACCGTGAAGCTTTGCATCTCTTCCGTAAGGACAGGTTGCGGTCTTCATTCCAAGCAGTGTGGTAGGAGCCATCTGACCTCCTGTCATACCGTATATTGCATTGTTAATGAAGACAATAGTAATGTTCTCACCGCGGTTGAGAGCGTGAATGGTCTCTGCAGTACCTATACAAGCAAGGTCACCGTCTCCCTGGTATGTGAATACCAAACGGTCCGGCCACAAGCGTTTTACGGCTGTTGCAACAGCAGGTGCTCTTCCGTGAGCAGCCTCCTGCCAGTCAATATCTATATACTTGTATGCGAATACGGCACATCCCACAGGAGAAACTCCTACGGTCTTATCTGCCATATCCATATCTGCAATTACCTCAGAAATAAGCTTGTGTACTACTCCGTGGCTGCAACCCGGGCAGTAGTGCATAGGAGTGTCATTAAGAAGTTCAGGTTTCTGATAAACCAGATTCTCGGGTTGAATTATCTCTTTAATATCCATACTCATTCCTCCTATTTAACCATTTTCTTAAGTTCTCTAACTACCTCATCCGGAGCAGGTATGATACCTCCCAAACGGCCGTAGTGGCTTACAGGAATCTTTCCGTTAACTGCAAGACGGATATCTTCTACCATCTGACCTGCATTGATTTCCAAAGAAAGAATACCCTTAACCTTGTTGCTCAGAGCCTCAACCTCTTTGTAAGGGAAAGGCCACAGAGTAATAGGACGGAGCAGACCAACCTTAATGCCCTCGTTTCTAGCCTCTTCTATAGCTTTCTTAGCTATTCTTGCGGCAGAACCGAATGCGCAGATTGCATACTCTGCATCCTCAAGCATATACTCTTCAAACCTAACCTCTTTCTCCTGAATCTCAGCATATTTTTTCTGGATACGGATGTTGATCTCTTCCATCTTAGCAGGATCCAGCTCAAGTGAGGTAATAACGTTAGGCTTTCTTGTCTTAGGACGGCCTGTTGCTGCCCAAGGACACTGTTTTAAAATCTCCTCTTCCGTACGGCGAGGTTTGAACGGAGGAAGCACAACTTTCTCCATCATCTGACCTATAACGCCGTCTGTAAGAATCATTGCAGGGTTGCGGTACTTGAATGCAAGTTCAAATGCAAGGTCCACAAAATCTGCCATTTCCTGAACTGAAGAAGGCGCAAGCACAATCAGCCTGTAATCTCCGTGTCCGCCGCCTTTGCAGCTCTGGAAGTAGTCTGCCTGGCTAGGCTGAATTGTTCCCAATCCAGGACCGCCGCGGCTTACGTTAACTACAAGGCAAGGTATCTCACAACCAGCCATATAGGAGAGACCCTCCTGCATAAGGCTGATGCCTGGGCTTGAAGATGAAGTCATTACCTTCTTTCCGCAGCCGGCACCGCCGTAAACCATATTTATAGAGGATGTCTCACTCTCAGCCTGGAGAACAACCATACCTGTTGTCTCCCAAGGTTTTTGCTCGGCAAGGGTCTCAAGCACCTCAGACTGTGGAGTGATAGGATAACCAAAGTATCCGTCACATCCGCAACGAATAGCCGCATGGGCTATAGCCTCGTTGCCTTTCATCAATGTAATTTCCTGATCTGCCATAATTTATTCCTCCTTTTTACGGTAAACGGATATACATCCGTCGGGACAAACTACAGCACAAGAAGTACATCCCGTGCAGGTATCCTCCTTAACGGTAACCGCATAGTTGTACCCCTTTCTGTTCACGCTCTTATCAGAAAGGGCGAGAACTTGGAACGGACACGCAACAACGCACAAGCCGCATCCCTTGCAGCGCTCGGTGTTGATTACGGTCGCACCTCTCATTTTAGCCATAGTAATGTATAGTTATTGGTTTGTTTCTATTGGTTATACATATCTTTGTTAAAGAAGTTGAGAATGTCATTGGCCATCTCATAAGCCTGGCTTGCAGGTGATTGCGGATTAATATCCATAGCCAGCAAGTAGTTGTTTATGGCACCCTGCCAATCTCCCTTCTTTCTGAATGCATTGCCCAGAATGTAGTAAGCAAAATCCAACTCATCTTTGGAGGAAGATATATACTTTTCCGCCTCCGCGATAGCTCTTTCCGCCCCCTCTTCTCTGAGGATTATCTCCAAATCCTGAGCCTTCATACCGCTGATTGTTAACAATCTACAAACATTATCCAGTTGTGGCGGTCTTCCAAAGTACCCTTCTGGAAACCTATAATCTGATCATAGAGTTTTCTGCTCTTAGGACCGCACTCGTTTGCAAATGTATAGGAGCGTGCAACTTGCTCATCCTCAAGATGAACCTTATCATCTATTCTGCAGATTGGAGTGATAACCACTGCAGTACCGCAGGAGTTAGCCTCATCTACCTCAGCCATCTCCGTGAGAGGAATCTCTCTCATTTCCACTTTCATACCAAGATCCTCAGCAACCGTTCTCAAACTTGCGTTTGTAATGGACGGAAGGATAGAAGGAGATTTAGGAGTAATGTATGTATTTCCCTTAACTGCAAAGAAGTTGGAAGAACCAAACTCCTCAATCAGTGAGTTGGTTTTGCTGTCCAAAAAGAGAAGTTCACGGTATCCCTGAGCGTGTGCAATGTTGTAAGGGTGAAGACTTTGCGCATAGTTTGCACCAATCTTGTAACTGCCTGAACCGTTAGGAGCGGCTCTGTCATAGTTTCTACCTACAACTGCAGTACCCGGAACAAGAATCCTGTCACCGGAGTAAGTTCCTACAGGAGAAGCCATTATGATGAACATAGACTCTGAAGAGGAACGGATACCCAACTGAGGGTTAACGCCAACCAGCAGAGGTCTCAGATACAGAGATGCGGTAGTCTCGTATGGCGGAATGTACTCTGAATTGGCCTTAATAACCATCAGAGACATCTCTATAAACTGCTCAACTGAAGGGGCTTGTAAATCCAGGAACTTTGCACTTCTAATAAGACGCTTTGCGTTCTCCTCCGGGCGGAAAAGACGAACCTTACCGTCAACGCCTCTGAAGCACTTCATACCCTCAAAACAAGATGAGCCGTAGTGAAGAACACCTGCATAAACGCTGAAAGGATAGGTAAAGTCTTTAGTCAGCACCGGAGCGGACCATTTTCCATCTTTGAAAGTGCTGTAAATAATGTAATCTGTTTTAGTATAAGAGAAAGAGAGCTTTCCCCACTCTAAATTCTTCATATCAATAATAAAATAAGTTTGTCAATTATATTTTCTTTGGAACAAATTTAACAAAATTTCAATCAAAACAAAAAGAATTTGAAAAATTTTAAAGTAAAAACACAAAATCAAAAGAATTTTGAATTTTAAGCACACATACAGTAATGAACCTTTTTATAGTATATTTGCGGCTGTTTTTAAGTGCATAAAATATGTTTCAAAAGATAATCAAAGCCTGTGTGAATGTGGTTCAGAAGTACCTCCCGGATCCTTTCATTTTTGCAGTCATCCTCACAATAATTGCATTCATAATTGCCATCCCTATCTGCCATCAGACTCCTATGGAGGTTGTAGAGCACTGGGGAAACGGAGTCTGGTCTCTTTTGGCCTTTGCAATGCAGATGGCGTTGGTGCTGGTTTGCGGTTCCACTTTGGCGGCCGCTCCGGCAGTTAAAAGAGCCATAAGCGCTCTGGCCTCTCTACCTAAGACCCCTGCCGGTGCAATTGCCCTTGTAACAGGCATTTCAGCCATTGCCTGCTGGCTCAACTGGGGATTCGGACTTATTGTGGGAGTTATCTTTGCAAAGGAGATTGCCAAGAAACTAAGAGGCGTAGATTACCGTCTGCTCATTGCCTCCGCCTACAGCGGCTTTGTTGTCTGGCACGCAGGACTTTCCGGCTCCATACCACTCACGATGGCTACACCGGGAGCAGGCCTGAGAGAGATAACCCGCGGCGCGGTGGAAAACCCTATTCCGGTCTCCGCCACCATTTTAGACCCTCACAACCTTGTAATGGTCTTTGTCATTATTGTGGCACTGGTTCTTGTAAACTCTCTTATGCACCCTAAAAATGAGGGTGTTATCTCTATAGATCCTGCTCTTCTGGCAGAAGATGAAGCCCCTAAAGCCAAGATTGCAAAATCTCCTGCAGAGAAGATGGAGAGAAGCCGCATACTCTCTCTTCTGATATCTCTCTTAGGACTTTCATACCTGGTTATCAAGATAGTAAAGGGAGGCTCCATAGATCTGAACTTTGTAATAATGCTCTTCTTGTTCCTTGGAATAATACTCCATAAAGAGCCTCTCTCATACGTAAAGGCCTTTGGAAAGAGTGCTACCGGAGCGGCCGGCATACTCTTGCAATTCCCTTTCTATGCGGGAATTATGGGAATCATTATGGGAGTTGGAGAGAGCGGTATATGCCTTGGAACTGAACTCAGCAACGCCTGCATCTCCGTCTCCAACCACACCACCTACCCTCTGCTTACCTTCCTCTGCGCAGCAATACTCAATATGTTTGTGCCATCCGGAGGAGGACACTGGGCAATTCAGGCCCCTATTATGTTTACCGCAGGTGCGCAACTAGATGTAGATCCGGGACTTACTGGAATGGCAATTGCCTGGGGAGATGCCTGGACCAACCTAATTCAGCCGTTCTGGGCACTGCCTGCACTGGCCATTGCCAAACTGAACGCAAGAGACATTATGGGATTCTGCCTTATAGATCTTGTAGTCTCAGGAATACTAATCTGCACCGGACTGCTTATCTGGGCTTAAATCAGCCTGTTATCTTATTTCCGGTAAAGAGTTCATAGTACTTACCCTTTAGGGCGAGCAGTTCTTCATGTTTACCCCTTTCAATGATTCTTCCCCTCTCCATTACCATAATGTAATCTGCATTGCGGATTGTAGAGAGACGGTGAGCAATCACAAAGGTGGTACGCCCCTTCATCAAAGAGTCCATCCCGCTCTGTATCAGCCTCTCCGTTCTGGTATCTATAGAAGATGTAGCCTCATCCAGGATAAGCACCGGTGGGGCGGCAACTGCAGCGCGTGCAATGGCCAGAAGTTGTCTTTCACCCTGAGAGAGGTTGCCTCCGTCCGCTTCAATTACGGTATTGTATCCGTTAGGCAGACGCCTTATGAACCCGTCCGCACAGGCGGTTTTGGCTGCTGCAATACACTCATCATCAGTTGCATCCAGCCTTCCGTACCGGATGTTGTCCATTATTGAGCCGGTAAAAAGATGAGTCTGCTGTAGTACAATTCCCAAACTCCTTCTCAGAGAGTCTTTTTCTATATCTCTGATATTCAGCCCGTCGTAAGTAATAACTCCGTCCTGAATCTCGTAGAATCTGTTTATAAGGTTGGTAATAGTGGTCTTACCTGCACCCGTTCCTCCCACAAAGGCAATCTTCTGCCCCGGATATGCCGTAAGCGTTATGTCATAAAGAACCTGTTTTCCCTCCACATAGCTGAAATCCACATCTTTAAGGGATACTTCTCCCTTAAGCGGAACCCTCTTTCCGGTAACACTATCCTCCCAAGACCAACTGCAATTTCCCTCCTTTACAAGGGTAATCTTACCCTCGTCTGCCTCCTTTGGTTCATCCAAAAGTGAATAGATTCTGTCCGTTCCGGCACTTGCCATCACAATAGAGTTTATCTCGTTGCTTACCTGAGAAACAGGCCTTGTAAAGTTCTTCTGCAGAGTAAGAAAGGCCACCAGCGTACCCAAAGTGAGCAGAGAGCCGTCTGCCCCCGCAAGATACCAAACAGAGGTTCCGGAGATTGCAATCAAGGCACCTATTACCGCAATAAGCACATAGCCAAAGTTTCCCAGGTTGCTGTTTATAGGCATAACTATATTGGAGACCTTGTTTGCATTATATACGCTCCGCCTAAGGTTCTCATTCAGAACGGAAAAGCGTTCAATTGCCCTGTTCTCATAACAGAATACCTTTACCACTCTCTGTCCGGAAACCATCTCCTCAATAAAACCGTTCACAAGTCCCAGATTCTTCTGCCTCTCCGTAAAATACTTCTTTGAGATTCCTCCCAAACGCCTGGTTACAAAGTACATAATAACGGCAATAAAAAGAGTGACAAGCGTAAGAGGAATACTCAGTGCCACCATACTTACAAATGTAGAAAGGATGGTTACCAGAGATTGGAACAGGCGCGGAATGCTCTGTCCAATGACCTGCCTTAAAGTATCAACATCATTGGTATAAACGCTCATTATATCTCCGTGGCTGCGGGAGTCAAAGTACTTTAAAGGAAGCCTCTCCATGTGTTCAAAAAGGCTGTATCTCAAAGTCTTAAGAGTTCCCTGGCTCACATAAATCATAATGAGATTGTAGGCGTATCCAACCCCTACTCCAATTATCAGAACCGCTCCAAGTTTTACCAGAGCCAGAGCCAGAGGTTGGAAATCCGGTGAAGATGAGCCTAAAAGCGGAACTATATACTTGTCTATCAGGCTCCTTGTAAAGAGAGTGGATGCCAGAGTTGCCAGAGTGGAAATCAAAATGCACAAAAGTACAATACCAATCTTCCAGCCGTTATCCCTGAAAATCAGACGGAAAAGACGGGCAACGGTAGAGAGTTTCTCTCTGCCGCTCATATTAACTTCTACCCTCTCTCTGGGTCCTCTCATAAAACCCGCCTGCTTCATCTTGTCAATGTATTTGAATCAAAATCACTCTCTCCGCCCTGTGAACTCTGCATATTATAAATCTCCCGATATATTGGCGAACTCTCAAGCAGCTCTGAATGAGAGCCAAAGCCGCACACCCTGCCGTCATTCATCAAAACAATCTTATCTGCATGCTGAACGCTTATTATCCTGTGAGAGATTATAGTCTTGGTTGTTCCCGGAATTCTCTCTTCAAATGTCTTTCTTATTGAGGCATCCGTTGCCGTATCCACTGCAGAGGTGGAATCATCCAAAATGAGCACTTTAGGGCTCTTAACCAGTGCTCTGGCAATACACAGACGCTGTATCTGGCCTCCGGAAAAGTTTGTTCCGCCCTGCTCAACTACTGTGTTGTAACCATCTTTCAATGAGGAGATAAATTCATCTGCACAGGCACTTATGCAGGCATTTCTGCACTCCTCCTCCGTTGCATCCTCCTTGCCCCAGCGTAAATTCTCCAGAATGGTTCCGCTAAAGAGAGTATTGTTCTGCAAAACCATTGCAACAGAATTTCTCAAAGCGGCTATGTCATAGCGCCTTACATCCACTCCGCCCACAAAAACCGCACCTTTGCTTACATCATAAAGGCGGCCGATGAGTGAAGCCAAAGAGGATTTTCCGCTGCCCGTTCCTCCTATAACTCCCACAGTCATACCCGTTTCTATCTTAAGATTGATATCAGATAGTGCGTAATCTCCGCCCGGCTTGTATGAAAAACATACATTCTTAAACTCTATTTCACCGTTTTTAACCTCATACAGAGGAGATTCCGGATTAGACATATCCGGCTCCTCGTTAATCACCTCTGCAATTCTCTTTACGCTTGCTGCACTCATAGTAAGCTGAACCACAATCATAGAGAGCATCATCAGAGACATCATCACCATCATAATGTATGAGAACAAAGAGGTGAGCTGTCCTGTTGTAAGCCCCCCTGCCACAATGTAATGCGCACCAAACCAGGAGAGAGAGATTATACAGCCGTAAACCACAACGTTCATAATTGGGTCATTCAGAGCCATTAACCTCTCCGCCCTAATGTTCAGTCTGTAAAGAGAGAGAGCCGCACGGTCCAACTTTCCAAGTTCATGATTCTCTCTCACAAAGGCCTTAACAACTCTTATAGCAGATACATTCTCCTGAACCACAGCGTTTAATACATCATACTGAGCAAATATCTTTTGGAAGAGCTTTGCCGCTCTGGATATTAGCACAAAGAGGCAAAAGCCCAGCACCGCCATTGCAATTAGGAAGATAAGGCTCAGAGAGGAGTGAATGAAAAAGCACATCACCAGACTGGAAATCAGGTTCAAAGGGGCTCTGAAAGAGACTCTCAGCAGCATCTGAATTGCGTTCTGCACATTGGATACATCCGTTGTCATTCTGGTTACCAACCCAGCCGCAGAGAACTTGTCTATGTCTGAAAATGAGAACCGCTGTATATTCCTGTACATTGCATCTCTCAGATTTGCAGCTACTCCAGTAGATGAATAAGCGGCATACCGCCCCGCAAGAATACCAAACAGCAGACTCAGGCATCCCATCCCAACCATCTGCAGTCCGTAAATATAGACGTTCCTCATATTCCCCGCACTTATCCCCTTGTCTATAATTGAGGCAGTTACGTATGGTATAAGAACCCCCATAACCACCTCCAGTGTGGTCCAAACGGGAGTCAGAATTACCGCCCATTTATACTGCTTTACCTGCCTTAACAACGTCTTGAACATACCACAACCAAAATCATTGTAAATTTACTCACGATAGCCTTTTTTACAAAAGATTTTTACTGTAGTGGTACCGAAAAACAGACCTCATGAGGCACTGGGAAACATGACACCAATAGAATACAAACAAAGATTTTTAAACAAAAACATTAACTTTGAAGTAAACTTATTAACTGTTTAAAAATGGGGATGGGGACACAAAAATTTGAATCAAGAAGTAATGTTAAAAAATTTGAATTAGAAAAAGGACAAGTAATAGACATTATAAAATATGACAGAATCGACAAATATGAACTCAAGTAAAGAAGTGCTCAATATTATAGTGGAACGACTGAAATCTGAGGATTTCCTTAATGATTTTGAATATCATATAAGTAGCAAAGCCTTTGTTTATAAGACTCCAGGAGAAAAACTAATTGTTGAGCTGGATCCTTATACAACCGATTATCTAATTTCTTGTGACGGAGATAAGCCAACTGTGAAGGATATACCCAAAAGCATTGTCATTAGACCTTGTATTAGCAGACGATTTGAAATCATCCACAGATGGTATGAGAAATTCTCATTCAGATCTCTTCGGGATCAAAGATATTCAGATTCAATTGGGTTTGCTAGTGATATGTTAGGATTTGATGGAAGATATTTCTTTCATTTAGATTTATTAAATTTCGAGGAACAATACAACAAAGTTGTTCATGTTATAAAGGATATGTGTTCATTTATGAATAGTTTTTTTAGAAATCTAGAACAACTCTATTACTATAAAATTGTACTTGTAATGGAGGGAAAAAGAAATTTTCCAGACGGAGGCGCTGAATGGCTTTTTAGAGATCTTGCCTTAACTAAAATAGTATCTCCGAATGATTATCCTATTGTAAAATCAAAGGCACTAGAGCATATTGAAATAATGCATAATAGGCATGAACCAAATATTGAAAGATACTATCCAAACAAGTTATTTGAAATATTCAACTATTTAGAAAGATACAACTTCAAATATAATGAATCAAATCGGGCAAAATAGAAAGTCTTTCAAAGAAGCTGTTTCACAACTTACTATAGGGGGTATTATAACTCTATATTTTCTTTCTTTGCCTAATTATATCTCTGCCCAAACCACTCAGTTTGAGATAACCATAAGCATTGATTATATTGACGAGCAGGAGATTTATCTCAGCCCCAACGGAGAGACGGCTATCGTTTTGCTCTATGGAGCCGGATTTATAGAAAAACAGAAATATGCGGATAGATATAATTCGGGATTTGGAAACAGTCCGTTAGTTCCAGAAAAATGGCGACCAATAAAAAAAGTAAACATTTTAGGATTTTCTATTAATGTTCCCATGCCACCTTTTGGAGATAATCCTGTTGATTTTCAATGGATTGTAAAAGGAATATTGTTTTATAACAAAAATACTCAAAAATGAATAGACTTCAAAAATATTTCATTGCATCAGTTATTACTATATCAAGTATTGTAGTGGGTTTTGTGATTGGGAAGACAGTGTTTACGATTATTCAATTTTTCTTCATAGATTACAACATAAAACCGTACTTAAATAATCTTTCCGGTAAAGATTCCGCATTTATAAAGACTTGTAACTATTTTTTGACACTTGTTCCTTCAGATTCTAAATATACGCATGATTTTACATATCAGAAGAATAGCAGAAGAAAACGAACGTTTATCTTAAACGCTCATTCCACTGATTCAGAATCTTTTTTTCTTAAGAACATTTCGTATAACAGTAAAGAAGCCAGAGAATTTTTACAATATGTTGGTATAAAAAAAAACCAATTAGACACTCTTGATTCCTATATGGATCTTATTAATTGTAAGTCGATTAGACATTATGGAATTTTTAAAGGGAAGATTGGCAAGCCTAAGGTACAATTAAAAATGAATCCGAAAGACCTTTACTCCTATGATTATTTTGATTCAGTTTCCTTCACTAATCGTTATCGTTGGGATACTATTATTCACCAACACATTATCGACAGTGTAATCGTTAGAAAAGGACCCCATATTTTAATGCATCCTTGGTAACATGACAAGTAACAAATAACTAAATTTGCAGAGGGGATTTAATTCTTTAAAGATTTATCAGAGGTATTATGGCAGACAACTATTTGGGAAAGAAGTTTGAGGATCTTCAGATGAGAAGAAAAAAGAGCGTGAAAGTTCATCCTGTGCATAAGAGCCTGGATACTCTGCTGCTTAAGAACCGCAGCTGCAGAGGATATGACTCATCCTATAAGGTTAGTGAAAAGGAACTTAGGGAGATTGTATCTGTAAATACACTGGTTCCTTCTGCCCGTAATCAGCAGGTACTGAGATTTAAACTGCTTGTAGGTTTTGAGGCGGAAGACTTCTGCAAGTTTATTAAACTGGGAGGAGCGCTTCCGGAACTTCACCTTCCGTTTAAGGGAACGGAGCCAAATGCCTTTATAATAATCTGCACCTCAGAGCCTTTGAATAGATGGACAGATATAGATTTGGGAATATCCATTCAGAGCATGCTGCTTAAGGCGGTAGATATGGGGCTAAACGGCATCTGCATAGGAGCCTTTGACAAGGCAGAGGCAGAGAGAGTTGTGGGAGAGGGAATGACCCCTCTTCTGGTAATTGCAATAGGAAAGAGTGCGGAGAAATATCAGATTCTCCATATTGGAGAGAAAGAAGATCACAGATACTTTAGGGAAAACGGTATTCACTATGTTCCTAAGGTTAAGTTGGAAGATTTGATAATCAAATAGTTATTTTGTTTAGTTATGGATCAGCCCAAAGTAGAAAGAATGCTAAGACTTATGATGCTGCTCTCCGGCGGTGTGAACTACACCATTGATGAGCTTGCAGATAAGTTAGAAACCTCATACAGATCTATTTACCGCTATTTAGACACCTTTAAGGCGGCGGGGTTTGTGGTGCAGAAGAGCGGAGATTACTACCATATTGCCAAGGAAAGCCGCTTCTTTAAGGAGATATCTCAACTGGTCCATTTTACTGATGAAGAGGCATATATGGTTAACCGCCTTATAGAGGGCATAGATGATACCAACGTCATTAAGCAGAATTTGAGAAGAAAACTGGCCACCATTTACAGCTGCACCTCCATTGCAGATGTAGTTGTCAAGAAAGAGAATGCCAGCAACGTAAACGCTCTGGCTGAGGCCATGGAGGAGAAGAAACAGGTGGTTTTGAAGAACTACTCCAGTTCTCATACCGGCAAGGTATCTGACCGTACCGTGGAGCCTTTTGCCTTCACTACCAACTACATATCCGTATGGTGCTATGACACCGCAGACAAGCAGAACAAGGTATTCAAAACGGAAAGAATTGGGAGCGTGGTGGAGTTGGAGAAGGGATGGAAGTATGAGAAAGAGCATAAGGCTGCCCAGGTGGATATATTCCGTATGAGCGGAAACGAGAAAGAAGAACTTATTCTAAAGCTCTCACTCAGAGCTAAAAACCTGCTTTTGGAGGAGTATCCGTTAAGTGAAAAATTCCTGATAGAGGATAAGGATGGGGAGTGGATTCTTAAGACGGAGATCTGTTCTCCGCTGGGAGCCGCCAGGTTTATTGCCGGCCTGCCGGAAGAGATAAAACTCATAAAGGGAGCAAAAGTGAGAAGGTGCGTAAGAAAGTACGCAAAACTTCTTGCTGCAATGTAGATTTTGAAAGGTAACGCATTTTTAATGCGTATTTCTTGCGTAAGTGTGTATAAATAAGAAAGATTTTTTAACTTTGCGCAAAGAAATTGTTCAATTATGTCTGTTACCTCAAACGCTCTTTTGCGCCACATAACAATAGATGCCTGCTTAAGGGATACTTCTCACAAGTACACCCTTCAGGATCTTATTGCAGCCTGTACCAGAGCGGTTAAGGAGAACAGCAAGACAAAACTCAAAGAGGGCTTTACGGTCTCTACAAGAACGGTACAGCTTGATCTTCAGCTTATGAGAGACAAAAAGAAGGGTTACAACGCCCCTATTGTTGTCTATGAGCAGAAGTATTACAAGTACAAAGATCCGGGCTATTCCATTGGAAATGCCAATGTTAAGCAGACCTCCCTGGCTCCCCTTTCAGAGGTTGCGGAGACACTCCACAGATATACCAGAATGAGCGGAATGGAATCTTTGGAAGGTGCTGTGGATATGGTGCGTAGCGTAATTGAGAGGAAGGTAAGCGGTGCCTCCGAGAGAATATCTCTGCAGAGAATGCCAAAGGTATCCGGCGGTCCTTTTTTAGATGTGATTAAGGATGCCGTTATTCACAAGAAAGTATTGAGTCTCAGTTATATAACGGAGCGCTCCACTACCCGTGAGGTAATATTCTACCCGCTCTATATGAAATCCTACAGAATGCAGTGGTATTCACTGGGTTACATAGACGGACTGGACGGCATTCAGATTATTCCGGTAGATTGCGTAACAGGTTACTCCTACGCAATACTTCCGTTCCCTCCAAACTACAGATTCTCCGCAGAGAGTTATTTTGCAGATATAATTGGAGTTACTAGGCCTTCTTCTCCTAAGGAGGATATTACAATAAGGGTTAAAGGTCCTAAAGTTCAGTACCTTACCCTCAACCCTATCCACCCTTCACAGAAGATGACTCAGAAGATGGATGACGGCAGCTGCAACTTTAAGTTGACCATTATTCCAAATGACGAGTTCTACCGTTGGATTTACGAGATGCATCCATACGTAACGGTTTTATCTCCAAAGTATTGTGCAGATAACTCCAACGATTTTATAAGAAACGTTACTTCTGATCTGCCTTCCGTTCAGATTCCGGAAAAGCCAAAGAAAGAAACCAAAAAGAAGAAAGAGTCTGACCCTCAGATGGATCTCTTCTCTTCACTGTTCTAAAGCTATGATAGATTTAATTCCTTCAATTAAGATACTCACCCCTACCGAGTTGTTGGACAGGGAGACTATTGAACGTCTTAAAGCCTTCAAAGAGAGCGGTGTAAGCCGTATTCATATAATTGACGTACAGGGGGCAAAAAGCAACGCTCCGGTTGCATTGAATCTGGTAAAACAGATAACAGAGAGCTGTGGGTTAAAGGTCTCATATTCAGGCGGAATTAAGAGCAGAGAGTCTTTGAAGAACGCGCTCTCACTGGGAGCGGACCAGGTAATCTGCTCAACCATAGCCTCCGAGCAGAGCAACGTATTCAACTACTGGGCGGAGTGCTTTGGAAGCCAGTGCGTTGTTTTTGGTGCAGACTTAAAAGAGGGAAAACTGCAGGTTAAGGGAAGAAAGCAGGAGTCTGCCGCAAAGCTGGAGGTACTTCTCAAATCCCTTATTGCAGAGGGACTTAAGAGCGTTGTAATTTGCAACGTTGAGGCGGAAGAGGGCGGAGAGTTTAATGCCGATTGTTACAGAGGCATTACTTCATTATTCCCGCGCCTAAAGGTCATAGCAAGGGGCGGAGTAAATACCATCGCGGAGGTTAATAGTTTGGAAGAGGCAGGAGTAAAGGGTGCAGTATTCTCATTATCAGAGAGTAAGCTCACTCCGGAAGAGATTTATAACTACTATAAACAGGGAAAAGATGAATAGAAAAGGGAAGCCTATTGTGGCGCTTATCTACGACTTTGACGGAACTCTTGCACCGGGTAATATGCAGGAGTACTCCTTCATTAACGCCGTAGGAATGGGAAAGGAGGAGTTTTGGGGAGAGACCCACAAAATGTCACAGGGGCAGGATGCAGACGGCATACTCATCTATATGCTATTTATGCTGCAGGAGGCAAAGAAAAAGGGGCTTTCAATTACCAGAGAATCACTGCGTCAGTTTGGCAGGGATATAAAGTTCTTTAAGGGCGTAGAGAGCTGGTTTCAAAGGATTAACAAGATTGGTCTTAAGGAGGGTGTGATAGTTGAGCACTACATAAATTCATCTGGATTACTGGAGATTATGGAGGGAAGCCGTATTGCAAAAGAGTTCAAGACAATCTTTGCAAGTTCCTACTATTACAGCAAAAAGGGCAATGCAATGTGGCCGGCCGCTGCTGTTAACTACACCAACAAGACACAGTTCCTCTTTAAGATAAACAAGGGCATTCTGAACATTCATGACAGTGAAGAGATAAACGCCTCAGTACCTGAGGATGAGAAGCGCGTAGCCTTCTCCAATATGATCTACTTTGGAGACGGAGAGACGGATGTGCCTTGTATGAAACTCACCCGCCAGCTGGGCGGCTCATCAATTGCGGTTTATGACCCAGGCAGAAAGGACAAGAAGAAAATTGCAGACCTTCTTTTAAGTCAGAAGCGCGTAAACTACACTTGTCCTGCAGATTACAGCAGAGGAAGCAAGATTGAGGAGATTGTGACAAAAATCATCCGCAAGATTGTGGCGGATGATCAACTTGTTAAGTTATCTTCTGAATAGAATTCTTAGAGAAGATTCTCTCTTACATATTTCTCTAGAATAGAGACGGTTCCCTCTATTCCAAAGAGGGAGGAATTAAGGCAGATATCGTATGACTCTGCGGCTCCCCAGGTTTTGAGTGAGTAATCAGAGTAGTAAGAAGCCCTCTTGCGGTCTCCTTTTTTAATGAGGTCTTCTATTTTTTCATCCGTAAGGTTCTCAACATCAGGAAATCTGCCGGACTCACGTATTCTTTGAACGCGGTCCTTCATATCTGCAGAGATGAAGACGTTGAGGCAGCCTTTAAAGTCTCTCAGTATGTAATCTGCACATCTTCCAACAATTATGGTGGAGCCTTTGGTTGCTATCTTGCGTATTACATCACTCTGAATCTTAAAAAGATTGGAAGAACTTATCATGTTTGAGCCGAATCCGCTGGAGACAGCCTCAACAAAGGTGGAGAAACTGAAACTTGAGTTTAGAGAAAGAGAGTCCTTTTCATCCTCTTTTTTAAATAGTGAAGCGTCCAGTCCGCTCTCTTTGGCAGCCATGTTAATGAGCTGTTTGTCATAGACTTTAACGTTGAAAATCTCTCCGAGACGGTTGGCAACCAAAAGCCCGCCGGAACCAATTTGGCGGCCAATGTTGATGTGGAAGAACTTACTCATTTTCAATCTCTTCTATAAGTTTGTCTTTTATGGATTCTTTGAATGCCTGTTTCTGACGGTAAAGCATATAGGCGGTCATTACGCTGGCCATAACATCAGATGCAGGAAGCGCCCACCAGACTCCCCCTATCTTAAAGATTGGAGGAAGAATCAGAAGCATCGGCAGAAGGAAAATCACCTGACGCGTAAGAGAGAGGAATATTGCCTTTTTAGCCAGACCTATACACTGGAAGAAGTTACTTGCAACCATCTGGAAACCAATGATTGGGAAGGTGCAGAAATATATTCTCATTCCAAGTACGGTGTGATCTATAAGTTCCGGATCCGAGGTAAAGAGACGGGTTAAGGCTCTTGGGAAAATCTCCGCAACCAAAAAGGAAACCGTGGTTACCAAAGTCGCCCATTTGATTGTAAGATTCAGAACGCTTGTAACTCTCTCATGCTTTTGGGCTCCAAAGTTATAACCCGCAATAGGCTGCATTCCCTGGTTGAGTCCTATGACTATCATTATTGAAATGAAGCCCAGGCGGTTAATGATGCCGTATGCACCCACCGCCATATCTCCTCCGTATGTAATGAGCTGTTTATTAAGAACAATCACAATAAGACAGGCACCTATATGAAGAAGGAAGGGAGCCAGACCAATTGAAAATGTTTGAGATACAATCTTGCGGCTCAGTCTGTAGATTCCCTTCTGGAGGTGCACTACATTGTTTTTATTGGAGATGAGCTTTGTAATATACAGCAGGGCAATAAATTGCGATATTATGGTAGCAATGGCGGCCCCTCTTATTCCCCAGCCGAATACAAAGATGAAGAGAGGATCCAGTATGCAATTGATTACAACCGTGAGGATTGTGGCAGCCATAGCCTTCTTTGGGAACCCTATTACCCTAACTACGCTGTTCAATCCAAAGTAGAGATGGGTAATGATGTTTCCGCCCAAAATGATAATCATATACTCACGGGCGTATGTGACGGTGTTGTCACTGCCGCCAAAGAAGTAGAGGATGGGAGTAAGGAAGAGCAGAGTTACCAGGGTGAAAATCACTCCGGTAGCTATATTCATCACGATGGAATTACCCATCACCTTGTTGGCCGCATCGTAGTTTTTCTGCCCCAGCAGCACGCTCATAAGGGTAGATGCACCAACTCCCACCAGAGTGCCGAATGCGGTGCTCAAATTCATCAACGGGAATGTAATGGCCAATCCTGCAATAGCGTATGGACCCACACCCTGCCCAATGAATATGCTGTCACACATATTGTAAAGGGAAGAGGCGGTCATGGCAATAATGGCCGGAACGGCATATTGCCTCAGCAGTTTAGGAATTTTTTCAAACCCTAATTCGGTTGGAATTGATACAGCCATTAATTTTTTACTATTTTTGCACTCCCGTTTGGGGCATACGCCACCTTAGCTCAGTAGGTAGAGCAACGCATTCGTAACGCGTAGGTCTGGAGTTCGAACCTCCAAGGTGGCTCTAAATTACCAGTTCAGGATTTTCTTAAAGTCGTAAGTCTCAGGATCTTTCACGTACTTCTTAGCCGCCTCGTAATCTGCAGGCGTAATGTACTGCATTATGTACTCAAAGATCATGTTAATCTTATCCTGATGAATATTCACACCTCTTGGCGGAATCTTACCGGTCTTAGGATCCTGCATATCTTCCAGATAGAGAGACTTAATGCTTCCGTTGAGGTCCATATAAACCATACATCCGGTAATACCCTGCTTGAAGAGTTTGTAAACTCCCATACCCAGCTCCGTGCAGTAAACCAGGTCATAAGCGTGAGGAGTGATACATCTGATTTCGTATCCGATTTCAACAGGACGGGTCTTTACAGATATACCCAGCTGTTTGAGTCTTACCTCAAGCATATCGTTGAACATCTGAGCCTTGGAGATCTTACCAAGTTCAGGATGGCCGTGCTCGTCGTATGAGAAACTTACTCCGAACTCTTTGAGGTCATCAGGTGAGAAACTCTCAAATACGCCCTCGGAAATAATGATTGCTCCGTACTCTATACCCAATATCTTTCTCTTTATGATTGAGGAGATTGCCATGTTAAGAATCTTCTCAACTGAGATATCGCTCTTGTTGAACATCTCCGGAATTACAATCATTGGGAAGTGGTTGGTGTAACCGATAGCAAGTGCAAGGTGACCTGCGCTGCGTCCCATTGCTGAAATTACAAACCAGGTGTGGTTGGTTCTCGCATCCTCGTAAACTGAAGCTGCAATTCTGGTTCCCTCACCCTTTGCGGAGTTGTAACCGAACGTAGGAATATTCTGAGGAAGAGGAAGATCGTTATCTATAGTCTTTGGAACGTGAATATTTGCAATTGGGAAGTTCTTCTCTCTGAGGAACTTTGCAATTCTGTTTGCGGTAGAGGCAGTATCGTCTCCTCCGATTGTTACCAGAAGTTCAATGTTGTTCTCCTGGAAGAACTTAAGGTTGAAATTCTTATCAAAATCCTCCTGAGTTGGTTTGAAACGGCTCATCACCAGGAAGGAACCACCTCTGTTGAATATGTCGTCAGCCTTGAAAAAGTCTAATTCACAATAGTTTGGATCCGGGGAGAAAAGCCCTTTGTATCCGCCGTGAAGTCCAAGTACTCTGTATCCGTTGCTAATAAATGTCTTTGTTATACTGCCAACAACAGTATTCATTCCCGGGGCAGGACCGCCGCCTGTAAGGATTACGATAGATTTCTGCATAATTCAATATCTCTAAAACGGGGGCAAAGGTACTCTTTTTATTAAAATAATGGTTAAATTTGGGCTTTGTATTTTCCTTATGGAGAGTTTAGAGGCAAAAAATAGGATAGATGCCCTTACAAAGGAGATTGAGAGGCATAACAGAAGCTATTACGTGGAGAATTCCCCCACCATCTCAGACTACGAGTTTGACCTTCTGCTCAAAGAGCTCGCCTCCCTGGAGAAACTCTACCCTCAGTACGCTCTGGAGAACTCCCCTACAAAGCACGTGGGAAGTGATTTGGAGACGGACTCCTCCCCTTTCAAACAGGAGAAGCACCTCCACCCTATGCTCTCTCTTGCCAACACCTACAACATACAGGAACTCAGAGAGTTTGACGCAAGAGTAAAAAAGAGCGTTTCCACAGCTTTCACCTATAACTGCGAACTTAAATTTGACGGAAGCGGCATAAATCTTCTTTATCGCGATGGTAAACTCGTAAGAGCCCTCACCAGAGGAGACGGAGAGAAGGGAGATGATGTCACCCGTAACATAAAGACAATCAAGAGCATACCCCTTTCCCTCAAGGGCAGTGGCTATCCCGCTGAATTTGAGATAAGAGGAGAGGTCTATATGCCGTTTGAGGCTTTTGACCGCCTCAACTATGACAAGATACTGAATGAGGAGCAGCCGTTCGCCAACCCTAGAAACGCTGCGGCTGGCTCTCTTAAAATGCTCTCCAGCAGCCAGGTGGCGGAAAGAGGACTGCAATGCGTTCTCTATCATCTGATTGCATCTGAAGATTATAAAACTCCTCTTCACAGCCTTTCTCTTAAAGAGGCCTCCTCCTGGGGGCTTCCCATATCCGAATACTCCAAGCAGTGCAATGATATTGAGGAGGTTATAAGTTACATAGAGAGTTGGGACGAGAGGAGAAAGAGCCTTCCTTTTCCAACGGACGGAATGGTGGTTAAGGTAGACCAGTACGCCATTCAGAAACTTTTGGGCTTTACCTCCAAGACACCGAGGTGGGCCGTGGCCTACAAGTTCAAACCCGAGGAGGCGCTTAGCAAGGTACTTTCCATTGATTATCAGGTAGGAAGAAGCGGTGCGGTTACACCGGTAGCCAATCTGGAGCCGGTTCAATTAAGCGGAACTGTAGTAAAGAGAGCCACCCTCCACAATGCAGACCAGATGGAGATTCTGGATATACGCATTGGAGATTACGTCTATGTGGAAAAGGGCGGTGAGATTATTCCAAAGATTACCCGTGTGGAACTCTCTAAGAGAGAGCCCGCTTCAGAGAAGGTGGTATTCCCGACCCTCTGCCCGGCCTGCTCCACACCGCTTGTAAGAGACCCTCAGCAGGCAAAGTTCTTCTGCCCTAACAGTGAGGGCTGCCCGCCGCAAATAGAGGGCAAATTCCTCCACTTTGCCTCACGTAAGGCAATGAATATCAACGTGGGAGAGGTGGCAATACACCAGCTGTGCGAACGTGAGTTTATTAAGAAACTTGAGGACCTTTACACTCTGAATGACCTTCAGTTGCTAAGTCTGGATAAATGGAAGGGCAAGAGCGTGGAGAATTTCCGCACCTCACTGGAGGAGTCCAAGAAAGTGCCTTTTGGAAGAGTGCTTTACGCTCTGGGAATTAAGCATATAGGAGAGGTATCCGCAAAAACTCTGGCGGCGGAATACAAAACCGTAGATGCACTCTCAAAGGCTACCGTGGAGCAACTTATTCAGACTCAGGATGTGGGAGAGGCTCTGGCCCAGTCAATTGTAGAGTACTTTAAAGAGCCGGCAAACATAAAGACGGTTGAGGCTCTGCGTTCATTCGGGCTTCAGTTTGAAGAGAAAGAGGTGGAAAAGGTCTCCGATACACTGTCGGGAATGACAATAATGATTACAGGAAACTACTCAATATCAAGAGATTTGATGAAGCAGTACATAGTATCGCACGGAGGAAAGGTTGGAAGCAGCGTTTCAGCCAACACCACCTATCTTCTGGCCGGAAGCAAGGCGGGAGCCGCTAAACTGCAGAAGGCGGAGAAGTTGGGAATTCCGGTAATCTCAGAGGAGGAGTTTTACAGGATAGCAAATCCTAACGGAGAAACCTTCAAGGGAGAGAGCAATGACGCCAAAGAAAATGATGAGTATACATTGTTTTAAAGATAAAAATAATTAGTAATAATATGAGAATAAGCAAAATAACAGACAGAATCAGTTACATAGGAGTAAATGACAGACGCACGGCTCTATTTGAGAACAACTGGCCTATTCCTTACGGAGTATCATATAACTCCTACATTATCAAGGATAAAAAGAACGTTCTTATAGATACCGTGGAGTTTGGAGCAGATGGTGAGTTCTTGAAAAAGATAGAGACCGTTTTGGGCGGAGAGAAACTGGATTACCTGGTAGTCAACCACATGGAGCCGGACCACTCCGGAATGATCTCCTCAGTAATTGCCAAATATCCTGAGGTTAAGGTGATTGGAAATGCCAAGACCTTTGAACTTATGGAGAAATACTACGGAATCTCTCAGGACTGCTTTATGGCAGTGACAGATAATCAGGAGGTTGAGATTGGAGAGAGCACTCTTAAGTTTGTCTTCATCCCTTGGGTTCACTGGCCTGAGACTATGGTAACTCTGGACGTTAAGGACGGGGTCCTCTTCTCCTGTGACGCGTTCGGAGGTTACGGTACTTTGGACGGCGGCATATTTGACTCAGATTACAACATGGAAGAAATATTCCTTCCGGAGATGAGACGTTACTACTCCAACATAGTTGCCAAGTATAACCAGATGGTTACCAGAGCGATAACCAAGTTGGCAGATACTCCGGTAAAGATGATTGCACCTTCTCACGGAGTTGTTTGGAAGGAGAATCCTCAAAAGGTAATCTCCCTCTACGCAGACTGGGCCGCATCCAAATCTGAGAGAGGCGTTGTAATATGCTATGCCTCAATGTACGGCAACACCGCAAAACTGGCGGACAGCATTGGAGCAAAGATGGCTCAGATGGGAATTAAGAACGTCAGAACTTACGATGTATCAAAGAGTAACGCCTCCTATATCCTCAGCGATATAATGAGATACAAAGGGTTCATACTTGGAACCTGTGCCTATAACACCTTCATGCACCCAATGATGGAGCATCTCTGCAGTGAGATAAAGATTATGGCTCCTAAGGGTAAAGTGATGGGAATATTCGGAACCAGCGGCTGGAACGGCGCCGGTGCCAAGGCACTTGCAAAGTTTGCGGAAGAGGCTAAACTGAATCTGGTATCCCCTACAGTTGAGGCATTTGGAGAGCCTACAGCAGAGAAGATTGAGGAGAATCTCAACCTCTTTGCAGAGAGTTTTGTAAAAGCGTTGGATGAGTAAAGAGAGTGGCGAACACGGTGTAAGGGGCTTCTTCAGAGGCATTAAGAGCGAGGTCAACGGTTGGATTGACTCCGTAAAGGAACTTTATCAGATATGCATAAAGTTTCTTAAGGATGATCTATGGACTGTTGATTTTGAGACTCTTAAGGGCCCAAGAAGGTTAGTGGCCGGCGGACTGTTGAGAGTGTTGGAACTTGTCCATAACTCCAGAGACAATAAACTCGGCCTCTACTCCATCTCCCTTACCTTCTTCACCACCTTTGCCATTATCCCCTTCCTTGCCCTAGTCTTCTTCATAGTGGACGGCGTGGGGTTGGAAAACTACCTGGAAACTGTCATTTACCGCACCTTTGAGGGTAACGAGCAGATAATTGAAAAGGCATTGGGTTTTGCCTCCAACATAATAAGCACCGGAAAGGAGAGCGCATTCGGAATGGTGAGTGCATTTGTCTTCTTCTGGTCTGTAGTATGGCTTATTTTCAACATAGAGAGGCATTTTAACGCTATTTGGCGTATAAACAAGAGAAGATCTATGGGCAAAAGAGTTGCCTATTGTGCGGGGTTTATTTTGGTAAGTCCGTTTTTGATTCTGCTCTTCCTCTCTCTGGGTGTTTTTACAACAAACAGCATAGGCCAATACAGCGTTAAAATGCTTGGCGGAGTGCACATTGCAGGTGCAGTCCAATGGCTTTTGTATTACTTGATTTGCGTTGTATGCCTTACAATGATGAACAAGTATATACCAAACACCAAGGTGGAGTGGAGACACGCCTTCAGGGCCTCGATAGTTGCCGCATTCGCCTTTGTTTTGCTGCAGTTTCTCTATACGGGAACCCAGCTTATGGTCTCCAGGCTCAACAGAATTTACGGAGCTGTTGCCGCCTTTCCTCTCTTCCTTATCTGGCTGAACCTCAGTTGGATGATGATACTGATCGGGGCGGAGATGACCCACTCCTTCCAGAGCCTTAAGGAGCATATTAACAGAAAGAAAAAAGAGAAGGAGGAAAGATTAAGATTAAAAGTATGATGAATAAGGGAATAAATATGGATTGGTCTCTTAGCAAGGGAGCAGTTGATTTCATAGATGACGGCCGCATTAACAGCCTCATTTCCAACAGCGTGGAGGATAAGGTCCGCTACAGGGAGATATTTGCAAAGTCTCTCTCCAAGACTCCCCTTACCCTGGAGGAGACGGCCGCACTTCTGGCAATAAAGTCCAAGGAGGGTCTTGAGGAGTTATATAACGCTGCAAGAGAGTTAAAAAGAGAGATTTACGGAAACAGAATAGTACTCTTTGCACCGCTTTACATAGGCAATTACTGCATAAACAACTGCGCCTACTGCGGCTTCAGGAAGAGTTCGCATAACACTGTAAGAAAGACCCTTACAAAGGAAGAACTCATACAGGAGGTTACCTCTCTGCAGGACAGCGGACAGAAGAGACTCATACTGGTATTCGGAGAATCCCCTATCTACACTCCGGAGTTTATTGCAGATTGCGTAAAGACCGTTTATAGTGTCCATTCCAAGAACGGAGCCATAAGAAGAGTGAACATAAACGCCGCTCCGCTGGATGTAAAAGGCTATAAGACAATTAAAAACGAGGGCATAGGAACATATCAGATATTCCAGGAGACATACCATAAGGCCACCTACTCCCAATATCACCCAAAGGATACAGTTAAGGGAAACTATATGTGGCGTCTGGACGGACTGGACAGAGCCTTTGAGGCGGGAATAGATGACCTTGGAATTGGCGCACTCATAGGACTTTATGACTGGAGATTTGAGGTAATGGGACTTGTAAGCCACGCCATCCATCTTAAGGAGAAGTTTGGAGTGGGACCTCACACCATAAGTTTCCCAAGAATTCAGCCGGCAACGGATGTGAACCTGGAGTTCCCGTACCGCACTAAGGACGAGGAGTTTAAGAGACTGGTAGCCATTCTGCGTCTGGCCGTTCCTTACACCGGAATGATAATGACGGCAAGAGAGGCTCCGGATATTAGAAGAGATGTTATCCACTTTGGTGTCTCTCAGATAGATGCGGGCACCAAACTGGAGATTGGAGGATATGCTGCAAACGACAAAAAGCAGAACCTGGAGCGTGAGCAGTTTAAAGTTGGAGATACCAGAGGGTTGGATGAGGCTGTCAAATGGCTTATGAGTGAAGACTTTATACCTAGTTTCTGCACCTCCTGCTACAGGGCCGGAAGAACCGGAGAGCACTTTATGGAGTTTGCTATTCCGGGCTTCATTAAGAAGTTCTGCACCCCTAACGCCCTGCTTACACTTGCAGAATACCTGGAAGATTACGCCTCAGATGAGACTAAAGATGAGGGATATAAACTTATAGAGAGAGAAATGGCCAAAATGGAAGAGGGCCAATGGAAAGATAAGATATCTTTGAAACTCAAAGAGGTGATGGAGGGTAAAAGAGATATAAGACTTTAAATCTTAAAAGGATGAGTGATTTTACAAAAGAAGACAACGAACTGATTCAGAGGGAATTCGAATCTCTTCGCCTGGCTGCGCTCAAAAGGTGCGCATCTCAGGAGGAGTACGAAGGGGTTATAAAGGCCTTTGAATTTGCAAACGAAGCCCATAAGGGTGTCCGCCGCCGTTCCGGTGAGCCGTATATTATTCATCCTATTGCAGTTGCAAAGATTGTAGTGCAGGAGATCGGGCTAGGCTATAAGTCTATCGTGACGGCGCTGCTCCATGATGTGGTAGAGGATACCGAGTATACGGTGGAGGATGTGGAGAGACTCTTTGGGGCAAAGATTGCCTCTCTGGTAGACGGTCTTACAAAAATCAAGTCTGCCATGGATACCAAAATGGAGGGGGGAAAGGAGCAGACTACGCTTCAGGCGGAGAACTTTAAGAGGATACTTCTTACGCTGAATGACGACGTCAGAGTCATTCTTATAAAACTGGCGGACCGCCTTCATAATCTGCGCACTATAGAATCTATGCCTGAAAGGAAACAGGATAAGATTCTCTCAGAGACCATGTATATCTTCATCCCTCTGGCCCACCGTTTGGGACTATACAGCATTAAGAGTGAGATGGAGAACATCTGGCTCAAATTCCGTCAGCCGGACCAGTATGCCCAAATCTGCGCCAAGATTGCAGAATACACTCAGACTAAGGGAGTTATAATAGACAACTTTATTGAACCAATCTCCAAACTCCTGGAGGAGGCCCACTATAAGTTTACCATTACCAAGAGAATAAAGACCCCTTACTCCATCTGGAACAAGATGCAGACAAAGGGAATTCCTTTTGAGGAAATCTATGATCTCTTTGCAGTAAGAATCATCTTCACCCCTAAGAAGGGCAGCTCTGAGAGAAAGCAGTGTTGGGATATCTACTCCCTCATATCTGAGGATTACCTCTCCAATACCGACCGTATTCGCGATTGGGTAAGTACGCCAAAATCAAACGGATACGAGGCTCTGCACTGTACCCTTATGAACCCTCAGGGAGGCTGGGTAGAAGTGCAGATAAGAACCGTGAGAATGAACGCCATTGCGGAGAAGGGAGTTGCGGCTCACTGGAACTACAAGGGTGGAAAGATTGCCAACCCTGAGAGGGATATGGACGATTGGCTCAATATGGTAAGGGAAGTGCTTGAAAGCCCGGACGTTAACGCTCTGGAGTTTCTGGATAAGTTCCATACCGGACTGCTCTCCAAGGAGATATACGTATTCACCCCTGCCGGAGAATCCAAGCGTATGGAGAAGGGAGCCACCGCTCTGGACTTTGCATACCATATCCACTCAGAGATTGGAAATCAGGCAATTGCAGCCAAAGTCAATCTGAAGCTGGTACCTCTCTCCTACCAACTCCGCAACGGAGATATGGTGGAGATTATTACTGCAGACTCCCAAAAACCTCAGCGTGAGTGGCTTAAATTTGTAAAGACCGCCAAAGCCAGAAACATAATTCTGGACTCCCTTAAAGGTGAGGTAAAAGACTCCATAAAGAGAGGACAGGAGAAGTTGGAGAAGGCTCTGGATTCCCTTGGCGTTAAGTTACATATAAGGGTTCTGAAGAAACTGATAGACGAGTTCAAGGTGAGCAACAAGGACGAGCTCTACTCAAAGATAGGCTCAGGACTTATAGACCTCACGGATTTGGAGAAGATTCTCAAAAAGAACAAGGAGAACAAACTTGTAAAATATTGGAAGCTCACCTTCTCATCCGACAAGGAGGAGAAGGAGGAGGTTGAAGAGAGTTCAAATGATGAGGGCAAGGAGAAAAAGATAGACCGTCACAAAGATTACCTCCTTAAGGAAAATCCTCTGGATAAGACACTTACATACAAGACCGCAGATTGCTGCAACCCTATTCCGGGAGACCCTATCATAGGCTTTTTGGACGATAACGGAGAGGTTGTAATTCACAAGAAGGTCTGCCCGGTGGCAATGGCTCTGGCCTCCAGCGAGGGAGGAAAAATCATCAACGCAAAGTGGACCAAGCACACCATCCTCTCCTTCCTTGCCAGAATAGAACTCAAGGGAATAGACCGCCTCGGCATTGTAAACGAGATTACCAAGTATATAACCCTTCAGCTCTCCGTAAATATCCGTAAGCTTTTCTTTGAAACTCACGATGGTGTATTTTACGGATACATAGACCTTTACGTACACAACACCAATGACCTGGACGAGATTATAAAGACCATTGGTACAATGAAGGGAATTGAATCCGCCAAGAGAGTGGACTTTAAAGATGAAGAGTGATTATGAAGAAGATAACCAACATACTTAGAGCAGTTACAGTTCTCTGTGCAGCAGGCCTTTACATCTCCTACTCACAGAGCTGTGCCAACACCTCCAAAGGGCCGCAGGGCGGTCCAAAAGATACCATACCGCCCGTAATTGTCTCAACCCTGCCGGATTCCGTAAGATGCAACTTCCCTACCCAGAAGGGAAAGATATATCTGAACTTTAACGAATATGTTCAGCTCAAGAATCAGGCAACAGAGATAGTAGTCTCACCTCCAATGATTAAGAGGCCTACGGCAAAGATTAAGAAGAAGAGTGTTGTGCTAACCTTCAATGACACTTTAAAGAAAGACAGGACCTACTCAATCTATTTTGGAGAGTCAATATCTGACGTAAACGAGGGCAATCCTTTCAACAACTACGTCTATACCTTCTCCACCGGAAACACCATAGATTCCCTGCTGATAAGCGGAACGGTAATGGATTACCAGACTCTGCTTCCTAAAAAGGGAGTTCTTGTCACACTCTATCAAAACCCAAAAGATTCCTCAGTCGTTTTGGATCTGCCGGATGCGATATCAAAGACGGACGAGTGGGGATACTTCTGCGTAAGAGCCTTAAAGGGAGTTCCTTACACAATTTACGCAGTAGAGGATAAGAACAATAACTACCTCTATGACAAGGGGGTTGAGTTCGGCGGTTTCTGTGATACTTTGATAACCCCAACCATCGCGGATAAGAAGGGTCTTTTACAGACTAAGATGATGGATATGAAAGATACCGTTGCCTGCCTCAGCAGACCTTCACAGACAGATATTTACATCTTTAAAGAGAGGCCGGACAGGCAGTATCTCACCAACTCCGGAAGAGTCTCCGAGAGAGAGTGCTTCCTTAAGTTCAACGCGGCTAACCCACAGATTGACACCTTCTTAATTAAGGGAGTTTACTCAGATAAGATTATCCGCCAGTTCAATGCCGAGGGAGATTCCCTCTCATTCTGGATTAACGAGAGAAAGAGCGTTCCGGATACCCTCTTTATGCGTCTCTGCTACCAAAAGACAGACTCCACCGGAAAACTTGTTCCTGAGAGCAGAAGCATAAAACTGGTTAAACCGTTTGATAAGAGCAAGATAAAGGGCGGCAAAAAGAATGATGAGACAAATACCGGACTCACGGATAAATCCGTTCAGAATCTGACCGGTACAAATAAGAGCACCAGAAACAACCCGTTCAAAAATCAGGATAAGGATAAGGAAAAGGATGAGGAGAAGCAGCCTAAAGAGAGAGAGGATCTGCTCAAATTCACCCTTACTCTGGATGCCAAAAACGTTGAAAATATGGGAATTGAGATTACCTTCCCTACTCCTCTGATTAAGGCAAATTTTGACTCCCTCTTCTTTACCACCTCCACTCCTAGAAAAGTGGTCTCCAACTTTAAATTCCACGCAGTGAGAGATTCAAGCAACATCCTCCGTTACGTCATTTATGCAGATGACCCGTACAAGGTTGGTAATGATTATGTTGTAAGAATCCCTGCCGGAATTTTCCAGGATGTGAACGGCTTTACCAATGACTCCCTGCGCCGTAACTTCTCCCTCCCTAATGATGACAACCTGAGTTCCATTACCCTTCAGATAAACAACACAAACGGAGGAAGATTTATTGTGGAACTGGTTAATGAAAAGAGAGATAAAACCTATCTTAAGTATATAGTTACCAGGGACGGAGAGTATAAGTTCCCATATCTGAATGCCGGCAACTACTCCTTCAGAATAACGGAAGATAAGAACGGCAACGGTAAACTGGATGTGGGCAACGTACTCAAGAGAATCCCTCCTGAGAAGGCCAGATTACTTAAACTCTCAGACGGTAAGACACTTATAACGTTAAGACAACAGATGGATGTTACCCAAACGGTAGATCTTAAAAAACTATTTGAATAGATGAAAAAGGGAAAAATCATAATAATTGCACTGCTCTCACTCTTCAGCGTTTCTGAAGGATGGTCACAGATAGTTGATACCGTGGATATTATGAAGGAGTTTGACGAGCACTCCTTTAGGAATGCCCAACCCATAGGTCAGGTAAAAGACAGTTCCAGAATCAGAGAACACCTTTTGGGAGTAAAGTGGGGATATGCAATAGACAACATCTACTTCAGCGTGGATTATGACAAGAAGTCTCTTATGACTCCAAAGAACTTTGGAATCTATTACACTTATTATCACTCACTTTGGAATGCCATCTCACTCTTTGGAGTTGAAACCGGATTGCAGTTTAACGAGGTGGGTTACACCACAACCATAGTAGATGACAAGGGAAAGGTTATTCAGGAGGGAAAAGAGCGTTTTCAGACCGTTACGCTGCCTTTTGTCTCTCAGTTCAGGATAGACTTCTGGAATATGAGACTTCTCTTTAATTTGGGCGCTTACGGCTCATATAAACTGAGTGCTTCCTTCTCGGAGCTGCTAAATCCGAGCATCTCATCCACCTACAAGAAATACGGTTACGGAATTATTGGCGGCGGCGGAATTGCCTTTGTTTTCCGTCCCTTTGAGATTCACCTGGAGGCCAACTACAAATACAACCTCAGCAATACTTACGACCCTAAGGTCTTTTACAAAGACGTGTGGGTCTCAACTCATACATCCCAAATAATACTCTCTGCCGGACTCTTCTACCGTATAGGCGGTTCCTCATACAAGAATCCTCAGAACAAACCATCTAGAAAAGACTGAAAATGACCAGGATACTTCAGGTAAAGATTAAGGATTTGACAATAGGAGGTTCTGCCCCTATTGCTGTCCAGACTATGTGCAACACTCATACTCAGGATGTTGAGGCGAGTGTAAATCAGTGCCTTCAGATGGCCCGGAAGGGAGCGCGTCTTATAAGACTCACCACCCAGGGAATGAAAGAGGTTGAGGCGTTGGATAAGATTAAGGCGGAACTTCACCGCCAAGGCGTTGATACTCCGCTGGTTGCAGACGTTCACTTTAACTCTGACGTTGCTATTGCCGCCGCTTCCGTGGCGGATAAGGTGAGAATAAATCCGGGCAACTTTGCTCAGGTTCACAAAGACGCCCAGGGGCAGTTTGCAAAGTTTATTGAGCAGTGCAAAAAATACGGCACAGCCGTAAGAATAGGACTCAACCACGGCTCTTTGGGAGAGGAGATTGTAAACAAATACGGCAACACTCCGGAGGGGATGATGCAGGCTGCAATGCAGTGGCTTAATATGTGCAAAGAGGTTGATTTTGAGAAGGTTGTAGTTTCTCTCAAAGCCAGCAACACAATAGTGATGAGTCAGGCCTACACCCTCCTTTACTCCGCTATGAAAAACTCCGGCACGGTTTATCCGGTTCATTTGGGTGTGACGGAGGCTGGCAACAAAGACCAGGGCAGAATCAAATCCGCCATCGGGATAGGAGCACTGCTAAGGCAGAAGATTGGAGATACTATAAGGGTATCGCTCACAGAAAACCCTGTAAATGAGATACCTGCAGGAGAGGAGATTGCCTCCTTTTTTGAGAGCGGACTAAGTGAAGAGGTGGAAAAGTTTATTGCTCCATTGGGCAAAACCCCTACCGTTCCATTCTCACTCTTCAGGTGCAATGAAAAGGAGTGGTATCCGTTTATAATTAGGGTGGCGGCTAGTCTCGGTTGCATGCTGCTGACCAAGGAGATAGATGACTTTACCATTACCGGTTCTCCATTCTCCGAGGAGGAGATGAAGGGCCTTAGAGAAAACGTTCTGCAGGGCGCCAGAAGAGTCTTCTACCATCCGGAATATATTGCCTGCCCGGGCTGCGGCAGAACTCAGTACAACCTGGAGGAGACCTTCAATAAGGTTAAGGAGAAAACCGCTCATCTTAAGGGAGTTAGAATTGCAGTAATGGGCTGCATAGTAAACGGCCCGGGAGAGATGGCGGACGCAGACTACGGCTATGTAGGCCAGGGCGGCGGACTTGTAACCATCTACAAGGGTAAGAGACCGGTACTTAAATCCGTACCGGACTCCCAGGCAATTGATGAGCTTCTAAAGATAATTGAATCAGATAGATAGAGACTATTTTCTCTTCAGCACTATCTTAGCCTTGCACATATTGTTATACTTGCGTGCTGCCGTACGGAAAGATGCGTAACTCTCCTTAGGGTAATCTCCTTTGCGGGTCTTTGAAGAAAGAATCACAGTAATCATACTCCCATCAGCCTTTATGGTTGAGGAGAATTCCGCCCATCCGCAATCAGCATTTACAGCCTTCGGAAGTGACTCTATCTCGTATGTAGGAGGAACTACAATAACAATACTGTCTATGTAAGATACAGATCCGCTGAGATGAACGGGATTCTTTCTCTCGCCCCTATCTACAGAAAATCCATATTTTAAAGGAGTTAGAGGAATAAAGAGACGCTCTCCGTTACTCTCTGCATAGTTGCGGCACTCAAAGGAGAAATCCGTCTTAGCACAAGGAACAAAGGCTCTTCCGTATTTTGGATAATCGTTGAAGTTGTTCTCCATCTTAATGATTTTAGGCTCATTGCTGGAGACTATAATCTCTCTTGCAAAAAAGCGGGACTGATCTTTAGGATCCTTCTGAGGGAGAGATATCAAAGACTCTGAAAAGTCCAGATATGCAGACTGATGCACGTTTACCTGAGCATCTCCCGTAGAGCTTACCATAACCTTAACGTCATTTCTCAAAAGAGAGAGGGAATCCGGATAGGCTCCGCAACGGGTCAGAACACCGCCATCTTCCTTAATCAAAACCACCTGATGGCCCGCTATGTCTTCATGTCTGTAACCCAGAGGATAATTGGGGTTTGTACACTCCATCCAAATGGTATCACCCTTCATAACTCCCTCATCCGTAATAGGTACCGCAAGCATTGCATGATTCATCTGCCCCACGGATGCATAGTTTTTCTCCAAATCGGGCTTATCTGTATGAACTATATAATAATCTGATTCTATGCCAACTACCTTGAGCATTGCCTTCATATAGTTAGAAAGAGCCTTGCAGTCTCCGAATCCGGTTCTGATAACCTTGGAACACTCAAACGGTTTATAGCCCCCTATTCCTAGTTGTATGCTTACATATCTGGTATTCATCCTCAGATAGTCATAAAGTGCTTTAATCTTCTCATACTGAGTAGAACAGCCCTTTACCAAAGAGCGGACTCTCTCTACATCTTCAGAGGATAAATCCCAGGTCTCTTTCTGAAGGTCATAGAGCCACTTTCCTATCTCTTTCCAGTTACCCTGAGTTCCTTCAACCTTGGAGTACATAAAATTGATTGGAGAGGCATAGACATAAGGCACAATTGTAAATAACCTCGGCATATAGCTCTCATCCTTATAACCATCATAATTCTCCACCTTCCAGGTATAAACATCCCTTGTTCCGCTCTTGTCTATTTTGGGTTCCAAAGGAGAACTGTACTGAATTCCAAATCCGGCAGGAACATCTATAACATACTCACCCTTAACTAGTTTTACATCCTCATCATTTACCGGAACGAATGTAGGGAAAGTACTTACTCCACGTTTAAAATTGAGAGAATATTCGTATTCTATCGTATATGGGAAAGAAACATTGGGCTGATAATAATAGAGATAGACGTCATCTGCCAACTCTCTTGCCAATGCGCGTGATTCCAAATCACTCTTTTTCAGTTTACGTGTTCCGCTTGGAGAGGTAAGGGTTGCGGAAAAAGAGTTCAAAGATCTGTCTGAGTCGGTAACTATAACAACCCTTCCTTCATAATTCCCGGACTCCTTGTTAACCTTAATCTTTGCGGATACGGTATATGTACCATTTGCAACACTCTTTAAATCAAAGGTTTGCTTATAATCCAAAATCTCCGCTGCTGCCTCCTGGGCAAATGAAAAAAGAGGCAGCAACAGAAAAACGGCAACTAATAACTTTTTCATTTCTTTTTAAGTACTACTGTCTCGTTTTCAATCTTTACCAACTGCTGCCAGAATCTTCTGTAATCCGGATAGTCCGTAGGGTCTATAAACATCTCGTTGGTAACCGTCTTATAGGTAACATCCAGAACCCTCTCCTCCGCCTTATAAATTACCGTAGCGTTTAAATTGAGTTTAAGCATTCCAAACTTCTCACTCTTAGGCATTTGTTCAACAGCCCAACCCTCCGGAAGTTCCAGTTTTATATGATAAACAGTGGTGGTGCGGCGGTCTATATCTACCGGCACGCTTCTGGTTTCAGACTTAAAGTAACTGTCTCTGTGAAGATGCTCTATGATAGGTTTCAGATAGATCATCTCTCCTTCAGCTCCGGAAGCGGTCTGCATCTGCTGCTCCAGCTCTACAACCGCCTTACAGAAAGAGGAATACTCCTTGTTGTGTTCTTTAGTAACCGAATTGACGGTGTAGGAATTTCCCCCCTCTAGCTGCTCAAAGAGTTCGTCATCCTTATCCAATGCATTAAGCATAGTTTTAATCATCCTGGACTCGCTGTTATAGGCATTTATAGTCATGGTTCCGGTAAGAAGACCATCCTCATCCAGTTTACCGTTTACTTCAATCATAAAGGTATTTTTGCTCGGATTTGTAAGGTCTACCCAGGCGGAAGGAAATCCCTTTGCTATCTCTCTGGCCTTGCTTACCAGGAATCTATCCGGCAGAACGTTTATGTATCCGTTGTCATCTGAAGCATCCAGGTATAAAGACTTGCCGTCTTTGTCTATAACCTTGAGAATAAAGGTATCAAAGGCATCATAAGAGACGTGGAAATCTGCAAGTTCTCCGCTGGTTCTAAGTTTAATCAGAACCGGATGAACGGTAAATCCCGCATAGTTGAGGCAGTTACCAACCAATGCGTTAATATCCGCATTACTTCCGGACGCCTCCTTCAGCGTGTAGGAGATTGGTGCAGGCAGGAGATTGACTATTTTGTTCCATTTAACCTTGGATGCCACCAACTCTCTAATTTTCACCACTTTCTCCTCAAATGACAACTCCGTTGAATTCTTTATAGGATCTACCTCGCTCTTAAGTTTGCAGGAAGAGGTAATCTCAGTACATACCTTGGTGTCATAGAACTGGTTGTCCACATCCTTCCAGGAAGCACCATAGTTTTTAGGAATGGAGTTAGGGTATTTAATGGTTCTAAGTTCGTATTCCACAGCACTGTAGAACTGATCTATACAATAGATGTTACCCTCCGCCTTAAGAGCCGGAACATTTACCGCCTTGTAAACCTCTACTGAGTTCTCATAGTCAAAGTTTCCGCCGCCTCTAAGAACAACCGCCTTAGTTTCACCCGTAGAGACCATAGAGTAGTACTTGATTCCTCTGCTCAAAAGGTTGAACTTAAGCATATCCGGATATGAAATCTTGGCCTCCATACAGTTAATAGGATACTCTCCCTGGAAATTGAGTTCTCCTATATTCCAGAAGTGCATATTTTTTCTCACATAGCTCACCTCAATAACGGAACCCACCTTAACATTCTGAGCTGTAAATGAGAGAGTTCTCATATTGTCTGAATACTTCTTGTCAAAGATAAACTCCTTGCTCATCTTGGTCTTGACAACCTTACCGTTCTCCCAGTTGAAGGTTGTCACCTTAATATCCGTAATCTTCTCACTCAGATCACCGTCCGTACGGTAAACCATCTGAAAAGTAGCCAAACCCTTGGCGGATTCCTTAAGAATCTTGATTCTGTAACGGTATGTCTTCTCCACGGCAAAATCACCGGCCGGAGTAAGATATACGGAACGGAACATTCCCTTGTAGATGTAAAGCGCTTTAGCTGAGGTATCAGGAGCATAGGTCGTCATCTTAACCTCATCATCGGAGACGGCATCCAACTTTGGATTGAACTTGATGTTCTGCGCAACCGCTGCCGTTGCAAAGAGCATCAGGATGGAAAATGTAAGGATTCTTTTAAAACGTTTATTCATAGTATGTTATTTTAAATTATCACTCTCTCGATGAATGGGGTGTGGTGGCAGTAAGGGATGAAGCCCAATGACGGAATCTCCTTTGTAACAATCAACTTTGCCTCCTTTCCAACCGTAATTGACCCCACCTTATCCGCAACACCCATTGCGTAAGCCCCGTTGATAGTAACGGCGTTAAACGCCTGGTTAGGAGTAAGATGCATCTTTATGCATCCCAGCGCCCACACAAACCTCATATCTCCGCTAGGAGAAGAACCCGGGTTGTAATCTGATGCCAGAGCAACTGCTAACCCGCTCTTTATAAACTCTTTGGCATTGCCGTATGGCATACCCAAAAAGAATGAAGCACCCGGCAGCATAACCGGCATTGTAGAACTTCCCTTAAGGTATTTCATCTCAACCTCCGTAGTTCTCTCCAGATGATCTACGGAGACCGCACCGTAATCTACCCCCACCTGCACTCCACCGGATACGTCCAACTCATTTGCATGAATCTTTGGACGGATACCGTATTTTGCTGCCGCTGAGAGTATTTGAGCGGTCTGAGGAACATCAAAGAACCCCTTGTCACAAAAGACATCCACATAATCCGCCAGAGATTCGGCAGCAACTGCCGGAATCATCTCACGGCATACCATATCTACATACTCCTGCTGCCTTCCAACATACTCTCTTCCAACCGCGTGAGCCCCTAAGAATGTAGATTTTATCAAAATGGGATAACTCTCCTTCATTCTCTTTATCACTCTCAGCATCTTCATCTCGCTCTCAAGATTAAGACCGTAACCGCTCTTAATCTCCATTGCACCGGTTCCCTTCTCCATCATCTCCTCCAGACGCTCACAAGATATTCTATAAAGTTCATCTTCAGATGTGTTACGCAGCACATCCGCAGAGTTCAGAATACCTCCTCCCCTTTTTGCAATCTCCTCGTAGGAGAGCCCGGCAATCTTATCCATAAACTCCTGCTCACGGCTCTTTGCATAGACAATGTGAGTGTGGCTGTCACAGAAAGCGGGCATAACCCTCTTTCCGGTAAGGTCCACTACCTCAACGCCTTTCATCTCATCCAAAGAGAGATTCTCCATCTTGCCGAACGCTGCAATCTTCCCCTCTTCAACCAAAAGATAGGCGTTTGGCAAACTCTCTACTCTATCCATCATCTCACCCTGAAGTCTTGTAACCTCAAGAGGAAGAATGCCGTAAAGCTCTTTAATGTTTATGAATAATCTTTTGCCCATATTCCAACTTAGAATTTTCTGATAAATTCTATTGATTTTTCAATCAGAGGATGCATATATGTATCCTGCTCAATATAAGGCACTTCCTTTCTATATGCAGAAAAGATTGCCTCAATCTTTTCTGAGGATTTGCAGCCTGTAATCTGATGGCGGAAGTCCAGTGCCTGAGCAGCATTGAAGAGTTCAATTGCAAGCACTCTCTCCGTATTCTCCACAACTCTAACCAGTTTGGTGGCCGAGTTGGAGCCCATACTTACGTGATCCTCCTGCCCCTGTGAAGATGGAATTGAGTCTGCAGATGCCGGCCAGCAGAGTCCTTTGTTCTGGCTTACTATGGAAGCCGCAGTATATTGAGGAATCATAAATCCGCTGTTAAGACCGGAGGCAGCCACAAGGAATTTAGGCAAGCCTCTCTGCCCTGATATAAGGCGGAAAACTCTTCTCTCTGAGATATTTGCAAGTTCGCTCATAGCAATTGCAAGAGTATCCATCGGGATGGCGATAGGCTCTCCGTGGAAGTTTCCTGCAGAGATAATCATATCCTCATCCGGGAAGACGTTAGGGTTATCAGTTGCAGAGTTTATCTCGTTTTCAATAACGGATTCAACATAGCGGATATTATCCTTCACAGCACCGTGAACCTGAGGAATACATCTGAATGAGTATGGATCCTGAACGTGCTCTTTCTGCCTGTTAATGAGACTGCTGCCCTCAAGAAGCGCCATAAATCTTGCGGCAGTGTCCATCTGTCCGCGGTGACGGCGCAGACGGTGTGTAAGTGGATAGAAGGCCTCTATTCTTCCGTCGTATGCCTCAAGTGAGATTGCTCCAATCTTATCCGCCCATTCGGAGAGTCTGTGGCACTGAATCAGAGACCATACAGCGTGGGCGCTCATAAACTGAGTACCGTTCAGAAGTGCAAGTCCCTCTTTGGATTGCAGCTTTATAGGCTCCCAACCCATCTCCTTCCAAACGGAAGCACTCTCTCTTACCTCGCCTTTGTAATCTACCTCTCCCAACCCAATCAGCGGAAGTGAAAGGTGTGCCAGCGGTGCCAAGTCTCCCGATGCGCCCAATGAACCCTGCTGGTATACAACCGGCAGAATGTCATTATTGAACATATCTATAAGCCTTTGAACCGTAACCAGTTGCGCTCCTGAATGGCCGTATGAGAGGCACTGCACCTTAAGCAGAAGCATAAGTTTTACAATCTCATTTCTAACTCTCTCTCCTGTTCCGCAGGCGTGGCTTACCACCAGATTGTACTGAAGCTGAGAGAGTTGGTCTTCCGGTATTGTAACGTTGTATAAAGAGCCGAATCCGGTGGTTACTCCGTATACCGGACGTCCAATGTCTTCCATCTTGCTGTCCAGGTACTTACGGCACTTTACTATTGCCTTTTCCGCCTCATCCGAGAGGGAAAGGGTCATCTTCTTGTCAATTATTTCCTTTATTCTCTCCAGGGAGAGATGGTCAAAAGATATTTTATGTTCCATACAGAATCAGAATAAATCCTCTATTATATTGTCATCTACGTGATTAGGCATTGTAACCTTTAAAGAAGGAGTGCGCTCCATCTCCCTTCTTATTGCATCTTCAGCACCGGAGTTTCTGGCCCACGAGCGGCGTGCAATTCCGTTGTTTACATCCCAGTGCAGCATCTCTTTAATGTGGCGATCGGCAGCCTCGCTACCGTCTATTACCATTCCGAATCCGCCGTTTATAACCTCTCCCCAGCCTACTCCTCCGCCGTTATGGATTGATACCCAGGTTGCTCCGCGGAAGCCGTCACCTATTACGTTCTGCACCGCCATATCTGCGGTAAACTGTGAACCGTCATAGATATTGGAGGTTTCACGGAACGGAGAGTCTGTACCTGAGACATCGTGATGATCTCTTCCAAGAACAATAGGAGCCTTTATCTCTCCCTTTCTTATTGCCTCATTAAAAGCCAGTGCAATGTTCACTCTTCCAATGCAATCCGCATAGAGGATTCTGGCCTGGGAGCCAACCACAAGATTGTTTCTTCCGGCCTCCTCTATCCAGTGTATGTTGTCAAACATCTGCATCTTAATATCGTCTGTAGATACGGCCGCCTCCTTCTGTAACTCCCTTACAGCCAGAGAGTCACTCATTGCCAAATCTGCAGGGTCCTGGCTCATGCAAACCCAGCGGAAAGGACCGAACCCGTAATCAAAGTACATAGGTCCCATAATATCCTGAACGTATGAAGGATAGCGGAATCCGCCCTCTGCGTTCATAACATCCGCGCCTGCACGTGAAGATTCCAACAGGAATGCGTTACCGTAGTCAAAGAAGTACATTCCCCTCTCCGCCAGGCGGTTAATTGCAGCAATCTGCCTTCTGAGTGAGGCCTGAACCGCCTCTTTAAATCTCTCCGGCTCCTCCGCCATCATCTTCTTGGACTCTTCAAGCGAGTAGCCTACTGGATAATAGCCGCCGGACCACGGGTTGTGAAGTGAGGTCTGGTCTGAGCCTATATCCACCTTAACACCCTCGTCTGCAAGTCTTTCCCACAAATCCACCACATTGCCTACGTATGCAAGTGAGACGGTTTCCTTATTTCCTACCGCCTTCTTTACTCTTTCAATAAGTTCATCCAGAGAGTAATGCAACTCATCCACCCAGCCCTGTGAGTGTCTCTTCTCTGCAGCCAGAGGATTTATCTCCGCAGTTACGCTTACCACTCCGGCAATGTTTCCGGCCTTTGGCTGAGCACCGCTCATTCCTCCCAAACCGGCTGTAACAAAGAGCATTCCCGCCATATTCTCACGGGTTCCGGCAATGCCTCTCTTTTTAAGCTGCAAACGGGCAGCGTTCATTACGGTTATTGTTGTTCCGTGAACTATTCCCTGAGGTCCTATGTACATATAGGAGCCTGCTGTCATCTGTCCGTACTGGCTCACTCCCAGTGCGTTAAATTTCTCCCAATGATCCGGCTTGGAGTAGTTTGGTATAACCATTCCGTTGGTTACCACAACTCTCGGAGCATCTTTATGTGAAGGGAAAAGACCCATTGGATGACCGGAATACATAGAGAGCGTCTGCTCATCCGTCATTGTTGCAAGATACTGCATTACAAGGCGGTACTGAGCCCAATTCTGGAAGATGGCTCCGTTGCCTCCGTATATTATGAGTTCATGCGGATGCTGTGCCACCCTCTCGTCCAGGTTGTTCTGTATCATAGCCATTATGGCTGCGGCATATACGCTCTTGCACGGATATTCATCTATAGGGCGTGCATATATCTTGTAATCAGGCCTATAGCGGTACATATAGATTCTTCCGTAGAGGCGCAGTTCCTCCAGAAATTCAGCCGCCAGCTCCTTGTGAAACTTTGCAGGGAAATAACGCAGTGCGTTACGCAGCGCCAGTTTCTTCTCCTTTTCCGTTAGGATATCCTTTCTCTTGGGAGCGTGATTAATGCTCTTATCGTATGGTTTTACACTAGGCAGAGTATCTCCCAACCCTGCAAGTATTTCCTCTTTAAATGTCATAGAATCAACCCTTTATTTTGTTTTCTACAATCTCCAGTACCTTCTTCTCCTCCACAACTGCACAGGCCATAACCTCATCCGCCTCCTTCATAAGCTGCTCAGCCTTAGCTCTGTCTTTAAGCCCCTCTGCATTAATGTGTACGTTCAGACGAGCTCCGAATACGGCTCCTCTTGCCGCAATAGCAGCAACACCGGCATCTGATACAGAGTTAGGATTTCCCATAGAAGCCATAGCATTTGCCACCTCAAATACCTTAAAGGAGGTCTTTAATGTTCTGAGCGGAACCTCTGTAGCATAGAGAGTTGCAGCCTCCATAGCGGCAGCCCTTGCAGCCTTCTCCTCCTCCGTTCCCTTAGGCATTGAGAATACATCCATTATCTTGTTGAACGCGGCCGTATCTTCATCTACCAGTGCAAGCAGCTCATTCATAATAGCCTGCCCCTTCTCTGCCCAATCTGAGAACTCTTTCCACCTCTCATCCCATCCTCTCTTATGAGAAGAGAGATTGGCAACCATTGTTCCCAATGCTGCCCCCAGCGCACCCATATATGCGGAGATTGAACCGCCTCCCGGAGCAGGAGACTCAGATGCAGTCTCCACTGCAAAGTCCTTGCAGGTCATCCTTATAAGACGCTCTTTAACTGCCATCTCCTTAGGATCCTCCATAAGATACTCAATCACCTTCTCTCTTACTACAAACGGCTTTAAGTCATCCAGACTCATAGATTTAACCGCAATCTTCATTATCTCATCTTCGCTTATTCCCAATGAACGCTGCTGGCGTGCAAGATAGAACCTTCCGGCATCCATAAGAACTCTCTTAGGAACCAGTCCAACTATCTCTGTTCCCGTAACTTTAAGCCCCCTCAAAGATGCCGCACGGCATACCTCTTCGTATGCCTCATGCAATGATGTTGCCTCAATATCCGTTATGTTCATAGATACCTGAGCAATACCATACTCATCTATATACCAGCCTATTGCCTTGCAGCCCTTAAGGGTTCCAGGCTGCCATAAATCGTTACCGTTCTCATCTTTAAGCACTTTGCCGGTTAAAGAACCGCCCTCTCTCATCTTACGTCCCTTCTCTCTAACGTCAAACGCCACAGCCATAGCTCTTCTGGTTGAGGTAGTATTTAAATTGAAGTTCACGGCTACCAGGAAGTTACGGGCTCCCACATTAATGGCTCCGCTCTTTGCAACCACGTCCGTATACTTGCCCGGGCCAAAGTCCGGCTTTCTCTCCGGATCACATACTTTCTCCACAAGTGCCTCATACTCACCGCTCCTGCACACTGCCAGGTTCTTTCTCTCCGGCTTGAATGCAGCAGCCTCATAGCAGTAGCAAGGAATCTGAAGTTCCTCAAAGATCCTCTTAGCCAGTCCTCTGGCAAGTTCTGCACACTCACTAAGCGTTATACCGGAAATAGGAATCAACGGCAGCACATCAGTAGCTCCGCTTCTTGGGTGAGCACCCTTATGACAGCGCATGTCTATAAGTTCTCCCGCCTTCTTAACTCCCTGGAATGCAGCCTCCAGAACCGCCTCAACGCTTCCCACAAAAGTTACCACTGTACGGTTTGTAGCCTCTCCCGGATCTACGTCAAGCACCTTAACGCTCTCTGTAACTCCCTCCACATCAACCTTTACGGAAGCAATAGCCTCCACTATTTTATCAATAACCTCTCTATTACGCCCCTCACTGAAGTTGGGCACACATTCAATTATTCTTTTCATATAAATTCAACAATTATATTCTAACCTTTATCAAAAATTCTCAATTCAATTTCAAAGTTTTAAAATTAACAAAAATTCCCCGATAAATCAAAATCCGAGTAGCCCTTTCTTTTCAATAAAAACATTAACTTTGACGTAAACTTATTAACTGCTTAAAAATGGGGATGGGGACACATGAGAGAGCTAGTGAACAACACCCCATAAAAAGTAATTATTATCGTTGGGGGAAGACAGTTAAATCAATAGAACAGTCAGATACAGTAGAGTTCTATGTTGAAAAAAGAAGAAAAAGAAAAGTTATACAAAAAATAAGTCATAGATAGCCCAATCCCTATGAGATTAAAATTGTTATTATCATTGTTAGTTACCGTATTACTTTCCTCATGTTCTACCCTTTTGAACACTAGTATCAGATATTCTAATAAGAATGAGAACAAAAACCAATTTAAAGTAAATAAAATCAAGAAGAAGAAAGGCGTTTATCTGATTTATGCAAAAAGAAGAGATTCAACTTTCTGTATAATGAGTTCCAAAACCAACTATCCTTTTGACCAAGAGTCTTTAGCAATCAAGGTAGGTCATTACTATGACTTGTCTCTTAATGATAATAATCTACCGACCGCATCTCCCCTGCATGTTATAGGCCTTTCTCTAGGAGATGAAGAGAATGATTTCATTGAATATACAAAGAAATGTCACTGGAAAATTTATACCGCTAAGAATCTTTGTAGTCTTTCACTCGTCGGTATAAATGAAAAAGAAAAAGATTCAAGAATTATATCCATAGGACATAAGGTCTCTGTTAGTGTAGACACATTATCATTATCTATGGGTCTTAGCACGCTGTTTCTAGAGAATATTACAAACACAGACACAAAAGATTTAGTGTTATGTGTTTCAAAAATTCCTTTAAAAAATAACGGACAAGAAAACCTTATTGACAGAGTATTTTTCACAAGTGTAGGAGACTTTGCCCTATACCAACGGATGTATGAGGATATTGCATTTTATGGTTATATCACAGATGAATATACATATCCCTTCGTTGTGAAAATCTTGCGTCCAGAGGAATCATTTTCAATTCTTCTGATTAACCCAGATAAGCAATCTTCACTATCAAATCACATTTTTTGTTTGAGTAAATTTGATCTAGAAGAATATTTAGAAAGGACATTGGAAGATTCATTTATCCACAATAAGCCAATGCTCCTCTATTATATAGATAATGAAGCAGAATAACAAAGCATATTTAAACAAATCATTAACTTTGGCGTTAGCTTATTAACTGTTTAAAAATGGGATGGGGACAATTAGGCTATGACAAAAAAGACTATCATAATATGTGTAATCAGCTTTTTAACGCTATTAAGCATAACATTGGGTTTAATTTTAATAGTCAACTATATATGTACCGGGTGGGGAGAACCAGTAACACAAACTATTAAGCTTGAAATAGTTGAAGGAACTCAGAAAGAAGTTCTTTATATTAAATTTAGGGCATGGGGATTAATAGCTGGCAATCACGAAGAAATCGTAATATCACCTTACCGAGATAGTTTGGCAAATCCAGAGACAGATTATATCATTAACGGTGAAACAGAATTGTTCTTAGACTATAGTCAGAAAAAGATCGTTTTAATTATTCCAACAATGCAACAACAAATAACTGCACCAAAAACTAAATACACCAATTTCGTAATAAAACAAGATGATTTTTGGGATCTCAGAAGGAGATACAAAAACAACCAATTAATAAGAATAGATCTTTTTGAGAAGCAGAATTCAATATTAATCATCAAAAATGAATAGACTTCTTTAATATTTCTTAAAAAGGTGAAAATGGTCTTAATAAATTGTCTCGGTAAGAGTATATTATCGCTTTTATGTCTTTGCTTGATTTCTTCATGTCATAAATCAATTCCAGATAAAATAGATGCCTTTATAAACAATAATCATCTATTCAGTAAAAGTGATACATGTATAATTAACTTATCTGATGTTTTAAACATTGAATACGATACTATGTATCTTTTTAATTCAGTAATACCACTTTCTGGTTTAAATGATATTATCGGCAGAGAAAGCAGTGAGGATACATATAATCAACTTGCTTTCATCGATTCGGAGGACATTTATGTTTATTTCAAAAAAAACGAAAAGATTGTTTTAGAAGATCGTTTTAGTAAAAAAAGTCATTTAGAGTTTAATTTGGATAGTTTTAAGAAACAATATAAAACAACATTATTTGACGGGGATTCTATTGAAGTATTTGGTTATTACAGCTCTAATAATAAATTTCGGGTTATCAATCTAAAAGATTATTCCATATTGTTGGGTAATTAATCCTATCAGCAGTGTAACGGTACCGAAAATTGTGCCCTCCCCCGTTCTTCATGCAGTTGAGGAGTTGCCTCTCTTTTTAATAAAAACATTACCTTTGAGGGAAGAGATAACTTATGAAAAGAGGACTGTTAATAGCACTACTTCTTAGCGTTACGCTAAATTCTATCTTATACGGACAGGATCCTGTTGAAACAAAGATAGATACATCTTCTTTTATTGCGTTTAAGAACAGTTTCTTGAAAGTTAATATATCCAATACGGATTCTGAAGACATTGTCATATTCGTATCAAGAGATCCTTTAAATAATAATGGACCTGAGAGTGTTATCAGAAGAGCCTTTTTCACAAGAGTTGGAGACTTCTCTTTATTCGATTTCATTTCTGAGGGAATGAATTTTGAAGGCTTTATTACAGATAATTATACTTTCCCTTACGTTGTTAAATTCTTAAAATCAAAAGAGTCTTTCACTATCTTCTTGAATAACACAAAAAAACTATCATTATCAGATCATCTGGTCTGTCTAAGGAAGAAGACTGTAGAAGATTATCTTAAGATATCATTAGATGAGACATACACATATAATAAGTCCAGACTCCTTTATTACATTGATACTAAGAAAAAAGAGTAACCCGTATGATAATAACAATAGGTCTGATGATTCTGGGTATCTTTCTTGGAAGATTCCTAAGAGGCAAAGAGAGCATTAAGAAAACTCTCTCTTTCCTCCTTATGCTCAGCGTCTGTATCCTGCTCTTTATTATGGGGATAAGGGTTGCTCTTAATCCGGATCTGAAAACAGCCTTCTCCTCCGTAGGGGTTGTCTCTCTCATACTCTTTTTCTTTGCCACTGCGGGCTCAATATTACTCACCTGGTTATTTACTAAGCGGTTATGAGAGACAGTTTAATCATACTTGGGAGTTTTCTTTTGGGGTTGGGTTTGGTTTTAACCGGTCTGCTGCCTAAGTCTTTCTACAGCCTGGATTACGTAAACTACTCCAACTGGGTGCTTTATGCAATGATGTTCCTTGTAGGAGTAAACATAGGCGTGGGAGATAACATCAAAACCCTCATCAAAAAACTGCCAAAGAGGGTATTGCTTCTCCCTCTTGTTACCTTCTTTGGAACAATACTGGGAACTCTTGTTGCATACCTTATAATCAGAGCTTTAGGCTATCACTTAACCCTTCTGAATGCAGTAACAATCAACACTGCAATGGGTTACTACTCCCTCTCAGCAATACTTATCACTCAGGCCTGGGGTGCAACACTCGGTTCTACTGCACTCCTTACCAACCTTATGAGGGAACTATTTACCATCCTTATGGCAAAACCAATAAGCAAACTCTTTGGTAAATACGCAGTTACATCTTCCGGTGGAATAACCGTAACGGACACGACCCTCCCAATCATCCTCAAATGTGACGGCAATGAAATCTTCCCTGCCGTCCTCTACTGCGGCGTGGTCATCAACCTCACAGTCCCATTCCTTCTCACACTGCTTCTATCTTTGTAATTTAGAAGATATGTACTAACTTTATGCAATTAAAGAGATCTGTTAAATATGAAAAGAGTCCGTTTATTTCCTTTAATGGTTTTATGCTTTTTAAGCACATCTTTATTTTCCCAGAGTTCAGAGAGTTGCACCTCAATTTTTGTAGCAAAGGGAGCCAGCAGTGACGGCTCGCTTATGACCGCCCATACCTGTGACTCCAACTACAGAACCTGGCTCACTATGGAGCCCCGCAAAAGGTTTGCAGCGGAAGCGCTGGATGAGATAGTGTGGGGTAAGTTGCACACCGAGGAGCCTTTTGATATGCGTAACACCGTGGTTAAGGGAGCAATACCGGCACCAACGGAGGAGACGCTGCGCTATCTGAATGTGGCATACCCTTGTATGAACGAGAAGCAACTTGCTATGGGTGAGACAACTACGGAGGGAAAGAGAGAACTTCTTAACAAGGAGGGGCTGTTCCAGATTGAGGAACTGGAGAGGATTGCTCTGCAAAGATGCTCTACCGCAAGAGATGCCATTAAGTTAATGGGCTCATTGGCAGAGGAATACGGCTACGGAGACTGGGGAGAATCACTCACCATTATAGATAAGAAAGAGGCATGGCTCTTTGAAATTTACGGCAGCGGAAAGAGCGGAAAGAAGCCCGGAGCGCTGTGGGCTGCACAGAGACTGCCGGATGACCACGCCTCCATATCTGCAAACGTTCCTAAGATTGGAGTGATAGATTTTAACAACCCGGATTACTTTATGTACGGCTCAGACTTAAGGGAGAGATGCAAAGAGTTGGGTCTGTGGGACGGAAAGGGAGAGTTCAAGTTCTGGCCTATGGTTACCACCTACCCTAAAAACTACTCGGTAAGAGAGTTTTACGTGCTGAGCAGGATGGCACCGAGTCTGGGGCTGAGTATGAATGATCCGGAGATGCCGTTCTCAGTTAAGCCGGATGAGAAGATAACAATAGAGAGGATGTTTGAGTTCTACAGAGAGACTTATGACGGAACGGAACTGGATCAGGTGAAGAACCTTAAGATTGGAGTGAAAAAGAGAGTGAAAACCGCTGAGGGTAAGGATAGTACGGTAGTTGACAGCATAGCCCCTATCAGCACCTTTATGCCTAACAACGTAAGGACTCTTTTGAACAAGTTGAAACCGGAGAGCGCCCCTAGGATTAGGACTATTGCAGTTATTCAGTGCTCCTATTCACATATAATTCAGGTTAGAGGATGGCTTCCGGATGAGGTTGGAGCGGTTGCCTGGTTTGCCTTTGATAACCCGGCACAGAGCCCAAGGGTCCCTATCTATGCAGGGCAGACTGAACTTCCGGATGGATTTGGGGTGTGCGGGCAGAAGCGCTACCGCCGTGATGCGGCCGTATGGCGCTTTAGGGAGACCAACCGTCTGGCCACAATTGGGTGGGACAGAACCCAGGGAAAGATTAAGGAGTGGCTCTCAGAGTATGACCAGATGATACTGCAGGATACCAAATACCTTGAGGATAAGGCCGTTAAGTTGATTAAGGAGGGAAAGAAAGATGAGGCGGTACTACTTCTTAACAATTACTGCAAGAGGGTTAGTTTTGCAGAACAGAAAACTTGGGAGATGTTAAAGGAAGAATTCTGGGGATTATTCGCAAGAAGTTTGTAAATTGCGCCCGAAATCGAATAAAAAGATGCAATCTGAAAGTAAAATAAAACTTGTTTTGGAGAATGGCCTTGAATTTCAGGGCTATTCTTTTGGATATCAGAAGAGTGCAGATGGAGAGGTAGTCTTCAATACTGCAATGGTGGGCTACCCGGAGAGCCTTACGGACCCCTCCTACTCAGGTCAGATTCTTTGCATAACCTACCCTATCATAGGAAACTACGGTGTGCCTAAAGATGTGGTTGAGAATGGAGTCTCAAAGGTGTTTGAGTCTGACAAGATACACGTAAGGGCGCTGGTGATATCCTACTATTCCGAGAATTTCAGCCACTGGAATTCTGCAATGAGTTTGGACGAGTGGCTTAAAAAAGAGAAGATTCCGGGAATTTACGGCGTGGATACCAGAGAACTTACAAAGGTTTTAAGGGAGAAGGGAGCCATGCTGGGAAGGATAGTTCCGGTGGAAAGCAGAAAGTACGCCCCTATTGCAGATCCTAACAAGGAGAATCAGGTAGATATTGTATCTTGCAAGAAGACAAAGGTTTACGGAAAAGGAAAGAAGAGGGTTGTGCTGGTGGACTGCGGAGTGAAGAACAACATATTAAGGTGCCTGATTAAGAGAAACGTGGAGGTTGTAAGGGTACCGTGGGATTATGACTTCAATACCCTGGAGTGGGACGGTCTCTTCATCTCCAACGGCCCGGGAAACCCGGAACTCTGCACCAAAGCGGTTGAGCATCTGAAGGTTGCAATGAAGGGCAACAAACCTATATTCGGCATCTGCATGGGTAACCAGCTTATGGCACGTGCCGCAGGAGCCAACACCTACAAACTCAAATACGGCCACCGCAGCCATAACCAGCCGGTTAGAATGGTTGGTACCAACCGTTGCTTTGTAACCTCTCAGAATCACGGATTTGCAGTGGATGACAGCACCCTGTCAAAAGATTGGGAACCGCTCTTTGTAAATATGAATGACAACACCAACGAGGGAATACGCCACAAGAAGAAACCGTTCTTCTCCGCCCAGTTCCACCCGGAGGCTACCAGCGGTCCTACAGATACAGAATTTTTATTTGACGACTTTATAAATCTTCTTTAGATGAAATCCATAAAGAAAGTACTCATATTGGGTTCCGGTGCCCTTAAAATCGGAGAGGCCGGAGAGTTCGATTACTCGGGTTCTCAGGCACTTAAAGCAATGAAAGAGGAGCACATAAAGACAGTGCTCATAAACCCTAACATTGCTACCGTACAGACATCGGAGGGTATTGCAGACAAGATTTACTTTCTCCCCGTTACCCCTTACTTTGTGGAGAAGGTCATTAAGAAGGAGAAACCTCAGGGAATACTTCTCTCATTCGGAGGGCAGACAGCCCTAAACTGCGGAGTTGAACTCTTCCGCAGCGGAGTCCTCAAAAAGTATGACGTTCAGGTACTTGGAACCCCTATCCAGGCAATTATGGATACGGAAGACCGTGAACTCTTTGTAAAGAAGCTGGATGAAATTGAGGTTAAGACCATTAAGAGCCACGCAGTTGAGAATATAGAGGACGCACTTAAGGCAGCCCGTCAGTTGGGCTACCCTGTAATTGTGAGAGCGGCCTATGCACTGGGAGGATTGGGCAGCGGATTCTGCAACAATGACTCCGAGCTTAAAAAGCTGACAGCCAAAGCATTCACCTTCTCTCCTCAGGTTCTGGTGGAGAAATCCCTTAAGGGCTGGAAGGAGATAGAGTACGAGGTGGTAAGAGACCGCTTTGACAACTGCATCACAGTCTGCAACATGGAGAACTTTGACCCTCTGGGAATCCATACCGGAGAGAGCATTGTAGTTGCTCCGTCTCAGACACTTACAAACCACGAGTACTTCCTTTTGAGAGAGATTGCAATAAAGATTGTAAGACATATTGGAATTGTAGGAGAGTGTAACGTTCAGTACGCCTTTGACCCTCAGAGTGAGGATTACAGAGTAATTGAGGTGAATGCCCGTCTCTCCCGTTCTTCTGCTTTGGCCTCAAAAGCAACAGGTTATCCGTTGGCATTCGTTGCGGCAAAACTGGGATTGGGATACGGATTGTATGATCTTAAGAACTCCGTAACCAAGACCACCCCTGCTTTCTTTGAGCCGGCGTTGGATTACATAGTTTGTAAGATTCCTCGCTGGGATCTAAGTAAGTTCCACGGAGTGAGCCGTTTGATTGGCAGCAGCATGAAGTCAGTGGGAGAGGTTATGGCCATAGGAAGAAGCTTTGAAGAGGCTATTCAGAAGGGGCTGAGAATGATAGGAAGAGGAGCGCACGGATTTGTGGGCAATAAGGAGATGAGAGTGGACGACATAGAGAAGGAATTGGAGCAGCCTACAGACAGCCGTATCTTTGTAATAGCCAAGGCGTTTGAAGCGGGGTACTCCGTAGACAAGGTACACGAGGCCACAAAGATAGACAAGTGGTTCCTCCAGAAACTCTACAATATCCACCTTACCGGAAAGAAACTGGCCAAGTATAAGGACCTCAGGCAGATAGACAAGTCTCTGATGCAGGAGGCCAAGGGAAGCGGCTTCTCAGACTTCCAGATTGGACGCCTGGTTCTTAAGGATAAGAATGATCCTGACAGATATGCTGAGATTGTACGCCAATACCGTAAATCACTGGGAGTTACCCCTGTTGTAAAACAGATAGACACCCTGGCGGCTGAGTTCCCTGCAAAGACCAACTACCTCTACCTCACCTACAACGGTACCGCTAATGATATCAACTATGAGAAGGACGGCAAGTCCATTATAGTTCTTGGAAGCGGAGCATACCGTATAGGAAGTTCAGTGGAGTTTGACTGGTGCAGCGTAAACTGCTTAAACACAATAAGAAAGTGCGGATGGAGAGGAGTTATGATAAACTATAACCCTGAGACAGTTTCTACGGACTACGATATGTGTGACCGCCTATACTTTGACGAACTCACATACGAGAGGGTTATGGATATCTATGAGTTGGAATCTGCTGAAGGAGTGGTAGTAAGCGTGGGAGGTCAGATTCCTAACAACCTGGCAATGAGGCTAAACGATGCCAACGTAAGACTGCTTGGCACCAGCGCTAAATCCATAGACAATGCAGAAGACCGTCACAAGTTCTCCGCAATGCTGGACCGTTTGGGAATCAACCAGCCTCGCTGGAGCGAGCTTACCACTCTGGATGATATTCATAAGTTTGTAGATAAGGTTGGCTTCCCGGTACTTGTACGTCCAAGTTACGTACTCAGCGGAGCGGCTATGAACGTCTGCTCCAACAACCACGAACTCAAGCAGTTCCTTCAGCTGGCTGCAGAGGTTTCCAAGAAGCATCCGGTGGTTGTGAGCGAGTTCATTCAGCACGCCAAAGAGATTGAGTTTGACGCTGTTGCAAAAGAGGGAGAGATTGTGGCATACGCAATAAGCGAGCATATAGAGTTTGCGGGAGTCCACTCCGGAGACGCAACCATTCAGTTCCCTCCGCAAAAACTATACGTTGAGACTGTTAGAAGACTTAAGAAGATATCACGCAAGATTGCCCAGGAGCTTAAGATAAGCGGTCCTTTCAACATCCAGTTCATGGCAAAGGACAACGATATTTTAGTTATTGAGTGTAACCTCAGAGCCTCCAGAAGCTTCCCGTTCGTATCCAAAGTTCTTAAGATCAACCTCATAGAACTGGCCACCAAGATAATGATTGGAGAAAAGTTCAAGACTCCGGATAAGAGCGCGTTTGATTTGGACTATGTGGGAATTAAGGCTTCACAGTTCTCATTCTCAAGACTTTTGAAGGCAGACCCTGTACTCGGAGTGGATATGGCCTCCACCGGAGAGGTGGGCTGCATTGGAGACGACACCTCCGAGGCGGTACTAAAATCCATGCTCTCAGTTGGTTACTCCGTTCCTGCAAAGGGAATCCTCCTCTCCACCGGAGACGGAAAACAGAAGGCGGAGATGCTTGAGGCTTGCCAGAACCTCAGCCGCAAAGGCTACCGCCTCTACGCAACCGGCGGAACATACAGATATTTGAAAGACAACAAGATACCAACAACAGAGGTCTTCTGGCCAAGTGAGAAGAAATCTCCTCAGGCAATAGACCTTATACAGAAGAAGGGTGTAGATATGGTGGTGAACATTCCTAAGAACCTCACCAAGACGGAGTTGGACAACGGATACAAAGTAAGAAGAGCCGCAGTGGACTTCAACATTCAGCTTCTTACCAACACCCGCCTTGCCAGTGCCTTCATAAACGCCTTCTGCACAATGGATATGGATGAGATTCAGATTAAGAGTTGGGATGAATATTAATTGATATGACAGTAACCGTTCTTCTTCTCATAGCCGGCCTGGCACTGATATTGGCAGGAGCAAACTATCTTGTAGACGGAGCTTCCAGAATTGCCTCACGCTTTGGTATTTCAGATGTTGTGATAGGTATGACCATAGTGGCAATAGGCACCTCCGCACCGGAGGCGGTTGTCTCCTTTCTTGGTACAATTAAGGGAAGTGTTGGAATCACAGTTGGAAACATAGTCGGTTCAAATATTTGCAACATTCTGTTAATATTGGGGTTAAGCTGCGCATTGGTTCCCCTTAAGATTACAAGAGACAACCTGGGAAAAGATCTTCAGTTTTTGACAATCTCCTCTTTGGTTCTGATAATCATCTGCTTTGACAACCAGATAAACCAATTGCTTGTTGATGATGATATGAGTCAGAACGTAATCTCAAGAGGAGAGGGATTGGTAATGCTTATACTCTTCTGCATTTTCCTTGGCTATAATTTCTTTACAGCTAAGAGAAAAGAAGAATCCGAACAGGAAAAGAAAGAGGTTGTAAAGAAGAATATCTGGCTATCTCTGCTTATGTTCTTTGGAGGTCTGGCTGCCCTTATTTATGGAGGTAACTTACTGGTAGACAGCGCAACAGATATTGCAAAGAGATTGGGAGTGAGTGATCTTGTAATAGCTTCCACCATTGTTGCCGTTGGAACCAGCATTCCTGAACTTGCAACCAGCGTGATTGCAGCGGTAAAGAAAAAGGGAGGCCTTGCATTGGGTAACGTTGTGGGTTCCAATGTCTTCAACACCTTCCTCATATTGGGCGGATGCTCGGTAATCTCCCCTCTTCAACTATCGGGAATAAACCATTCACACTTTATATTTCTGCTGGTATCTACCCTGGTGCTGGTACTCTTCTCCGCCACCAGAAGAAGGATAAGCCGTGCGGAGGGAATACTCCTTTTGGCCCTCTATGTCCTCTACGTATACAGCACAATAACAGTTGGTTAATTGAGTATGGGAAAGTTATATGATAGATTAATGCAGGATTACAGGATTAAGGAGGGATTGAACGCCTGTATAAACTGTGGTACCTGCACTGCAATCTGCCCGGCGGCGGAGTTCTACCGCTATGACCCGCGTAGAATTGTGGATATTGTTCAGCATCAGGATGATGCGCAGATAGAAGAACTGCTCAAGAGTGATACCATCTGGTATTGCGGAGAGTGTCTGAGCTGCGTTACAAGATGCCCAAGAAAGAATGCCGCCGGTCTTATCATTATGGCCCTCAGAAGCCTCTCAATTCAGACCGGTTTCTTTATGGAATCTGAGAAAGGAAGGCAGATGTATCTGCTCTGCAAAGACCTAAACAGCAACATATTAAACTACGGTTATTGCGTCTATCCTAGAACCTTCAAATACAAGGAGCATCAGGAGGCGGGAGTAGTTTGGAAATGGGAAGAGGAGCATTTGGATGACATATTTGAGAGACTTGGAGGTAATCTTGACGGAGAGGGAGCCGGCGCAATGAGAAAGATTCCTCAGAAAGATTTGGATGAACTTAAGAAGATTTATGATATAACCGGTGCCACTCAGATGTTGGAGAATGTACGTGCTGCAGGACTTAAAAAGGCTGAGGAACTGGGACTTACAGAGGAAGAGTATGCAAAGAAACTCTACACGGAATCTTCCAACAAACACTTTAACCATTAAGAGATGATTTACGAAGGCAAACAGAAAATATGGGCAGATTACCAGAAGGAGATTCCGGAAGACCACTACTTCTATGTTAGAAGTTGCATAAGGCAGAGTTTCTTCCCTGCATCCGAGGTTACCTTCCTGGATATCACCCGCAATAAACTGGGCAAGGATATATTTGAAACAGAGCATCATACAACCTGCGGAGGAATAGCCTACCACTCAGATGCCATTCCGCAGGAGACTGCAATGACAATAATTGCACGTCAGTTTGCTCTGATGAAAAAATATGGTTACGAGAACTACGTCTGCTCCTGCATCACCTCATTCGGCCTCTACTGTGAAACTATGGAGACCTGGAGGGAATACCCTGAGCTTCAGGAGAAAATAGCGGACAATCTCTGGAAGAGTTGCCATTTGGAGTTTGCAAAACCAAAGTTTTTGGTTCACGCCAGCGATCTTATTTTCAAATACCGCAATCAGATTGCAGCCAAATCCAAGTATAAACTGGTGAATGTCAAGACCGGAGAGCCGCTCAGAGTTGTGGAGCACATTGGCTGCCACTACTCCAAGATGTTCCCTTCCAAGGGAGTGGGAGGTGCCGAATACCCTTACGTTCTGGTAGGTATGGTTGAGGCCTGGGGAGGTCAGATTATAGACTACCCTGAGAGAAGGCACTGCTGCGGATTCGGCTTCCGTCAGTATATGATTCAAAGCAACAGAGGTTATTCATTATCAAACACTCACAAGAAGTTTGAGAGCATGGAACCTTTTAAGCCGGATATGATAATCACCAACTGCCCGGGCTGCCCTTACTTTTTGGACAGATGGCAGTATGTGATTGCAGAGACTGAAGGAAAGACCTACGGAGAGAACGGCCACGGAATACCAGTCTTCACCTACGAAGAGGTGGCCGGACTGGTTATGGGATATGACCCGTGGGACTTGGGACTGCAGACGCATCAGGTTGGTGTTGAGCCACTTCTGGATAAAATGGGAATACCGTATGACCCAGCCAAAAAGTACCTTGGCAAAAACGGAAAGAATATCGGGGAACCGGAAAAACCACATTGTTTAAAATAGTCTTATGAAGAACAACATACTTATCATTGGCGGCGGCCCTGCAGGATTGGAAGCCTCTTCCATTCTGGTAAAGATGGGATACAACGTTATTCTTGTAGAGAAGGAGAAAGAGCTTGGCGGCCATCTGGCAAAATGGGACACTCTTTTTCCCGATGGATTAAAGGCAGAGGATCTTCTCAAATCTTTGATTAAGAAGACAGAGGGAGTTAAGTGCTTCACAGACACGCAGGTACAGAGCGTAAATATTCTGGATAAATCATACAACGTAATACTCTCCAACGGTATAACAGTGTTGGCGGACGCCCTGCTTCTGGCTACCGGTTTTGACCTCTTTAAGGCGGAGAAGAAGGAGGAGTACGGCTACGGAATTTATGAGGGAGTAATTACCAATGCAGATTTGGAACAGTTCTTCAAAGGCAAATTCTCCATTAAGAAACCAAAGGCCGTGGGCTTTGTTCACTGCGTAGGTTCAAGAGATGAAAAAGCCTGCAACCCAGCCTGTTCCAAGGTTTGCTGCGCAACCGCGGTAAAGCAGGCCTGCCACATTAAGGAAACATTTGAGGAGGCAGACGTCTTCTGTTTCTATATGGATTTGAGAATGTTCGGAAGACATTATGAGGATCTCTACCTTAAGGCTCAGAAGATGGGTATAAGATTCATAAGAGGAAGAGTATCCGAAGTTGCGGAAACTTCAGAGGGAAGACTACTTGTAAAAGCGGAAGATACCCTCTCCTCCAAACCTATAAAAGTTACTCTGGATACGCTTGTTCTGATGGCCGGAATGAGACCTTCAGAATCCGGCTATATGGTTGGACATCAGCTGAATCTCTCCGTAGAAGAGGATGGATTCTTCTCCACAAAAGACACTATGCTCTCTCTTCAGAAGAGCAACCTGGAGGGCCTCTTCTTTGCCGGTGCGGCAACTGGTCCAAAGACTCTTCCGGATACCCTCCACGAGGCCAGAAGTGCGGCAATGGAGATAGACAATTATTTAACAAAGAAGTAAGCGGGCAATGGTTGAATTCGGCTTTAAGTTGAGTCCAAGTTCCAGAATCAATCTGGATTTAAGAGACAAGGCCTCATTCTCAAAACTTGTTGAGATTGAGCCGGATGCTCTTAAATGTATGGCCTGCGGAAGTTGCACCGCCTCCTGCAGTGCAGGCATTTTTGAGGAGACCTCACTAAGAAGCGCCCTTTTAGGCCTTCAGAACGGAGATAAGGAGAAAGCTCTTAAACTGCTCTCTCACTGCATGTTCTGCGGCAAATGCACAATGGTGTGCCCACGCGGAATTAACACCCGCCATCTTATTTTATCAATCAACAAAATCTACCAGGTAAGATGACGGCACTTCTTCAGACACTATATACTTACAGTCAGATTACCCCTGAGGGTATAATTGACAGATATCCTAACAGTTACAACCACTTTGTACTGCCGTTTGTAATAGGTATCAGTTTCATTATGGTCTATCTTCTGATAGGTCTCATAAGAATACTCTACCATCTTACCGCAGAGGATCGCAAGAGGCTTTTCATCTCCCTCTTCACACCTAAGACGGCCCTTAAAAACATAAAGGATATCTTCTGTGACTGCCTGTTACACACCAAGATATGGAAACGTAAACCGCTGCTTGGCTATATGCACTCCGCAATAGCGTTCGGTTGGTTTATGCTTATAGTTCTAGGCCACATTGAGGTTGCTCTCTTTGCACCGCGCCATTTGGATTCCGTTGCGGACGGAGCCCTCTACTACCCTATCTTCTACCGCTTCTTTATCTGGATGTCTCCTGAGCACGAGACACTAAGAGGCAGTCTCTTCTTCTTCCTGATGGATTTCTTCCTCCTCTATGTACTAAGCGGTATTGCACTGGCAATGTACAAGAGAGTGCGCTCTATTGCACTGGGAATGAGGCACACCACCAAACCTTCCCTTGCAGACCGCGTGGCACTCTACTGCCTCTGGGCTATATTCCCATTACGTCTTCTGGCTGAGGGATTTACAGCAGACCTCAGCGGCGGAAGCTTCCTTACAAAACCGCTCAACATGCTCTTTAGGAACTTCTTTGGAAACGAACTCAACTTCCTTCCAACCTGGTGGCTCTACTCTATCTGCCTGGGACTCTTCTTCTTGGCAATGCCGTTCAGCCGCTATATGCACATTCTCACGGAGCCGCTGCTCATTGTAATGCGCAATGCCGGATTAAAAGTACGCAAACCGAGAAAAGGTTTTGCAGAGGCGGAGATTTACGCCTGCTCAAGTTGCGGACTCTGTCTGGATGCCTGCCCAATGAACACTCAAAAGAAGAATCTAAAGTACTCATCCGTATATTTCATAAGATTTTTAAGAAGGCACAATGAAAAGAAAATCAATGAGATAGCAGATAAGTGCCTGATGTGCGGCAAGTGCTATGCGCTCTGCCCTGTGGGAGTAAATTCTCCCGATATAAGACGCGCCCAGAGGGAGACCCTCAACCATAAACTCTCATTTGACTTCACCCCTATGGATAACTTCCGCCTTAAGGAGAACAGTGAAGAAAGTGCTGAGATTATGTACTTTGCAGGGTGTATGTCTCACCTTACTCCAAAAATTATAAAGAGCGTTACTTCAGTTTTGGAGAGTGCCGGAAAGAAGTTCATCTTTGCAGACAGGGAGGGCGGTATCTGCTGCGGCCGTCCTATGCTTTTGGCCGGACGTACCGAGGCTGCCAAAGAGCTGATTTCCAAGAATAAGAAGATGATAATGGAGAGCGGATGCAAGATTCTGCTGCTCTCCTGCCCTATATGTTACAAGGTATTCAAGGATGATTATGACCTTAAGGGTATAAGAGTCCTCCACTATACACAGTATCTGAACGAGCTTATAGAGAAAGGAGAGCTGAAGGTTTCAAAAGGCAGCAGTTCAATGGTTTATCACGATCCGTGCGAACTGGGCAGAGGGTGCGGAGTATATGAGGAGCCGCGTAATGTGCTGAGATCTATCGGGGAACTAAAGAAGGCGGAAAAGGAGAGAGACGAGAGTATCTGCTGCGGCGGAAGTTTGGGCTCCCTCACTTTAGATAACAAAGACCGCGGAAAGATTGCGGAGAGTTCAATCAACAACCTTACGGCTGAAAATCCGCAAAGCATTGTTACCGCCTGTCCTCTCTGTTACAGGAGTTTCAGAGAGAAATCCCCTATCCCTGTAAAAGATTTTGCAGAGGTTGTATGTGAAAATATTAAAAGTAATTAATGATATGGAAATTAAACCCACAGCGTACAAATTACAGAACTGCCTGAGCGGCAGAGAGTTTGAAGATACCGGTTGGCTTATGGCAGATCCTGAGGATTCCAGAAATTCCCTCATCAGAGCCATTTATGAGAAAAAGCAGATTGAGTTTAAGGACGACTCCTACGGAATATATAAGTTTGCAGATTGGATGCCTATAGGCAGGATGCTTAAAAACTCCTGTGCTCCAATTACTTATAAGAGCAAAAAGTTGGCGGAGAAACTCAATCTGAAGAATCTCTATATCACCTTCAGCGGTTGGTGGCCGGAGATTGGAGCCAAGATGAGAACCTGCTCTTTCAAGGAGACCGAGGCCTACTCCGTATGCGGACGTCTGCCGGAGAAAAACAACAGGATTCTGGTGGTGGCATCTGCGGGCAACACCGCCCGTGCTTTTGCACAGGTCTGCTCGGATAACAACATTCCTCTGGTAATTGCTATCCCTGAGGATAATATGGGTGCTCTCTGGTTTAAGGAGCCTCTAAACGATTGCGTAAAAGTTATCTGCCCTCCAAAGGGAAGCGACTACTTTGACGCCATTGCCCTTGCCGCAAAACTGAACGCATCTGAACTCTTTATGGAGGAGGGCGGTGCAAAGAACGTGGCCAGAAGAGACGGAATGGCAACCACGGTACTCTCTGCTGCACAGGTAATTGGAGAGATTCCGGACGCCTATTTCCAGGCTGTGGGAAGCGGAACCGGAACTATTGCGGCCTACGAATCCAACCTGCGTCTTAAGGCAGACGGAAGGTTCGGAGATAAGATTATGAAACTCATCCCTTCACAGAACGTACCTTTCACCCCTATGTATGACGCCTGGATGATGCGCAGCCGTGCACTCCCTCAATTTGATGAGGAGGATGGCAGAAGAAGGGCGCTTATGATTAAGGCCAGCGTTCTTTCCAACCGCAAACCGCCTTATTCCGTTCCGGGAGGTCTCTTTGACGCTCTGGTTGCAACCAACGGAGAGTTCCAGAAGGCAACCAACGGAGAACTTACGGAGGCGTGCGATATGTTTGAAGAGCTGGAGGGAATAGATATCCACCCTGCTGCAGGTGTAACCATCGTGAGTCTGATTAAGGCTCTAAAAGAGAACCAGGTCTCACCCGAGCAGACAATAATGCTCAATTTAACGGGAGGAGGCGAGCAGCGTTTTAAGAGAGAGTTCAAATTTGTAAGTACAAAGCCGGATTTGGTAATGTCACCGGAAAGCAGCTCTGCAGAGGTTGTAGAGAGGGTTTCCGCCCTGTTTGGGAAATAAGAGGGTTTCAAAACCTGAAACAAATCGGTAACAAATTGAAATAAAAGTACTTCTTCCCTTTTTATATAAGGTAAAGATTTGTATTTTCGCGCCGTTTTTATTATCTTGGCTTGCTTATTATAGGCCAGTAGGAATGGAGTATTACAGTTTGACGGCACTAGAATACATTAAGTATTACATCATGGGTATATACTACACGTGGATAGATTATCCGCCTGTAGTACGTATGTGTTCTCTATTCCTCAATATAGCAGTAATTTACATTCTTATTTCACTGCTAAAAAACTATATAAGGGCGGTTAAGGAGGCACGCCACAACCGTAAGCAGAAACACTATACGGAACTCTATGAGGATAAGATGGAGAAGGTTGCACTCTCCCCTAACAAGATGGATCCTAACGAGATAGCCCAGGCAATTGAACTTCCTGTAAACTATAAGATGAACGTTAAGAAGACCTCTCTGTTCGTTCCTATTCTTAGAGATCTCTACCATAAGATTGAGGATGATGAGAATTTTAACAGAAGTAACTGGAGAAACCTCACCATAGCCTTGAGAATGCCTACCTACTTTGAGAAACAGATGCAATCCAGAGTTCTTAAGAAGCGTCTTGCCGCTCTTAAAAACATTACGGATGATAACACGGACCTTAAAGAGGCGGTGGCATCAAGATACCTATACGCAAGAGATGAGAAACTTAGAATGAGTTCCCGTCTTCACGTGGCCCGTTACGGTACCTCCTACCCTTTCAAAATCTTTACTGAGGATACCAAAGGTTATGTCTCTGAAGAGCTTATGGTTAAACTGCATAATGTGTTCGTCTACAGACTGAAGAACAATCTATCTATTCCGAACCTTGTGCGTTGGTGTAACCTTTATCCTATAAATGAGAAGCTTAGACTCTTTGCAGTGAACGAAATCAGACTCCTTCAGAGCAAGAAGGACTGCCCGGAACTTTTGGATTTGCTTAAAGATAGCAAGGATGAGATATTCTCTCTGGCCATAATCAAGTGCTTGGGAGAACTAAGATACAAAAAGGCGGAGCCTGAACTGCTGCGCCGTTATAACTATGCAGCTGCGGCGGAGAGAGGGGTCATTGCAGAGGCTTTGGGAAATATCAAATCCGGCAACCCTGAGGTGATAGATTTCTTAGTAAAGGACTTTAAGGAGACTACCAGAGCTGCCACCAAAGTTAGGTTGCTAAGAAATCTGTACGATTACGGAGCTGCAGGAAAGGCTGCGTATGAGTTACTTAAAAAAGAGGCTAAAGAGGATGACATCAGATTCTTTGACCACGTAGAGTGTGAATATATAGACAGTAGAAAATATGCATAACGCCATATCAACATTCTTTGATTACTTCATACTGTTCTATTCGGGCGGTATCATCTTGAGTTATCTCATAATGATACGGTTCTCATTTAAAAGACATAAGAAGCGTAAAATCTTCCACGATCCGGAATATACCATAGAGATTCTGAGAGACTCTCCTTACACTCCCGGTATCTCCATAGTTGCACCTGCATATAACGAGGAGAAGACTATCATTACAAACGTTCAGTCTCTACTTAATTTGGACTACCCTGATTTTGAGGTGGTTATTGTGAACGACGGTTCAAAGGACAAAACCCTGGAACTGCTTATTGAGCACTTTGACCTTGTAAAGGTTCCATACGCATACATTGAGAAGATTAAGACCAAACCGTTCAGATGCGTCTATGCCACCAAGAGTGACAACCCTCTCTTCAAAAAGCTGAAAGTGGTTGATAAAGAGAACGGTGGTACAAAGGCGGATGCTTCAAACGCAGGTATCAATGTGGTATCCAACAAATACTTTATTTGTACGGATGTGGACTGCGTTATTGAGAAATTCGCCCTTTACCGCTGTATCTGGCCTTTGATGCAGTCTCAGACAAGAGTGATTGCCGTGAGTGCATCCATGCGTATGTTGAATGGTTGCATAGTTAAAGAGGGTCAGATGGAGAAGGTGCTTCCGCCTCACTCCCTAATTCCTCTCTTCCAGGATTTGGAGTATGCAAGATCCTATCTTATTGGTAAATCTGCATTTGCGGCAATCAACGGTATGATTAACGTATCCGGAGGTTTCGGTCTGTTTGATACAGACGTTGCTATTAAGGCGGGAGGATATGACGGAGACTCCTTTGCGGAGGATATGGATATGATTGCCAGAATGATACGATATATGTGCGATAGCGGTGAGCCGTACAGAATTGTTCAGATTCCGGATATATGCTGCTGGACGGAGGGACCTCCAACCCTTAAGGTCCTGGCCCGTCAGAGAATGAGATGGGGACGTGGTTTGTTCCAGTTCTTTACCATTCACAGAGATATGCTCTTTAAGAGGAGGTATCATACCTACGGTATGATTTCTCTTCCGTATGTGATGATATTCGAGCTCTCCGCACCTGTTATAGAGTTGTCCGGTTATCTCTTCATTCTCTACCTTATGTTGAGCGGAAGCCTTAACTGGGAGACTATGTTCCTGATTTTCTTCACGTTGTTTGCCTTTGCACAGGTGCTCACAATGTTGGTAATCAACTTTGATATGAAGTTTAAGGGTTCCTTTGAAAAGAAATCAAATTACCTCTGGTTTATTTTGGCTTCAACTCTGGAACCGTTTATATATCACCCTATTATCGTCTATTTTGCTTTGAGAGGATATCTCAAACACATAACAGGTAAGAAGATGGTTTGGGGAGCAATGACAAGAAAGGGTGTAAAGACTTCACAATAGCAGATGATGAGTTACTTAAAAAGATATACCGTTACGGTTGTGTTAGTGGTTCTGGGAGCGGCAACATTCTCCCTATCAAACTGTTATGCACAACAAAACAACACAGAGAGGCAAAAGGAGACTCTGTTTAAATTCAAGACACCTGGCCAGTATGCAGACCAGATTGAGCAACTCTTTGCCCAGCACAGATGGAACAGAGGAAAGGAAGTATTGGACGATGCACTGGAGAAGTGGCCGCATGATCCTAACCTCCACTATCTTGCAGGTATCTTCTGGTGGAACGCAAAGAATCCGGACAAAGCCAGATTCCACCTTGTTAAGTGCGTCTCCATCAATTATAACCACGTAGATGCCAAGCAGATGCTTGTTAATGTGGAGGAGGCTACCGGAAACTACTCAAGTGCAATCTGTTACATTAACGAGCTCTTGGAGGTTAACCCTTACTGGAAAGGATTGTGGGTAAGAAAAATAGACCTCTACAAAAAACTGGGAAACTACGAAGAAGCCAACATTCTGCTTAAAAGACTGAGGGAGATTTACCCTAATGACGCCCAACTCGTTGCCGGCCACTATGAACTTTTGGAGAGCGCTTATATTCAGGCAAAAAACAATAACGATTATGACGAGGAGGAGAGTACACTTAAAGATATGGTGAAAATTAATCCCAGAGAGACGGATTACCAGCTTGCATACGCCAACATATTGATAGAGAGAGGTCAATTTGTAGAAGCCGTAGACGCACTCTTTGGTGCAATCAACTACAACCCCGGTAACGTAGATCTGAACAAAAAACTTACAGACCTGCTTATGGTTATCGGTAACAATATGGGAGCCATCTCATTTCTTGCTGATCAGTTGAGAATCAATCCTTCACCGGAACTTCAGGCTCTCTATGACAGAATAGTTGAGGCCTCCGCTTATATAAGAAAGGATGCAGATTCCTACAATCTTTATACTAGGGCATACAACAGATCTCACAATTCCGAGGCTTTGGATTACCTCTTAAGCGAGTCATTCAGAAGGAATTACTATGATGACTGCATCCATTACATAAGTGAGGCAAGAAAGAGAAGGAAAGATGCTCCTAACCTCTGGCTGATGGAGTATGAAGTTTATCTGAGAAGCAACCACCCCGATATGGCGGCCAAGACTTTGGAAATGGCTGAGGCTAAGTACCCTAAGGAGTATGATATAAACATTGCAGCCAACAGGGCAAGAATGAGCGAGGCTGCAGATTATATGAATGAAGAGGCCTGGGGCAAGGCAATTCCTATTCTGGAAAAGATTCACTCCTACTGTGTGGATGATGAGATGATGGCCAACACAGTACGCAGACTTGCAACCTGTTACATAAATAAGAACGAGTTTGAGAAGGCCCGTGAAATTCTTAAGGAGAAACTCCGTTATGAGCCGGAGTGGGTTGTTACTTCAGACTACGCAAACCTCCTTGCAAAGGAGGGGCGTTTGGATGAGTCTTTAGACCTTATCTACAGGGAGTTCCTAAAAACTAAAGATACTACCGCAAGAAAGGCTCTTACAGCCGCTTACGAGGAGAGAGCAATTCCTTACATCAAATCTCTGATGCAGGAAGGCTCATCCCCTAAAGCACTTCGCGTCTGTGACAATCTGCTCTCTTTGGATCCGGATAATTACTGGGCTTTAAGGTATGCAATACAAGCTTCCCCTACTCCGGAACTCTATATGGCAAAGGCTTACAGCGTTTATCCTAATGACGTATACTTCCAGCAGAAAGAGGCCACAAGACTCTCTCTTGCAGGAGAAGACAACGCTGCACTCTCAATTTTAAGACCGCTTCTTAAGGATCATCCGGGAGATACACTTTTGAAGGGTGCATACGCAGATGTATCTGAGCGTCTGGCTCTTAAGCTTATGAAGCAGAGAGATTACGAGAGAGCGGCCATAGTTTTGGACTCTGCACTCAGACAGAATCCTACCAACGCTTCACTCAGATATGACCGCGGTATTATCTATGAAAAACAGAAGATTTGGGATTCTGCATTCGTTTTCCAGAGCGCATACAGACCTGCTCTATTGGAGGAGAAAGAATATCTTGCTCGTATGAATACCCTTCTTAACAAGCGGTATAAGAACACTATAGAGGTAGGATATGATTGGCTGAGATTCTCAGACAGTGACGTAAAGAACGGTATTGCAGAGGCCGGTTATTCAAGATCCTGGAAACAGAACACTCTGGGAGTTAAGGTTTACTACACCGGAAGAGCCGGATTTGAGGCCAGCGAAGATAACAAACCGGAGAGCGGCGGAAGAGGATACCGTTTTGATGTGGATTACACCAGAGAGCTGGGAAGCCGCTGGACGGGTAACGCAATCCTCTCATACGGAACCAAATACTTCCCTAAGTTTGCAGCTAACGTAGACCTTACCTACCATGCAACAGATAACTGGGATTTTGGAGGAGGTGCTCTCTTCCGCAGTATGGCAGATACCTCCCAGATGTACGGAGTAAACCTTGCTGCAACCTGGCAAAGCGGTCATTTTATGGCAGGTACAAAACTTACGGGAGGTTCGTTCCACAGCAAGTTATTCGGATCCGGCTTACTCAGAGGCCGTTACTATATATATGAAGACGGCAAGACATTTATTGAGGCTCAGTGCGGAGCGGGCAGTGCACCTGAACTTACCTTCAGTGACCTCTACTACGCTCCAGGTATTTACAACCACCTCAACTCGTTTGTATCTCTGGGTGCCAACTGGCTGATTGTTCCCGGATTATCCGTGAATGTTTCCGCATCGTGGAATACGTTATATTACAATAAGGAAGATGTTTACTACAAGAATTTACTGATGTGCCATGTTCAATTTGTCATCTATTTCTAAACTTCTGATAAGACTGTTTTGCTGCCTGCTTATTCTCGTCTCCTGTCACGGCAATCAAAATGCCAAGAAGGCGGAGAAGATATATTATATACACGCGGAAGACCCTAAGGATCAGCTATCTGTAAAGATGGCTTCTCACCTTAGCAGACATCTTCAGAGCAGGTGTAAAAGTAATCTTCTTACGAATGTGAAGACAGATGACTGCTATGAAGTAATTGTAAAGACCGGAGATTTTGGTTACGATTACAAGGTTGAGCAGCGTCCAAAAAGTTGCAGAATGATCGCAAGAGATGAGAAGACAACTATCTGGCTCATCTATCAGTTTATGAAGAGAGAGGGAATAAATGATGAGGCAATAGAGGTAAAGGATCTTCCTCCGTGCATATTCCCTAAGGGAGACACAACTGCAACCTTCCCGTTTGAGTACAGAGATGTATATTCTCCTTCCAATCAGAACCCGGATATTACCATTTTATTGGCTCTCAATAATATTGAGAATGACTGGGGACTCTGGGGACACCAGATGAACAAGGTATTGGGCGGTAACGGAGAAAAGAATTACGGCTCTGCCAATATGGATCAGGAGCTCTTTGCACAGGTAAACGGTATTACCAAACAGAGTCAGTTCTGTTTCTCTTCAGAAAAACTCTATGAACTCACAGTCAAGTATATAAAAGACAAATACGGTGACGGAGTCATTCATCCGGAGAGGTTTATGATTGCTCCTAATGACAACGGTTTTGTATGTACGTGCAGAAAATGTCAGAGCGCCGGAAATACATCTACCAATGCAACTCCAACGGTTATAAGATTTATAGAGAGGTTGGCGGCAGATTTTCCAAATCACACCTTCTTTACGGTAGGTTATGCCACAACAGCTCAGATTCCGGATCACAAACTGCCTGCTAACGTGGGAGTTATGCTTGCAGCAATGGATTACACCAGAGCATACCAGAACAGTGAGAGTCCTGCTGCACAAAACTTCTTCAACAAAATTGAGCAGTGGAAGAGTATTACAAACAAAATATATGTATGGGATTACATCTGCAACTATGACGATTATCTAAGCCCGTTCCCTATCCTTATGGTTATGAAAGACAGACTCCAACAGTATGCAGAGAGAGGAGTTAAAGGTGTCTTTCTTAACGGAAGCGGATACTTCTATGCATCTATGCAGGAGTCGTACTGCTTTGTACTTTCACAGCTTATGATAAATCCCAACCTTGATCCTCTCCGGTTGCTGCATGATTATATGTATGATGCAGTTCCTCACCTGGCCCAAATGTCATACGCAGCACTGGAATCTGCTGAGCGTCACATGGAAAGCAGCCATCTGCCTCTTCCTTTGTACGGAGGTATGGATGAGATTTCCAGAACATACTTAAGACCGGATAACTTTGTTGAATTCTACAAATTCTCCGTTAAGAATGAGACAGAACACATAGAAATGACTCCTCGTGAAGCTGCTATTTACAAGAAACTGAGACAGATATACTCATATACATATATGGAGCTCTGCCGTCTTGGAGGTGTTAACGGTAAATATAGTTTTGCAAAGAAAAATGAAGACGGTTCATACTCTGCAGATCCGCTCTTTTTAAAAGCGTTAAGCAATCTTAAAGACGTTACCTCGGAGAACGAACTCTATTACCTTACAAATAATGATAACGCCAGAATGGACCACATGGACAGAGTAAATGAGGCCGGTGTATATCTTGGTGATTATCAGAGAGAATGTGACGTTTGGGTTAATAAGGGAGTTTGGAGTCAGAATATGCTTTTGGGAGTTCCGCTTAAGTTATACAGTCACGGTTGGGAGACGGAAGAGGATAAACTTACAGACGGAGTTCTGGGTGTTTCACAAAATTATCACTGGGGCTGGATTCTCTATTTCCAGGAGAAACTTGTAATAAAAATCCCTGCAGAGAAGGTACAGGAAGCCAATGAGATAGCAATGGGATTCCTCAATTTTGAAAGACATAAGATGTCTCCTCCTAAGTCTGTAGAAATCTTTGTAGACGGAGAACTTAAAAATACAGTTTACCAGGAACAGCTCTCCGAGTTCTTTGATGAGGGCCAGCTTATAGTATTCAGAAGCAAAGTAGATTTTAAGGGGGCGCAGGATATTGAACTCCATTTCAATCCTTCAGAGAAAACCAGATTTCTCACTATGGATGAGATTATAATTAGAAAAGTCCAGTAAAATGAAGATATACAAAGCGTTATATATATCACTCATTGCCGCTGCAACACTCCTTTCTCTCTTTACAACATCCTGTAAAAACGAGGTTGGTTATACAACGGTGCAAATTAGAGATTCCATCCGCCACTACTACCCTATTCTCCAGGGTCAGAAACTGAGAATAGCTCTGCGTGTGGAGAATACCGGGGATGTTCCTCTCATTGTAAACGAGGTTCAGCCCTCCTGCGGTTGTATCACTACAGATTTTACCGGAAAAACAATCGTTCCTCCCGGCAAACACATGTATGTCATAGTTGTATACGACAGCAACAAAAACAAGGGAAGCGTGAACCATACAGTCCGTTTTTGGGGCAATATGGCACCGGACGGATTGGCTATTATGAAGTTTGACGTAAATATAGTTCCTGACGGCAACAACCACTGGGATTATGAGGAACTCTTTGAAAAGAACAGGCCTAAGGTCAAAGACTTTGTAGACGGTATAGGATCTGAAACCGGATTGGGTTATTACACTGATTTCCAGTAATTTTACAGGTTCTACAGAAGAATAAAAAAAGGGGGCGGTTTAAAACCGTCCCCTTAATTTTCAGTAAGTCAGTTAATTACTTTACAGCCTCTTTAACTTCCTCTTTAACTTCCTCAACTACCTCAGTAGCAGCGTTCTCAACTGCAACAGCAGCAGAGTCAACTACGTCAACTGGAGCAACCTCTACAACTGTAGAGTCAACAACCTCAGCCTCAACCTCCTGAGCAGGAGTATTGTTCTTGCAAGCTACGAATGCGAGAGCTGCAACGGCGATAAATAATACTTTTTTCATAATCTAATTTTTATTGTTTGTTAATATTTTGCTTTTTTCGCAGTGCAAAAGTATCAAGTTTGAACGGCTATTAGGCCCTCAGCCTCTCAATATTAACGCTTTGTAACAAAAATTTAGCATAAGCCCCTATTTACCCTATCTGCATACCGTTTCAGATTAAAAGGATTTTAAATTCTTATCCTTGAGATTTTTCAGTTTTTCAGTAATTTTCATTAAGAAATAAAAGAAAAATATATTACCTTTACGCATTGAAAAATGATTGAAAACAGCGTAGTTTTTTATGAAAATATCGTCTATTGAGGATTTGAAAAAAATCCGTGAAAAAGCGAGTGTTCATCTCAAACCGAGGGAGCAGGGAGACCATCAGGATTCTTCCGTTTGCTGCGGTCTGAAGAAGGGAACACCAAAAATACAGATTCTGACCTGCGGAGGTACGGGATGTAAGGCTTCTCAAAGCCATCTTATCTCCGAAAATTTCAAGAAACTGATAGCAGACAACAACTTAGAGGGAAAGGTGGAAGTAATCACCACCGGTTGCTTCGGCTTCTGTGAAAAGGGTCCTATCGTGAAAATTATACCTGACAACACTTTCTACACCAAGGTAAAGCCGGAAGATGCAGAAGAGATCTTTATAGAGCATATCGTTGGAGGAAAGAGAGTTAACAGGCTTTTGTATGTAGATCCAAAACGCAAGATGACCGTATCCGACTCAAAGCACATGGACTTCTACCGCAAGCAGGTGAGAATTGCTTTGAGAAACTGCGGACTCATTGATCCTGAGGACATTTTGGAGTATATAGGCAGAGACGGATACTTTGCTCTTGCAGAGTGTATTCTCAATCGCTCTCCTAAAGCCGTAGTTGATGAAATCAAAAAGTCCGGCCTCAGAGGAAGAGGCGGCGGAGGATTCCCAACCGGATTGAAGTGGGAGATTGCTGCAAAGAATCAGTCAAAGGAGAAATATGTAGTCTGCAACGCAGATGAGGGAGACCCGGGAGCATTTATGGACCGCTCCATTATGGAGGGTGACCCTAACTCCATTGTTGAGGCTATGGCAATATGCGGATATGCAATTGGAGCATCTCACGGTCTGGTTTACATCAGAGCTGAGTATCCTCTTGCAGTTGAGAGACTTAAGATTGCCATTAAGCAGGCAAGAGAACTCGGACTTTTGGGAAAGAAAATACTTGGAACATCCTTCTCGTTTGATATTAACATAAGATACGGTGCGGGAGCCTTCGTATGCGGAGAGGAAACCGCCCTAATTCACTCAATGGAAGGAAGAAGAGGAGAACCTACCCTAAAGCCGCCGTTCCCTGCAGAAAGCGGTTATAACGGCAAGCCTACCAACGTAAACAACGTTGAAACATTTGCCAATGTCCCTATTATAATCAACAAGGGAGCGGACTGGTTTGCCTCAATAGGAAGTGACAGATCAAAGGGTACAAAAGTCTTTGCCCTTGCAGGAAAAATTAACAACGTTGGTCTTATAGAAGTGCCTATGGGAACAACACTTAGAGAGGTTATCTTTGATATCGGAGGTGGCATCAAGGGCGGCAAGCAGTTTAAGGCCGTTCAAACCGGAGGTCCTTCAGGAGGCTGCCTTACGGAAAAACATCTGGATACCCCTATTGATTTTGACACACTTACAGCCGCAGGCAGTATGATGGGTTCCGGAGGTATGATTGTAATGGATGAAGACAACTGTATGGTTTCGGTAGCCCGTTTCTATCTGGACTTTATAGTTGGAGAGTCTTGCGGAAAATGTACTCCTTGCAGAATCGGCAACAAGAGAATGTTGGAAATTCTGGATAAGATTATTGCCGGAGACGGCACCATGCAGGATTTGGAAAAACTTAAGACTCTTGCCGGAGTAATCAAAGACACAGCACTTTGCGGCTTGGGACAAACTTCCCCTAACCCTGTTCTCTCAACCTTGAGCAACTTCTGGGATGAATATGTAGAGCACGTAAAAGACAAAAAGTGCCGCGCAAAACAGTGTAAGGCATTGCTTACCTATATGATAAATCCGGAGAAGTGCATAGGCTGCCACGCCTGCGCAATCGGCTGTCCTGCAGGAGCTATAGAGGGTGTTGCAAGAAAACCTCACGCAATTATCTTCTCAAAGTGCATCAAGTGCGGTATGTGCATGTCCAGATGTAAGTTCAAAGCAGTTTCAGTAATCTAAAACCGCCTAATTATGAAACAGAATATATCACTGATAATAGATAATCATAAAGTTGTTGTCCCTGAGGGTACTACAATACTTGACGCAGCCAAGAGCATAGGAATTGTAATCCCTACTCTGTGCCACATGAACCTCAAGGGAACCTGCGCAGACAACCATCCGGCATCCTGCCGCGTATGCGTTGTTGAAGTTAAGGGGAGAAGAAACCTCGCCCCTGCCTGCAGCACCGCCTGCACAGAGGGTATGGAGGTGAAAACCAGCTCAATAAGAGTTATAAGGGCTCGCAAGACCGTTATAGAACTTATGCTCAGCGATCACCCTAACGAGTGTCTTACCTGCCCTAAGAGCGGCAAATGCGAGCTTCAGGCTGTTACTCAGCACCTTTCCATTAACGAGACTCCTTATGCAGGAGAACTCTCTCTGAGGAAAAAGGAAATGACCGCCTCCATAGTAAGGAATATGGACAAGTGCATCTACTGCCGCAGATGCGAGACCATGTGCAATGTATATCAGACAGTTGGAGCACTCGGAGCAGTGGGAAGAGGATTCAACACCACAATAGCTCCTTCATTCAATAAGAATCTGAAGGATACAGACTGTACTTACTGCGGCCAGTGCGTTGCCGTATGCCCTGTTGGTGCTCTTACGGAAAGAACTTATACAGACCAACTTATAGATGATCTGGAGAATCCGGAGAAGACTGTTATTGTTCAGACCGCTCCTGCAGTAAGAGTTGCTCTGGGAGAGGAGTTCGGCAATGCTCCCGGCAGTATTGTTACCGGCAAACTGGTTGCCGCACTTAAGGATTTGGGATTTGACTATGTCTTTGATACAGACTTCTCTGCAGACGCCACCATTATGGAGGAGGGCAGCGAACTTCTGGAGAGACTAACCAAATTCCTCAAGGGAGACAAGAGCATACCTATCCCTCTTATGACATCCTGCTGCCCTGCCTGGGTTAATTTCTACGAGCACAACTTCCCGGATCTTTTGAACTATCCGTCTACCGCCCGTTCACCTCAGCAGATGTTCGGTGCAATTGCAAAGAACTACTGGTCGGAGAAAATGAACATTCCAAGAGAGAAACTGGTTGTTGTTTCCGTAATGCCTTGTCTTGCAAAGAAATTCGAGTGCCAGAGACCTGAGTTCTCAACCAACGGAAATCCGGATGTAGACTACTCAATTACTACCAGAGAACTTGCAACTTTAATCCGCAGAGCCAACATCAACTTTGAAACTCTGCCTCACATGGAGTTTGACAATCCGCTGGGAGAGAGCACCGGAGCTGCTGCAATATTCGGTTCTACCGGAGGCGTACTGGAAGCTGCACTCAGAACCGCATACGAACTCTATACCGGCAAGACTCTGCCAAAGATTGATTTTGAAGAAGTTAGAGGCATGGACAGCCTCAGAACGGCCACTATAGACTTTGACGGATTTGCTCTCAATGTTGCCATAGCTTACGGACTCGGAAACGCCCGCAAACTTATGGAGGAGATAAGAGCCGGTAAGTCCAAATACCATGTAATTGAGATTATGGCCTGCCCTGGCGGCTGTATTGGAGGCGGCGGACAGCCACTCCATCACGGAGACTTTGAAGTCATTAAGGCGCGCCAAAAGGCTATCTACGAGGAAGATAGAAATATGCCTCTGAGAAAGAGCCATGAGAACAAGAGCATAATAGAGTTGTACGAGAAGTACTTTGGCAAGCCTCTAAGTGAAAAGGCACATGCACTTCTGCACACTCATTATTCAGACAAAACAATTAAGTACTAGCCTAATACACAAAGAGATGGAAAAATTATGTAATTCAGTAGTTGAAAAGATAAGGGCTATCTGTGACAAATTCGGAAACAAGCCGGGTGAGCTTATCAATATACTTCACGAATCTCAGCATACCGTAGGATACCTTCCTATGGAGGTGCAGGCAATAATTGCAGAGAAACTCAATATTCCTGTAAGCCGTGTTTACGGTGTAGTTACCTTCTACGCCTTCTTCACTATGGTTCCAAAAGGCAAGCACCCTGTTTCTGTCTGCCTTGGAACTGCCTGCTACGTAAGGGGTTCTGAAAAGATTCTGGAAGAGTTCAAGAGAACTTTAGGTATTGATGTGGGAGAGACCACGGAAGACGGACGCTTCTCTCTGGATTGCCTCAGATGCGTAGGAGCCTGCGGCCTTGCTCCGGTTGCAATGGTTGGAGAAAAGGTCTACGGCCACCTCAACCCCGCTGATATCAAGAAGATTATAAAAGAGTTCTCACAAGACTAATTGGGGGCGGCATGTAATAGAAAAAGGGGATGAGCAGTTTTGCTTATCCCCTTTTCTTTATTAAAAAGTAACTGAGTATCAATTACTTCTTAACGATCATTTTGGAGAGCTTTTCGGTAAGCATAGGTACAATCTTGTGCACGTCTCCTACTATTCCAACATCTGCAACACCAAAGATAGGAGCGAACTTATCTTTATTTATCGCGATGATGAAATCACTCTCCTCCATACCTGCAAGGTGCTGAATAGCACCGGAAATACCGCAAGCCATGTAGAGAGCCGGACGTACGGTCTTACCTGTCTGACCTACCTGAACCTCGTGAGGCATAACTCCCGCATCAACCATAGCACGTGATGAAGATACCTGAGCGCCAATTACATCAGCAAGTGCCTGAAGTTTTGCAAATCCCTCAGGATTACCAACTCCACGGCCTCCGGAAACCAGAATCTTGGCCTCTGTAATATCAACCTTACCCTTGTTCTCCTTAACGCTCTCAACGAGCTTTACCTTGAACTTGGAGGCATCAAATACAGGTGCAAAGTTCTCAATTTCACCTACTCTGCTCTCGTCCTTAGTACCCTTCTGCATAACGCCCGGGCGAACGGTAGACATCTGAGGACGATGCTCTGTACACATAATGGTTGCCATAAGGTTACCGCCGAATGCAGGACGGGTCATAAGGAGTTCTCTCTCCTCTGAGATATCCAAACCGGTACAGTCTGCGGTAAGTCCGGTAGCCAGTCTTGAAGCCAATCTTGGTCCCAAATCACGGCCAATTGTAGTGGCACCCAAAAGCACAATGCTTGGTTTGTATTTGTCAATAGCCTGACTCATAGCCTGTGAGTACTGCTCGGTGAGATAGTGCTCCAATTCAGGGGCATCCATAACTACAACCTTATCTGCTCCCCAAGCTATAAGCTCTTTAGCATTTTCTGTATTCTTGTATCCCGGATAGAAAGCTACAACTTTCTCATTCAGAGCGTCTGCAAGAACTCTTGCCTTTCCCAAAAGCTCAAGAGCAACAGACTGGATTTTACCATCCCTCTGCTCTACGAATACGTAAACGTCTTTATAATCTGCTTTATTCATCTCTTTCAGTATTAGGCAATTAAATAATAAATTTCTCTTTCATCTTGCTAATGATAACATCCACAGCCTGCTCAGCATCAACTTCATAAACCTGACCGGCAGCCTTAGTAGCCTTTGTGAATGCCTTCATAACCTTTGTAGGTGAGCCCTTTAGACCAAGTTTTCCAGGATCCAGATCCAGGTTAGCCTCCGTCCATATTTCTACCTCGCGGTCAAATGCGTCAACTATGCCGCCAACGCTCATATATCTGGCCTTATAACCGGAAGCAAGAACGGTAAATACTGCAGGACCCTCAACGTCCAGAATCTCATAACCATCCTCGGTCTCCTTCTTAACTCTGAAGTTGTTGCCACCTTTGTACTCGCAATCCACAACGTAAGAAACCTGTGGAAGTGCAAGATGCTCAGCCATTTCCGGACCTACCTGTGCGGTATCTCCGTCAATTGCCTGGCGGCCGGTGATGATAAGGTCGTATGGGATAGCCCTCAATGCGCCTGCAAGAGCGTTTGAAGTTGCAAGAGTGTCTGCACCTGCAAATGCCCTACTGGTAAGAAGGATAGCCCTGTCTGCTCCCATCGCGAAGGCCTCTCTTAAAACGAGGTCTGCCTGAGGAGGACCCATAGTGATTACAGTTACGTTAGCTCCGCATTTCTCCTTCAGTTGAAGAGCAAGCTCAAGACCGCCCTTATCGTCCGGATTCATAATGGAAGGAACGCCATCTCTTATAAGAGTGTGTTTTACCGGATCTATCTTAACAACCGTAGTGTCCGGTACCTGTTTTACACAAACTACTATATTCATAATCAATACTTTTTACTTCTTGAACAATTTGCCGGCAATAACCATTCTCTGAACCTCTGAGGTACCCTCGTAGATCTCTGTGATCTTAGCGTCTCTCATCATTCTTTCAACTGGATATTCCCTTGTGTAACCGTAACCGCCGTGGAACTGTACAGCCTTGGTAGTCATCTCCATAGCTGTCTCTGCAGCAAAGAGTTTTGCCATTGCGGCATCTGCGGAGAACGGCATTCCGTGATCTTTCTTCCAGGCAGCGCTTCTTACCAAAAGACGAGCGGCCTCAATCTTTGTCTGAAGATCTGCAAGTTGGAACTGAGTGTTCTGGAACTGAGAGAGAGACTTGCCAAACTGCTTTCTCTCTTTGCAGTACTTAACTGTCTCATCCATAGCACCCTGAGCAATACCAAGAGCCTGAGCGGCAATACCAATACGGCCACCGTCCAAGGTCTTCATTGCAACTGCGAATCCTCCGCCAAGTGCACCGAGCATGTTAGCCTTTGGAACTCTGCAGTTTTCAAAGATAAGCTCGCAGGTAGCACTTCCGCGGATACCCATCTTGTGCTCCTTCTTACCAATTGAGAAACCAGGAGTAGTAGCCTCAACTATGAAGGTTGTAATACCCTTATTCCCCTTGGATTTATCTGTCATTGTGGCAATTACATAAACATCAGCCTCACCTGCGTTGGTGATGAAGATCTTAGTTCCGTTAAGGATGTAATCATCACCGTCCTCAACAGCCATAGTCTGCTGAGCGGAAGCGTCAGTTCCTGCGTTAGGCTCTGTAAGACCGAATGCACCAATCCACTCGCCGCTGGCAAGTTTAGGAAGGTACTTCATCTTCTGCTCCTCGGTTCCGTTATCAAGGATAGCATCCTCACAGAGGGAAGTGTGAGCGGAAACAATAACACCGGTAGTTGCACAAACTCTTGAAAGTTCCTCAACTGCAACGGTATACATTACGTGGTCTCCACCTGCTCCGCCGTATTTCTTTGGAGTTGGAATACCCAAAACTCCGAGAGCGCCAAGTTTCTTGACATTCTCGGTAGGAAATTTTTCCTCCTCATCCACCTCAGCAGCAATAGGTTTTACCTCTTTCTCGGCAAACTCCCTAATCATCTGCTGAAACAGTTTCTGAGATTTAGTAAGTTCAAAATCCATATTAATAAATTCTAAAGTTCAATCTTCTTTAAGTCTTTGGCAATGATAAGAGTAGCCTCCGTTGCAGCCTGAACCTGCTCAACCGTAAACTCAGGGTTGATCTCGCTCAGAACTATTCCCTCAGGAGTAATGTTCATAACACCCATCTCAGTGATGATCATATTTACCTGACCTGCAGCGGTTAACGGAAGATGGCATTTCTTAAGAATCTTAGGGTTGCCCTTTGCGGTGTGCTCCATGGTGAGAATCACCTTGTTAGCGCCAACCAAAAGGTCCATTGCGCCACCCATTCCCGGAGCCTTCTTTCCAGGGATAATCCAGTTAGCCAGGTCACCCTTCTCGTCTACCTCCAAAGCGCCAAGGAAAGTAACGTTGATATGACCGCCTCTGACCATACCAAAACTTGTTGCGGAATCAAATGAAGCGGCACCCTTCTCGTATGAGATGTATCCGCCGCCGGCATCAATCCAATGGGTATCTCTCTTACCGCCGCTCAGTGCAGGATCTGCCTCCATACCAAGGCAACCGTTCTCTGACTGGATTGTAACAGTAACACCCTCAGGTAGATAGTTAGGAATAAGAGTAGGAAGTCCAATTCCAAGATTTACAACGTCACCGTCTTTAATCTCCAAAGCGGCACGTTTTGCAATAAACTCTCTGATTTGTTGTTTATCCATAATCCTATATTTTAAAATGTTTTAGTTATTTATTGTGTCTTTTTACATATTCCTCACAAATGAAAGAGGCCACGTCATCCGCATAAGTGTTGGTGCCGAATCCGGCATCATAACCCAACTCTTTTGCAAGTTCGTGGGATATTCTGGCGCCTCCGCAAACCACTATCATCTTGTCTCTCAATCCTTCCGCATCCATCAATTCAATAAGGTTTGTAAGGTTCTGAATATGAACGTCTTTCTGCGTAACGGTCTGAGATACCAGAAGCGCATCCGCCTTGAGTTCAATAGCTCTTGCAAGGAACTCCTCGTTAGGCACCTGGCTTCCCAAATTGTGCGCCTCAATCATCTTGTATCTCTCCAATCCGTAGTGACCCGCATATCCCTTCATATTCATAATAGCGTCTATACCGACAGTATGCGCATCCGTTCCGGTACTTGCTCCAACAACTACCAGCGGACGCCCTATCTTCTGGGAGATGAACTCGTCCGTAGCCTCCATACTCATCACTTTAGAATCAACCTTTGGAACGTAGATATCTGCGTAATTAACTGTGTGAGTGAGACTTCCATAACAGTTAAAGAATGTGAAGCCCGGTGTCAGTTCCTGAGAGAAGACCACCAGAGGATTCTCAAATCCCATCTTCTTAATGAGCTGCTTAGCAGCCTCTATTGCCTCCGGACCTGCCGGAACCGGAAGGGTGAAACTCAGTTGCACCTTTCCGTCATTCATGGTATCTCCGTAAGGCTTTACTTTCTTAAGGTCAAGCGTCTTGTCATAGTTCTTGGCCTCCATTGAATACAGACCTTCACTCATCTTTACTTCCTCCCTTTCATTAGTTCAACAAATGGATTGAAATAGTTGGCTCCCTTCTCGGTAACGCCGTCCAATCCTTTACCTCCGTTCTTAGGACGCTTAACGTCTCCGAACTTACCCTGCTCCAAAGTGTTGAAAAGACCCTCCGTAGTCATCTCGGTAAGCAGTGCTATTGCATTGTCCAACACCTCTTTAGCACGGTTACGAATTATACCGTTCTCTTTGAATTCTACCTCCTCTCCAATATCGTGCATATTGTTGAAGATATATCTTGCATTCTCAATTGAGAGAAAACGGTCACTCATAAACGGTGTATGGATAGCCTCGGTCGGCATACCCAAAAGTTGAATTCCCTGATGTGTCCAGATTCCCACAATATTGAAGAGAGCATCCTGAATATGACCTCTGAAGATGTTACCCGTCATAAACTTTGTAGGCGGCATATACTTCAGCGGAGCCTTAGGGAATATCTCTCTTGTCATCTGAGCCTGAGCAAGTTCCATAAGGAATCCGTTCTTGTGCATAGGATCCATCTCAAATGCGTGGCCCAGTCCCATCTGCTCCTCAGGCAGTCCTGCAAAGAGTGCAAGCTGCTCGTTTATAAGGTCTGACGCCAATACCGTATGGGCCGCCTCAATAGCATCCGCCGTTGTAAGATAGTTATCCTCACCGGTATTGATGATAACGCCTGCAAAGCCGTTTATGATTCTGGAGAAGTACTGGTCAATGAGGGTTCTCTGCATGTTGATATCTCTGAAGAGGATACCGTAGAGGGCGTCGTTAAGCATAACGTCCAATCCCTCAAGAGCACCCATAATGGCAATCTCCGGCATACAAAGTCCTGAGCAGTAGTTGCATAGACGGATGTAGTGATGCAATTCCTCACCCACCTCGTCCAATGCCTTACGCATTATGCGGAAGTTCTCCTGGGTTGCAAAGGTTCCTCCGAATCCCTCTGTTGTAGCACCGTAAGGAACATAGTCCAGCAGAGACTGACCGGTAGTACGTATAACTGCAATGATATCAGCACCTTGGCGTGCTGCAGCCTGAGCCTGAACCACATCCTCGTAGATGTTTCCGGTTGCCACAATAACGTAGATGTAAGGGCGTGCCGTATCCTCTCCGTACTCTTTAATGTACTGCTCTCTGCGTAACCTCCTCTCCCTTATGCGGTTAATTGTAGCGTCAATAACCGGCTGCAGAACCTGTTGCAACTTAACGGTGTCTGTAACTTTTGCATCCTTTGTGATGTCATAGCCTTCAAAAGCAATCTTCTCGGCTATCTGCTGAGGCTGCAATCCGGTGTTAATCATAGCGTTGGCTATGTAGAACATAACACCTTGCCCAAGCACCCCCTTCTCTTTGAGCGAATCTACCAGCACGCTAGGCAGCGGAACGTTGCTCTCGTCAACTCCGTCAATACCCAACGCACGCGCAATGGTCCTCTCCGTTGCCACGGTAGTATAGCGCTCCACAAACTGCTGAACCTCAACAGCCACCTTCTCTGCAAGGGACTTTGCCTGTTCAACCTTTTTAAAATCTAAACCTAATTTACTCTGCATCGTTTATACTTTTTTGTGAAGTACTTAATATTTCTTTTAATTATCTTCTCCCAATATCTTCTCCGCCTCGCTAAGCCATTGAGGATCAACACCCAGGCTGCGAGCCACATTAATGGCCTCATGAGGAATCTCCCCCTCTGAAGTAGGCACCAGGGTGTAATCCATCTTCCCCTCTTTAAGACCTCTCACCCTCAGGCGGCGGAAGAACTCTCCCGGCACATTGTAGTGGGTGGTCATGACTGAGGATAAGTTCTTTCCTCTCAGGATGTTAAGCAGTGCCGCCACAAGCGCCGTACCCTCAATCGGATTGGTCGTTCTTGCCGGCTCGTCAATCAAGGCCAGTATGCACTTTCCGCTTCTTACGCTTTCCAATACTCTCTCGATGGCCCTGACTTCACCCGCAAAAGAGGAGAGCCCCTCCGTCTCACTCTGCTCATCCCCAATGCAAACCTTTACATCCTCCTTAATGTCTATTTTACACTCTTTTGCGGCCACTCCAAAACCAAACTGGAAGAGCAGCTGGTTGAGAGCGCACATCTTCAAAACCACGCTCTTTCCCCCCATATTGGCCCCTATTATGGTGACGCTCTCTCTGCCAAAGGAGATATCTATCGGGGTAAACTCCTTTGCCTTAGAAGAGTATCTCTCTGCAAGCGAGCGGTATATCTCAACGATATGAGGGTGGAACATCCCTTTGTACTCCGTCTTTCCGTCCGTAGAAACGGTTGGAAAACAGAGCCCCATTGTCTTAACCTGCAGGCATTTGGCAAGGAGAATATCCAAATCTCCCATAGCGTTTATAGCCGCACGGATCTCAGAAGAGCGCTTTTTAAGTTTCTTTGAGAGTTCCTCTCTTATGTCTCTTTCCAAAAGACGCTCTTTCTCAAGCAGTTCTAAAAGTCTATCAGACTGTTTGCCGGCCATATCCGGCCCTTGAAGAGGCCTGATCTCCGCCCTTATTCTTCCCAGTTCCTTGGAGTAAGAGTCATAAACATAGAAGCTCTCTATCTTCATTCCGTCCGGATCCAAAATCTTTACGGCATCCGTAAGATCCGGTATATTAACTCCCTTAAGACCAAGGTTTTCTACGCCCGCCCTAACATATCCTGCAAGCAAAGATGCGTACTTGATTTCAAAGAGGTCAATATCATCCAGAACCACATCCTTCTCCAATCTCTGCAGGGTTCCCTCTATCTCTCTAAGACACATAAGACGGTGTTTAAGGGCTGCAAGTTCAGATGAAACCTGAGGAGTTACGTCACCGTATAACTTTTCATAACTTCCTTTAAGCAAAGAAATTGCCCCCTCTACTTCATCTTTGGATACCATTAGAAGAGTATCCAGCAGACGGTTGCGGCCGCAGGAAGAAAGCAACTGCAAACTATCAAACATGAACCTCAGTCCGCACGGTATTTCCAAATAATCCCTAAACAACATTTTAAATAGTCTCTCTGTTTTTAACTATATCATATACAGGCACTTTAACTGCCTCATACATTTTCTCGCACAATAAATCCGAGTCTAAAACAATTCCCCTTGGGGAGACCGGATTAACGCAAACCGCAATCAAACGGCTCTTTTGGAGGACTTTAATACAACCGCCCCTCTTAAGAAAACTCCGGTACGCCTCCTCCGTAACGAAGATCTTTGTAAAATCTCTCACCACAAGCGTTATCTCCTTCACTCTAGGGCAGTCTGAAATCATCTTTAAAAACCTGTCCGTCAGTGCTCCCGCAACATAAACGGCTTTGCTCTTTCCAGTAATATCCTCCTTGGAACTGTCTATGGTAAGAGATGATTCCAAGTGGAAATCAATAAGTTTTCCATCAACGTCCAAGCCCCAAACGCCACTCTCCTTATCATCAAATGCGGAGCAAATCTCCTCCTCCGCCTTATCCAATCCCACCAGTTCTACAATGAACTTTGTTCTTCTTACAAGTGTGGCCATATCAACAGAATAGGCCGCACCTGTAGTCAGAATCAAACTCTCGCTCACAACGGGAGAAGCACTGCTTAAACGAGACAACGCTCCGTCCACTATCGTGAGATTCGGAGAGAACTTCTCCACCCCTTTCACCCATCTTTTAAGGGCCTGGGCGGATGAAGGGCCGCTCAGCAGCACCTTCCCTCTCCTTAGTACTCTGGCAGTTACAATCCTACCCAGAGAACTTCTTTCCGGGGTAATCTCCAACAGTTCCGAGAGCAATCTTCTTCTTGCGTAGAAGACCTCCGATGTGGAGAAGATTGTACCCTCTTTCAGCACAATCTCAGGCTTTTGCGTCCCCGTAACCTGATCTTTACTCTCTCCGTCTATCCCGATAGAGGTTACCGCCACGCTGTAACCCGTTGACGGTAACCTTTCCAGGATATAATTGAGGCACACTGTCTTTCCCGTGTTCTTCTCAAGTCCTACTATTGAGAGAGACTTGAACTTTTGTATCTCACTTATGAAAGACATTGCCAATCAAATACTTACTTCTTGTCCGGTTTCTTTGCTGCTGCCTTCTTAGCAAGTGAAGCTTTGTACTTCTTTGCGCGGTCCTCTCTTGCCAGGTGAGCAGGCTGAATTGTCATAGCCTTACCTGCCAGAAGTGATACCACACCCTCGCACTCCTTGTTCTCCTTGCAGAACTTGCAGTTGCACTTGTCAAACTTGTAATCCTCAGGCTCTGTGTAAGTTGTGATAACTCCCTCATAGTTTCTGAGAACCACCTTACCGGGAGCCTGTGAGATAACGTAGTTAGGCATAACAGGAGTCTTTCCGCCACCGCCCGGTGCATCCACTACGAAGGTAGGAACTGCATATCCGCTGGTGTGACCTCTCAGACCCTCAATGATTTCAATACCCTTGGATACAGGAGTACGGAAGTGCTCCAGACCCATAGATAAGTCACACTGATAGATGTAATATGGTCTGACTCTCATCTTTACAAGCTCGTGAACCAACTTCTTCTGAATGTTCACGCAATCGTTGATGCCTCTTAAAAGCACGGACTGGTTTCCGAGCGGAACGCCTGCATCTGCCAATCGAGCGCAAGCTGCAGCAGACTCAGGTGTAACCTCCTGAGGATGATTGAAGTGAGTATTCAGCCAGATTGGGTGATACTTCTTGAGCATGTTGCAAAGCTCAGGAGTAATTCTCTGAGGACATACAACCGGAGTTCTGGAACCGATTCTGATAATCTCCACATGCTTAATCTTGCGGAGTTTCTGAATGATGTACTCCAGTCTCTCATCAGGAACCATAAGAGCGTCACCTCCTGAGAGGAGAACGTCTCTTACCTGAGGAGTGTTCTTTATGTACTCAATTGCCTTCTCCACATTGTCCATAGAGGTTGCAGCATCCTTCTGACCTGCAAATCTTCTTCTGGTGCAATGACGGCAATACATTGAGCACATGTCAGTTATAAGAAGGAGCACTCTGTCCGGATAACGGTGAGTAAGCCCCGGAACCGGAGAGTCCGTATCCTCGTGAAGAGGATCCAGCAAATCTGCCTCGGCACGGTGAGTCTCCTGAATTGTAGGGATACACTGCTTGCGTACCGGATCTTCCGGATTATTAGGATCTATAAGGCTCAGATAGTATGGAGTGATAGCCATCCTTATGGTCTTCAGAGACTTACGGATACCTTCCTCCTCCTCTTTGGAAAGCTTGATGTATTTCTTAAGCTTCTCAAGAGTCTCTATCCTGTTGCGTACCTGCCACTTCCAGTCATTCCACTGTTGGTCTGTAACTTCCGGAAACAGCTGTTTTCTTCTGGAAACTGCCATAATATTATGCGTAAAGTTCTTCAAATATTTTTCTAAGTTTCTCACACTCACGGAGTTCCTGGAGAGTAATCTCAGCGTGACCCTTAGTGTAACCGTTACCGATTATCATGTTCACGTCTGCACCTATACCCTCAGCTCCAAGAGCGGCCTTTGTAAAGCTTGTAGCCATTGAGAAGAAGTAAACGGTACCGCCGTCTCTTGTGCAGAGCACTGCAGTCATCTCACAGTCAGGCACATTTACACAGTTGATAGTAACGTCTGCCATCTTACCGTCTGTAAGGCGTGCAACCAGTTCGTTAACCTGGATAGGAGTCATACCTGCTACGCTCTCTACTACATCGCAGAAGCCCAGCTCTTTAATACGGTTGGTAGATCTTGGGCTGTTAGCCAGACCGATAACCTTACCCGTAACGCCTACTCTCTTCTTAGCCTCATAGCAGCAGAGCATTCCGCTCTTTCCGCCTGCACCCAGAATAACTACGTTCTGGCCGCACTGGCAAAGCTTTGCAGTCTGTGCAGGAGCACCTGCAACGTCCAAAGCTGAGAGAGCAAGTTTCTCAGGCATATCGTTAGGAATCTTTGCGTAAATACCGCTCTCAAAGAGAATTGCCTTACCCTTTATATCTACCTGATCTACATCTGCTTTGATGTTCAGAATCTCATCAATGCGGAGCGGAGTCAGAGAGAGGGATACCAGTGTTGCAATGCGGTCACCCTCTTTAAGATCTATCTTTCCCTTAAGAGCGTCACCTATCTTCTCAACTGTTCCCAGCAACATACCTCCGGAACCGGTTCTACGGTTACGGTGTTTGCCCTGAAGCTCAACGTTTAAGAGCATCTCTTTTTTAATCTCCTCCTTTACCTCAGCCTCATCGTTAGGGTTCTTAGCCTGTGATTTGGCATAATTGTGAATATCTGTAAAAGAAGCTGAATCTATGTTAAGTGTCTGAACGTCAATAAGGATCTCGTTATCATAGATCTCATCCATATTGTTGTCCAACTTGTTTGCAGGCTGTGGCAGAACGCCTACAGGCTCAATTACACGGTGGGTACCGTAGCGATTTCCATGTTTTTGCATATCGTTATTCTATTTGTTTTAAATTAATATTCAGTGATTTAAACTATTTCTTAGGAGCCAGTCCTAAGATTTCACGAGCCTCGTGGCTGTTTGCAACAGGACGTCCCAATTCGTTTGCAAGACGTACAACCTTCTCAACCAGAGCGCCGTTGGACGGAGCCAACACACCCTTTGAGAGATAGAGGTTGTCTTCAAAGCCTACTCTTACGTTTCCGCCCATTGCTATTGCGGCTGCAGCCATCGGGAATGCGTGGCGTCCCACACCGGTTACGGTCCAGGTACTGCCTGCAGGAATGGCATTTACGAGCCACCAGAGGTTGCCCACCGTTGCAGGTGTACAGCCCGGTACTCCAAGCACAAAGTTGAACTGCATAGGTGCTCCCGGAGCCTGACCTTTGCGTACAAGGTTGAGAATGGAATCCAGATGCCCCATCTCAAAGCACTCATACTCAGGCTTTATGTTACGCTCCATCATACGCTTTCCAAATGCGCGCATGGTTGGAAGAGTGTTGTCAAAGATCTCGTCACCAAAGTTGCAGGTTCCGCAATCCAGTGTTGCCATCTCAGGTCTTGGGTCAGTATCAGTAGATTGCAGTCTCTCATCAGGAGTCATGCCTACTGCACCTCCCGTAGACGGAATAAGAATTACATCCGGGCAGACTTTGAGAATAGCCTCTTCGCACTCCTGGAAACGGGCACGGTCCTGAGTAGGAGTTCCGTCATCTCTTCTTACGTGGAGATGGACAATAGCGGCACCGGCGTCAACTGCGCTCTTTGCCTCTCTAACTATCTCATCTACAGTGTATGGAACGGCAGGATTCTGCTCCTTTGTTACCTCTGCACCGCATATTGCGGCGGTAATAATCAGCTTATCCATAACCCGTTAACCCTTTCTCTGACATTTTTTAGGAACAACGCAGGTTCCGCTTGCGCGGCACACTACTATAGGCTCAGAGAGTACATCTGCCGCAGAATCAGATACATCCGGGCGAGGTGCAATCACCTTTCTTGCCTCAAATGTCATCTTGCGTGATGTATTTCCAACGTTGGTTATCTCACCTGTAGCCTCAATGTAATCTCCTGCATATACGGGAGCTATGAACTCTACGTTGTCGTATGCCTTAAAGAGACCCTCGTCTCCGTCATTGATAATCAGAAGTTCGGTAGCAACATCTCCAAAGAGTTTGAGCATGTGTGCTCCGTCTACAAGACCTCCGCCGTAATGAGCGTCCTCTCCGCCCATTCTTACTCTGATAAGTGATTTTGCTCCCATATTACTCTCTTACTTTCTGTAAATTGTTAGTAGACTGGTAGATGTGAGTTACAAACACGTGAGGGGTGATAACAGCCTCAGGTGCAATCTCACCTGCAGGAACAATCTTCTCCGCCTCAACAATAACTACATCTGCAGCGGTTGCCATAAGCGGGTTAAAGTTCTGAGATGTACCTACATATACGCAGTTACCTCTCTCGTCTGCTACGGTTGCGCCAATAAGTGCAATGTCTGCGTGAAGAGGTTTCTCCAAGAGATAAGTCTTACCGTCTACCTCTACAGTTGGCTTACCGTCAGCTATTACCGTACCCATACCGGTAGTTGTGAGCACTCCGCCAAGGCCTGCTCCGCCGCAACGGATTCTCTCTGCCAAAGTTCCCTGAGGGCAGAATTCAATCTCCAATTCACCTGCATTCATCTGAGCTGCAGTGTCCGGATTTGTTCCGATGTGAGAAACATAGAGTTTCTTAATCTTATGGGCTCCGATTAGATTACCTACTCCAACTCCCTGGTATGCAGTATCATTGGAGATAAGAGTCAGATCTTTTACATCGCTTTTTGCAAGAGCGTCCAGGATGTCAAGAGGAGAACCGGCAGATAGAAATCCGCCTACCATGATTGTCATTCCGTCCTTAATTTTGGAAACGGCTTCCTGTAAAGAAATTCTTTTGTCCATAATAAACTGTTTTAAATATCTATTGCTATCATTTTCGTAAACCATACAAATATAATAAAAAAAAGAAAAATATAACAACGTTGTTATATTTTATTTCAGGATATTTTTTCGTAGATTTGTAAAATAGCAGAACAGAGATATCCTATTATGGAATACAAAACACTGATTATTGAGAAAGAGGGCAATATCTGCACGGTTAAGATCAACAACCCGCAGTCTATGAACGCCCTCAACTCCGAGACTCTCTCAGAGTTGGATGATGCATTCACCCAAATAGAAAAAGATGAGACCGTTAGAGTGGTTATTCTAACCGGAGAGGGACGCGCCTTTGTTGCCGGTGCAGACATCTCTCAAATGAGCACTATGAACGCCCTTGAGGGCAAAGAGTTCGGAGTGCAGGGCTCCAGGGTCTTCCGCAAGATTGAAAACCTCTCAAAACCAACAATTGCGGCCATTAACGGCTTTGCTTTGGGAGGAGGATGCGAACTTGCACTCAGCTGCGATATCCGCGTTGCCTCAGCCAAGGCTAAGATTGGTCAGCCGGAGGTTGGATTGGGTATAACTCCCGGTTTCTCAGGCACTCAGCGCCTCCCAAGAATTGTGGGAGAGGGCGTTGCCAAAGAGATAATCTTTACGGCAAAGGCTATAGTTGCAGATGAGGCTCTGCGCATTGGTCTGGTTAACAGAGTGGTAGAGCCGGAAAAACTTATGGATGAGGCAAAGTCTCTTGCCAGGACCATAGCAAAGAACGCCCCTATTGCCCTCAAACTGAGCAAAGAGGCTATCAACAGAGGTATGCAGACAGATATAGACACCGCCATTGCAATTGAGAACAACCTCTTTGCAGAGTGTTTCTCAACTGAAGATCAGAAAGAGGGAATGAAGGCCTTCTTTGAGAAGAGAGAGGCGGAGTGGAAAAACAAATAGAGACTAAACGAAAAACACTTATAAAAATCTATCATTATGAAAGTTGCAGTTGTAGGTAACGGAACAATGGGTCACGGCATTGCACAGGCTTTTGCAACCGCCGGCCACGATGTACTTCTTAAGGGCCGCAGCGAGGCTTCTCTTGGAAGAGCTCACAAGGCTATTGAAAAATTCCTCACAAAGAGCGTTGAGAAAGGCAAGATGGAGGCCGCAGTAAAAGACCAGATTCTTGCAAGAATCAAGGACACAATGGATTACAACGACCTCAAAGATGCAGATCTTGTAATTGAAGTAGTAGCCGAGGATATGGCTGTAAAGAAAGAGATTTGGGAGACTCTGGATAAAGTCTGCAAGCCTGAAGCAATTCTGGCATCCAACACCTCTTCACTCTCAATCACCGCTATTGCAGCCTTTACACAAAGACCTCAGAATGTGATTGGTATGCACTTCTTCAACCCAGTACCTCTTATGAAACTTGTAGAGGTAATCAAGGGTCAGCTTACTTCACCTGAGGTTCACGATAAGGTTGTTGAGATAGCAAAGGCTATTGGCAAGTGCCCTGTATCTGTAAACGAGGCTCCTGGTTTTGTTGTTAACAGAATCCTCATTCCTCTTGTAAACGAGGGAGTTGGAATTCTTGCAGACGGCATTGCAACCAAGGAGGAGATTGATGCAGCAATGCAGATGGGTGCAAACCACCCTATGGGCCCTCTGGCTTTGGGAGACCTTATTGGTTTGGATGTTTGCCTTGCAATTATGGAGGTTCTCTACAACGAGTTCGGAGACAGCAAGTACCGTCCGCATCCGCTTCTTAGAAAGATGGTACGTGCAGGCCTTCTCGGCCGCAAGACCGGCAAGGGCTTCTACGATTACTCTAAGTAACGGAGAACCAACTGCAGTGAGGCATTAACCGCTACAGACAGATTATCCAGGCGGTTGCCGGAAAGATGAAGGACCTTTGTGTAAACCTTTGGTTTTGCACAAGGGTCTTTCCCTTTGAATGCCGCTGCAATCCAGACAGTTCCGGCAGGTGAAATTTCACTTCCGCCGGTGGCTCCTGCATAGCCCGTTATACCTATCGCGATATCACTATCAAGAATTGAAAGGGCGGCAAGGGCCATCTTTTTTGCCACGTAAGAACTTACCACATCATGCTTTTCTATCTGCCCTGCTGGTATTCCCAACAGCTTTGTTTTAAGCTCTGTAGCGTATGTTAGAAGAGAGCCTCGGAAGTATCTGGAGGCTCCGTCAAGGCTTGTAAGGGCTGAGGCAATTCTTCCGGCGGTGCAGGACTCGCAGGTACCTATTGTAAGTCTCTTTCTTACAAGTATTTTGGATAGTTTTAAATTGAGTTCCTCTGTAGTCATCATTTGTTCTCCTCAACAATCTGTGTCGCCCTAACCGGATAGTTGGTGGTTATCTGATCCACACCCATCTTAACCATACGCTCAATATCTTCCGTTTTGTCTACAGTCCAGACATTTACAACCATACCCAGGTTGTGAGCCCTCTCCACCCAGTCCGGATTTTTGTCAATTACGGAGTAGTGATAATCCAGGCCCATAATACCAAGTTCATAGAGTTCCTCAGGGCTCTTTTCTCCTCCAAGATACTGAACCATAGTCTTTGGGAACTTCTTTACCGCAGCCTTGCAAACCTCCAGACTGAAAGATATTATGGTGAGGGTTTTACGATTAATCCCGTGCTTCTTTATTGCCTTTGCAATTTTGTCAAAATCAGGGAGATTGCCATCCTTATCCAGATAGTGTCTCTTAACCTCCAAAACAGGCTTTACGTTGAGTTTTTTAAGGGTTGAAAGGTATTCATCCAAAGATGGAACGCTCTCACCGTTAGGAAGTTTCTCGTTTCTTACAGTCTCAAAGGTCTCTTTCTGAACATCTGCAAGAGATACAATCTTAGGGCCGTGGCAGATTACAAGTCCGCCGTCCGAGGTCATATTAACGTCAAACTCACTTCCGTATACCCCTATGCTGTCTGCCGCCTTCAGAGAGGCCAGTGAGTTCTGAGGAGTGGCTGTATTGCCGTTCCAGTTACCGTTCACATTCCAGAATCCTCTGTGGGCTATAATCTGAATATCACGCTTTTGCGCATAGTTCTCATTTGAACTTACAAATATGAGAGAGAGCGTTACAACCAGCATCAAAGCTGACTTAAAAAGAAACTTTTTTGTTGCCATATCATATAATTATAAGCAAATTTAATGTTATTTTTGCCAAAATATGATACGTCGCGCACTTCTTCTATCACTTGCACTTATAGTGCTCCCCGTTTGCGCCCTGTCCCAGGGAAAAGATACTTTAAAGGCAGACAATCCCACCCTTAAGGGGAAGTGGAACGGAGAGGTATTCATCAGAGGCGGGTGGAATTTCAGAAAGCATACGGAGAAGAATGACAACTCAGATCTTCCTCATCATGAGCTATTTAGTGGCGGTACGCTAAAGTACGGAAAGGGTGAATTTTCTGCAGTAATAAAGGCCTCCGGAGGCCAGGAGATGATGACCAAAGACTCCAGAAGAACAATCGTAGATTTGGATGACGAGAAGAATATGGCCACCAAGTTAAGATTCAGATTCTCCAGAAACAGAGATACAAAGGCAGATTTCTCCTCTGAACTGAACTGGAAAGAAAAGAGTCAGACCTCATACAAAGCCTTTATTTCCAATAATTTCTTACACTCAGATATTTTCACTAACGTCTCCGTTCTGGATATTCTGGACCTTGAAGATTTTGACTACAGCGCAAACGCAAAGATCAGCGATGAGAGAGTGGTCAACAATAAAACCCTCTCCTACTTTCTGTTGACCCATAAGTTTGGAAATGGTAACGCTCTCATTTTCAGAACAGATGCCTCACATATAAGAAACTACAGGATATCAAAGTGGTTCCTTTATGACCAGAAGGACCCTTATACCTACACGCTCTACCGCCTGCGCCCCGGAAGCCGTACGGAGAATTTTACTCCGTCCCTTTCTCTCAAACTATCAGAGCCGCTGGGAGTTAAGAGGATGAAGTGGGATTTTGGAACCTCCGTAAACCTCTATCACATAAGGGACAAATACTGCGGAGAGAGATACGTGAATGACGTTTGGGTAGACAGCACCTCACTTGCTGAGGATTTCAGGTATCTTACCCTCACCATCCGCAATTACGCCGGTTTGAACTATACTGTCAAAAAGTTCCAGTTCAACGTAAAATACACCCTTGAGCACTTTGCAGACAGGCTTACGGACAAGGACAACAAGCAGAAAATTAAGTTTGATGACCATCCGGTACTGCTTTATGAACAGAATTTTACATTTAAGTTTAACGAGCGCAACAAGCTCTCTCTCTCCTCCACCCACTCCATTAAGAGACCTTCATACAAACAGATCTGCTGGTATCCGAGAGAGGGAGATTATGACAATCAGATAATTAAGGGAGACCCTAGCCTTAAGCACTCCGTAACCAACACAGTAACAGCCTCATATACGCACAGTCACAAATATTCCTTCCTCAGCTTCAACTACAAGTACACGGTTAACGAGAGGGAGATTGAGGAGACCTTCAACGTAGATACCACAACGGGACGCAAAATCACCATATTTACCTGGGTTAACAACCGTTACAGCATTACCCACAGAGTGGGTCTTAAAACGGGATATGACAACAGGAAACTCGCTGTAAACGGGGAAGTTCTATTCTTCAGTTACCGCCAGAAAAACTACAGTTCTGAGAAGAAGAAGGAGGATATCTACTGGAATTTCAGTTTTGATGCATCATACAAGTTCAACAATGACTGGAAAGCCTCTGTTCAATACACCTTCAAATCTGACAGAAAGATTGCCTACTACAAAACCAACAACTACCACGGCCTTAACGTAAAGGTGGAGAAAAAGTACAAGAAGCACTCTTTCTTCCTGGAAGGCAAGGGATTACTGGATAAGATGACCGCCACCCGTTTTGATTCGGAAGACGGCAAGCACATCTGGCTTGAAAAGGGCAATCTGAACAGAAGATACTTTATCCTGGGATATACCTACTCCTTCTAGTCTACAAATACCATCTCGTTAAAGAGGTAACCCGCACCCCCTATCTGCTCTATATTAAAGAGTAAATATCTGATATCCAAGGAGATATTTCTGCACACCTCCGGGTCGTAAACAATATCGCTCATTGTTCCCTCCCACACGCGGTCAAAGTTAATTCCTATGAGATTTCCCTCTGCATTGAGTACCGGAGAGCCGGAATTTCCGCCGGTTGTATGGTTGGTTGCAATGAAGCATACAGGCTGTTTTTCATGCCCGCCCTCTGCATATATATCCCTGAGTTTCTGAGGGATATTGTAATCAAATATATCCGGATTATCCTTCTCCATAATACCCTTGAGGGTAGAAACAGGGTCATAGTAGATTGCATCCGCCGGAGAGTAGCCCTTCACATTGCCGTAAGCCACTCTGAGAGTGAGGTTTGCATCCGGGTAGAACTGCCTCTCCTTCTCAAACTCCATCTGGCCCCTCATATACTTTCTGTAGCAGAGGTTTATCTCAGAATTTATGCTCAGCAACACTGGTCTCAAACTCTTCTGATACCAGTTGTTAAAGGCGTCATAAAGCTGGTTTGCAGGATCTTCCGCCATCTTCTGAATATCATCTTCCGTAAGGGAGAGAATCTTATTCAAATCCGTAAACAAAGAGTTGTTGTACAGATAGTTACAATACTCCTCAGCACTGCCGAACTCCTTCATTTTCTCCTTAAAGAACTCCGGCTTGAACTCATCCGTCATCTTGCTGTCAAAAGCCTTTACGCTCGCCACAAAGCACTCCATATCAATAGGTTGGTAGTAATCCTTGAAGAAAGTCTCAGCTAAAGCTTTTGCCCCCTTAGGATCCTTGAGCTGGAAGAGAGACTTCACTCTATATGCAAGTTGCAGTAACTCAATGGTTCTAATAGTCTCCGAATAGTATTCGTAGGCATAATTATACGGCTTCTTTGCCTTGTAGAGAGCCTCCAACTGTTCTACAACCTTGTCATATTCAGTCCCTTTTGCCCACTCCTTAAAGCGCTTTTCATACTCCTTTTTCTTCTCGATAGTTTTCATCTTAAGGATACCCTTAGACTCTCCCTGCCACTTCTTCCAGGCGTTGGAGACATTTGCAGCCTTTGACGAATACTGTATCCTAACCTTCTGGCTCTGAGCCATATACTTCTTCATTATATCCAGTCTTGCGGTACGCAGAGCAATCTTTTCAGGGTCTGAAACCAGAGCCACATACTCAACATCGTCACTTACCACATACTCCTTTGTGCTGCCCGGGCAACCGTATACGAAGGTAAAGTCTCCCTCCTTAACTCCCGCTCTGGAAATCTTAAAGAACTTCTTAGGAGTGTAAGGCACGTTATCCTCTGAGTATGAGGCAGGATTGTTATCCTTATCCGCATAGATTCTGAAGATTGAAAAGTCTCCGGTATGACGCGGCCACATCCAGTTATCCGTATCTCCGCCAAACTTACCTATTGAGGAAGGCGGGGCACCTACCAGACGTACATCTGTAAATACGCGGAAAACAAAGAGGAAGAACTGGTTACCGTAATAGAGGGCCTCTACGTTGGCTTTCAGCCCTTTACCGCCCTCAACAGCCTTCTTTATCAACTCTTTTGAGTTTACTCTTATAACAGAATCTCTCTGTTTCTCCGTCATTGAAGCATTGTAGCCTTTAAGAACCTGTTCCGTAACATCCTCCATCCTGTCTAAGAAACTAACAGTAAGCCCTTTATTAGGAAGTTCCTGAGAACGGTTCATAGCCCAGAAACCATCCTTAAGGTAGTCATGTTCAACGCTGCTGTGCTTCTGAATGTAACTGTAACCGCAGTGGTGGTTTGTAAAGAGCAGTCCCTCATTGGATACCAGCTCTCCGGTACATCCGCCGCCAAAGAGAACAACCGCATCCTTCAGAGAGGCCTGATTTACACTGTAAATATCTTCTGCCGTAAGGCGGCAACCCTTTGCCTGCATATCACCTATCCTCTGTCCAATGAGGAGCGGAAGCCACATTCCCTCATCCGCCTTTGCAAAAGGAACTATTGTAAACAGAAACAGTACTGCAACAAGAATCTTTTTCATATCTTTTTGTTTTTCAATTATTTATCAAAGATGCAACCCGCACTACGGTTACTTTAAAGAAGCCCTTACAGGGTTTGCATAGATGTTCAGGAATATCTCCCTGAGTTCTGAACGGTTCCACTCCTCTCCGTCAATCGGACAGGCGTGAGACTCAATGTATGAGAGTTGCTTTTCCATGTGAGCCTCAAAGGCGTTCTTCTGCTGAGAAGAATACTCTGCAAAGAACTCAGGCTCAATATTTTCCTCAGCCATAAGAAGATCATAGGCTATGAAGTTGTTAGGCCAGAGTTTAAAGTAGGAGTGAATTCTCTTATCTATAATCTTGCCCAATTCTACAAACCTCTCGTTCTTTGAGAAGGCTGCACAGGAAGCAATCTGTTCAGTTTTAATAGGTTCCGTAAAGTCTATGTGGATTCCCCCCTTCCACAGAGCAATTCCGGTTATGATGCTGTGAAGATCCTCTCCCTCCTCCTTTACGTACCTGCACCTGCGGGAAATGTATAATTCTCTGGTCTTTAACGCATCACAAGGCTCAAACTCGTAAGATATGGCAACCGGCATAATGCTAAGCTCGTCCATATCCGTAATGAAGTCTCCCTTTCCGCTCATCTCCAGCATCTTAAGCAATCCCTGCTCAGTCTGGTCAAACCCGTCCTTGGTACGTCCGTTACGCTGGGCAATCCAGATTGAACTGGTTTGAGACGCCACGTTGTGACGGATATACTTTGAAAGCAGCATTGATGAATTGTAAACCTCTCTTGGTGAGGAGCTTCTGGTAACCTTTATCATCTTGTTGGAACGCGCCACATCCTCAATGAACTGAGAGGTAATGAGGTTGTCTCCCACGGCAATCTCAGTGGTGGTAACCTTGTGGGTATGGAGGATTAACTGAATGATGGCGGAATCCAGTACTATATCTCTGTGATTGGTGATAATCAGATGCTTACGGTCTCCTGAGAAGTAATGCAAACCGGAATGGGTTACACCGTTGGAGGTATGCTCCAAAATGGTGGTAACCACCAGAACCATTATCTTCTCCTGGAAATCGTCTACCGTCTTGCAGGCAGATAACATATTAACTAGGTGCTCTACTCCTCCCTTGATTTTAAGGAAGTTAGCAATCTCCTCCAAATAAGGATGTTTCTTCATCCTCTCTATTGAAGAAGGAATCTCGCTGTCATAATAGGGCCTGATGCCGTCAAATATTTTATCCACTTCTGCCATTGTCAACGCAGTTAGCCGAGCGAATTTACAAAATTTTCCGGTTTTTGAAAAGAAGAGAGCTGTCTCCGTAACTAAGGAAACGATATCCGCTCTCCAAAGCGTGGGCGTAAAGGTCTCTCCAGTCGTCTCCTATAAAGGCGGAAATTAGCAGTAACAGAGTACTTTGCGGCTGGTGAAAGTTGGTTACCAGCATATCCACTACCCTATATTTGAACCCCGGAACTATAATTATAGAGGTTGCGGCTATCAGTTGAGAGAGAGAACGGGAGTCCAAATAATCCACAATGGCCTCCAGAGCCTCCGCAATATCATACTTATACTCCCTGTTGTAAGGCTCCCACTGCATGACGGGCCTTATTGTCTTATCAGGATTTTCAATGCACTGAACACCAATATAATATAAAGATTCCAGCGTCCTTGTAGAGGTGGTTCCTACCGCCACTACGGACCCCTTCTTAACCGCTTTAATGAGGTCTGAAAGAAACTCCTTTGAGACGGAAAACGGCTCCGAGTGCATCTGATGATCGGATATAAATTCACTCTTAACCGGAGCGAATGTTCCCGCACCCACGTGAAGACAGACGTTTTCTCTCTTTATTTTCTTATTATCCAGAGAGTTAAGTACCCTATCCGTAAAATGCAGACCTGCTGTAGGAGCAGCCACCGAGCCCTCAAAACGGGCATAAATAGTCTGATATCTCTTCTTGTCTATCTCCTCAGTATCTCTGTTCAGATATGGAGGAATAGGGACCTTTCCGCATTTGTCCAAAACCTCGGAAAAGGTCTCATCCGTATCCCATTTGAAGAGGACTACGGAGTGTTTTTCTCCCTTTTGAACCAATTCCACCCTAAAATTGAGCTCTTTTCCTATAGTATCCGAGTAAAAATAGAGCTCTCCGCCCTTCCATTTCTTGGCATTTCCCACCACAACAGACCAACTGCAGCTCCTTTTTGAGGAAAAAGAGCCAATATATTCCGCCGGAGAGACCGGATTCAGGCACAAAATCTCTATCAAAGCACCTGTTTTTTTCCGGAAAAACAGCCTTGCCGGAACCACCTTGGTATTGTTGAAAACCATAAAGGAATCCTGGGGAATATGGGAGGCTATATTATAAAAGGTATCATCCAAAACTCTGCCATCTTTATAGACCAGAAGCTTGGATGAGTCTCTCTCCGCCAGGGGGTATTTAGCTATCCTCTCATCCGGGAGAGGGTAGGTGAAATCTGATATTTTAATAACAGGCTCCAAATTCAATTATTTTCTGCAAAGATACATAATTACCCACAAAAGAAGAAATCTCTTAAAATAGAGGTTTTTCACTTTTTTGAATTTCACAAATTTAAATAATAAAAATTCACAGAATTGAACAGAAAATTTTCAAATTGCGTACTTCAGATATGTGATTTGTTTGCAGAGTATAAGTTTTACTTATAGTAATTTTTGAAATTTTGTAACTTATTGATTTATAAGTGATTTAATACTACTACATAAAATACAGCTTTAGGCATATTGCGCATAAAATGGGCTATAAATGCGCATTGAGCGTAAAAATAAATATTTGAAAATTTGCTATATTACTGATTTGCAAGATATTTACAGTGGCTATCTAAATTACACATTTAAGTAGATTGTTTTTTGCGTACCCCTATTGTAGACATCTATATGCAGCATTTCTTCTAACTGCGCAATTTGTCAAAATTTGTAAAAAAGGATGAGCGCAAAAAGAATTTTTGACTAATTGAGAGAAAATGTCTATATTTGTAACTAGTAAAGTTAACAACTATGAAAGAGCGTTTACAGACCATCCTCAACCTGGAAAGATTAACCGCCGCCCAATTGGCCACTCTTTTGGGCATCCAGAGATCTACCCTTTCCAACCTTATGAGCGGACGTAACAATCCGAGTTACGACTTCATTCTTTCCGTACTGACAAAATTGCCGAATTTGAATATTGAATGGTTGCTCACCGGAGTTGGTCAACCCTACCGAAACAGTGAGAAAAATTTCCGAGGAGAGGCTCTGAGCGACTCTATGACTTTGCGTGAGTTTAACGCAAATAAGCAAAAATCTGAAGAAACTCAAACTTTGCGTGTTTCTGACACAAATAGCGATAATTTGTTCGGATTTCCGGAGGAAGAGGAGCAGGATTTCCCGTTTGAAGATGAAAAACTCCAGTATCACCCATTCCCGGCTCTGGAAGAGGGAGAACTGGGACAACGGCTCAAACAGTTGGAAGAGACTGTAAATAAGGATATTACTGAAGAAAATGGGCCTGCTGAACCTCTTGAGAGTGGCGTAAACGAGGTAAAAAAGCCATCTATCGAGATAAAAAAAGAGCTGGAGAGGGTTATTCTCCTCTACTCTGACGGAAGCTTCCAATCCTTTGAGAAGTAGATTTTCTTAAATTTGTGCATAATATATAATCTGTATGTACAAATTGTTTAGGCCTATATTCTTCCTCTGGCAACCGGAAAGGATTCACGATCTGGTTCTCTCCTTTATGAAATGGATGGAGAGAATTCCTGTAACCGGCAGGATTCTCAGGCTTTTATACAATTACAATCACCCCTCTTTGGAGAGAGAAGTCTTTGGAATAAAGTTCCTCAATCCGGTTGGTCTTGCAGCAGGATTCGATAAGGACGGAGACGGGTACAACGCCATATCAAACTTTGGTTTCGGGTTTGTTGAAATTGGTACTCTCACCCCTAAACCTCAGGAGGGAAATCCTAAGCCTAGATGTTTCAGACTCCCTAAGGATCAGGCCATTATAAACAGAATGGGTATCAACAATAAAGGTATCCGTCATGCGGTTTCATTCATTCAGAAACATAAACCCAGAGTTCCGCTGGGATGCAGCATTATAAACGGTAAGGATACCCCTATAGGCGAGGCCTACAAAGATTACGAGTTCTCCTTTGAATATATCTATGATTACATAGATTACTTTGTGCTGAATCTCTCCTGCCCAAACGTAAAGGATGCCGGGAAACTTCAGACTATGGAGAACCTCTCCCCTATTATAGACAAACTCCTGGAACTCAGGTTAATGTATGATGACTACCGCCCTATTCTGATAAAGATTTCTCCGGATATTGACAAGGCTCATCTGGATGAGATTATAGATATGGTTCTCATCTCAGGACTTGACGGAATTATTGCAACAAATACCACCACTTCCCGTTTGAACCTTAAGAGTGATGAGAGGACAATCAAAGATATAGGAAAAGGAGGAATGAGCGGCGCACCTTTGTATCAGCGTAGTTTAGAGATGGTTAAGTACATCTACCAAAAGACTGAGGGGCACCTCCCTATTATTGCCAGCGGCGGTATTATGACTCCTGCTCAGGCATTGGAGATGTTGGATAACGGAGCCTCACTCATTGAGGTCTATTCCGGATTCATTTATAACGGTCCAAAGTACATTAAGAAGATTAATAAGTTCCTGGCTAAAACCTTTGTAGCCAGAGAGAAAGAGAACTCTTCAATCTGATTTTTCAATGATTACAGCATCTATCTGTACAATAGGAGACGAGATTTTGATTGGACAAATTACGGATACCAACTCCGCAATGATCTCCAAACAACTCAACAAGATTGGCATTAAGGTAGTATCTATGGTCACCTGTTCGGATGAGAACAATGACATACTAACAACTTTGGAGAGATGCCTAAAAACATCTGATATTGTGATATCTACGGGTGGCCTTGGACCTACCAAGGATGACATTACAAAGAAAGTTCTCTACACCCTTTCAAAGAGCAGCAGATACACCTGCAATAAAACTCAGATGGAGATTAACCGTAGAATCCTGTCCGCCAGAGGAATAGAGATGATGGATCTCAACCTCCAACAGGCATACGTTCCAAACAGATGTACGGTTATTCCCAACCGTTGCGGCACCGCCCCTATTATGCAGTTCTCCTTTGCAAAGAGTAGGTTCAACCGTAAGAATCTTCTCTTCTCAATGCCGGGCGTTCCGTTTGAAACGGAGCAGGCGCTCCCTGATGTAATCTCCTCCATTAAAGCACATTATAAGCTTGACAATATTCTGCATCATACCGTATGCACCTTTGGAATTCCGGAATCTCAACTTGCAAAGAGAATAGAAAAATGGGAGGATTCCCTGCCGGAAAATATACATCTTGCCTACCTTCCTAATCCTATCCTGGGAGTAAGACTCCGCCTTTCTATTTACGGAGTAGATGAAAAAGAGGGCAAAAAAGAGATAGCAAAACAGATTCGTTCACTGAAGAAATTATTGGGCAATGCCATATACGGAGAGGGAGAGACTACCCCGCAGAAAGTGTTGGGAGAAATGCTGGAGAAGAGAGGTGCAACACTCTCAACAGCAGAGTCTTGCACAGGAGGTTACATTGCTCACCTATTGACTCAGAATCCGAGCGCATCCAAGTTCTACAAGGGCGGTACCGTATGCTATGACAACAAAGTTAAAACGGATTTGCCGGGTGTTAAGCAGATGGCACTGGAGGCAAGAAAGAAGTTCAAGACCACCTATTCCATTGCTGCATCGGGAATTGCAGAATCATTTTGGATGGCGGTTGCCACTCCGTTTGGTACGGTTTCTAAGAACATCTCTTCAAAAAGCACACGTCAGATTAATAGAGAGAGGTTCTCCGCCTCTGCCATTAACCTTCTGAGAGAGACTATCTTAGAAGAAGAGGAAAACAAGAAGAAACAGAACAAAAACAAATAATATCGTATGAAAAAAGTATTACTCTGGAGCACGCTCCTGGTTATTATCTCATCAGTTATGATTTCATGTAAGAAAAAAGAAGCGGATCCAATTGCAGATGCAATGCAGAAGATAGACAGTCTCTTTACGGAGAGATATGCACCGATTGATACCGTATTTGCGGAACCGGGTGGTGCTGTGTTGATTATGAAGGGAGACAGCATTCTCTTTGACAAGGGCTACGGCCACTCTGACATTGCCCGCCGTTATAAGATTGACGGCAACACCTTCTTTAACATTGCCTCCTGTTCAAAGCAGTTTACCGCAGTTGCAATCTTAAAACTTGCCAATGAGGGAAAACTGGATATAGAGAAAAGCATCTATGATGTATCCCCTCTTGTAACTCCTTATCTTCCAAAGAAAAAGGAGCCATTCACCAAGATTACTCCTGCACATCTTATGTCTCACGCTTCCGGTATTCCGGATACCAGACCTCGCACAGACAGAGACTTTATGCTTCACTGTACGGATATGCAGTCCATTGAGTATATGAAGGGACTCAAAGAGCTTAATTTTGAGCCGGGTACAGAGTATCAGTATATCAACCCAACCTTCCAGCTTCTCTATCTCTTTATTGAGAAATTGAGCGGAAAGGGATTTGAGGAGTATATGAAAGAGAACATCTTCACTCCTGCAAGTATGGGTTTAACTCTCTATTTCTCAGAGGAAAACGAGTCTAAAATTCCTAACATGGCACACGGTTACGTTCTGGCGGAGGGTGGAGAAACCGCTTCTACAGATTCCGACAAACCTGCTGGAGCCCCTACTGCTCAGGAGAATGCAAAAATGAAAGATCCTACGGATATTAAGAATCCGTTCATTGAGTGTGACTACGGAGAGGAGACATTCTTTGCTACAAAAGCAGACGGAGGAATCTACACCTCCACCCACGAATTTGCAGAGTGGATTAAAGCAATGAGAGACAACAAAGTGATTCCTTTGAGAGATAAGGAGAAGGCGTGGTCATTTGTTAACACAGTGACAGGCAGCAAGTTCAGCGGCTATCAGAACAGAGATAACACCTTCTACGGATACGGCTGGTTCATAGAGCAGCAGCCTGGCTTCCCTAAGAAAGTCTACCACACCGGAGATAACGGCGGATTCCAAATCTACGAGGGTTACTTCCCTGAGAAAGACGTAACGGTCCTCATCTTTGAAAACCGCAATGACAAAGACCGTTGGGATGCCGTTCAAAAGATTGACGCCATCCTCCAGAAGGCCGGATTGCTGGAATAGTTATTTTTCAAGTAAAGAGAGGCTGCGGGAGATAAACTCGCTGAGTGCCTTACCTTTAAGCATTCCGTTGGAAAGAAGTGCCAGGTCTGCAACCTGCTTGAGAAGGGTGTTGCCCTTTCCGAACTCGGTCATCACTCCCTTTCTCTTCTCTCTTATCTCATCCAACTGTTTGTTGAGTGATGTACGGCTCTCTCTCTGCTCGGTTGTAATCTCATCATACTTCTTGTCTTTGGTAGCCTCGTCAAGTTCTTTAAGTGCTTGATCTACAGTCTGCTTCTCTTTATTGAACTTATCGGCTTCCGCAGAGGTCTTCTCTTCAAGATCCTTTATGATGCTTACTACCAACGGGTTCTGGCAGTTGAGTTTAAGGGTGTAGAACTCCGGCATTTCACTATAGTAGTTGAGCCCGCCTCCAATAGCGCTCATCTCTCTGTTTCTTCTCATAAACTCGTTCTGAGTAATCAACAGAGGAGCTGCATTCTCTCCAAGGTTCTCTGCCACAAGGTTATAGCTTGCATTGTTTGGAAGGACAGCAGCAAATGCGCTCTCTAGATCCAACTCCTCTCCCTCCTTAAGCTGAGGCTTCTCCTTCTCCTCTTTCTTAATGAGAGAATCTATGGAATCTGAATCAACTCTTGCAAAACGGCTGTTCTTTATCTTGCTCTCCAGAAGGCTTACAAAGTGTGAATCCAACTGGCAGTCAAAGAGAAGCACCTGGTAACCTTTATTCTTGGCAGCCTCAATCTGCTGGTACTGCTCTGTAGTGTCTGTGGCATAGAGATATATAACGTTCTTGTCTTTATCTTTCTGCTCCTTCTCTATCAGTTTTCCAAAATCTTCATACTTCAGATACTTGCCGTCTGTAGTCTTAAAGAGGGCAAACTTCATTGCTCTCTCAGAGAACTTCTCATCTGTAAGCATTCCGTACTCAATGAAAATCTTAAGGTTATCCCACTTGCTCTCAAACTCCTCCTTCTTCTCTTTGGAAATCTCCTCCAGGCGGTCTGCAACCTTCTTTGTGATGTATGTAGAAATTTTCTTAACGTTGGAATCTGCTTGCAGATAGCTTCTTGAGACGTTCAGAGGAATATCCGGAGAGTCTATTACTCCGTAAAGAAGCGTAAGGAAATCCGGAACTATATTCTCCACTGAATCTGTCACAAACATCTGATTGCAATAGAGTTGTATTCTGTCCTTTGTAACCTCCATCCTGTCTTTGATCTTAGGGAAATAGAGGATACCTGTAAGGTTGAACGGATAATCTACGTTAAGGTGAATCCAGAAGAGCGGATCCTCCTTCATAGGGTAAAGTTTACGGTAAAAGTTGAGGTACTCCTCATCTTTAATCTCACTTGGAGTCTTTGCCCAAAGCGGCTCAACGTCATTGATTATATCAGAACCAAAAGCAATCTTTACCGGCATAAATTTGCAGTACTTTCTAAGCAACTCCTCAACCTTTCTCTTCTCTGCAAACTCTTTGGAATCGTCATCAAGATAGAGAGTTATGCGTGTACCTCTCTCATTCCAGTCAGACTCTTCCATTGTAAACTCAGGGGAACCGTCACAACTCCACTTAACTCCCTTGCTTCCCTCCTTGTATGAGAGTGACTCAATTTCCACCTTCTCTGAAACCATGAATGCAGAGTAAAATCCCAGTCCGAAGTGGCCTATAATGCTATCCAACTGGTCTTTATACTTTTCCAAGAACTCTCCTGCAGATGAGAAGGCAATTTGGTTGATATACTTGTCTATCTCCTCTGCGGTCATTCCTATACCGCGGTCTGTTATGGTGAGTCTGTGCTTCTTTTCATCTGCCTCAACTTTAATTGTAAGGTCTCCCAACTCTCCTTTGAACTCCCCCTTGCCTGCAATGGCCTTCAGTTTTTGAGAGGCATCTACAGCGTTGGCTACCAGCTCTCTGAGGAATATCTCATGGTCTGAATAGAGGAACTTTTTTATAACCGGGAATATATTATCCGTGGTTACTCCAATTTTACCTTTTGTCATAATATTTACTTTTTAAACTCTTTCTGTTAAATAAAAATTCTCCCGATGGTGTTTCAATCTTTATACCATCGGGAGACTTATGACAAAATGTCACTAACAACCAACTACACTACTACTGATGACTCAGCGACGTACCGCGCGTTCTCTCTATCATAACCTTGTCCGGATTGCCGGAATATATTAATTTTGAGGCGCCTGAGAGTTCTCCCTTTATGCTCTTGAGAACTCTTACTCTACCCTTGGAGGCACCGCTGAGGTCTACTTTTGCACTGTTTACGGTAAAATCCTCTCCGTTGAAATGTGACGCTCCGCTGGCATCTACGTTAACGCTCTCTCCCTTTCCGTCAACATCTACTGAAGAAGCACCGCTAATATCTGCCGTCAAATTCACAATATTGCCCGTAATTTTGACTTTTGAGGCTCCGCTGGCATCAATATCCGCCTCCGTGAAAGAACCGCTCTGAATGAGGTTGGAAGCGCCGCTTACGTCATACTTAATCTTCCTTGCGGAGAGGTTGTTCAGCCTTGCCTTGCTGGCACCGCTTAGGTCAATATAGCACTCATCCTCGTTGAAGGAGTCTTTCAGAGTAAGTGATGAAGCGCCGGAAAGATCTATCTTTGAGAGTTTTATAGCCTCTACTGTAACCTTGACGGGTCCTCTCAGATTCTTACCTCTGGCAGGTTTGTTGGATGAGAAGGAGTATCCGTTCTCCACCTTGAGAGTGAGGGTTCCGGCGTCATACTTTACAATTATGTGCTCCAGAGTCCTTTTAGGGGCGGTAACCGTTACCCTTCCCACGTTTGACTTGCTAACCTCAACCTCAAATACCGAGGATGCCTTAATTGCCGAAATTTCTGAGAATAAGAATGAGGCTTTGCACGTTGTTCCGTCTGTAACGACCTTATCTTTTGATGAGTTATCCGCCTTTATCACAGTTACTTTCGTAGTCTGTGAGAAGGAAGGTACTGCAATTGCCGCCATCAGAAGAAGTGCCAGTGCCGCCTTACATAATGTTGAGATAATCTGTTTCATATTGTTCCTTTTTTAATTTTCTTGTTCTGTATTTATCGCGATAAAAGTCTTTACTTTTTTAAGTCCCTCCATCTTCCTTTCATAGTACTCCTTGATGATTTTCTGCTTCTCCTTTTTGCTCATCTCCTTAGGAAGCTGAAGGTTCAAAGGGATTGTATCTGAGGCAACTATACTCTCGATGGAGTACTTTACATCCTCTCTGTCAAACTCTCCCATCTCTGAAATCTTGTCTGCCAACTCATCCGCATACTTCTCCATCTCAAGCATATATCTATTTTCCATCCTCTTTGTGGAGTCCGTAACGGAAGGATCTTTTACAAGGAGGAATGCAACTGCAATGGCACAGAGTCCTCCGGCAATGGAGACGGAGAGGCCTCTACCTGTATACAGATTTGAAGACCAGTCAATTATCCTCTGCCACAGGCTCTTCTTAGCCTCCTTCTGCTGAAGGCGGGCAAGGAATCTCTCTTTGTGCCCCTCAGGCAGGCTTCCCTGGTCAAAGAGCTCTCTGTTTCTTTGGATTATCTCCTCAAGGTTATCTCTATTCATAATAAATTCCCTCCTTTTTTAAGAGTTGGGCAAGGTGCTGCCTTCCTCTCATATATTGACTTCTTATTGAACTCTCTTTGTCTCCGGTAATCTGGGCTATCTCTTCATAGTCATATCCCTCTATCAGCTTGAGAGAGACCGTTGTACGGCAACTGTTAGGAAGAGATGATATAAGTCTTATGACCGCTTGGATTATAGGAGTCTCTTCTGCGTTCTCCGCCACCTCATATACCTCAGGCTCAGACTTTTCCGCCAGGAATGATATTTCCTGACCGTAGGCGTCCTTCCTCTCCCTCCTTCTTAGAATATCCAGACATTTTCTTACGCAAACCCTTCTGAGCCAACCTCCTATATTCTCAATCTCCTCACTGTCCGCTTTGTCATAATACTTGAGTATGCTCTCCTGCATGGCATCTTCCGCCTCCGCAGAGTTACCCAACAGACGGAGGGCCGTAAAATAGAGTCCTCTGGAAAAGCTGTCGTAAATCTCCTCTATGTCTATGGATTTTCTCTTCATTCCACCAATATGACGCACTCCTTAAAAGAATGTTGCAACTTTTTTTCAAAAAAAGTAAATTTGTATGAGATAGACAACAAGAACAATCAAAAATCAGATATTATGAACAATTCAATTTTCAGCTTTCCTCTTCCGGCTAACGAACCCGTAAAAGGTTATCTTGCAGGCAGTCCGGAACGCATTGCAATAGATGCGGAACTTAAAAGACAGAGCAAAACCGTTGTAGAGATTCCTCTTATCATAGGGGGTAAGGAGGTTCGTACAGGCAACATAGGCAAAGTTGTTGAGCCTCACAATCATAAACACGTTCTGGCAACCTATCACAAGGCCGGAGAAAAAGAGGTTAAGATGGCCGTAGAGGCCGCTATGAAGGCACATAAGGCTTGGGGAGAGACTCCTTGGAGAACCAGAGCCGCCATCCTCTTAAAAGCTGCTGATTTAATTGCAGGAAAATACAGAGCTTTGATTAATGCAGCCTGTATGCTGGGTCAGAGTAAGAATATGTTCCAGGCGGAGATTGACTCAGCCTGCGAACTTATAGACTTCCTCCGTTACAACGCAGCATACGCTTCAGAGATTTACGCAATGCAGCCAAAGTGTGCTCCTGGTCAGATTAACTCAATGGAGTACAGACCTTTGGAGGGCTTTATCCTGGCGGTTACTCCTTTTAACTTCACCTCAATTGCATCCAACCTCAACATGACTCCGGTATTGATGGGTAACACAACAGTTTGGAAACCTTCAACTACCGCTCTGCTCTCCAACTACTATGTAATGAAGGTATTTATGGAGGCGGGTCTTCCTGCTGGAGTTGTAAACTTCCTGCCGGGTCCGGGTGCAGTAATCGGAAAGGTTGCACTGGATTCACCGGATCTTGGAGGTATTCACTTTACCGGTTCAAGTGCCACATTCTACGGACTTTGGAAGAGCGTAGGAATGAACATAGACAAGTACAAGACCTTCCCTCGTCTGGTTGGAGAGACCGGAGGAAAAGACTTTATATTCGTACATCCAAGTGCTGATCCTGAGGCAGTTGCAAACGCAGCATTCTGCGGAGCCTTTGAGTTTGCAGGCCAGAAATGTTCTGCAGCCAGCCGCATGTACTGTCCTAAGTCACTGTGGGCTAAGGTTCTGAAGGGAATGAAAGAGAGATGTGCAGCAGTTAAGATGGGAGACGTAATGGATCCTGAGAACTTTGTAAACGCCGTTATTGACGAGCCTTCATTTGACAATATTGCAAAGGCAATTGCATACGCAAAGAGATCTAAGGATGCAGAGATAGTAATTGGCGGAACCTGTGACAAGAGCGTAGGTTACTTCATCCAGCCAACCGTAATCCTTGCTAAAAAGCCTGATTTCAAGACAATGGCAGAGGAACTCTTTGGTCCGGTACTCACTGTTTACGTATATGAAGACAAGAACCTTGAGAAGGCAATTGAACTCTGCAACACAACCTCTCCATACGGCCTTACCGGTTCAGTATTCGGACAGGACAGAATTGCTTGTGACGATATCTGCAACAAGCTCAGATACAGCGCAGGAAACTTCTACATCAATGACAAGCCAACCGGAGCGGTAGTAGGTTTGCAGCCGTTCGGAGGTTCAAGAGCATCCGGAACTAATGACAAGGCCGGCAGCTCATTCAACCTTATGAGATGGGTTACTTCCCGCGCAATTAAGGAGACTCTGGTTTCTCCTACCTCATGGAAATACAGCTATATGAAATAATTAAAACTATGGCAAAATCTGTACACCAGCTTCATATGGAAGCAATGGTTGTGGACACCCACTGTGACACACCTTTAAGAATTGATGAAGAACATGCAGACCTCGGCAAAAGAAGTGACGAGGGACACAATGATTTCATAAGAATGAAAGAGGGAGGTCTGGACCTCTCCTTCTATGCAATCTTTACCCGTACACGTCTCACTCCGGATCAGGCTACCGTTCAGGCAGTCAGACTGATAGGAGAGACAAAGGATATGATTGCAGCCAACAGAGACAAAGTAGAACTGGCATACTCCGTACGTCACGCTCGTGAAATTAAAAAGAGCGGCAGAGGAGCCATTATGCTGGGTATGGAGAACGGTGCTCCAATCCAGAATGACATTGCTCTTCTGAACGAGTTTTACAGAATGGGAGTAAGATATGTAACGCTTTGCCATTCAGCACACAACCAGCTCTGTGACTCCTGCGCTCCAAAGGAGGCAAAGTGGCACGGACTCTCTCCTTTCGGGAAAAAGGTTGTTGAGCAGATGAACCGCCTGGGTATGATAGTAGACGTATCACACCTCTCAGACGAATCATTCTATGACTGCCTCAAATACTCTAAGGCTCCGATAGTTGCAACACACTCCTGCTGCCGTGCAATGTGCAAGCACCCAAGAAATATGACGGACAAGATGATAAAGGATCTTGCAAAGGCGGGCGGTGTAATTCAGATAAATTTCTACCCGGCATTCCTCAGTGACGCTTACGGTACAGACGAGTACTTTGATGCTGCAGATCAGTATGATGCAGCAATGAAGGCTTACTGGAGAAGCGGCAAGAAGGGAAAGAAGGAGATAGCAGAGTTCAAGAGAATGACTGCATACATTAAGAAGAACTTCCCTTCTCCTTCCTACAAGCTTCTGGTAGATCACATAGAGCATGTAATCAACTTGGTGGGAATAGATTACGTAGGTCTGGGTTCAGACTATGACGGAATTGAAATGCCACCTATCGGGATGGAAGACGTAAGCAAGTTTGAGATTATCACCAAAGAGCTCCGCCACCGCGGTTACTCAGATGACGAGATTAAGAAAGTCCTCGGTGAAAACTTCCTCCGCGCCTTCAGCCAGGTTGAAGACCTTGCAATGACCATTTAAACCGTCAGTCACTGCTGACGATTTTCAACACTCATAGCACCTGCACCGCTGCAGGTGCTATTTCTTTATATTCCAACTCATTACAAGCGATTCTTCTTGCATAAAAGTAAAAAGTTTTAGGTTGGGAGGGTAAAATGTACTTTATGGTAACCGCCCTTGGGATAAAGACATTATCTTGCTCATTGTAAGAAATGAAATAAATTTATTACATTTGCGATGAGAAAGATATATGAAAGCAGTGAGTATGAGGAGTTCTACAACTCTCTGGATGATGATGCGAAGGAGAAAGTTAAGTACATCTTACAAATCATAACAAGTGAGATGGTTGTGAACTCTAAGTTTGTAAAGAAACTGGTTAACACGCCTTATTATGAGTTAAGAATTTCTTTAGGAAATGAGTACAGAGTAATTCTTTTTACGATTAATGAGATAGCCTTCATTAGAGCCACGGAAGTGTATCTTCTGAACGGCTTTATGAAGAAATCCACTAAGGATTATAAGAAGCAACTGAGAATTGCAGATAGGATTTTAGAAAAACTGTTATCAGATGATACAGAAGAAAATGGAAAAGAACAAGATGGAAAGCAAGAACAGGAAAAGAATGACAATAGCAAAGAAAAAACTGATGGGAATGAAAACATTTGAAGACCAGCTGCTTAAAGAATACGGTCCTAAGGGGACGCCGGCCAGGGATGAGTTTGAATCAAAGGCTCTTGCCTGGTATTATGCTGAATGCCTGAAGGATGCAAGAAAAAAGGCGGGCCTTACTCAGCAGGAAGTTGCAGACAGAATTGGAAAGAAAAGAACATACGTTTCTCTAATTGAGAGAGGTAAAACAGATTTGCAGCTCTCAACATTCATTTTAATGTGCGCAGCCGTGGGGGCTCAACTCAGTTTCTCATATTAGGCGGCTTTGACGTCTTTGACCAGCTGTACTACCACTACGCCGGTAACGGTAAGGGCTATTCCTATGAACTTTAGGGTAGTAAAGCTCTCCTGGCCGGGGAATAGGAAATAGGCGACTGCGGCGGAGACCAAAGGAATTAAAGCGGAAAAGATATTGACCCTTGTAACGCCCAGTTTTCCGGTGCAGTATGCCCATAGTCCAAAGCAGATGCAGGAGCAAAGCAGAGCCAGAGCAAATATCTTGGATTGAACTCCCATTGTAAAGTACTCAGGAGTAAGGCCTTTGAGTCCAAAGATCAAAAACAGAGGCAGGAACAAGAGGGCTCCAAATGTAAACTGATAGGTTACAATGGTAAACGGGCTGTATTTTTGGCACATCTTCTTGGTGGTATAACCATATATCAACGCGCCTCCAACTGCAAAAAGAAAGAGCAAAAGAATCCCTTTCAGAGGGGATGTACCCATCCCGCCCTTATTCATAAAGAAGAAGATTATTCCGGCTAAAGAAAGAAGACAGCCGAATATCTTTTGAAAAGAGAGTCTGAAGTTGTAGAGTATTCTGTCTATTACTGTGCAAAAGAGTGGTATTGTGGCAATTATAACGGCAGCCAGTACTCCCGACGTGTACTTTATTCCAAAGTTTTCTCCCAGGAAATAGATAAACGGCTCACCCAGAGCAAGAAGGAACATCCACTTCATATCACCCTTTTCTATCTTCTGAATGGAACCAATCAAAAGCCCTACCGCCCAAAGGATAACTGCAGAGAGAAGCATTCTCTCAAATATGAAGGCAAAAATCTCTATGTTGTTCTTTATCAGGTAATCTTCCCAAATAAACGAGAACCCCCAAAATGTAATGGAGACAAGGGCAAAGATGTATGGTAAAAGTTTTAAATTGGATTTCATAATTATCTGTCAAATGAAAGAGGAAGAGCTCTCCTTGCTCCCGTCAGTTTTCCTCTTTTAACTGTCATACAGCCGTTTACAAAGGTATACTCTACAGATACCGGGAACGGCTCGCTAAAAGGAGACCATCCCGCTTTTGAAGCCGGAACCGCTATATCTTTGAACGGTTTGTTCAAATTCACGACAGCTAAATCTGCATAATATCCCTCTTTTATGTAGCCTCTCTTTTCCACCTTGTAAATATCTGCAGGAGAGTGGCTTAACCTCTGAACCACATCACTGAGTGAGAAGACTCCCTCCTTTGAAAGGGTGAGCATCATAGGCAGAGTGTACTCTCCGTTTGGAATGCCGCTTGGAGCATTGAGATATCCAACCATTTTATCTTCAAGAAGATGCGGAGCATGGTCACTGCCTACCGTCTTCAAAACTCCCCTCTTTACAGCCTCTCTCAAAGAGATCATATCCTCTCTCTCTTTGATTGCAGGATTGGCCTTAATAAGGTTGCCCAACCTTTCGTAATCATCCGAGCAGAACCAGAGGTAATTTGCACAGCACTCGCCTGTTATCTTCTGATTGTCAAGCTTTGAGAAGAGTTCTGCTTCCTCCTTGGTCGTTACGTGAAGAACGTGGAGTTGAGCATTGAATTTCTCTGCCAAAGCAACCGCCTTTTTTGTGGAGTGCAGACAGGCCTCACGGCTTCTTATCTGAGGATGGCACCGGGTTGGAATATCATTCCCGTACTTTTCTTTATAGAGTTGTAAATTCCTGGCAATTATTGAGTTATCCTCACAGTGTACTGCTATGGGAAGAGGTGAGTATTTAAATATATCCTCCAAAGCCTTCTCATCTTCTACCATCATATTGCCGGTTGAGGCTCCCATAAAGAGTTTTACTCCGCAAACCGTTCTCTTATCCAGAGATTTAATCTCCTCAATATTATCTTTTGAAGCACCCAGGTAGAAGGAGTAATTTGCGTAGGATGAGTCCTTTGCTATATTGAATTTCTCCTTCAGAAGTTCCTTTGTGGTGGTTGGAGGAAGAGTGTTGGGCATATCCATAAAGGAGGTGACTCCGCCCAAAACAACGGCACGGCTCTCACTCTCAATTGTCCCCTTTTTTCCATCTCCGGGCTGACGGAAATGGACGTGACAGTCTATAACTCCGGGAAGTATGTGAAGACCTGTAACATCAATAACCTCAGTGTCTTGTGAAAACTCTCCGAAGGAGGTCTCAGGAATGATCTCTTTTATGAACTCATCTTCAATAAGAAGGCTGCCCTTCAGACAGCTCCCCTCATTCACAATGGTTCCGTTTTTTAAGAGCAATCTCATCCTTTCTTTGGTCTGAATTTTCTGAATTTCATGGCAAATACGCCCCAGAAGGCCTCACCGAATATGCCGGAACTCATCTTGGACGTTCCCTCCGTTCTGTCTGCAAAGATGATTGGAACCTCCTTAATCTTGAAGCCCAGTTTGTAGGTGGTGTATTTCATCTCTATCTGGAAGCCGTACCCCTTCATTCTAACCTTGTCCAAATCTATGGTACTCAGAACTTTATCAGAGTAGCAAACGAAGCCTGCAGTGCAGTCGTAAACCTTCATTCTCAAAACCTTGCGTACATAGTAGGAGGCAAAGTAGGACATAACCAAACGTCCTATAGGCCAGTTAAGTACGCTAACCCCTTTGCAGTAGCGGGAACCGATGGACATATCAGCACCGTCTTGAGCGCAGGCATTATAGAGACGGATCAAATCTGCGGGATTGTGAGAGAAGTCTGCATCCATCTCAAATACATACTTAAAGTCCTTCTCCAAAGCCCATTTGAAGGCGGTGATGTAGGCGGTTCCAAGTCCCAACTTTCCCTCTCTCTCAATGATAAAGAGCCTCTCATTGAACTCATTCTGAAGCCCTTTGACAATAGAAGCGGTACCGTCCGGAGAGCCGTCATCCACTATGAGGATGTTGAACTCACCCTCAAGAGCCATAACCGCACGTATGATCTTCTCAATGTTCTCTTTTTCGTTATAGGTAGGAATTACTACCAGCTTCTCTCTCATAAGATTCTTGTTTGGGACAAATTTATAAAGAAATTGTTATCACTCTTACTTTAAAAGTTTAAGCTGAATCCTTTGACGCTTAAGATCCACCCCAATGACCTGAACTGTTACAATCTGGTGAAGTTTCAGAACCTCTGAGGCCGAACGGACATAACGGTTGCTCATATTGGAGATGTGAATGAGGCCGTTCTGTTTTATCCCGATATCTACAAAGGCGCCGAATGCAGTGAGGTTGGTAACAATACCGGGGAGTTCCATCCCCTCCTTAAGATCCTCTATTGTAGAGATTTGGTCTGAGAATGCAAACTCCTTCACCCCTTCTCTTGGGTCTCTGCCCGGTTTCTTTAACTCCTCAGCAATATCCTTCAGTGTTGGAAGACCTACATCTTCACCAACGTAATTCTCTAATTTGATGGAGTTTACCCTCTCTTCATTTCTTATCAGATCCTTTACGGTGCACCCCATATCCTTTGCCATCTTCTCCACAAGTGCGTAACGCTCAGGGTGAACGGCCGTGCTGTCCAACTCATTCTCACCGCCGTTTATTCTGAGGAATCCGGCAGCCTGCTCGTAGGCCTTCTTACCCAGGCGGGGAACATCCAAAAGTTCCTTACGGCTGGAGAACGGACCGTTATCTTTTCTGTAAGAGACTATATTCTTGGCAGTTGCCGGACCTATTCCGGAAACGTAAGAGAGCAGATGAGGGCTTCCGGTATTGAGGTCTACCCCTACCGTATTTACGCACATCTCAACAACGTCATCCAGTTTCTCCTTAAGAAGGGTCTGGTCTACATCATGCTGATACTGACCGACTCCCAAGGATTTAGGATCTATCTTAACCAGTTCCGCCAGAGGATCCATAAGACGCCTTCCAATGGAGACTGCACCTCTTACCGTTACATCATACTCCGGGAACTCCTCCCTTGCAGTCTCAGAGGCAGAGTAAATTGAAGCACCGTCCTCGCTGACGGAGTAAATCTTAACAGGATGGTTGAAAGTAAGGCGGCGGATGAAAGCCTCGGTCTCTCTTGAAGCCGTTCCGTTACCTATTGCAATTACCTCAATATTATAGTTTTCCACCATCTCCGTAATCTTACGCATTGCCTCCATCTTCTGGTTGATAGGAGGGTGAGGCATAATCACATCGTGATGCAAAAGAGTTCCCTGGGCGTCCAAACAGACTACCTTACAGCCGGTTCTGAAGCCAGGATCTATAGCAAGGGTTCTCTTCTGTCCTACCGGAGGAGCCAGAAGAAGCTGACGCAGGTTGTCTCCAAAGACCTTCACCGCCTCCAGATCCGCCCTCTCTTTAGCCACCTTAAGTGTCTCATTTTCAATTGACGGATCCAACAGACGCTTGTATGCATCCTCCTCTGCAAGTTCTATTTGAGAGAAGAGTTCTCTCTGGGGAAACTTCTTTCCCTTATAGAAATTTCGGCTTATTATCTTAAGTGCAATAGCGTCATCTACAGATACTTTGACGCTCAACACCTTTTCATCTACGGCACGTAGTATTGCCAACACTCTGTGAGAAGGCATTTTAGAGATTGGAGATGAGAAATTGAAGTAGTTGCTGTAGTTCTCTCCCTCCTCCTCTTTGCCTTTAACTACTTTTGTCTCAAGGATTCCGGAGCGGCCGTAATATGAACGCAGCTCCTCTCTTATCTCCGCCTTTTCTGAAATCTGCTCCGCGATAATATCTCTTGCACCTGAAAGTGCAGCCTCAACATCCGGCACTTTCTCATTAACAAAACTCTCTGCAACCTTCATCATATCAGGGAAATGGAGAGAGAGCATCTTCTCCGCCAGCGGCTCCAGACCATTCTCTTTTGCAACGGATGCTCTAGTTCTTCTCTTTGGACGGAAGGGAAGATAAAGGTCTTCCAACTTCTGCATCTCCACACATTCGTCAATGGCTTTTTTAAGCTCGTCCGTCATCTTCTCCTGCTCCGTAATGCTCTTAACTACAGCCTCTTTTCTCTTATCAAGTTCCTGAAATTTCTGGCAAAGAAAATTGGTCTCAGCCACCTCAACATCCGTCATGGAACCGGTAGCCTCTTTACGGTATCTGGAGATAAAAGGAACGGTAGCACCCTCCTCCAGGAGTTGGATGCAATTCTCTATCCTCCAACTCTTTAGACCGAGTTTGTCTGCAATAAAATTTATGTATAGCGTGTTCATATCAGTCGTGGCTCACCTGCTGCAGACGCTCTCTGTAAGCGGAGAAGATGTTGGATTTTGAGACAAAGCCAACATAACGTCCCTCTTCATCCACAACAGGAAGGTTCCATAATCCGGTCTTCTCAAACTTCTTCATAACCAGCTCCATCCTGTCCGTTATAAGAACCTTGTTGTAAGAAATGATCATATAGTTTTCAATAGGACGGTCATACTTTTCTCTGTTAAACATATCCTGTTTAACATCTTTCAAAACAACGATTCCGGTTAGGAAACCGTTATTGTCCAAAACAGGGTATATATCTCTGGTTGAGCGAGCTATAACATTCACAAATGAGCCCAAAGTCTCATTGCTCTTAATTGGAGTGAAGTTCTTCTCCACCAACTCTTCAATCTTGAGGAGGGTGAGAACTGCCTGGTCCGAATCGTGAGTAAGAAGATTGCCCTGCTTGGCAATACGCTTGGTATAGATTGAATAAGGCTCAAAAATTCTTATAGTAGCGTATGAGATGGCGGAAGTGATGATAAGAGGCATAAGTAGCGTATAACCTCCTGTAATCTCCGCAATTAGGAAGATTGCGGTGAGAGGTGCCTGCATAACTCCCGCCATAAGACCTGCCATTCCTACAAGCACAAAGTTGGTCTCCGGAAGAGAGAGTCCCAAAAGATTTGTGCTGCGGGCAACTACAAATCCCAGAATACCACCCATAAAGAGTGTCGGTCCGAACGTTCCTCCCACACCGCCTCCGGAGTTGGTACAGGTCATCGAGAAGACCTTTACCAAAAATACCAGCAGGAAGAAGAGAGGCAGAGTCCACGGATAATTAAATAGATTGGTAAATATGCTGTTGCCTACCGAGTGCAGGTCGTTGTCATTGAGCAAATCCGTAAGGCTGCCGTAACCCTCACCGTAAAGAGGAGGAAAGAGGAAGATCATAACTCCCAGAGAGATAGCACATAAGAACCATCTCTTGAAAGGGTTCAGAATCTTCTTCAATTTATCTTCCGCCATCATTGTGGTGCGGGTAAAATAGAGAGAGGCAAAGCCGCAAACTATTCCGAATATGATGTAGTACGGAATGTTTCCAAGGTTAAACGGAGTAAGAGTATTGTCAAACGCAACAGCGTCACCCATAAGCAGATAGGTAACGGTAGTAGCTGTTACTGAACTCAATACAAGAGGAAGTATTGAGGTCATGGACATATTGAAGAGAAGTATCTCCAGAGTGAAAAGCACTCCGGCCATAGGAGCCTTAAAGATTCCCGCAATTGCACCGGCCGCTCCGCAACCCAAAAGCAATGTCATATTCTTGTATGACATACCCAGCTTACGGCCTATGTTTGAGCCAATTGCAGCACCGGTATAGACTATCGGAGCCTCGGCACCGACAGATCCTCCGAATCCTATAGTGATAGCACTCGTAAGAATGGAAGACCACATATTGTGCCCCTTAATCTTAGACTCGTCTTTTGAAATGGCTACCAGAACTTTGGTAACTCCGTGAGAGATATTGTCTCTTACAACATACTTAACAATCAGATATGCTATAAGCATACCCACTCCCGGATAAATCAGGTATAAAAAGCTGGAAGCCGGGGTTTTAAACCATCCCACCAATACCCACTGGAAAAAATGAATGGAGAGATTCAAAAGCGTTGCCGCCAATCCGCAACAGAGGCCTACAACAAAAGCGAGCAAGAGAATAGCTCTCTGCTCGGGCATTTTGCTGAGCCACTTCTTAATACTTATAAGGCGGCTCAAAAAACTCTTTTTCTGTGACTCGTTATTCGATGTCATCATCAGAGTCTGACATGTTCTCCGTGTTATCATCCGGGAAGGTCTCGCCCTCTGTAGGAACGTCAGATGCGTCTGAATCCGGGAAGAGCTCTTTCTGAGCATCTTCCGCGTTATCTATCTTGAGTTCCATCTTAATCAGATAGACGCTGTCTTCTGTCTCAACCGTAAGAGCGTAGAATGAAGAGCCGTCCGGTTTGTCTACTTTGAAGAGATCTCCCATGTAGTCTGAGTAACCTCTCGGATATTTCTCTTTAAATGCCGCCTCCAGATCCTCTCTCTCTCCCATTCTGCCGTAACTTACAACCAGTCTTTTCTTTCCGCTGATAGATGACGGAACTCCCACATTCTTAGGCTTTTCACTGGTCATCATAACCGGAGACTTAGTCTGCTTCTCAACGGAGTTTGGCTTAATCTTTCTCACATTCAGTGCAGAAGGCTGAACCTGAGGCTGTTTAACCTCTTCCTTCTTTACAGGAGCCTCCTTTTTAGGAGCAACTTTTTTAGGGGCTTTCTTAACCGGAGCAACCTTCTTTATTGGAGCAACCTTCTTTATTGGAGCGGCCTTCTTGGCCGGAGCTTTCTTTACAACAGGTTTCTTTGCAACTACCTTTTTTGCAGGGGCCTTCTTCGCAACCACTTTCTTTACAGGCGCTTTCTTTACCGGAGCCTTCTTTGCAACTACCTTTTTTGCCGGAACCTTCTTTGCAACCACTTTCTTTACAGGCGCTTTTTTTACCGGAGCCTTCTTTGCAACCGCTTTCTTTACAGGCGCTTTCTTTACAGGCGCTTTCTTTGCCGGAGCCTTCTTAACAACAGGCTTCTTTGCAATTACTTTTTTAGCAGGAGCTTTCTTTACTGCAGGCTTTTTTGCAGCGGCCTTCTTAGCCGGTGTAACCTTCTTTGCCACAGTGGCTTTAGCCTTCACACTCTTGGTTGTTTTTTTAGATGATTTAACAACCTGCTTTTTAGCAGGTACCGCTTTCTTTGTATTTTTCTTAACAGTAGCCACTTTTAATTGTCTTTAATAAGGTTTTACCTTGCAATTATAGTGTATTTTTTCAAAAACAAAAACAATTTGAATTATTTCTTGAAGAAATAAGATTTCTGCTCTCTGAGTTTTTGGATATTCTTCTCTACAAATAGCGGTTTCAGCGTTTTAGGGTCTAGTTGGGTGTAGTACATAACGCTGCTTCTGGTCATAGGAGTTGGGGTGAAGCTCTGAACCTGCCCCGTATAGACTCTCTTAAGGTCCGGATTGAGAGAAAGAGCCTTCATATCTGAGAGACGGCAACCCGGATGGGAAGAGATGAAATATGGTACAATCTGCTGATTCTTATTGTTTTTACGGGTAATCTTCTCAAACTCCCTCTTCATGGAGTGGAAGAGTGAGAAGGATGGCTTGTTCATAAGGCTTAGAATCCGCTCCTCCGTATGCTCCGGAGCAACCTTGAAGTGGCCGCTTATATGATTGGAAATAAGCTCTGTAAAGTATTCTTTGGAACTGTTGTCCAGAAAACCGTTCTCATCTACCAGAAGGTCATACCTTACGCCGCTGCCTACAAAGGAGTGTTTTACCCCCTCCACCTTATCTATCTCCCGATAGAGTTCCGTAAGCTCTCTGTGTGAGTGATTTAGGTTGTTGCAAAGGTTTGGGAAGAGGCAGCTCTTTCTCCTGCACTTTGAACAGAGCTCTCTATTTTTGCCCCCCATACCGTACATATTGGCAGAAGGAGCCCCCACGTCACTGATGGTTCCGGAGAAGCCCGGAGTGCTCTTAAGTCTCTCAACCTCACGCAATATGGAAGCCTTACTGCGGCTCTGAATGAACTTCCCCTGGTGCGCCGCAATGGTGCAGAAACTGCATCCTCCAAAGCATCCGCGATGGATGGTTATGGAGTTCTTTATCATCTCGTATGCGGGGATGGTCTTACCCTTGTACCTCGGGTGAGGAAGCATAGTATAAGGAAGGTCGTAAACAGCGTCCAACTCCTCCTGAGTAAGTGGTGCAAAAGGCTCGTTCACATAGATATAGCCCTCTGCCACAGGCTCCACAATCCTCTTGGCGTTGAGCAGGTTGGCCTGAAGTTCAATCTGGTTGAAATTCTCAATGAAGGCCTTTTTATCCCTGCAGCATTTCTCAAAAGAGTTGAGAATAACCGTGTTATCATCCTTCTCAGGTGCCTCGGTGGAAAAGTATGCAGTCTGCCTTAGATCTCTCTTTGTAAGAGAGTCTTTGTTCCCGTCCAAATATCTGGCTATCTGAATGGTACCCTTCTCTCCCATGCCATAGGTCAGGTAATCCGCCCCGCTGGTCTTTAAGATGGAAGGGAGCAGTTTATCCTGCCAGAAATCGTAATGGGTAAGACGTCTTAAAGAGGCCTCCACTCCCCCTATCACAACGGGAACGTCAGGGAAGAGCCGCTTCAGAATACCCGTATATGTATTTACGGCGTAATCCGGTCTGAATGAGGAGACTCCTCCGGGAGTATAGGCGTCATCGCTACGCAGTCTTTTGAAGGAAGTGTAATGGTTTACCATTGAATCCATTGCACCTGCGGAGACTCCGAAGAAAAGACGCGGACGTCCCATCTTTTTGAAATCTCTTAGGTCATCCCTCCAGTTTGGCTGAGGAACCACGGCAACCCTATAGCCCTCTTTTTCAAGGACTCTGGCTATTACTGCGGTACCGAATGAGGGGTGATCTACGTAGGCGTCTCCGGAGAAAAGAACAACATCCACCTCGTCCCAACCCAGGCGGCGCATCTCATCTTTGGATGTTGGAAGAACAGACATTTACATTCTTTCAGGAAGTTGGATTCCAAGGATATCCATTCCCTTTACCAAAACCTTGGCAACGGCTGAGGCTATTGCAAGGCGCTGACTTCTAGTCTCTTCATTCTCCTCCTTGAGTATAGTCACATCGTGATAATACTGGTTGAACTCCTTTGCAAGGTCATAGCAGTAATTTGCTATAAGCGCAGGAGATTTGGCGTCACCGGCCTCCTTAACCTTTGAAGGGAAGGTATTTAGAATCTTAATAACCTCAATCTCTTTGCCCAGAAGCGGAGCGGCGGTAACTTTCACCTCGTAATTCTGCTCCTTAGCCTTTCTTAAGATAGACTTGATTCTGGCGTGTGTGTACTGGATGAATGGACCTGTATTTCCGTTGAAATCAATAGATTCCTTAGGATTGAAGAGCATCTTCTTACGAGGGTCCACCTTAATGATGAAGTACTTGAGAGCACCCAGGCCCAGCATCTCAAAGAGTGCATTCTGCTCTTTTTCATCCATATCTGAGAGTTTGCCCAGTTCCAGTGAGGTCTCTTTGGCGGTCTCGTACATAGTCTGGAGCAGATCGTCTGCATCCACAACAGTTCCCTCTCTGGATTTCATCTTACCCTCAGGGAGTTCCACCATTCCGTAAGACATGTGATAGATGGAATTTGCCCACTCGAATCCCAATTTTGAGAGTATAAGCTTCAGAACCTGGAAGTGGTAATTCTGCTCATCTCCAACCACATAGACCATCTGGTCAAAGTGATATTTATTGAATCTCTCCTGAGCGGTTCCTATATCCTGAGTCATATAGACGGAGGTTCCGTCGCTTCTTAAGAGAAGCTTCTGATCCAGACCGTCTTTAGAGAGGTCACACCATACGGAGCCGTCCGGATGTCTCTCAAAGACACCCTTCTCAAGTCCCTCCAATACGGTCTTCTTTCCCAGTTTATAAGTATCTGACTCGTAGTAGATTATATCAAAGTTTACACCCAGTCTGTCATAGGTCTCGTCAAAACCTGCATAAACCCAGCTGTTCATTGTCTTCCAGAGGGATACAATATCCGGATCTCCGTTTTCCCAGCGGCGGAGCATACTCTGAGCTTCAAGTTGAACCGGTGCGCTCTTTTCCGCCTCCTTCACTCTCTCCTTCTCTTTCTCAGGATCTTCCAGAGGGGTTCCCTTTGCTGCAATCTCCTTAGCCTGAGCCTTTAAAAGATCGTTGAACTTAACGTAGTAATCTCCCACAAAGTGGTCTCCCTTCTTGCCGGTAGATTCCGGAGTGGCTCCGCCGGCAGTCATCTGCCAGGCCAGCATAGACTTGCAGATATGGATTCCACGGTCATTTACTATGTTGGTTTTAACCACTTTATGACCGTTTGCCTCCATAAGTTTGGAGATGCTCCAGCCCAAAAGGATATTTCTTATGTGACCCAGATGGAGAGGTTTGTTGGTATTTGGAGATGAGAACTCCACCATAACGGTCTTTCCGCTCTGAGGCAGCTGACCGTAATCCTCTGATTCATAAATACTTTTAAAGGTCTCATTCCAAAAGGCCTGAGAGAGTTTTATGTTCAGAAATCCCTTAACCACGTTAAAGGACTCCACCATAGAGCAGTTGCTCTTAAGGTACTCACCTATCTGATTTGCAGTCTGCTCCGGAGAGGCATGGCTTATCTTAAGGAATGGAAAAGTTACAACGGTAACATCTCCCTCAAACTCCTTACGAGTTGGCTGAGGCTGAATCAGTTTTGTCTCTATCTCTGTGTTATACAAACTTTTGATTGCCTGGGCAACCAACGGAATTATGTATGAATCCGGTGTCATTTCTTTTTCTTTTTGAAGTACTCTTTTGCCGCAGCCTTAACCTTAGGTGAGAGAGCCAGCAGCGTAAACATTGTGGCACAGGCCATTAGGAAGAAAGCCAAGTCTATCACGGCAACGGCAAATCTTAAAGGAACTATTGCAAAGACTATCAGCATAGGGAGATAGAAGTAGTTGTAATAGTTAGCGTATTTTGCTCCGAAGAGGAAACTTGTACACTTTGTTCCGTAGTATGAATATGAAAACATTGTGGAGAAGGCAAAGAAGAGAACCATCACCATAAGCAGATAGCCTCCCAAAGTACCCTTGAATATTGGGTAAGGTATTGCCGCTCCGAATGCGTTAATTGCTATCTCCAAGCCCTTTACAGCAGAAGAGCCATCGGGAATCACATAATTGCCGGCAGCAACGGGAGTCAGAATGGCAAGGGCGGTAAGGGTACATACAAGGCCTGAGTCCAGAGCCGGTCCCAACATAGCTACAAGGCCCTCTCTTACAGGCTCGTTGTTTTTGGAGGCACCGTGCATCATACTGGCGGTACCTACGCCGGCCTCATTTACCAAAGCGGCTCTTCTTGCTCCTATTGTGGCAATCATAAAGAAGGAGCCGATTGCTCCGCCTGCACCCGCCTTAAATGTGAAGGCACTCTTAAATATTGAGGCAAACACATCGGGAACAACAGAGATATTGGCAATTATGATATAGGCCACTATAAGGAAATAGAGTCCAACCATAAGCGGCACAACCTTAGAGGCAATTCTTGCAATTCTCTGAATACCACCAAGTATCACCACAGAGACAATAAGGCAGATTACCGTTCCAATTATGAATTTAAGGCCTATAGAGGTCTGGATTCCGGCCGGAGCGGTAAAGGTTGTGATTACGGCCTCCGTAAGCTGGTTGGCCTGCATAATGCAGAGGGTTCCGATGAGTCCGAATATGGAGAAGAACACTGCCAGAGGCTTCCATTTCTTGCCTAAACCCTCTGTAATCATATACATAGGGCCGCCCTGTACCTCTCCCCTGTCATCCTTTCCCTTATACATTATGGCCAGTGTTCCCTCAAAGAATTTGGTAGCCATTCCCACTATTGCACTCACCCACATCCAGAATATTGCGCCCGGTCCTCCGAGCATAATTGCAATTGCAACTCCGGCAATGTTTCCCATTCCCACGGTTGCAGCAATGGCACTCATAAGTGCCTCAAATGAACTGATTTGGCCGGGTGAATCGTCCTTCTTTCTCAAGGAACTTATGGCACGTCCAAAGTGTCTGATAGGGACAAAGCCGGAGTAGATAAGAAAGAAGAGTCCGCCGCCTATAAGCAGCAGAAATTCCGGATAGTTACACAACATATCCGTAAACTTCACAAAGCCGTCCGTAAAGGATGTCATGGAGAGAAGGTGTATCATATTATCCGAGATAGTTCTTTAAGTGCTTGCTGCGGCCTGAGTTACGCAGACGGCGGATTGCTTTCTCCTTAATCTGACGCACTCTCTCTCTGGTAAGGTTGAAGGTCTCGCCAATCTCCTCAAGAGTCTTTTCCTGGCATCCTATTCCAAAGAAGTACTTAATGATATTTCTCTCTCTCTCGGTAAGGGTAGAGAGCGCACGTTCTATCTCCTTGTTAAGTGACTCGTTTACAAGGCCTTTATCTGCAGCCGGGGAATCATTGTTAGGAAGCACGTCCAAAAGAGAGTTGTCCTCGCCCTCAACAAACGGTGCGTCAATTGAGATGTGACGGCCGCTTACTCTCTGAGTATCCGCAACCTTCTCCTTTGAGGAGTCCAAAAGCTCCGCCAACTCATCTGTAGACGGGAGCCTCTCGTGCTCCTGTTCAAACTTGTTTATCAGCTTGTTAATCTTGTTCAGCGCACCCACCTGGTTAAGCGGCAGACGAACAATTCTGCTCTGCTCGGCCAATGCCTGGAGGATGGACTGACGGATCCACCACACAGCGTATGATATAAATTTGAATCCTCTTGTCTCGTCAAACTTCTCAGCCGCCTTAATCAGACCGAGGTTTCCCTCGTTAATAAGGTCCGGCAGGGAAAGTCCCTGATTCTGATACTGTTTTGCCACAGAAACCACAAATCTCAAGTTTGCCTTTGTAAGCTTTTCCAAAGCCTCCTGGTCACCCTTTTTGATTCTCTGAGCAAGTTCTACTTCATCTTCAATTGTAATTCTCTCTTCACGACCAATCTCCTGAAGGTACTTATCCAGAGAAGCACTCTCACGATTGGTAATTGATTTGGTAATCTTCAGCTGCCTCATCTACGTCTCTTTTTTAGGTTAAATTTTATTGTTGCATTTGTTTATACGAATATCTTCCCGCAACGGTTACAAAAACTCTTTTTTTTCGTTATATTTGCAAATAGTATAAAAAGAAGAACGATTATGAAATTTACAGCAACCAGTACAGATTTTTTACAGGCCTTATTGTCTGTTTCCAAAGTAATCCCTCCTAAGGCGAGCTTACCAATTTTGGAAAACTTCCTTCTGGAGCTTGAGGGCAAAAGCCTGACTATCACAGGTTCAGACCAGGAGACAACACTCAAGACCATTATGGCGATAGAAGACGTAGGAGAGGAGGGTAGAATTGCCGTTCCTGCACTTCTGCTGACAAACTCTTTCAAAGAACTCCCTACCCAACCGGTACAGTTCTCTACAAACGAGGATAAAAACATTCTTACAATAACCTGGGCCAGCGGTACGGCAAGCATCCCTTGCCTCCTTCCGGACGAGTACCCGGAACTCCCGGCTCTGGTAGATCCTAAGAGAATAGAGATGCCTGCGGGCGTTTTGGCAGATGCCTTTAACGGAACAATCTATGCAACCGCAGAGGAGCCTCTGAGACCTGTTATGAACGGTATCTTCTTTGATATCAACGAGAACTACACCACATTCGTAGCCTCCAACGCCCACAAACTTGTCTCTTTCAAGAGAACTGACGTTAAGGGAGTTAAGAGTTCTTTCGTTCTTCCGAAGAAACCTGCCAACATCCTAAAGAACAATCTTGCAAGGCTTTCTGACGAGATAGTTTCAATCAGTTTTGACAAGAAGAACGCCTTCTTCAAGTTTGACCAGCAGCTTGTTGTTTGCCGTCTTATTGAGGGAACATATCCTGAGTACACAAAGGTTATCCCTAAGAACAACAACAATATCATAACAGTCTCAAGAACAGACATTCTCAACGCTACAAGACGAGTTGCAGTATGTGCTAACCAATCTACCGGCCAGATAGTATTCAAAGTATCCGGCAGCCAGTTGGAGATTACCGCACAGGATCTGGACTTCTCAATGAGCGCCAAAGAGACCATCTCCTGCTCATATCAGGGTGATCCAATGAGAATTGCCTTCAAATCTCAGTTCCTGATTGAGATTTTGGCAAACCTCCCTTACGACCAAATCTGCATCAAGTTGGCAGAGCCTTCAAAGGCAGCCCTTATGCAGCCTGCAGAGCAGACCAGCAAGGAGGAGGAGATTTGCGCTCTGCTTATGCCAATGAGACTCTAACGCACTATGGAATTAAATCTTAAAAGACCGCTTGTGTTCTTTGATATAGAGAGCACAGGGCTTGATATTGCAACTGACAGAATAGTAGAGATTTCTGTTGTTAAACTATACCCGGTAGATGCCAACCACCCTGCCGGTTCCTATGACGTTAAGACAAGGCGCATTAATCCGGAGATGCACATCCCGGAGGCCGCCTCTGCCGTTCATCATATTACAGATGAGGACGTTAAGGATTGTCCAACCTTTAAGCAGTATGCCAAAAGCCTGGCCAACTATCTGGAAGGATGTGATATAGCGGGTTACAACTCCATCAACTTTGACATTCCGCTTCTGGCGGAGGAGTTTGAGCGCTGCGGTGTTAGTTTTGACTTCCGCAAACCTCTGTTCATAGATGTTCAGAACATCTTCCACAAGATGGAGGAGAGAACCCTCTCCGCAGCATACAGGTTCTACTGCAACAAGAATCTGGAAGATGCGCATACCGCTGAGGCAGACACTGTTGCAACAATGGAGGTTCTTAAGGCTCAACTGGACAGATACTCTTCAGTTTTGGAGAATGACGTTAAAAAACTTGCCGAATTCTCTCACAAGAGCAATAGGTTTGATCTTGCCGGAAAGATAGTCCTGAACGAGGATGGCAAACCTGTCTTCAGCTTTGGCAAGCACAAGAACAAGTTGGTTACGGAAGTCCTTAAAAATGAGCCTAGTTACTATAGTTGGATGATGCAGGGAAGTTTTACGGAGGATACCAAAAGAAATCTTACGGAGATTAAACTTCATCCGGAAAAGTACAGATAATGAACCTCTTTATCTTTCCATACCAGAGCGAAAACTTCTACACTTGCCCGGATACCGCTGTAAACCAGAGCGGTAAGGGAGAGTACTGGGTTCCGGATGGAATTGATACCCTCAGAGCAATTCCTTTTGTCTATGTAAGAATCAACAGGGCCGCCAAGTGTTCCGGTGCGGATTACGCCTTCCGTCACTACAGCCAATGCGGTTACGGAATTCACCTCACATCGTATGATGTAAACGAGGGCAATACCCTGGATTCCAGCATTTTCATTTCAGGTTCCACCCCAACAGAGGGGAGCGGTCCCTACCCGGGATTTGAGGCCTTTGACTCCGCCATTGAGAGAGCGTCCCAGTATATGTCACTAAGAAGCGGAGATATCATAGCTCTGGAACTGGAGGATTGCGCCGCATACGAGGTTCATCCCGGCGGTGAAGAGAGACTTGACTATAAAGAACTGATTGTTAAGATTCTCTCTTAAATACGTCTACTATAGACCTTGCGGCAAGAGCCGCCGTAGAGAAGGCTATCTGAAGGTTATACCCTCCCGTATCTCCGTCCAAATCAATCACTTCTCCCGCAAAGAAGAGCCCCTTCTTAAGTTTGGACTCCATACTCTTTTGGGAGATTTCACTTAATGAGACTCCTCCGTTTGTCACTACACATCTTTCATAGCCAACGTAGGAGTCAATATCAAACTGCGTGTTCTTCAGAAGTTTAGGTAGTTCCTCCACCGCCTTTGAGTTGGATTGCATCTGAAGTGACTTCTTGTGAATTGTAAGGAACGGCTGTATCATCTGACGCGGCAGAAGTTTGGAAAGCAGATACTTAACGTTGTTATTGCCGGTTGAGGATTCCCTCTTGATTCTCTCACTCAGTTGAGAGAGGGAGAGTGAAGGTTTTAAATCCAAAATTAAGGAGACCTTCTGTCCCCGGGCGAGAGAAAGTACCGCCTTACGGCTTACTCTGAAGCCCAGCGCCCCCTCTATTCCTCCATCCGTAAAGTCCAGATCTCCAAACTCTTCCTGAGCCACATTGCCATTGACCATAAGTGATAGAGAAACATTTTTCAGTTGCAGACCGCACAACTGTTTTGCCCACCCGGAAAGCACAGCAGGCTGTTCCTTATAACCCTTTGGAGTCAACGCCGTTAAGGATGGATATCTTGGGGTAACCGTGTGACCTAAGCCTTCAGCAAAAGCGTAACCGTCTCCGGTTGAACCCGTTGCAGGGTATGACAGACCTCCGGTTGCAATCAAAACCATCCTGCTTTCAACAACGCTTCCGTCTGAAAGAGTCAGTTTAAAATTCTCACCGGAACTGATTGAATCAACGGATACTTCTGTTGAAATCTCAACCGTTTTACATCTCTTTACATAACGCACCAGAGTGTCCGTAACATCCTGAGCCTTCATGCTTTTGGGATATACTCTCTGTCCCCTCTCAACGGTCAGTTCAAGACCTAATCTACGGAAGAAATCCATAGTATCCGCAGAGGAGAAGTTGTAAAAGGCGTTCTTAAAGAAGTTAGGATTAGGATGGACGTGAACGGAGAATTCATCCCACATACGGGCGTTTGTAAGGTTGCAGCGTCCCTTACCAGTAATCCCTATCTTTCTGCCCGGGCGCATCATCTTCTCAATCAGAAGAATAGACGGCCTGTAAGAGTTCCCCTCTTCCAAGAAAAGTGAACTTATCTGAGCAGCCGCCATAAGACCAGCAGCCCCTCCGCCAATTATTACAAGATCTCTCCTTAAAGTCTCCATAAACTACTCAAGATGAATATAATAATAGAGTTCCTCCTCACTAGCCAAAGGCATATCGGGATGAAAGATTTTAATCAAATCAGAGAGAATAACTTCCGGATTGACCGCACCGCTCTCCCAAAAATCAGAGCCGCCCTTAGGGGTAACCCTCTTTATGTTGTTAAAGAGTTTTCCGCTTTTAAAACAAGGGACGTTCTTAAACATAGGGTTCTCCGCAGAGAGTTCTGAAGCCTTGGAAAGAGAGTTCTGATTTATCCACACATCTGCCTGAAGTGCAAGGGAATACATCTTCTCAAAGCTCTCTCTGGTAGAGGAACTCTCCCCTTTTGCAGCACCCAAAAGAGTGCCGCCGGCATCGCTGATAAGTCTGGCCATATAACTCTCCTCTCCCGGCAGGTACCATACATCCTTAAACGGAATGTTTATAAGCACTTTAGTTCTCTCCTTTCCCTCCATAAACTTCTTACACTCAAGGGCTACGGAGTTATATGCGTTCTCTTTGGCAGTAAATATGGAATCCGCCTCAGCCCTCTTTCCAGTAAGAGCGCCAAAGAGCTTGAGATACTCCAGACGGGCCATAGGAGAAGACTCCAGGTAATCATTGATAATCAATACCTTCTGACCCAGGCGGCGGAGTTTTTCTATGTAAGAGTTATCTGAGCCTGCAATGCCGTAAGAAAGTATGACATCACACCCCAATGAGATAATCTGCTCATAATCAGGAGCTGTCTCCGCACCTATATCTACAATCTTTCCCTCCTGTGCTCTCTTTGAAAACTCAGAGTCATAAATGAAACGGGTGCCGCTTGCCGCCTTCACAGTCTCCACCGCACCCAAAAGTTTCAGATGAGGAAGATATGTGGTAGACATTGCTATGCAGCTCTCAACTGGATACGGTATAGCGTAAACATCTGATTTAAGGATTGCTGTACAATCTCTCGGTACCAGATGATAACTCTCCTTTACCAGATTGACCCCGTCCCAGGAGGAGGTACTGGTTATGGTATCTCCCTTTATGGAAAGGTACTGAGCAAAAGAGACGGCAGAGGTATCCGCCTCCGCCGTCATATTATAACTTCCTTGCCTCCCGCTGCAGGATGCAAGTATTGCTATTACGCTTATTATTAAGCAACTGCGCATAGACTATTTAACCTGCAGGCAGGCAAGTGCTATGGAGTTGAGTTTGGTATCAATGCTGTCTGCTCTGGATGAGAGAACGCAAGGAGCAGATGCTCCGGCTACGAACGCAGCGGTTCTTACACCAGGAACCAATTGTGTGTTAGACTTATAGAAGACATTACCGGACTCAATGTTAGGGAAGAGCAATCCGTCTGCATCTCCGGCAACTTCACTCTTGAGCTTCTTAATCTGTGCAGCCTCTTTGCTGAGCGCTACATCCAGTGCCAGAGGACCGTCCACCAGACAAGGAAGCATATTTCTGTCTGACATCTTTGCAAGCATCGCAGCCTCTACGCAGGCAGGCATTCCCTCAAGCATCTGCTCGGTTGCTGCAATTGCGGCAATCTTCGGATGCTCAACTCCCAGAGACTTGCATACTCCGTGGATATACTTTGCAATAGCTACCTTCTGCTTGAAATCCGGAAGCGGAATAACCGCCATATCTCCGAATACCAGGAACTTAGGGTAGTTAGGATGCTGGAGCACAGATATGTGGCTCAACACAGCCTTTGGAGGAAGAAGTCCCCACTCCTTGTTGAGGATGCCCCTCATATATTTATCCGTTGAGCAAAGACCCTTCATAAGAACATCGGCTCTCTTCTCGTGAACTGCAGTAACTGCCTCACGAATAGCGTTCTGCTCCATAGAAACATCCTCAATCTCAAACTTATTGATATCAATATTCTCTCTCTGGCAAACCTCCTCAATCATTTTACGGTCTCCGTAAAGTGTTGCCTCGCAGAAGCCTGCGTCTACTGCCATACTTGCAGCGCAAACTGAATGGTCATCAACACCCCACGCTACAGCCAGTCTTCTCTTCTGAGCAGACTTAAGCAGCTGGTATACTTCATCAAAATTCTTAAGCATAACAATATCTTTTAATTACATTTTTACAAGTTTCATTGTATCTCTTGCAATCACAAGTTCCTCATTTGTAGCAACTACAGCAACCTTAACCTTGGAATCCTTCTTGGTGAGGAGAGTGGTCTTTCCCCTGAGACCGTTGTTAAGTTCAAAGTCAAAGTCAATGCCCAGGTAAGCGCACTTCTCTCCAATGAAGGCTCTGGTTCTGAAGTCATTCTCGCCAATTCCGCCGGTGAATACGATCAGATCTACACCGCCCATTGCCGCAGCAAAAGCACCGATATGCTTCAGAAGACCGTAACGGAACATGTTCAGAGTAAGAGCTGCTCTCTTATCTCCCTTTGCAGCAGCCTCTTCCAAATCTCTGGCATCTGAAGAGACTCCGGAAACTCCCACAAATCCGCTCTCCTTGCTAAGAATCTTATCCATCTGCTCAACTGAGTAGTTGTGAGTCTTCATAATGTATGTTACAACACCCGGATCCAACTGACCGCATCTTGTTCCCATGATAAGACCGTCTATTGTAGTCATTCCCAGGGAGGTATCTACAGCCCTGCCGTTCTTTACAGCGGTAACTGAACTGCCGTTTCCCAGGTGGCAGGTAATAATCTTGCAATCATGGTAATCCAAACCTGCAAGCTCTGCACCAGCCTTTGAGACAAATCTGTGGCTTGTACCGTGGAAGCCGTATCTTCTGATTCTGTCCTTCTCATAGAACTCGTAAGGAAGACCGTACATATATGCAAAGTCCGGAATTGTCTGAAGGAATGAGGTATCAAATACAGCAACCTGAGGAACGGATGGAAGAGAAGCCTCTACCGCCTTGATTCCCAGCAGTCCTGCAGGGTTGTGAAGAGGAGCCAGAGTTGAACATTTGTCAATTCCCTCTTTAACTCTGTTGTCTATGATACAGCTCTGAGTAAAGTACTCGCCGCCGTGAACAACTCTATGTCCCACAGCCTCAATCTGATCCAGGCTCTTCAGAACTCCGTGCTCGGCATCTGTAAGGAGTCCCAAAACATCCTTGATACCCTCAGTATGATCCGCTACCTTCTTGTGAATCTTATGTTTATCATGACCCGGCACAGAGTGGGTAATATCTCCCTCTTCCATTCCGATTCTCTCTACAAGACCCTTAGCCAGGAGGTTGTAGTCACTTTCATTCTTCATATCCAGCACCTGATACTTAATTGAGGAGCTGCCACAGTTTAAAACTAGAATTATCATAATTTTTCCTTTTACTTTTTAGATTCGCAAATGTAATAAAATATTACCTTTGTTTTGTTGTAAGAGACTTAGATATGAAGCGGATTGGAGCAACACTGGCGGGATGTTATTTGGGAGGGATTTGTCTGGCTCTCTGTTTCTCCGTGTCCGAAAGCTCTCTACCCCTTATTATTCCCCTTATTTCCCTCTTAATCCCCCTTCTTTTCCTTTTTAGAGGCAGAGATGCACACTTTATTGCGGTGCTCTGCTCCCTCTTCATTTTAATCGGGATTCAGAGGGTTGCCCTCTCTGACAGATTTTATTCATCGCGATGGGAAACTTTCCTTACGGATGCGGGGGAGAGAATAAGAGAGAAGGTGGGAGAAAAGATTGAGCGCTCGCTCTCTTCAGATGAGAGCCGCACCCTTGCAAAGTCCTTACTTATAGGAGATAGAAGGAGCCTCAGCAAATCGCTGAGAGGCAGTTTTACAGCGGCCGGAGTAAGCCACACCCTTGCCCTCTCCGGAATGCACGTGGGAATCATCTGGTCTCTGATAAGTATAACGCTCTCATTTTTAGGGGTAAGCAGAAGGCTCAAGATAGTAAGGGCGGTGGCTGTCTCATTAATCATTCTCTTTTACGCCCTTCTTACAGGTTTCTCTCCGTCTGTTAGCAGAGCCTGTATAATGCTCTCCATCTGGAAGATAGGAGATCTTATCTCTACCCCAAAGAGCCGCTTTTCCTCAATAATACTGGCAGCCGTTCTTATCTGCAGCGTCAACCCTTACACACTGACCAACATTGGTTTTCAGCTCTCATTCTGCTCCGTATTTGGAATAGTTGCCCTCTTTCCTACAATAGAGAGGAGCATAAGAGTTGTTCTTAAGAGGCGTCATAGAAGGATTGACGGAAAGGTTGCCCACCTCTTTCTCTCCACTATGGCAATCTCCCTGATCTGCCAAATTTCTACACTCCCGATAGTTCTGTGGAAGTTTGGAAGTATAAGCGCCAACTTCCTTATCTCCAATATTGTAACCGTGCCGCTGGTAACCGTTTCCATATATACGACAGCAGCCTCCGCTCTAATGCAGGGGCTGCCGCTGATTGGTTCTTTGCTTTCAACTCTGGCGGAGAATCTTTTAAGTCTCCTGGCTCAGGTTGTAAGATTTCTTGGAAGCTGATTACCTGGAGAAAACCTTTTTAAGCTCTTCAGGCACCTCTTTCTCAAGCAGATGGCGGTACCAGAAACGATAATCTGAGAAGGATGAGAATCTTCCCTGATGTCCTCTGTAGCCGTGAAGCTGACGGGGATAAATCATAAGGTCAAACTGACGTCCCATATTCTGAAGTGCCAGAACAAGGCTCATGGTATTCTGAACATGAACGTTATCGTCTGCCGCTCCGTGGGTGAGCATCAGGTAGTTGGAAGAGTCTCCCTTGTAGCCTGATTTACGTATTCGCTCAGCCATAATGGTTCTCTTGTACCCCTCCGGATTTCTTGCAGGAGTATCCATAAAGCGCTCGGTGTAGTGAGTGTCATAAAGCATATAGTCATATACTCCTCCGCCTGCAATACCATATTTGAAGTAGTCACATCCCTCTGTTACGCAGAGAGTTGCCATACTTCCGCCGTATGAGAATCCGTGAATTCCAATCTTATCCGCATTAACGTAAGGAAGTGAACGCAGATACTTGGCCCACTCTATAAAGTCCTTAAGTTCAATGCTGAAGAAGTTGCGGTACATAAAATTGCACCCCTCTTTTCCGCAGTGTCCGCTTCCGCGGTGGTCTATTGAAATCTGTATAACTCCCTCATTTGCCCACCATTGGTTGTTTGAAGAGATTCTGCTCCAGGAGTCTGCAACTACCGGAGTGTTAGGGCCTCCGTACATATAGACTATAACCGGGTACTTCTTTGACGGGTCAAAATTGAGCGGAAGAGTAATCTTTCCGGGAATTGTGTAACCGTCTTCCGTCTTAATATAGAGCATCTTAGGAATGGCAAGATTATAGGAGTCAAAACTCTCTCCCTTGGAAGAGGCCAGAACGGTCATCTTCTGTGAACCGTCCGTAGGAAGCATAACCGCCATCGTAGGAGTTTCACAGTTGCTGCAAAGTGCCGTAATGTACTTGAAATCTTCAGATAAGGAGAGCTGACTGTAGGAATAGTCTCCCGTGGAAATTCTTGTAGTCTTGCCGTTCTTTATTGAAACTTTGTAGATATCAACTCTGGTACTTATCTCCTTCTTGGAAGTGAAGTAGAGTTCTCCCCTCTTCTCGTCCAACTTCAGAAGTTTTATATCCCAGTGTTTTCCCTCGGTGAGGCACTTCTGAGTCTTACCGTCAAATGACTGATAGTAAATCTCCTCCCACATTGAGAAGTCTCTTACCATGAAGAATCCCTCCTTTACGAATATCATCTGCTCAGGCCAGTCAATCCAGGTATCCTGATGCTCCTTGTAGATGTAATCCTTCTTTCCGTCCAAAGGATTAACGGAGTAGAAAATCAGATCCTGCTGAACCCTCGGCATCCAGGGAACTATGAATCTGGATGACTCGCTGTTCCAGAACGGAATACCAAAGTACTGATCCTCCTTCTGGTCAAAATCCGCCCAAACAATGTTTCCGCTTTCCACATCCGCAAAGCCTATCCTTACCTCCGGATTCTTCTCACCGCTCATAGGATAGTGTGTTGCAAGTATCTGATCCTTAGCCTTTGACGGGTCATAGATTGGGAACATAGGAACCTCGCTGTCATCAAAACGGTAGAAGGCAATCATCTTGCTGTCCGGACTCCACCAGAATGCCTTGTACTGTGAGGCGCGTCCCAATATCTCCTCATAGTAAACCCAGGAGGCGTAACCGTTTAAAATTACGTCACTTCCGTCTGTGGTCAGTTTCTTGGCAGTTTTGGATTCTGTGTCATATACATAAAGATTTCCCTCTCCGGTAAAGGCCATCTTTTTCTTATCCGGACTGTAAGTAACGTTCTGTAAGGTCTTTACCTTTGTAGCCGAAAAGGCTGCTGCCCTATCCTTTTTTTCCTTGTCTACGCCAGCCATCATCCCCTCATTTTCTGTCTTATCTTTGGCAGGGTCGTATGGCTCAAACTTCTTGGTCTTCAGATCATAGAGATTTATTTCTCTCTTTCCCGTGGTTTCCATCTTAGCCACAATCACCTGGGTTGAAGATTTCCAGGAAGGTCCAAAAATATAACTCTCCACATTGTCAAACTTGTTCTGAGCAATCTGCTCCAAAGTAAAGTTCTTCTTCTGAGCAAAAGATGTAAAGGCAAACAAGAGTGCCAAAAGAGAGAGTGAAAATTTCTTAAGTGAGTTCATAATCTATCTGATATATTTCTTGTCAAAGTTAACTAAAAATACCCTCTCCACACCCCTGGTCAACGCGGTATAGAGCCACTTTTTATCATCTATCGTGATATCCTCCCTCCAGAGTATGTTGTCTATGAAGACGCACTTCCACTGTCCTCCCTGAGATTTATGACCGGTGATGGCGGTTGAGTATTTAATCTGAAGAGCGTTGTAATAAGGGTCTTCCCTTACGCTCTCATACCGTTTTTTCTTTGGAGTAACGTCTGCATAATCTGCCAGAACGCCCTCAAACAGAGCTCTTTGGCTTTCCCTATCCAAAGCGGCGGAGGTAGAATCCAAAGTATCCAAAATAACCTTTGCATCCACCTCTGTATCATTGTAATCCGGAAATGCCAGAGTAGCATCTGCAAAGTGAAGTCCGTACCTCTCGGTATGGTTTGAAATCTTTATGAGCTTTGCAACGTCTCCGTTTGCAATAAAGTCAAAATCAGGATTTTGCCCCTTAAACTGATAGCAGTTCTTTACTATCATAAGTTTATCGTCTCGGCATAGCTGCTCCTCAAGAAAGAGCACCTGAGAACGGATTCCCATATTGTAACGGTTAGCCCTCTGATTTGAACGGCACAAAACCACAACCTCATCCGAGCCGTACTTAGATACGGCATCCTGCAACTCCTCAATAAGAGTCTCTCCCGTTATTGCTTTAATATCCTCAAATCCCGTAACTTGGAAAACCGGTGGGTCTATCTCTCCGGCAGAAATTTCTTCTCTCAGACGGGTTGCGTTTGTCAGTATTCCGCTCCCCGATGCCTGTCTTACCACATCCGTCAGAGAAACGGTGCGAATCTTTTGACAGAAAGTGGAGAGATAATCGAGATCCAAAGCGGGAGAGCAGTCCAATCCTACAGGTGGCAGCTGAGCCGGATCCCCTATGAGAACCAGACGGTTGGAGTTGTGCTGCCTTACAAATTCCACCAAGTCCGAGAGCAAATCTCCGCTGCCGAACATACTCTCTCCATCCCCTCCGGATGATATCAAAGAGACCTCGTCCACAAAATAGACCGTATCCTTTGCCTTGTTGTAATTGAGTGAAAATGAAGAGAAAGGATCACTCTTGGATTTCATCCTGTAGATATGGCGGTGTATTGTGCTGGCCTTCTCTCCGGTAAAAAGAGAGAGAACCTTTGCGGCCCTGCCGGTAGGAGCCAATAGCACAAACTTATAACCCATTGTTTTAAAGACAGATACGCAGGAGGCTATTGCAGACGTCTTGCCGGTTCCTGCGTAACCGCTTATAACCGTAAGCCACTCCTCATCGGGATCTGAAAAGAGGAACTCTCCCATATTCTCAAAGAGAGAACTTTGGCAAGGAGTAGGCTCCATACCCAAACGTTCCGTCATTTTATTGGAGAGGTATTTGGAAAGTTCCATCACTTCCACTTTCTGATTACAAGAAATGCAATGACCGGATAAATTTCCAGACGGCCTAAGAACATCTCAATTGTAAAGATAAGTTTGCTGACTATCGGGAAGGCATTGTAACTTCCAAAGGAACTGATACTTCCAAAGGTCAGACCGGTATTGGCGACAGAGGCCAGAGAGGTAGTGAGAGAGGTATGCAAATCCAATCCCGTAAGTGCCAGACATACCGAGCCGAGGAATATCAGAAGGATGAAGAAGACAATAAAGAGAGTTGCCTCTCCCGTCTCCTCCTGAGATATAATTCTGTTACCCATTCTCGGTCTCACTATGGCGTTCATATTGAGCTGTCTCTTGATACGTGATCTGAGTGTGCTGAATATCATACACATACGGTCACTCTTGGCACCTCCCGTTGTGGATCCGCTGCAGGCTCCCTGGAAAGCCAGGAAGAAGAGCAATAGCAGAGAGAATACAGGCCAGTGCTGGCTCTCCGCATTTGCAAATCCCGTTGTACTCGCTGCGGAAAGGTTCATGAACGATGCGTGCCTCAGTGCTGTAAAAACGTTATGCTCAGTTCCTTGTGAAACCAGATTGATAGTGGAGAAGATAATGGCACTCAGAAGAATTATGGAGTAATACTTAATTACCGGATCTCTGAAAAGTTTAAAAGTCTTGCTGAACAGAGCCAGATGTATAAGACCGAAGTGCAAGCCGGCAATGTACATGAAGACCATCATAATTATCTCAACCGCAGGAGAGTTGAAGGCTGCGGCACTTGCATTCTTTGTGCTGAATCCTCCGGTTGCCGCAATAGACATTGAGTGGTTCAGAGCGTCAAAGAAATTCACTCCCGCCAGAGTCAGACATACCGTCTGTAAAATGGTTATTCCCACATAGATACCGAGGATGATCTTTGCAGTCTCAGCAACTTTGAACCTGTAATTCTCCTTGGAAAGAGTACCCATTTCCAAAGTAGAGAGACGCAGTCCGAACGTTCCTCTGCTGTTTGGCAGAATCAGAATCATAAAGACCACTACTCCCAAACCTCCGATATAGTGGGTGGAAGTTCTCCAGAACAACAATCCCTTCGGCAGCGCCTCTATATCGTCCAGAATAGTAGAACCTGTTGTAGTATAGCCGCTTACGCTTTCAAACCAAGCATTTATAACGCTGAAGTCTCCTCCCCAAAGAACATACGGAAAGGCTCCGAATACACATACCAAAAACCAGGTACATACAATGGTGAAGAACCCCTCCTTTGCGGTAACCTGTCCTCCTTTCCTAACGAACAGAAGCGGGAAACAGCCTACCGCCAAGGTAATTACACCACTTAAGAAGAGCGGAGAGAAAGAGCTGTCCATTCCGTAAATAAGGGAAACGAGCACACTCAAAAACATGAATGCGGCATTGAATACCAACGCCAGACCCACGTTTCTGGATATGTAGTTGATATTCATTGTCATAGGCTACTGAATCTTATCTTTTGTAAGATGCTTGTGCTCCCTTAATAGATCCTTAACATTTTCGTTGAGATCCTCCATCTCATCTCCCGTCGCAAAGGAGTAATCGTACACTTTCCTGCTTGTCTTGTAGTTCTTCATTCCTCTGTTAATCTTCACGATAGGATTGAAGAAGTAGTAGTTGAGGAAGTAGTTGAAAAGGAAGAGCAATATTATACCTATACCTACCGCTACAACGCAAGGCATCAGGCTTCTGTAGAACCCCTCGGAGAGAGCCTCGGTATTCTCCTTAAGTGCTTCCTGAGATGCGGAGTTGAGCTCTTTAATATATCCGCGGAGCTGAGTATAAACCGGATAGAGACGCTGGAAGTACCACTGTCTCTTCTCATAATACTCTAAGTTCCAGAGATCTCTGGACTCCTCCAAAATATTTGCATAGGCTACGTAAGCGTACCTTACGGAATCCGCCATCAGCCTCTCACGCTCCGTTGTGAAGTTGTCTCTGATGTTGTCCACATAGTTGATAAAGCGGTCATCTTCCCTAATATTAGGGAATTGACTCATATCCGTATAGGAGGAATCTCCCATAGTCTCCAGCAAAGCGTAGTTGAACTCATCAGTCACCTCCATCAGCAATCTGGAGGTGTTAATGGCGGCTATGTCATCCTTTACGAGCTTCTCAATAGAGCGTTTCATTGTGACAAACTCAAACACTGCAATCAAACTTGAAAGCAGCAGGATGAATCCCACAATGACAAAGCCCAAAGATATTTTTCTTTTAAGCAGCATACACAAAACTGTATAATCGGTGCAAAGATAGAAAAAAAGGAGGACTGTTACGCCCTCCTTTCACTCTAGCCGAGTTACTGATTACTTCTGGCTCATGATCTTGATGAGGTCAAGAACCTTGTTGGAGTAACCAACCTCGTTGTCGTACCAAGAAACAACCTTAACAAAGGTTGGGGTAATCTGAATACCTGCCTTTGCGTCAAAGATGGAAGTACGCTTGTCTCCGAGGAAGTCTGAAGAAACAACTGCATCCTCAGTGTATCCCAGAATACCTTTGAGCTCGCCCTCTGAAGCCTTCTTCATGGCTGCGCAAATCTCATCATAAGTAGCTGGTTTCTCAAGGTTTACAGTAAGGTCAACAACAGATACGTCCAAGGTAGGAACTCTCATAGACATACCGGTAAGTTTACCGTTAAGCTGAGGGATAACCTTACCTACTGCCTTAGCAGCACCTGTAGATGAAGGGATAATGTTTCCGCTTGCTGCACGTCCGCCTCTCCAATCCTTCTTTGAAGGACCGTCTACAGTCTTCTGAGTAGCTGTAGCTGAGTGAACTGTAGTCATAAGACCCTCTTTTACACCCCAATTGTCGTTGAGCACCTTAGTGATAGGAGCCAGACAGTTGGTTGTACAAGAAGCGTTGGAAACAATGCTCTGACCAGCATAAGTGTCTGTGTTAACGCCGCATACGAACATAGGAGTATCATCCTTTGAAGGAGCAGACATAACAACTCTCTTGGCACCTGCCTTAATGTGTGCCTCAGCCTTCTCCTTTGTAAGGAAGAGACCTGTAGACTCTACAACATACTCAGCACCAACCTCGTTCCACTTCAGATTTGCAGGATCCATCTCTGCAGTGATTCTGATACGATTACCGTTAACTACCAAAGCACCGTCAGATACCTCAATAGTTCCGTTGAACTGTCCGTGCATAGTGTCATACTTGAGCATGTATGCCATATAGTCAACATCCAGAAGATCGTTTATTCCAACAATCTCAATGTCATCTCTTTCCTGTGCGGCTCTGAAAACCAGACGGCCGATACGGCCAAAACCGTTAATACCAACTTTAATTTTACCCATTTTATTATTATGTGTTTAGAATTTTCGGCGGCGCAAATTTACAATTTTTTGTCCATTTTAACTAAATTTGTGCAGCTATGAAGAAAAAATTGGAAATACTCCTAACCAACGATGACTCCTATACCGCAAAGGGGTTTAGAACGCTCATCAATTTATGCTCTGCAGTAGGTAACGTAACTGGCTTTGCACCACGCACTCCGCAGAGCGGAAAGAGCGCGGCGCTCTCAATGGAGACCCCTCTTTACCTGAGAGAAGAAGAGACAAAAACTGCGGCAAACGGAAACAAAATTGTAATCTACAGCTTTACCGGAACCCCTGCAGACTGTGTAAAAATGGCAATGAACACGGTATTCTCCAGAAACTGCAAGCCGGATCTTCTTATCTCCGGCATAAATCACGGTTCCAATGCCTCAACCGCATCCGTCTATTCAGGCACGCTGGGAGCAACCGCAGAGGGTACCATTTACGGCGTAACCTCCGTAGCGCTCTCATTGGATTCTCACAACCCCGAGGCAGATTTTACCGCTGTAGAAAAGTATTTCCCTTCAATTATAGAAAATGTTCTAAAGAACCCGCCTAAAGAGGGTATCTATCTGAATATCAACTTTCCTAACATTCCGCTCAATGATATTAAGGGAGTAAAGTTTGCCCGCCAGGGAAAGGGAATGTGGGTAGATGAATTTGAAAGATACACCTCGCCCAGAGGTACTCCATATTATTGGATATCAGGCAGATTCCTGGACCAGGACAGCGATAAGGTGGGAGATCACACCCTGCTTAAAGAGGGTTACGTAACCATTGTACCTCACAGACTGGACACCACGGACGATGAGGAAATTAAAAGATTGTCAAGCACTTGGAATATTAAGATATGAAGTACTACATGATTGCGGGAGAGGCCTCCGGAGATTTGCACGGCTCAAATCTCATTAAGGGACTCAAAGCCAAAGACCCTGATTGTCAGATCAGATGCTGGGGCGGAGATTTGATGAAGGAGGCGGGCGGAGAGCTCTACCACCACTATAAAGATACCGCGGTCAACGGTTTTGTGGAGGTGGTAACCAAACTCGGGAAGATCTTCAGCAATCTAAAAGACTGTAAAAGAGATATTTTGGAGTACAACCCGGATGTGGTTGTCTTAATAGATTACCCGGGATTCAATTTTAGAATTGCGGAATTTGCTCACAACAAGGGATTTAAAGTCTTCTACTACATAGCACCAAAAATATGGGCCTGGAAGGAGAACCGCGGAAAGAGACTCAAAAAATATGTAGACAAACTCTTTATCATCTTCCCGTTTGAGGTAGATTACTTCAAAAACAGATGGCAGATAGATGCCGTTTACAAGGGTAATCCCCTACTGGACAGCATAGACCAATACCCCTACATAAATGAGGACAAGGAGAGTTTCTGTAACAGAATGAACTCAAAATACGGAACATCACTGAATCCAAACGAGAAATACCTTGCACTACTTGCCGGCAGCAGAAAGAGTGAGATCTCATATCTGCTTCCCGTACTTCTTAAGACAATGAAGTATTTCCCCGGTTACAAGTTCCTTTTTGCAGCAGCTCCCTCCACCCCACTCTCTTTCTATCAGGAGATTATACGCAAAAACGGCTTCAGTGAAGATTGTATGAGCATAATCTACGGGGAGACCTATTCCATTATGAAACACTCAGATGCGGCAATGATAAGTTCCGGTACCGCATCTTTGGAAGCGGCGCTTGTAGGCGTACCTCAGGTTGTATGCTACAACGCCAGCGAACTCTCCTACATTATTGCCAAAGCATTGGTAAAACTCAAGTATATAAGCCTTGCCAACCTTATTGCAGACAAACTGATATTCAAAGAGTTGCTCCAGCATGAATGCAACCCTGAGATGATATCAGATGAGGTTAAAAGACTTCTGAACGATACCCCTTACCGGGAGAAGATGCTTAAGGAGTACGCTGAGGTAAGAAACCTTCTCGGAGGCGGAGGAGCATCTGAAGCGGTGGCACAGGCAATGATAGACGAACTTTCAAAATAGAGATATGAAACTCCATATTTACAAATTCCAGGGAGCGGGCAATGACTTCGTAGTACTGGATAACCGCAAAGGACAACTGAAACTTACAACCAAACAGATAAACCGTCTGTGTGACCGCCGTTTCGGCATTGGTTCAGACGGACTTATGCTTCTGGGAAAGAGCAAGAAATATGACTTTTCCATGCGTTATTTCAATGCAGACGGAAAGGAGGGTTCAATGTGCGGAAACGGAGGACGCTGCATTGTTGCCTTTGCAGATATGATGGGAATTAAAAAGTTTGAATTTGAGGCAATTGACGGCTACCATCGTGCAGAAGTATTAAAGAGAAAAGGTAATTGCCGCATTGTAAAACTCAAGATGAGAGATGTTTCCGAGTGCAAGAAGATTGGACGTAAGTCTTACTTTTTGGATACCGGCTCTCCTCACTACGTGGAGTTTGTAAAGGATCTGGACAACTACCCTGTAGATGTCAAGGGTAAATATTGGAGATACTACTTTGAGGGTGGAACCAACGTAAACTTTATAGAGGTTGAGGATAAACACCTTAAAATCCGCACCTATGAGAGAGGCGTGGAGGCGGAAACCTTTGCCTGCGGAACCGGTGCAACCGCCTCTGCCATTGTGGCTTGCATTGCGGGAGTTAAGCCTGCTTCCATTAAAGGAAACAGAATAAAATACGACCTCAAAGCCAGAGGCGGTAACCTGAGCGTTGAGGCCGTTGTTTCTGATAAGAAAGAGTTTACGGATGTTTACCTTACCGGTCCGGCAACTCTCGTTTTTGAGTGTGACGTGGAGATTTAAACTTCTCTAGGTCCGAAGATCTTGCTTCCCAGACGAATAATGGTACTGCCCTGGAGCATTGCAATCTTGTAGTCCAGGCTCATACCCATTGATAACTCCTTAAACTCAGTCATCTGAAGATGACGCTGCTTCATCCTTGCAAAGAAACTGTATAGGAGTGCGAACTCTTTGGTAATCTCCACGGTGTCATCCGTAAGAGTTGCCATACCCATTAATCCGCAGATGGTTACGTTCTTAAGAGGATTCTCTCTGAGTCTTTCAAGCAAATCTTCAACCTCTTTGAATGAGAAACCCTGCTTTGTCTCCTCCTTTGCAATGAACATCTCCAAAAGAACCTTCAGATGAAGTCCGTTTTTACCTGCGTAATCCTCCAGTTCATAGAGAAGTTTCTCCGTATCAACTGAGTGAATAAGAGCGGCATACGGAGCAACCATCTTTATCTTGTTGCTCTGAAGATGGCCCACGAAATGCCACTGAATATCCTCCGGTAGAGATTTGACTTTCTGCTCAAACTCCTGAGGACGGTTCTCTGCAAAAATTCTCTGACCGGCCTCGTAAGCCTCCATTATCTTCTCGTTGCTCTGGAACTTTGAGACAGCTGCAAGTCTCACGCCTGAAGGGAGTTCCTTCCTTATCTGATGTATATTCTCTTTAATGTCCATTATCTTTTACTTTGTCTTTCACGTTGTAGTCTCTCCTGCTCCTTAATCATCTGATCCATTCTCTCTCTCCACTTGGATTTCTTCTTAGGTTTTGCAGATTCAGCTTTTGACTTGAGTTGCTGATAGAGTTTCTCCTCATCAACAAAGTATTTGCGAATCACCCAGTTCTGACCTATAGAGATAAAGTTGGAGAGCATATAGTAGTAACTCAAACCTGCAGAGAAGTTGTTACAGAGAACCAGCATGAAGATTGGCATAAAGTAGAGTTGCATTCCCCTCATACCCGCCATCTGACCGGTATCCGGCATCTGGTTCATATTCATCTTGGAGTAGAGGTACATAGATACGGCCATCAGTATTGCAAAGAGACTGACGTGGTTACCGTACATAGGGATATTGAAACTCAAATCCAAAATGGAATCGTATCCGCTCAAATCCTGAGCCCAGAGGAACGGATGCTGACGTAACTCAAAGGATACAGGGAAGAAGCGGAACATTGCAAAGAGGATAGGAATCTGCAGCAACATAGGCAGACAGCCTCCCATCATGTTCACTCCCGTCTTGTGGTAGAGCGCCATTGTCTCCTGCTGCTTCTTCATAGCATCCTCCTTACGAGGATACTTCTTATTAATCTTCTCAATCTCAGGCTTTAAGACTCTCATCTTTGCAGAAGAGAGATAAGACTTGAAAGTAAGAGGAGTAAGCACCAGCTTAAGCAGTATGGTCATTATCAAAATGATAATACCGTAACTGGAGATGAAGCGGCGAAGGAAGTCAAAGGTGTTAATGATTATCACACGGTTAATCCAACCTATGATGTGTTTACCCATCGGGATAATCTTCTCAAAACCACTGTCATAACTCTTGAGTTCCTTGTAGAGGTTCGGACCGAAGTAGAAGTGGAGAGGTATGTTTACATCCTCACCCCTACCGTAATCCATCTGCATATTTGCAGCGCAGTCAAAGAGCGCTTTCTCCTCATTGTCAGGAGCAAGGAACTTGTATGCAAGTGAACCGCTTGTGAAGTTATCGTCAGACTTCAGTATTGCGGAGAAGAACTGCTGGTGGAATGCAAACCATGAGAGACGGGTAGTTATCTTTTTCTCGCTCTCGTTCTTACGCATTCCCAAGTCCTCAACAGACTTATCTTCAGGATATTTGAAGTTTACCGTAGAGTAATTCTTCTCGTTGTCAAAACCCTTCTCAAATCTGGAAATCCTCAATGCCCAATCCAGGTCAAAACGGGTGGCGTTGTTTGCAAGTTTTGCAGCCAGACCATTTGTAACAATATTGAAATCAAGCATATAGGAATCTGCGGGAAGTTTGTAGACAAAGTCCACAGAGGAACCGTCTACAAACGGCAGACGGAAAGTGATTGAACTGTCCGTCCGGGACTCCACGTTAAATGCAAAGGCATTTGTGCTAATCTTCTGATTTGTAAAGAAGGAGAGAGCCATATTGGAGTAGTTCTCCTTAACCAGATAGAGCGCAGCACTGTCATAAGTGAAGTAATCCTTAACAAGTGCACTTCTAATCTGAGCTCCCTTTGTTGTAAACTCAATCTTAAGTTTATTGTTTTCAAGAACATAGAACTCCTCAGGAATATCTTTAGACATTTCCAGAAGAGAATCAGTGTAGGTTGGGCCTGCTATAACCTCCTCTGCAGCAGGGGTTACCATTGCCGTATCTGCCGGTATCTGTTTATCTTCAACAATACCCAGGCGAACGTTTCTGATAGAGTCCGCAACTCTTAAAGAGTCTGCTACTCTGGGGTTTGTAAGGGCTTCAATTCTTGCAAGAGAATCTTTCAGAAAGGCCTCTCTTGCCTGTTTCTTGAAATTGTATGAGTTATACCAACTGAAACCTATGAGAATCAATCCAATAAGGACGAATCCCAAGACCGTATTTTTCTGCATCTCTAAAACTCTTTGTCTATCATTTTAATCTTCTGCTCCAGAGACTTAAGTTCCTGACGTCCAGCCTCTATCTTCTGCTTAATCTCCTCAATTAGCTTATCTGCATTCTTACTCTTTGCAAAGAAGCCCATATTGTTCTCAAGGGTAGCAATATCCGTCTCAAGTTTATGGAACTTGTTAAGGAGCTTCTCTCTTTCAACTCTTATTCCGCGGTCTCCCTTTCCTGAGGTCTTAGCGTCAGTGATAAGACGACGGATACGTCCCAATTTCTTCTCCGCGTCAATATCCCTGATTGCCTCAAAGTGCTTATTCAGAGCTGCATCGTAAGCCTTCTGCAAAGCCTCTTTCTCCTTGAACGGAACAAATCCAATAGAATTCCACTTGTTGAGGAACTCATCCAAAGCAGCCTTATCAGAATCTCCTCCCTGGCTCTGGTAGTTCTCAATCTCCTCAATAAGAGCCTTTTTAGCCTTGAGGTTCTCCTCAAACTTCTCGCCTTCGCTGCCAAAATGATTTGCCTTATTTGCGAAGAACTCGTCACACGCTGCACGGAATCTCTTCCATACCGCATCAGACTGTTTTCTTGCAACAGGGCCTATCGTCTTCCAAACATTCTGAAGATTAATGAGTTGGTCTGTTGCCTTCTTCCAATCCTGGCTGTCTTTAATCTTCTCCGCCTGCTCGCAAAGCTCCTCCTTACGGCGGAGATTCTCCTGCATAATATCCTTAAAATTAGAGTAGAACTGACGCTTCGCCTGGTAGAACTTATCGCATGCAGAGCGGAATCTGTCATAGATTTTCTGATTGTCCTTCTTGGATGCAAAACCAATACTCTTCCACTTCTGCTGAAGCTCTTCCATCTTCTTAGTCAGAGGATTCCATTGACCCGGCTCTATCTTTTCCATTGAAGAAACAATCTCTTCCGCCAGAGCGCAAAGATCATTTTTAGCCTTAAGATTGCTCTTCTGCTCCTCCTTCAGATTTGAGAAGTACTCCTGCTGTTTCTTATTGATTTTTGACGTTGCCTCCCTGAATCTCAGCCAAATCTCCTCTCTCTTCTCCTTTGAAACCGGACCCAGCTCCTTCCACTCCTCATGAAGTTTCTGAAGCTCGTTAAAGGCCTTAATCGCATCCTTGTCATCTACAAGTTTTTCCGCCTTTACACATAGCTCGGTCTTAGCCTCGAGGTTCTTCTTAAAGTCCAGATCTCTAAAGTCTTTGTTTATCTTGAGGAAGTCATAGAACTTCTCCATTGTGTGGTTATACTGCTCCCACACCTGGCGCGCTTTCTCTTGAGGCACACTCCCGATAGATTTCCATTTAGCCTGTAACTCTCTGAATGTAGGGAGAGTATGGTTCATATCTTCCGCCTTTTCCAAAAGATTGTTTATAGCCTCAATGATGGCCATCTTTTGGACGAGATTCTCCTCCTTCTTTGTCTGCATCTCCTGATTGAAACTTGAACGAGAGAGTTTGTATCGTGAGTAAAGATCCTTAAAGGCCTTCTCAACCTCCTCAAAAGGATTGCTCTGATTCTCAGGCTGTCCCGGCTCTACAAAAGCACCTGATGCAATCTTTTCTCTGCGAAGCACTTTATAGAAAGCGGCCTTGATTGGTTCCGCAAACTTGTAAAGAGCCTGCTGATCTCCCTTTTCAATCATCTTTTCAAATAACGAGAGTATCTCATTCAGAGATTTTTCAGACAAATCTGTCTTTTCATCTAGAATCTCCTGCGCTTGCTCCTCATTCTGAGCTGCTTCACCCTGCTCAGCAATCGCATTTAAAGCGGTAGTCTTTTCTTCCATTAGAATTGTATTAATATGTACTTAAAAATTGCGTGGAGACAAATATAACTAAAAAAGCGATATATAGTGTTACAAAAGCGTTATCTTTGCCTATATGGCAAAAGGCAAATACATCAGAAAGAGAGGCTCTCTCAGAATAGACATCATTAGCGGAGTACCCCAACTGCTGGAAAGTCCGCTCAATCATTCCATTGTAAAAAGAGCCAGAGACAAGGGCTTGGTTTACATTGAAGTTCACGATATAAGAGACTATGCCACAGGTAAATACCGCAAGATTGACGATTACAGTTATGGCGGAAGTGCAGGTATGGTATTGATGGTAGAGCCTATCTATAAGGCAATTACAGCTCTCACCAAGCAGCGCAAATATGATGAAGTCATTTTCCTTTCTCCCGATGGTGAGCAGTTTGACCAGCCTATGGCCAACACACTCTCTCTGAAAAAGAACCTTATTCTCCTTTGCGGCCACTATAAAGGGATAGATCACCGAATCCGTGAACACCTGATAACCAAAGAGATATCAATAGGCAACTATGTACTAAGCGGAGGCGAGATTGCCGCCGCCGCAATAACGGACACTCTTGTAAGATTGATACCGGGAGCTCTCACAGATGAAACCTCCGCCCTTACGGACAGTTATCAGAACTCCCTTCTTTCACCGCCGGTCTATACCCGTCCCGCCAACTTCAAAGGCTGGAAGGTTCCCGATGTACTCCTAAGCGGAGACCACAACAAGATATCTAAGTGGCAAGACGAGCAAGCACTTGCCCGTACCAAAGCCCTCCGCCCGGAATTACTGAAATAGGTAACAAAAAAAGGAATAGGCGGCAGGCCGCCAACAAAAAAAGCTCTTCAGTTTTCACTGAAGAGCTTTTTGAAGTTGGCGGCTACCCACTTTCCCACTTGGTATAGCAGTATCATAGGCGTGAACGGGCTTAACTTCTCTGTTCGGAATGGGAAGAGGTGGATCCCCGTTGCTATTACCACCTTAATTAACTTTCTAACTCGGCGTTAATTAACCGGTAAATCGTAGAGAGAAAAACAGTCAGAGAACTAAAAGAAAATTGTATCGTATGAAGTCTTCGGGCTATTAGTATTGCTC
>JAFZUX010000008.1 GCA_017618115.1 Bacteroidales bacterium | reverse complement strand
TAACAAAACTCAGATTATGAGATTCTATTTGCTCACCATTAACTTATTACTCATTTGGGGATTTGCTCAAGGGCAAGATTTGAGGTTATTAGATGGATTGGGGCATGGTGGAATAGGGGTAAGATTTCTTACAGAAGTGAAATCTATAGGTAATTATAATGTTGCTGATAAACACTATTATGTGGACTATCTAGATAATTCTGACACCTCGAAGATTAGTAAATATGCTTCATTTCTTCAAAAGGCTTTGACTATTCAAAGAGCAACACGAACCTTTAACCGCAATATGGCGGACTTTATAGTAAATATCTCTTTCAGCACAGAAAGAGAGGGAGGTACCATTTATAGAGAGTTGAAATACCATTCTTTCAATGGTCCCAAAACAAAAGAAGAATGGGATATTTATTCAGCAGATGCAAATCGCTCAAGCAGAACAAATCCTGGTAATCCATATTACAAGTCATCTTTAGGAGAAGCTGGCTCAGGGAAGCGTATAGATTATCAGCGAATAAGTGCACCGTCTTACTCGTTTTCCACAATAATAGACGGCTATTCTCCGTCCGGAGATTTACTTTGGAGTACTATTGTTACAGATTACCGTTCAGCAGCGGTTACAAATTCTATCTTCTCGTATTTATGCTTTGCCGCTGTAGGAAAACTTGGCGTCACCACTGAAGAATCTGTTCAGTACATATCTAACAATCCTTTTTATGAGCAAATTAATGATGGACAATTAACGGGGGAAAACACCGTTTTATATCCAAGTTATTCATCATCGTCTAAGAAAGTAGATGTCATTGCCATCATTAAATCAAAGGAGAAAACAACCTTTGTTTTGAGGTATGCAATGAACCAAAAGTTCTTTAGAAAAACAAGGGCCATACTTAAAAACGGTGATATCATAATAAACTCTTCAGACTATTATGCTGAGCAATGGCTTGCGAACAATTCTTTCAAGTCATTCCTTTTTATAGACTTTCCAGCGAATTCTAATGATTATAAAGATTTTTCATTAGTGTTTTTCAACAAGAATAATGACAAAGAACGTCTTTCTATAAGACTATTATAGAAGTCTTCGTCTCCAAACGCTTTAACCTCAAATGATCTGATCGTTATTATCATCATGAAAATAAAGTTAATATACCTGATACTTCCTATGCTTGTTATTTCAAGTATAGGCTATTGCCAAATTGATTCCATTGACCCTTTTAATGAAAATGAGGTCCTTAAAAAACCACAATTTAAACACAAAGACTTTTCTAATGCTATTTATACTTACTTTTACAATGGTGACGGGTTTGATTTTTGGAGACCGTATACTCCGGCGGAATTACAAGACTATTCCTATTACAGAATTGATTTAAAATTCTATTTTAATTCAGATGGTTCCGTAAAGAGGGTTTCATTAACTAAATCCTCTGGATATGACAGTTTAGATAAAAAGGTTATGAAACTAGCTAAAAATTTTGCTAGGAAGAAGTATATGACACCTGCTTATTCTAAAGATGGCCCAATTCCTTACGAGACGATAATACAGCTAGATTGCAAATACTTAACATTGAGCCCAAAACAAACCAATCAGCCTATCAAGTATAATAGAAACTCTCTTTTAGAGTCTCAATATATAGGGCGTCATAGTTCTCCACCAAGGAATCCTTAATGGACTATAACTATTTTTTTAAAAAGTTACAATAACAACTGATTATGAAAAAGATATATACATACTTCATTTCAATAATTATTCTTTTCCTTTTGAGTTCTTGTGGTTCAGGAGGATCATCAGATCTTACTCCGATTGGAAAGACAGATCCTCCAGTACCAACAGTTATTGCCGTATCTTCTATTGGCCTCAGCTATACAAAAACTTATATGGAGAATGGCGGAGTCCTTTATCTTGAGGCAGAAGTTAGGCCTAATAATGCAACAGACAAAACCGTTACGTGGTCTTCTTCAAACACTGATGTCGTTTCTATATCTTCTAACGGAGTTGCCACTGCTAAAAGCAAAGGAACTGCCTCTATTACAGCCTCCTGTGGTACAAAGTCAGCTGCCTGTACAATTACCGTTTTAGATGAGGCTACAGACCTTTCTTTATTTGATATTTACGGGAACGGCATTGCAAAAACCACTGCTAACTGCTATGTGGTTTCAAAACCGGGTTTCTACAAAATACCGATGGTGTACGGAAATGCTTTAAAGAACGGAACTACAAACAAAAGCGCCTATATGACCTCCAATTCCGGAGACGATATCTTATCCAACTTCTTGGATCACACAGGGAAGGGGATTGGTACAGGCAATGACACTAAAGATCCATGGGTTAGCCAGAAGTATTCCATTAATAAGGCTGGTTTAATATGGCAAGACAGCAAAGACCTTTTATTAGGTATTGCTATGACAGGAGATAAAGGTGTTAAAGAAGATAAATATGTTACTTTTTACATTGATAAAGAGAATTTTACACAAGGTAACGCTATTATAGCAGCGTATGATTCAGATAACGTAGTTGCTTGGAGCTGGCATATTTGGGTTACAGATGCAGATTTAACAACTATCAATGTAAAAAATTTATCTGGAGTATCTTTTGACTTTTTGCCTGTTTTCTTAGGATGGTGCGAACCAGAGTCTGAAAAAAGCAAAAACGGAAGTACTTACGGAAACTGTACTTACTACCAATGGGGAAGAAAAGACCCTATGTTACCAGCCAAAGGAAACATGTACAAAACGGACAAAGCTTATTATGGGAAAAATGGCTATGTAGACGGCACTTTTGGATACAAGTCTCTCAAAGATGATATAAAAAGTTATATCCAGAATCCTAATCAATTTAACATTAACGGCAATAAAGATTTGGATATGGATAACAAGTATATAAACCTCTGGCATATGGAATATAAGGGGTCTCATACTTGGGGAAGAAAGAAAACCGTATACGATCCTTCTCCTATTGGTTTCAGTGTTCCTCCTGTTGGAGTTTTCAATGGTTTTACAATTGATGGACAGTGGACGGACAATCTTGAAAAGATTAACTCCGATGGTTCCTTCAATAATGGTTATAACTTTTATACGCAGGGTTGGAAAACAGGATCGGTTATTAAATTCCCTGCCTGTGGTTCCAGAACAGCAAACGGTGTTTACTCTCCAGCTGAGGCTGGGTGGTGTTGGATGTCATTTACGACAACCGGAGCAACTAAATCTGCCTATATGTTAGCTTTCTTCAAGAGTTCAACAAAAGATAATACTGTTGGTCCGCTACTGACCTCATACAAGGGTACAGGTAACGCTGTTATTTCCTGCAAAGAGGATTAAACCATATTCAGCCCTTTTAAAAAGGGCTCAAACGGGGATGTTATCACAATCAGTCAAACGATACTTACCAATAGGACTTCTCGGAGGAGTCCTATTGTTTTTAGTTCCTTTGATTGCCAATCATTTGATTAATGGACTGGATTCTTGGAGATTGCTGAATTACAGTTCTGTATTTTTTGTTACAATTGCAGCTATTCTGTCTCTTTCAAACAAGGAGATACGGCTGAGAAGTACAGACATATTGGTAATTGTTTATTGCATTTATGCTCTCATCAGAACACTCTTTTCTCAAACAGATTACACAGAACCGTTAACTCTCCTTAAATGGATTTCAGTAGCAGCCTTGTATCTAATTGGGAGATTGGTTAATAAAGATTCCATAAACTATCTTATTCTCTCTTTAGCTCTATCTGGTGTTGCTGCATACTTATTCCACATGTTTAGCAATACCGGACACCTTGGGTCTTATATTTCTGTCTGTCTAACAGGATGTATTTGTCTGATTTTTGAGGCAAAGAAAAAGAAGGTCCTTAGATACTTTTCTTTAGCTGTTTCTATTGTCTTATTAATTGCTCTCGTTATTTCCCATTCACGTGGATCTGTTTTGGGTGCTGCGGTTGGTATATTGTGTTATGCGATAACTTCTTCCAGTTATAAGTCATTGGGAAAGCCTACTAAGATTATTATTATCATTTCCATATTGTTAATGATACTTATAGGGAGCTTCATATTGTACTCAGTTCGTCCGGATTCAGCAAACGTAAGATTACTGATATGGTCATCATCTTGGAAAGCCTTTACAGAGGCCCCTTTCTTTGGATATTCTTCCGGTTCCGTACAGTCTCTCTATATGTATTGGCAGGCAGCTTTTTTTGAGAGCCATCCACTTTCATCTCTTGCTCCTTTTGCAACAAATCATTACCAGTCATTCAATGAATTTCTACATCTTCTTTGTGAACAAGGGCTTATGGGATTGATTTTGTTCGGTTTGATAATACTGTCATCTATAAAGAATAGTAGAAATCGTTGCCTGAAATCCATAATGATAGCATTAGGAGTATGCTCCTGTTTCTTGTATACTTGGGATATCCTTCCTTTTGCTTTTCTTATCCCTTTGTTTCTTGGAATGGCAGTATCAAGTCAAAAGGATAGTTCTGAGAATGCTCTGTCTGCATATACGATTCATCTTAATAAATGGACAACCTCTTTGGTTTGTTTAATATTTTTAACATCTGTGTCTTATTTTTCTTACCATATTGGAGAACAATATAACCGTGCTACCAAAGAGTTAAGACAGTTTATTCAAATTGGCGATAACCAAGTAATTGACCGTTTTTCAAAAGAGACTGAAGATATAGTGTTCAAAAATAAGAACATGTCTTTGCTGTATGCAACCCATTCATACAAGTTCTCACCACAAGATCGGATTAAAGTTTTGGAACAATGCAATAAAAGGATAACAGTGGTAGAACGGTTATCTACTCTCGGAGAATTTTATTATAATTCCGGAGAGCTTAAAAAGGCAGAGAGTAGTTACATTACAGCATATTATATGACTCCTGATAGAATCATTCCAAAATATGATTTATTCAAATTCTATAAAAATACAAATAACAAAATTAAGGCTATGGAATGGGCCAATATTATCATAGAGTCCTCACCAAGATTATATAATGCAATAACCATAGAAATCAAGCATGAGGCAAGAGAATTTTTAAAGACACAATAACAACGTTATTTGTTTTTTCGAAGTAGAATCCCTACCTTCGATTTGGCGTTTAATTTAACACAAAACAAATTATGAAGAAGATTTTTACAATTCTTCTCCTTTTTGTCTGCTTTGTTTCAGTTCCATCTTGTCAGAAAGACAGCAACGGAAAAGGAGATGATCCTAACCGCCTTTCAACTCAACAGGCTAAAGAGTATTTTGAACAACACTCCACTTGTTTGAGATTTCTTTCAGTTGGAGGAGATAAACCTTCCGGAACCAAATCTGCCTTAACAGAGAACATGATTATTGACTGGGATTCCGCTATTGAGAGCGAAACCTCTGATGCTTATTTTGTAGAGGTTCCAATCAATATGGCGTCTCCTATTTCTGCTATAATGTATGATGGAATTGGGAAAATAAACACTAACATAAGAAATGTTATGGTTAAATCTTCCTTGCTTATTGAAAGACAAAAAAATGGCGGATTAATGAGTAATAGTTTTGTCACCCTTGTTGGGTTGTTTACAAATAATCAAGATACTCGCTTTTGTGTTTACAGCAATAAAGATCATTTCAATGGTTATCAGATTTTTTCAAGAACAAATGGTGATATCTTGTGTTCATACTATTTCCGTGATGGAATAAAAGAGCAAAGAACCCTATATAGAGAACAACAAATCAAGAGAATTAATTCGTTTGGACAAGATCTTCCTTTAAGAGGAATAACCTTTATTGTGTCTAATTATGTTCTTACAAAGGGTGGCGGTGGAGGTGCTACTGGCGAATCAACTCAATGTCCATCATGCGGTGCTACAATTAATGTTAACAATATTCAAAATGGATATTACCAATGTCCGCTACCATGTGGTGCGTTTTTTCTTGTTTTAATTGATCCTAGTCTGTACTGTGAAGGGTGTGGTTTTCCTTTTTCAGAATGTAGGTGTTGTAATATTTGTCATTACTATCCGTGTTCTTGCAATCCTCCTGGAGGGAATGATTGTTGCCCTATTTGTGGAGTTCCTGGTTGCAATGGACAGTGTGGCGGAGGGGCTGATAGCACAGTGGTAAGACCGGGGCGTTGTTTAATAACTGTGAATGTAAACAATAGCTCTGGAGGTTATGTTACAATGAACCCTGAGTCTTATTTGTACGATATCGGAGAGAATTTAACATTAACAGCTTATGCCTATTCAGGATTCTCATTTGCTGGATGGTATGAAAATGGATTCCTGATTTCACAAAATTCTACCTTAGGATTTATGGTGAGCCAAGATAGAACCTTTTTGGCCGTATTTGAGGAAAATTAAAGGATTGCGTTTATGAAAAAATGTTTAATCATATTTCTTTTCTTATCCCTTATTACTCCGTCTTTTATTTATGGACAACCATATTCTCAAGACGAAGGTTTGTTGGCTCCTCTTGTTCGCTCTAAGGGTAACTTCAACTTAGAGGGAAAGAAGTTCTTTTTATGCCAAGGTACATATTCTATCTTAGGTAATGTCATTGATACGGGAGGTCAAGAATACCAACTATTTAAAGCCTATGTAAGATCATCTCTTTCTTTACGTGGTGCCATAGAAACTAAGGATAGTCTCAATGCGGATTTTTATATTAAACCAACCGTTAAGATAACTGGTAAAAAAGGGGAAAAGGCCTTTAAGCAACGAACACCTTTATCCCGCAGTTCAAAGAGTAATTACAAGCTCTATTCCGAAACTGGGGATAACCGTTTTAATTCTAACGGGCAGAAGATTTATTATGTAGGAGATAATGTTTCCGCAGAGAATTTGAAAAGTGTATCCGGGAATGTTACATCAACAACTTTAGGAGATATGGAGAGAACAGAATGGTACAATAACAAATACAGTTCGGATAACAATAATTTAAGCATTGCTAAATGGCAGCGCTTTGATAAAACAATCAATATAGAAGCGCTCTTACAAAGCCCTAATGGTCTACAAAGTATATGGAAGGCAACTGTTTCCGGTTGTTGTTTTAACAACATTTCATCTTTGTACCCTAATTCTGCTATGCTGTATGCACTATCTTCAGCATACGGAAGAACTGTTTCCAGAGATCTTCACTATTTTCCGGCAGACGATATATTCTATCTAAGATTTGCCAACTTTAGTCTTGATAACCGAACAGTTATACATCCTTCAAATATTTCTTCAACAAAAAAAGCGGATCTTTTTCTTTTTGAAAGAAATGATGATGGTATTTCTGTAATTTTAGACGATAAAGGTCTAAATCTAGATAACTCACAAGATTATAGAGCCTATTTAAAAATTGGGAATGATATTGTAGAGGCTGTCAGTATGACCTATAGTGTTCGCTATAGAAAAATCGGACATCCATTCTATAGGTTTCTTGTTCTTCATTTCCCAATACAATCTTTAAACGCTAGTACCATGGAACTATTTTTTGCTAAACGTGATTCCTCCGGTAAGAGGTTAGCTTCATTCAAGGACATCAAAATTAATTAGCAAATTATTGATAATTTAAAGTCGGTGTTTTCAGGTAACAGTTTAAGAAGAGGACCTTTTTTTCTTGGAAGTAATCCTCTTTGAACCAGTCTGTTATATCTTTGATGAAGAAGTGTGAAGGGGAAATGCGGAGGCGTTTTATGCACTCATCTATTTCAGATTGAATATCTCCGCCCTTAAGGCAGATGATGCCCTTGGTGTATTTGCCTTTAACCCAAGGGATAAAATTGACAAGGGAGGTGACGGCCCTGGAGACAACCAAATCTACCTTGCCCGTTTGTGTGTACTCTTTCAGGTTGATCTCTTCTGCACGGCTGTGAAGGGCTGTAACATTCTTAAGCCCGATATCTTCTGCAATACTTTTGGCTACCTTTATCTTCTTCCCGATAGAATCTACCAGAATGAAGTGAGTGGTGGGGTAGAGGATTGCCAGCGGTATGCCGGGAAAACCGCCGCCGCATCCAACATCCATAACGGTTGTAGGTAGAAAATCATTCAAATACTTTGCAATGGCAAGAGAGTGGAGAATGTGGTGAAGGTAGATGTTATCCTCATCTTTGCGGCTGATAACGTTGATTTTAGCGTTCCACTCACGGTAGAGAGGGGAGAGTTTTTCTATCTGCTCCCTCTGAGTTTTGGAGAGGTTGGGGAAGTATTTGAAAACAATATCGGGAGTCATTATCTGGTCTTTTTTAAGTTGGCTCTCTTTTGGGCAATCGGGCTGTCTGAGAGTTTTTCTGCAAGGAGGTCTTTGCCTCTTTTCACTCTCACCTTGGCGTTGGAGAGGGTGATGGAGAGGGAGTCTGCAATATCGTCCAAAGCGTAGCCCTCAATGTAGAGCATCATCACATCTTTGTAGATATCAGGCAGTTGGCGCACCGCCTCCATGGTTTTTTCAATCTGCTGGTTCTCTATGAGTTTGTCCTCCGGGGTATCTCCGCTGTGAACGTTTCTGACCTCAGAAGACTCCGTGGAAGAGTTGCTCTCATTGCCCGTCTGGCGGAAATAATCTGTAAGAGAGTTCTTTGCAATCTTATAGAGCCAGGTGGTAAACATATACTTAGGGTCGTATGAACCAATGTTTATGAAGGCCTTGTTGAAGGTATCCAGGCAGATGTCTTCAATCTCCACGCTCTTGTTTTTGAGCAGCGTACCGGACTGTCTCTTAAGGTAATCCGTAAGTTGGTTATGGTATCTCTCAAAGAGGAAGGTGAAGGCCATCTGCTCTCCGGCCTTTGCCCTCTCCACAAGTTGAGGCACATCCATACGGATGTACAGATTAGTGAGCTTGTAACCAATTTTTGCCATAACCGCACTCTGCTGTTAGTTTGACTTTAAGATTTGCAACGGCCTCCATCTCCTCCTTTGCAATCTGCATCACGATATCTTTCTCATCTTCCGTTGCATCAAAGACAAGTTCGTCATGAACCTGAAGAACCATTTTGCTCTTTAAGTTCTCACTCTCTAATCTCCTTGATACATTGACCATTGCAATCTTTATAATATCTGCGGCACTCCCCTGAAGCGGAGCGTTTACCGCATTGCGTTCGTTGAACTTGCGCACATTGGCGTTGCGGGAGTTTATATCCTTAAGGTAACGCCTTCTGCCGTAGATGGTTTCCACATAACCCAGCCTTCTTGCCTTCTCCACGGAGTCTGCTATGTATGCGCTAACTCCCGGATACATAGCAAAATACTGCTCAATAAACCTCTTAGCCTCCTTTACTCCAATCTCCATTCTCTCAGACAGCCCAAAGGAGGATATACCGTAGATGATTCCAAAGTTGACGGTCTTTGCCTTTCTTCTCTGATCTTCTGTAACATCTTTAATATCAACGTCAAAGAGCCTTGCTGCAGTAGCCTTGTGAACATCCTGATTTGAGTTGAATGCTGCAATAAGATGCTCATCTTGGCTCAGGTGAGCCATAAGGCGGAGCTCTATCTGGGAGTAATCTGCAGAGACAATGTAGCCCTTCTCCGTAGATGGGATGAAGGCCTTGCGGATCTCCCTTCCTCTTTCCGTACGGATAGGGATGTTCTGCAGGTTAGGATTGTTGGAAGAGAGCCTGCCCGTTGCCGTAAGTGCCTGATTGAAAGTGGTGTGAATCTTGCCGTCTTCCGGGTCTATGAGCTGCGGGAAGGCATCTATGTAGGTAGAGAGAAGTTTCTTAAGGTTGCGGTACTCCAGAATCTCTCCAATGAGAGGATGAGCGTAGTAGAGAGAGCGGAGCGTCTGCTCATCTGTTGGGTAACTTCCTTTGGCACTCTTCTTTACGGAGTCACTCACCTTGAGTTTTTCAAAGAGCAGCTGTCCAATCTGTTTTGGAGAGGAGAGGTTGATGTTGGGATCTTCTGCCAGAGCCTTTGCATTGGCCTCAATCTCATTCATTTGCTGAGTTAACTCTTTGCTGTACTCCTTAAGTTGGGCGGTGTCTATCTTAACTCCCGTAAGTTCCATCTTTGCAAGAATCCCCTCAAGCGGCATCTCAATATCTCTGTAGAGTTCCGCCTTTGGAATCTCCTTTAATAGCCTCTCTTTAAGGTAGATACTAAGCATGGCCTCCTTTGCTCTCTCCTCCGCCTCCTTCTCCAAATCTCTTTCCACGGATGAGAAGAGATCACTCTCTTTCTCCTCTGAGTTCTCCGTAGAGAGTTCCAAGCCAAACCTCTCTTTTATGATGAAGGCAGGGGAGTGGCTTATCTCCGGATTAATCAGATAATGGAGCAGTTGAATGTCATAAAGTTCCTCCTCAGAGAGAATTTTTGCAACATCTATGTTGCCAGTGTAACTCTTTGATATATGTCTTATTATCTCCTTTAAGGAGAAACCGGTCTTAATGATTTTGGGGTTGATTACAATGTTTATGCAATCTTGCGGTTTGATTAAAAGAGCCAGCCCCTTTGGCTCCTTAAGAGTAGAACCGGAATCTGCGGTACACAATATAACCTCCTCACCGTCAGTTGGGAGCGCCATTGCAAGAGTGTTGTTCTTTTTTACAGCACTCTCAAAAATCTCTTTAGATACAAACTTGATTTCCGGTATTCCGGCCTCTTCTATCTTATTATCCTGAGCGGGAGCGTAACTGTTAAAGTAGTTCCCCTCAGTAGGGTAATCGTCTGCAGGGAAATCATTTACCGCCTCCTCGGTTTTGAACTCCCTAATCATTTTCTTAAGGGAGGAGAACTCGTATTTTCCAAAGACAATATCTACCTGCTCTTTGTTTGCAGGAGAAATTTTTATATCATCCAGTGTGAGAGGAAGCTCTATGTCCGTCTTGATTGTAACAAGGAAGCGGCTCATATCCAGATGTTCCTTTGCCGCCTCAATCTTCTCCTGTTGCTTAGCGGGAAGTTCCTTAAGGTGATTAAGAAGGTTATCCAGAGTCTGATACTCTCCAATAAGCTTCTTGGCGCCAACCTCTCCTATTCCCTTGACTCCCGGAATGTTATCAGAGGCGTCTCCCCATATTGTGAGAATATCTATTACGCTCTTAGGGTCACAAATCCCGTACTGAGCGCAGAGTTCCTTTTTGCCTATGATTTCAACCTCTCCGCTGTTGCCTTTGGAGAACTTGTACTGGAAAATGTTGTCATCTACAACCTGCCCGTAGTCCTTATCCGGAGTAACCATATATACCTGGGAACTCTCTGAAGACCACTGCTTTGCCATAGAGCCAATAACATCGTCAGCCTCTACGCCCTCAATGCCAATTGCAGGAATGTTCAGTGCCTTGAGAATCTCCTTCAAAGGTTCCAGCGCATCCACCACAAGTTCCGGAGCCGGAGGACGGTTGGCCTTGTACTCCTTGTAAACCTTATGGCGGAAAGTCTCAGCATGCAGATCAAAGGCCACGGCAATATGGGTAGGGCTCTCTTTTGCAATGAGTTCCAGAACCATCTTTGTGAAGCCGTAGAGTATGGAAGTATCTATCCCCTTGGAATTTATAAGGGGATGGCGCATAAAGGCGTAATACATCCTAAAGATCTGCGCGTGTCCGTCTATAAGGAATATCCTGTTCATTGGTTATCTTCCGCTCTCCACTCCGCATAGTTCTTCTCCGTCTCCCACAGGCGCACGGAGACCAAAGTCACACTCTTTGGCAGAGCCTCCTTCAGAATCTTTGCAAAGTGAATGGTAAGCATCTCGCTTGTAGGCTGAAAATCAACCGTTACCGTGTTGCCGTAAAACCTGGTAATCTCCTCAGTAAGTTCCGCACCCTTTACAAGAATCAGAGCGTGATCCAACTTCTCAATAATCTTTTCAGAGACAATCTTCTTAAGGTCCGTAAAGTCAATTACCATTCCCTTTTTAGGAGAATTATTATCCTCTATAGGTTCTCCCATAACGGTGACAGCCAGGCGGTAAGAGTGACCGTGAATGTGGCTGCACTTGCCGTCATACCCCTTGAGGGCGTGAGCTCCCTCAAAACTGAACTCCTTTGTAATTCTGATTTTTGCCATCTCTTTATTGTTTGGTGGGAACAAAACTCTGTTTCTCTTTGTCAAACCTAACCCCCTCAACATCAAACATCTTCTCAATCCGCCCGTTCTCAATAAGCTGCGCGGGAGAACCGCAGAAGAATCCCTGGGAGGTCATAACCCACAGCCTGTCACATACTTGCAGCGCCAGCTGCAAATCGTGAGTGGAGAAGATGATTAACTTTTTCTCCGCGATAGTTTTTAACAGCCCGGTTATGAGGTATTTGTTTGCTATATCCAAAAAGGCGGTAGGCTCGTCCAAAAGGATGATGCGGCTGTCCTGCACAATGGCGCCGGCAATGGTGGCACGCTGGAACTCGCCGTCGCTGAGGCTGGTGCACTCCCTCTCTTCAAACCCCTCCAGTCCAACCATCTTGAGAGCCTTGAGAATTTTCTCCTCTTCACTCTTGTTTACCGAGCCCATCCAATCTGTTCTGTAGTAACTGTTTATGGAGACCAAATCTTTCACCTTCAGATAGGGTGCTCTCTCCGTTACCGGGCTTACGAATGAGACCATTTGGCTCATCTCCTTCTTTGAGTAGGCGGAGGCCTCCTTTCCGTTGTAGAGAATCTTTCCTTTTGAAGGTTCATAAATCTCCTCCAGACGGGCAATTGTTCTGAGCAATGTGGATTTACCTCTGCCGTTGGAGCCTAAAAGCGCAATCAGACACCCCTCCTCTTCAGAGGCGTTAATCTCTTTGAATATGGTTTTTGAGCCATATCCCAAAGAAAGATCCTCTATTTGAAGAAGTGCCATTATAAAACTATTTGCTGAATTTCTCCGCCTGTGAAGCAATCAGAGCCGCATCATCAAAGTAGTTGATTTTCATTGCGTTCTTCACTTCACTCATGGTCTTTGCCGCAACCTCTCTTGCATCATCACTTCCCTTACGGAGCATATCGTAAACTGCAGGAATATCTTTTTCAAACTCCTTGCGTCTTGCTCTGATTGGTTCAAACTCCTCATTCAGAATCTTTGAGAGGAACTTCTTAATCTTTACGTCTCCCAGTCCGCCTCTCTGATAGTGAGCCTTGAGTTCCTCCAGGTTGGCATAATCCGGAAGGTAGAGAGCAAAGTGCTCATCCTTGCAAAACGCATCCAGATAGGTGAATACGGTGTTGCCCTCAATGTGACCCGGATCATTTACGCTTATGTGCTGAGGGTCCGTGTACATACTCATCACCTTCTTGTTGAGTTCATCTGCGGTCTCTGAAAGGTAGATGCAGTTGCCCAAAGATTTGCTCATCTTGGCCTTGCCGTCTATACCCGGCAGGCGGAGGCAGGCGCTGTTCTTAGGGAGCAGAATCTGAGGCTCTACAAGAGTTTCACCGTAGATGGAGTTGAACTTGCGTACAATCTCCACGGTCTGCTCAATCATAGGTTTCTGATCCTCTCCGGCCGGAACGGTGGTTGCCTTAAACGCCGTAATATCAGCTGCCTGTGAGATGGGGTAGGTGAAAAAGCCCACCGGAAGTCCGCTCCCGAATACCTTCTCCTGACCCTCTTCAGCCTCCTTGCTGAATCCCCTCATTGCAATCTCCGTCTTAACGGTTGGGTTTCTCTGCAGTCTGGCAACCGTTACAAGGTTCATATAGAAGAATGTAAGTTCCGTCAGTTCCGGAATCATACTCTGAACGAATATGGTAACTTTACTTGGGTCCAATCCTACTGAGAGGTAATCCAGGGCCACCTCAACAATGTTCTGACGCACCTTCTCCGGGTTGTCAAAGTTGTCTGTAAGTGCCTGTGCATCTGCTATGAAGACAAACATTTTCTCATAGTCTGCCTCATTCTGAAGTTCAACTCTTCCTCTCAGGGAGCCAACATAGTGGCCTATGTGAAGACGGCCGGTAGGGCGGTCTCCGGTAAGTATAATTTTCTTGCTCATAATCTACTATTCGGACAAAAGTAATCAATTTTTCACTTGTCCGTTTACTTTTTTCTCTCCATCAGAGACCAGATTCTCCACATAATCCATCCCCATCCAAAAAAGAGAGTGAGGTAAATCCAGAAAGGGATGGCTGGCTTGTAGGAACTCTCTCCTATAACTTTGTCGTAATCAGGAATATCCGCATAGTAATAGGCCCCCGCTCCAAAATCATATTTCTCCGCCAGACCCAGGCGGAAAGCCATAATCCAGAGTACACAAACAAGGACGGCAACTATCATTATGACAGTTACCGCCCTTATGATTATCTTTTCTGTTTTAGGATTCATACCTAAAATTTGCCCAGATAGTAAGTGGAGTTAAGGGCTGTCTTTGCAGGCTGAGGCGCCGGAACAACCTTAGGCTCAACCTTTTTGCTGCCGTAGTCATCCAGTTTCGGAACAGGGAGGAACCTGCCGGAGAGCAGCATCCAAACTGCAAAGAAGGTGAGGGCAATGTTGAATAACTGTCCAATGACATAGAGCCAGAGAACCTTGCCTCCCTGCATCTTCTTAATGATTTCCCTAAAGTTGGTATCCAGTCCTATGCTTGTGAAAGCCAGCACAAAAGCCCAGTTCTTGTATTGATCCAAAGTCTTGTTGATTGCGCTTACGTTATCACTTCCGTAGAGCGGAAGGATTATAAATGAGGCAACCAGTGAGGCTGCAAAGAAACCGATAATGAACTTAGGGAAGCGGTGCCAGATTTCACTTGCTCCAACCTTCTGGGTTCCAACGCGGTCTACCTTTGTGGCAAAGAAGAGCGCAACAAAGAAGGCTATGAATCCGATGAGTATGTTCTGAATGGATTTAACCAGGACGGCAGCCTGTTCCGCCTCCGGTCCCAACGCATTACCTGCAAGCACTACCGCTCCCGTAGAATCTACGGTTCCTCCGATAAGAGAACCTCCCATAATCTGACTCATTCCAACCCAGCGGATTATCATAGGTTCAAAGACCATCATCAGTATGGTAAAGATTATGGAGATGGAGATTGCAATTGAGAGGTCATCCTTCTTGGCCTTTGCCGCAGCACCCGTAGCAATGGCTGCAGATGTGCCGCATACGCTTGTTGCTGAGGCCATTGTAATGACCAGCGGTTTGTTTTCAATCTTAAAGATTTTGGTTCCCAGCCACCACATGAAGAGGATTACAATAGGGGTAACAATCCAGGCAATTCCAAGACCGTAGAGTCCGAACTTTGCAATGTTGGAAAAGAGCACGGAGAATCCCATGACAACCAATCCGGTCTTAATGTAGAATTCTGTTCTGATTGCCGGCTTGAGCCACTGCGGAACACCCACTGTGTTAGAAATCAAAAGGCCTACAATCAAAGCCCAGAATGCCCACTCCAAATATCTGTTGAATGTGAACTCCGCGCTTATGATTCTTACAATCACAGCCAGTATGAAGAGTCCTAAAAAGGCTCCAAAGAACTTAGTAACTCTCTCTCCCTGAAGCTTTATGCCAATAGCAAACAAGAAAGCCAGAACCAGGAATGTACGGGCCAGCTTAATCCAGAAAGCACCGTCCATCTGCCCCAGCAGACTCTTCTTCTCCGCTACACCTTCCCAGAGATGCCAGGTGGAGAATTTAAGTGCGGAGAAATCAAATGCTTTAGTGAGTACGGCAAATGCCGCAACAACAATGAGAACTACTCCAATCCAGACGGCCAGCCAGTCTTCCTTTTTCCAGAGATCGGAGAGGGTGGATTTACTACTCATGAACTATTTAACTTTAGATTTAGGTTTTACAGATTTTTTCTTAACGGGATCTTTGAACGGCAGACTCTGCTGGGTGCTCTCCATATCTATGAGGAACCTCTTAACCGGAAGACCTCCGGCGTAACCTACTAAGGATCCGTCACTTCCAATTGCCCTATGGCAAGGGATAATCAGAGAGAGAGCATTGTCTCCGCATACGTTGGCCACCGCCCTTATTGCCTCAGGCTCCTCAATCTCCTTTGCTATGTCTGCGTAAGAGGTTGTCTTGCCGTAAGGTACGTCTTTAAGGTTGTTCCACACCTTTTTCTGGAACTCTGTTCCCATCTCAAGGTAAGGTACGTTGAAACTCTTTCTCCTCTTGGAGAAGTACTGGTTCAACTGCTTAATAGCCAGCGTAATGGTTTTAGATGAAGGCTTTTTCTCCTTCTCATCCGGGAAGACAAACTCAACGTTGAGAAGTTTGGAGAGTCTGGCCATTGCGGCCTCGGTTCTTTTGCTTCCCTTCCAGGAGCAGAGGCAGAGTTTGCCTCTTTTTACTGCAAGAAGGAGTGTCCCGCAAGGGGAGTCGTATTCGTAGATATTTACTTTTAGCATACTCTTCCTCGTTAAGCACCTTCACAAATATAGTAATAATTATTAAATTTGCAGAGAGCAAAACAAAGTGGTTATGGCACTGGAACAACAAATTCAAGAGGATATCAAGGCTGCAATGAAGGCCAAGGATACCGTAGCAATGAATGCTGTAAGAGCAATCAAGGGTGAGATTCTACTCTTTAAAACATCCGAGGGCGGAAGTAAAGAGGTTACGGATGCAGACATTCTGAAGATGATTCAGAAACTTGTAAAACAGCGTAAAGAGGCGGCTGAACAGTATGTTGCAGCAAACCATAAAGAGCTTGCAGATAACGAGTTGGCAGAGGCTGCCGTTATGGAAAAGTATCTGCCTAAACAACTGCCGGTTGAGGAGGTAGAGGCTAAAATCAAGGAGATAATTGCTCAGGTTGGCGCCACCTCCCTCAAGGATATGGGAAAGGTTATGGGGCTTGCTACAAAAGCACTGGCAGGTGCGGCAGACGGCAGGACCATCTCTACCGTTGTGAAGAATTTACTCTCATAAGACAAAAAACCATCGCGATATGAAAAAACTACTTTTAATACTTGCAGTTGCAATAAGTACCGCATCTTGCGTTGATAAGAAGCCTGTAGAACTCTATGTTCCTAAAAATACGGTTGAATTTGCAGGCAACGCTTTTGCTTCATTCAGTTTAGGTGCTGATGTTAAGCTATTTACCGCTCAGGATCCTGATGATCCTTCCAAATGGATGATTCAGGGAGTTGTGCCGGTGAGAAAAGAGGCTTCCGGCCTTATAGGTTCTATGGATATGGAGATGAACCTTTTGGATGACAGAGGAATAAGAATCAGAGACGGATTCGTTCTCAAGGCAGAAGATCTTGATAATATTGTACCTGTCTATAACTCAGGTAACAGCGTAGAAAATACCATTGTCTTCTCCGTTGGCGAGGATGGAAAGAGGGATTTTTCATACAACGAGGCTAAGGAACTTCTCAATAAGACCAAAGGCGTGAGAATGGTCTTCAACGTAATGGAGTCAGACAAGAACCTCTCCGCTCCGGAGTCTCCTCAAAAGCAAAAGGCTGAGAATAAGAAGCCAAGCACACTGAGCGAACTTTTGGAATTCCACGGAATTCACGGCCTTCTGGCTCAGTATGACAGAGCGCTTAAGAACCGCAACAAGAGCAAGGCTAAGCAGATTGAGGATCATCTGTGGAGCATCGAGAAGAAGGTGATGGCAGATAACTCTCTGCCTAAGAGCGTTAGAGAGAGCTTTAAAGATTACATTGAGAACAAAGAGGACGAGATTGAAGATAAATACTAACCTGTAGCACGCTTTTTGCGTCTTTAGGATAAGAGATATAATTTTTGTTATGAAAAATTTTGCATCCTTACTTAAGTTCATGGCAATTTTGGCGTTGCCACTTATTATCATTTCATGCTCCAAGAGCAAGAGTAGCGGAGAAGTAGAAGAAGTTGAAACCTTCAAGACCATAAACGCACGTATGTTCTTTGAGAACGGCTCCACCGTAAACATGAACGGTTTCACTATGGGAGTTGGAAACACAATCAGACTCTACGTAGGTAACTCTTCCAGCAAGGCTGTATTTAACGGCAATGTAAGTTGGACTGCAACCGGTTCCGGAGAAGTCACACTTACAGCAGTTTCCAAGAGTGCCAGCGGAGTTGTGCCTCCAACCAAGGCGGGCTATAACTACGGTACTGTGAGTGCATCTACCGGTGCAACCCAGGTGCTTCAGCTTGTTGCAAAATCTGACGGAATGGTAACCTTGCGTGCCTCAGATCCTATTGGCAACGCAATGAACGTAGTAATCACCATAATAGGTTCAGAGGCTCAGTAACGATTTCAGATGTCAAAGTTTTCATCATCTGATCTGGCTAAACAGTTGCTGATAACCATATTGGCAACTGTTATCTCTATTTTGTTGACCTTTGGAGTCTCACATCTGATAACCAAGAGCAGAGAGGCTGAGGAGCGCCGTCAGGTCTCAATGATGGTTATTCACGATATTGATCAGACAATCAACACCATCAGAGAGATTCTTAAGACGGAGGAGAGCGGCTGGGAGCAGGCAAGATATGTTTTAGACCATAAAGACAACATAGGAAGTATCTCTAGAGATACCCTTATCTCTTTTATTAACTATCTGATTCCTAACATTCTGAACCCGGATCTCAGATTTGACCGTTCTAACGAGTCTATCTTTAACAGCAGCCAGGATTCCTGGAACACTCTGGATGATATGACCTTTATAAAGAACGTTCAGAAGTGCTATGATCTCCGTTCAATGCTTATTGATCAGATGACGGAGTGGGTTTACTTCAAAAAACCTCTTACAGATGAGGAGACCTACAAGATTGTTATGGCATCTGACGCTCTCTTTGACGAGGGCAGTTTCTATAAGCTCTGCTCCGAGAAACTTTCAGATATACGTACAAAGATCTACATAGACTATGTGGAGATGCGCAAGTATCTCTATAACTATGTGTTAGATAAGTGTATAGAGCTTAACGAGTCTAACAAGTTCCTTATGAACATCACAGATAAAGACCTTAAGGAATTTGAAGAGAAGAATATCAAACACGTTCACAAGGCAACAGCAAAAGAGGTAATAGGAAACTGGACTGCTCTCACCTCAGAGAATTACACCATGGATATCTACTTTGCTGAGGACCACACTTTTAAGTGTAATTTGAGCAACTCACTTTCAGGCTCCGTCTTCTATGGTAAGTTGATTCAGAAGTTTGATATTTCTGGTAAATGGGAGGTAAAGAAAGACTCTCTGTACTTTATCCCTAACGCAGATTCATTAAAGTTTTACGTAGACCAAAGCAATATAAGTTACAAAGAGGAGATGGCGGATTCCGTCAAGTCTATTGTAAATGAATTCTCATCTGATGAGATAAAGAATCAGATAAAGGATCAGTTGAGCTTTGCCCATAACGTAGCCTATGCTACTAATATGGATGTTTCTGGTAAGAAACTGGAGCTCAGCAGAAAGAAAGCATCTTTCCACCTTGTCCGTAAATAATAAATATCATCAATAATTATGAGGAAATTACTGTTCGTTTTGCTCATTACTGTGGCTCTGCCGCTGAGTGCTTCCGCCAACGGAGACCCTGTTATAGGATTCTCATCTGTAACACGTTCCTGCAACCCAATTCCGCGTACAATAAAGGACGTAGCTATAGTTAAGGAGAAACTTGTATTCCAATTGGGCATTCCATATACCACAGTAATAGTAGATTACACCCTTAAGAATAACTCCTCAAAAGAGATAAAGGATATAGACTACGGCTTCCCTGTAGATTACGTTGGAACTCCAAAGGAAAAGAGCGGTTTTGTCGGTGACGATTGGGGAGAGTCTATCTATGAGTGCGGATGGTGGGACGGCAATGTTAAAGACGTTCAGTTCTTCCTCAATGACAGCCTCTTGCAGTGGCACTCCGCTCACCAGGCGGTAACTCCATGGCACCAAGAGTATGATGAAGCTATGGAGGATTCCGTCTCAGTTTGGGCAGAGTCCAGACTTTGGACCTACACCAAATTCTCCGTACCGGCAAACGCTGTTGTAAACCTGAGAGTTAAGTACTCCGTCTATAATTCAAACTACACGCCGGCATATCCATATTCCTTCATTCAGAGATATACTACATCTAACGGTTCCATTAAATATGATTTCCAACCTGCAAAGCATTGGGGCAACGGTAAAACTGCACAATTAGAGGTAGTTGTAGACGGTTCCGCTCTTCCTCCGGATATATGTTGGCGTACTGAGAGGTATTTTACAGACGATGCAGATATAGACAAAAGTCCAAGCATCAGTTGGGAAGGATTTAAGAGAGAGGGTAAAACTTGGTATTACACCAGCAAAGACTTTGATTTCTCTACCGCTAAAGAACTTAAAATCAGCTTTGACAAGAGGGAAGGATACGGAGTCTCACCGGTTAAGGAGACTTGGGTACCGGTAGAAAAATTCAGGATTTCCGCATCCAACTACGGAGTTGTTGCAAAGAAAGATACGGTAGATATCTATTTCCTTAAGCCAATGACTGTTACAGATATCTCCTTTATGGATAAGCAGAGACGTCTTAAGAAAGTTCCTACCTGGGTTTCAAATAATCCAAAGAACTTTGTAGTCTATGTCATAGTAACTTTTGCAGACGGATTCGTTCAGGAGTATGCGGTTGAAAGGTACAGCATTGAGCCTCAGCTATTCCAGTTGATTGAACACTCCTACGATATTGACTACAACGAACATCCATACTACATTAACATCTGCAATATCAATCTCCTCTTAACCCACGGCCGCTATGTTACGGAGAAAAATAAAGACGGTGAAGAGTGTTATGTTATAGATGAGAAGGCAGACAACCGCGTAAAGAACATACGCCTCATTGCCATTCCAAAAGAGCGTTACCTCCCATACACCTCAAACCCAATCTCCGAGATCAAAGTCTACGACTTCTCCCAACGCCCGTAAGTAGCTCCCTGCAGGCTATTTCACCGTGCCGGGGTTAAACAACATACTAGGATGGAATAATTATTCTTGGTTATCCTTTAAAGTTAAGGTTCCACCTTCCACTCTATAGGTACCCTGATCCCAGCTACCGCTTGGATCTTTAATCTTTATAAATGAGACTTTTACAGAATCATCTTTATACTTATCTTCTAAGTCTGGATTTAATTTTTTATAATAGACTAGATGAATATCGAATTTTGGATAATCAGGAATCATCATGGAATATGGATCATTATAGAATCCATTAGAGTCAGTCTTTTTATATAAATGTGCATAGTAATAAATAGTATTTGAGTAATTATAAAAACTTAAACCTAGGTATGCTCCACTGACAGGATTACCATCAGTATCCACAACTTTAACATTTATCTGAAGTTTAGCTGAAGGAGAGCCATACATAACTACATGACCTTTCTTGGAGCAAGAAGTAAAACCAAGTATAGCCAGAAGGCCAACCATCAAGAACTTGAATAAAGACAACGTTTTCTTTGCCATAATTTCCTTTTTTTTAGCCTATTACAAAGATCACTCCAAAGATAATAACAAATTCCAAATAATCATCATTAAAGTCAACTTTCTATTTCCCAGATGTGCTATCTGAGCCAACTATTTTTCTTCTATCTTAATATGCAGACATTGAAACCCCGCAAAAGTGTGCAAGGTGTCCCACTTTCAGCACCACCTTGCACACTTTCAACCTCTAAAACTATCGAGAATAAGAGAAGTTCTTTCCAAAGGGAGGTTGAGCACACGGGAGATTTGATTGATTCCGGCAGAAAATCTGTAGCGCAGCTGTTTCACTAACTCGGCCATCTGGATCTCCGTCAGCTCCTCAACAGACTGAGTTTTAAAGACAGACTTACATAAAACAGAAACTGCTGATACTAAAAATTGGTCATTGAACGTTGGAGATATGGTGTTTCTGTTTTGTGCAATTTTGGCCTTGGATGATTTGTTTAAGAAGAAGCGCATTCTGTTCGGAGTCTTAAAAACAGATTCTACAAACCTTACGTCTACGTATGAAGAGGGGAGAATATACCCATCCTCATGAACCCAAAAATGTGAAGGCAATGGTTCTCGGCTATGCATTATAACCGCTCTTTTTCTTGCGGAAAGGTCTCCTAAAAGTCTGATGTTAAGCGGTTTTTCTCCAAAGAAAGAGCTGCCGGTACCCCACTGATAAGAGAATGAATCAAATACCAAATTTGCGGCAATGCTGTTCATCTGCACGTATGCTACGGCATTTATGAAGGAATCATCGTTTAAATAAACCTCCTTAAAATCTACCATACATTTCCTCAGTAGCTCCTTGTAAGAATACTTATGACTGTAATACTGAGAATACAACTTTTTGAACTTCAGCACAAAGGCCTCTGCGTCAGCCAATTCACACTCCAGAATAAAATGAATGTGATTTGACATAAGAATGAAAGCCATAATCTTAATACGCGGCAACTGTGAACATAGAGCAACATAGTTCATTCCCGCTTTGAAATCATCTGAGTCATTGAATAAGAGTCTCTCTTTCAGATGCTCTGTTGTGACCAACCAATACTTCATACCCTTCATTTTTTAACTACACTAATTATCAGCTGTCAGTAACCCCCTCGAATCTATTCGCCTCTAAGAAGTCTCTAACAAGTATGATAGAACGTAAAACAGTACAAATGATTGTACCTTGAAACAAAGGTAGTAAAAAAGCTATTTAACTGTTTCCCAGGAGTGCTATTGGAGTCTATCCAGATGGCAGAACTTAAGGGAGCCGTCTGAGTTTCTTAAGTGCATTCCGCCTCCCTCGCAGTAACGGAAGAATTTGCATTTTCCGCATTCATCTTTCTTCATCCAGGAGCGGTCTCTGTATGGCTGGAACCGGTTGTTCCATACCTCCATAAAGTCATCCTTGTAGATATTCCCCTGGTTGTAATCCGCTCTGATACTTACACATGCAGAGATGGATCCGTCACTGAGAACAGAACCGACGTTAATTCCCGCATGGCATCTGAAAAGGTTATTGCGGACTCTGCCCTCCAAAGGACCCAGGAATCCTTCACAGGCATAACTTGTTTGTATCCGCCCCTCTTTCCTTGTTGCTTCAATGAATTTCATTACACCGCGGAAACGCTCATTATCAAGTTGTAACATTGGATCATTCTCCGCTCTGCCGGAAGGGAAGACGGTAAAGAGTCTCCAACTCTTAAGACCTGTTGAGATTAATAGTTCCTTAATCTGCTCAAGTTCTGTATAGTTACGTTGGTTAACGCAAGTGACCACATCAAAAGCCAAGTCTGTTTTGACGGCCAGTTTAATGGCAGAGAGTGCTCTTTCAAAACTTCCGGCTCTTCCTCTCATCCAATCGTGAGATTCCTTAAGACCATCCAAACTTACTGTCATTGAGTGCAATCCCGCGGCAAGCAGCCTTTTGAATTTTTCGGGAGTCATTGCATATCCATTGGTTACCATTCCCCAAGGGAAGCCTCTTTTAATTATCTCTCTTCCACACTCCTCCAAGTCCGGACGCATAAGCGGTTCTCCTCCGGTAAGGATTACCAAAATGCTCCCTATATCATCTCCAACTTTCTGGCTGTAAGCCTTTACGGAGTCAAGGACTTTTAAGAAATCCTCTCTCTTCATAGCTGCAGACGCAGGCAGGTTCTTGCAGTCACTTCCGCAGTGACGGCAGTTGAGATTACAGGAAAGAGTGCACTCCCAGAAGAGCTGTTTGAGTTTGTGCTCTTTTATATCCAAGTGCCTGACTTTCCGTTCTATCTCACAGGCCAGCCAAGTTTTAAACGGTAAACCTCTCATTTTCTCATCTGAGTTTCTACGTAAGGTTGTTAACTGCACAAATTTACACAATTTGTCTTTCTGAAGAAATAAATTACCTTTGCATCCGCATTTGCGGGTATGGCGTAATTGGTAGCCGCGCCAGACTTAGGATCTGGTGACGTAAGTCGTGGGGGTTCGAGTCCCTTTACCCGCACAAATCAAAATCCCACCCAAGTTTGGTAAACAGATCTTTTGCCAATTGAACATCTTTTGAAGGCACCGTTACCTCTAATAATTCTTTGTTTCCATATGTTGCTCTTGGCTCATGCAGAGTAGCACGTTGCATCTCAGTATGAGTAGGATATTTCTTTGGAATAGGACGGATTTCCGCCTCTTCAGCAGAGTTTTTAACAGCCTGATCCAGAGCCTTTCTTACAAATGCATTGATAGATATTCCCGCCTCTGTGGCAAGGGTTGCAATATCTCTGTGAGTTGCCGGAGAAATGCGGACATTAAATGTTCCGGTATAACTCTTTTCCGGTTTAACACCATGGTCATCACAGAATGCAAGGTAATCTTCCACTGCTTCATGGAATGCAGCAGTAAGTTCTGCAACAGACTCACCTTCATAATTAACCAAACCGTCAATGCCCTCCAACTTTCCAAAGAACACTTTGTCCGGTTCACTGTAATTTACAGAACCAATGTAACCTTTGTATTTAAGCGTATTCATAATTTTATATCTCCATTTCTAATTAATTCGTTTAAGATCTGTTTAATTGCATATTCCTTTAAGGTCTTCTGAGGGTGTGGTCTATGTAAAAATATCGGCAGTTTGTTAGACTTTGAATATAGCACCCGTGACCCGGAAGTCTTCCCTTTGTTGGATTTGACATATCCAAAGGAAGTCAGTAACCTTTCCGCTTCATCAAATGTGAAGTCCGTTGGAAGGCATTTAAATCGTTCAACCAGTTTTTCTTTGGTTCCCATGCTGCAAATGTAACTAAATTTTAGTTACAGGCAAAATGATTTTCTCTTCTCGATAGTCTTAGAGGTTGAAGTGTGCAAGGTGGTGCTGAAAGTGGGACACCTTGCACGTTTTTTGGGGGATAATGTGCAAGGTGGTGTCAAAAGTGGGACACCTTGCACACTTTTGCGGGGTTTCAATGTCTGCATATTAAGATAGAAGAAAAATAGTTGGCTCAGATAGCACATCTGGGAAATAGAAAATTGACTTTTAATGATGATTATTTGGAATTTGTTTTTATCTTTGGAGTGATCTTTGTATCTTTGTAATAGGCTAAAAAAAAAGAAATTATGGCAAAGAAAACGTTGTCTTTATTCAAGTTCTTGATGGTTGGCCTCCTGGCTTTACTTGGTTTTACTTCTTGCTCTAAGAAAGATAAGAAAGAATTAGTCTGTATGTACGGTACTCCATCCGCAAAAATCACAATAAAGGCTACCGTTGTAGATAATCAGAACACACCGCTTGGAAATGCCAGAATTAGGGTTAGAACAGTCCTCCCAGGAATTCATTATACTCCAAGTTATTATGAAGATCCGGTCGGTGAGATTTATTCAATTAGACAAAAGACAAATAATCTGGGCATTATAGACACTACGGAAACAATCTTTTCATACCCTAAATCTGGGGAGACATTTTTGATTTACAGAGAGTCTGACAATCCTTCTCTTAACGGTGTTTTTTCAGATGATTCAGTACATGTTGAGCCTGTTCAGCTAGAACCCGCAAATGGCTGGTATAACGGAGCTTGCAAGGTTGAAGGAACTCTAAAGCTGAAGAAAAAGAAGACCAGCAATTAAGGTGATGTAGGGTTATGAGGGTGTTGTTTGTCTGCCACGGTAATATCTGCAGGAGTCCGATGGCGGAGTTCATTTTTAAGGCGTTGCTGAAGTCTAAGGGGCTGGAGGGGGTTCATGATGCGAAGTCTGCCGCAGTCTCTACGGAGGAGATAGGGAATCCAATTTATCCGCCTGCAAAGCGGTGCCTTAACCAGCACGGGGTGTGGTTTGATACGGGGAAGAGAGCAAGGCAGGTAACGCGCTCAGATTATGACCGTTATGATTCTATTGTCTGTATGGACGCCTCAAATCTGAGGCTGATTAAGCGTATAATTCCGGATGATCCAAAGGGGAAGATTCATCTTATGATGGCCTTTACGGGGGTGGAGCGGGATGTTGCAGACCCTTGGTATACGGGTGATTACGAAACAACCTTCCAGGATCTGCTAGAAGGCTGTAACGCTATGCTGATGTAAGGGGAAACAGACTCCTCTTTTTTTGCGGTTGGTGTAAAGATTCTATATGTGTGTAATATTTTTTTACACACAAGTTTTCATGATATTTTTATTATTAGCTTATTATTCAGCCATTTAGATGTTATGGCATAAACTATGGTGTGCTCTAATGCGGTTGATTATAAGTTATGATTAAAGTTGTAAAGACAAAGAAAAGATTTTTGTTGAGGTTTTTGGCAATTTCCTTTTTAACATTGAGAGCATGTGTTGTATATGCTCATGATGTATATGGGGTAATTGCCAATTTCTCAATGAACACTGATTCATCTAAAATGTCTCTGGTAGAGTGTATGGAGTATGCTGTAGCTCATTCATCCAATATGAAAATATCAAACGCAGATTTGTCTGATGCGGTGGTAGAACGAAGGAATGCAATACTCAGTACTTTTACTCCAAGTATAAGTGCTTCTATATATGGATATTATAACTGGGGCAGGAGCGTTGATCCGGAAACGAATACGTATAGCAATATTAAATCTTTTCACAACGGTTACTCAATTTCTGCAGGAATCAATCTCTTTGACGGGTTTCAAGCTGTAAACAACATAAGTATTGCTAAGACTTCTGTCCTTATGGGAATCAACCGTCAGCAACAGACAGAAGATGAAGTTTGCCTTGCAACTATGGAGGCGTGGAGCAATGTTATGTACTACAACCAGCTGTCCAGGATTCTTTTAGATCAGGTTGTGGTTGCAGAGACGGCATTAGCAAAAACTAAAAAGGAGGAAGAGCTTGGACGAAAGTCGTACGCAGATGTGGTACAGATGGAGGCAGAACTTTCAGATAAGAAGTTCCAATCTCTTCAGGCAACTGGTAAAGCAGAAGATGCTCTGCTAACTCTCAAAAGTGTTATGTTATGGCCGATTGATGAACCTCTGCTTCTTGACGAAGAAGAGCCGTCGCGTCTTCTTTCACAAGATATTCAATTGGATTTATCGGGAAATGATATTGTAGAGTATGCTGTTGAACATAACCCTCAAGTAGCTATCGCTGAGGGTTATATAAAGATTGCAAAAAAGAATCTTTCTATTGCAAGGTGGAGTCTTGCTCCTTCCATTATCTTAAGTGGTGGCTGGTCAACAAGTTATTTTACTTATCCTGGTAGGTCAGGATATTCTCCAGCGCCTTTTAGGGAGCAGTTCAAAAACAATCGTGGAGAATACCTTCAGTTGAGCATAAGCATTCCAATATATAACAGATTACAAAGCCAGTCGTCTATAAAGAAGAGGAAACATTCGCTGGAAAAGGCTGTTGCAGAAAGAGATCAGAAAATGATGGAGTTGGCTGCAGAAGTAAAAAGAGCTGTTCAAGACAGAAATAACTCTCTTTCATCTATGAATCTTGCTGTAAAGAGGGCTCAGGTTCAGCAAGAAGCCTTTAGGCTGAATGTCAAGAAATTTGAACAGGGAATGATTTCTTCGTTGGAATATCAGACGGCAATCAACAACAACCTTCAGGCTCAAGCTGACAAGCTGCAGGCTCAACTGTTGTTTATGATAAAGGACAAGGTTCTGAAGTATTACATGGGCCAGAGCTATCTGTCTCAGAAATAGGAAATTAGGATATTATGGATAAATTAATAGAACAAAAGAAAGGAATAGGCAGGGCTTTCAGAAAGAAAGCGTTGCCGTATTGGTTGGGAGTTTTTGTAATCCTTTTTGTGATATACTTGTTGGCAAGGGGCAACCAGAAGACACTGAGGGCTGATTCAAAGGCAATTACGGTCAGTGATGTATTCAAGGGAGAATTTATAGACTACATAAGAATTAACGGACAGGTTCAGCCTATTGTAACAATCCAACTTAGTCCGATGGAGGGAGGTGTAGTTGAGCAGATTATGATTGAGGAAGGCACATTACTGAAGAAGGGAGATCCTATAATCCGTTTAAGAAATGACAACCTAGACCTTCAGATTCTTAACGCAGAGGCAGACTTGGCAGAAAAGGAGAATATACTCCGTAACACAATGATTTCCATGGAACAGCAAAAACTATCAGTACGAAAGGAACGTCTTGCTCTGGAGATGGAGGTTGAGAGAAATAAGCGTGCTTATGAACAGTATAAAGCTCTCTATTCAGATAAATTGGTTTCTAGGGACGAATATCTCAAGGCGGAGGAAGATTATAATCTGAGCCGTAAGAACTACCAACTTACAAAGGAGAGAGAAAGACAGGACAGCCTTTACCGTTCTGTTGAGATTCAACAGATGAACGAGAGCTTGTCCAATATGAGAATGAATATGAGTATGATACGTGAAAGAAAGAATAATCTTACCGTTACAGCACCAATAGACGGAGAACTTGGTCTTTTGGATGTGGTTCTAGGACAAAATGTTACAGCCGGGATGAAGATAGGTCAGATTAATAACCTTGAAAGTTACAAGATTGAGGCTAAGATAGACGAGCATTATATAGACCGTGTAACAGCTGGTCTTTCTGCCTCTTTTGACCGTCAAGGCGAGACATTCGGTGCGAGCATCCGAAAGGTCTATCCTGAAGTAAGGGAGGGTAAATTCAAGGCAGATTTCCTATTTACAGGAGCTCAGCCGGATAACATTCGCACAGGTCAGACTTATTATCTGAACCTTCAGCTTGGACAAAGCGAGGAAGCCGTTATTATTCCACGCGGCTCATTCTACCAGAAAACTGGAGGGCAGTGGATATATGTGATGGATAAAAGTGGTAAGCAAGCTATCAAACGCAAGATTAAAATAGGCAGGCAGAACCCTAAATATTTTGAAGTCCTGGAAGGCCTGGAGCCGGGAGAGAAGGTGATTACCTCTGGGTATGAAACTTATGGTGATAGTGACGTGTTGGTATTTTGAGATTCTCGGTCAAGCCGGGAATGACGAATCGAATAATAAACAATTAAAATACAAACAATTATGATTACTGTTAGCAATCTTTGCAAAGTCTTCCGGACGGAAGAAATTGAAACTACTGCACTCAATGGTGTTTCCTTCGAAATCAAGGACGGCGAGTTCGTCGCTATCATGGGACCTTCGGGCTGCGGCAAGTCCACGCTGCTGAATATCCTGGGCCTGCTGGACAATCCCACCAGCGGTAGCTACAAACTCCTGGACACCGAGGTGGCCAACCTCAAGGAGAAGGAGCGCACCAAGTTCCGCAAGGGCAATATCGGATTCGTGTTCCAAAGCTTTAACCTCATAGATGAACTCAATGTGTATGAGAATGTTGAACTTCCTCTCCGATATTTGAACATATCAGCATCTGAGAGAAAAAAGAGGGTTACTGAAATATTGAAGAGGATGAATATTTCTCACCGTGCAAAACATTTTCCTCAGCAACTATCTGGCGGTCAGCAGCAGAGGGTTGCCATTGCAAGGGCTGTGGTGTCAAACCCAAAGCTGATATTGGCTGACGAGCCGACTGGTAACCTGGATTCCAAGAACGGCAAAGAGGTTATGGACCTGCTCTGCGAATTGAATAAGGAGGGGACAACCATCGTGATGGTGACACACTCCCAAAAAGACGCTACTGTAGCTCAAAGGATTATAGATCTCTTTGATGGTCAGATTGTTAACGATGTGAAAAACTTGCTGTAAAGACAATTATCCATCCAATAACTTGAAATGAAAACTTATCTCCGCTTCTTGAAGGAGCACAAACTGTATACGCTAATAGAAATTATTGGCATAAGTGTGGCACTAGCATTCATTATACCTCTGGTCAGTTATACAAATGATTTATGGATGCTAGACCATGCTAACCGTGATTATAATCGCACATATACATTCACTCTATGGGGCAAATATCTCGGCGGTTGTTTTGACCAGCCTGAATTCCTTAAGGCAAACATTCCGGAAGTGGAGCAGACTACGCTATTTAGTGCAACCCGCCCTGCAGACATTAAGGTGGATCAGGAGAGTTACAGTATAGAACTCCTTCTCTGCGATCAGAACTTCTTTGACTTCTTCCCTACAAAGTTTATATCGGGAAGCAGAAGTGTACTCGGTGACAATACAAACGCCCTGGTTTCTGAAAGCTTCGCCCGCAAGACCGGCTGGGGTAAGGATGCTGTGGGAAAGCACTTTGTATTGGATGACATCGAATACACAGTTGGAGGTGTAGTCGGTGACTACGAGAGGTCCTTAATGTTGCCTCACGATGTGGTAATAAACATTGCCGGGCCTACTCTTCAGTACTACTGGAAGAACCCACAGCGTATGCACCAGAAAGACCTATGCCTTTTCAAAGTTAAGGCTGGTACAGACAGGGATGAACTGATTTCAAAGATCCGTACTGCGGCCAGAAATAATTACGCAAGCGCATTATATCTTGAAGAAGGCTCGGAAGAGGACGTTAAGAGGGTTCTGGAGGAGCAGATCAAGCTTTACCGCTACGATGAGTTGTCGGATGCTCCAGGAGGATGTCTTACAGGCTCCCAGAGTTACGTGTTTGATTTTATTCTTATACTGAGTATTGTGCTGCTTGTATTTTCCTTGTTCAATTACATAGCACTTAACGTGGCAGTGGTTTTTTTTAGGGCAAAGGAGATGGCATCCCGCAGGCTTCTTGGATCTTCCAGAGGGGAAATTCTGGGCAAGTTGCTAAAAGAATCTCTTCTTCTGACTTCAATATGTTTTGTTCTTGGTATAGCTCTGTCATACCTTATTGTACCACAGATAAATGCGGTGTTCCGTTCAACGGGGCTTGGCTTTGACGTGAGAGTGGGATATAACTGGCAAAGCCTCATTATGTATGTGGCGCTCGGAGTCTTAGTAGGACTTGTAGCCGGAGTAGTTCCAGCCTTTCTAATATCCAAGTTCAAGGCTCTGGACGTTATTAAGGGAGAAATGCGCACTCACGGCAAGATGGTGTTCAGCAAGGTGTTCATCTTTATCCAGTGCTTTGTGACAATGGTTCTTCTTACAGCCTCTGTATTGTATGTTTTCCAGTACCGCAAGCTGGTAAAGCTGCCTCTTGGAATAGATGCGGAGGATGTCTACTACATGTACGGCCCTTATGCCCATCATGAACTCGATCCTGCAATAGATGCATTAAGGAGGCTTCATTGTGTGGATAAAGCAGGTTATTGCGATGACCGTCCGGGCCATGTTACAGAAAGCAAATTCATTAACGATGAATCCGGCACGGAGCAGATGACGGTTAATACTCCAGACGGTGAGCAGAAATTACGAGGATATAGGGCAAGTAAACTTTATTGCAGTCCTGGTGCTTTTGAGGCTTTCGGTTTTAAAGTGGTAAAGGATTTCAGGCGGGAAGGAGACAGGATAGGATATCTGACAGAAAGTCTTGTCAAGGAAATGGGGCTGAATCCAAATGATATCCAACTTAATCAGAACCAGTTGGATGACTTGGGAATAACAGCCGTTGGCGGTGTTGTAGAAGATTTTCGTGCCAGTTATTATTATGACATTCCCACTTACGTAAGTGTTCAGGATGACTGGTACGAGAGTCCTACGGCCTACTACAAGTCCTTGGCTATAAGAGTAAACGGTCAGCATCCTGAGGCTGAGAAAGAAATATTGGATTGTTTGAAACAGACACTGGATAAGTCCTGGGGCATTTACAAGGAACCTCACACAAAGGGATTTGTTCCTGCACTTAACCGTGAACTACTTAATGAAGAGCAGGCCCTGATGATTCTGGTTTTGATGTTTGCCGGCCTTATGCTCCTGCTATCTCTTCTGGGATTAATTGGCCTGAGCACCTGGTTCATAACTCTGAAGGAACATGATATAGCAGTACATAAGGTATTTGGAGGTACGGTTTCTTCAGAAACATGGAAGAACGTTAGAAGTTATATGATACTTGTTCTTGTTGCCTGCCTTGCAGCCGTGCCTTTTACTTGGTATATTTGTAATGAACTTCTTATGAATTATACACATCGTGTATCGCTGAGTTCATTATTCTTTATTGCAGCAATTCTGATGATAGTATCCTGTTCATTTATTGCCATCGTCTTTCAAACGCTAAGGGTAACCCGCCTCAATCCTGCCGGAGTTCTGAAGAAAGAATAGAGAAGTATATTGAAATGTTATTATGAAAAGTTATTATGAAAAGTTTTTTCAAGTTTCTGGGTAATAATAAGTTATATGCAGTAATAGAGGCATTGGGGTTAATCGTGAGCTTGGCATTCGTGATTCTAATAGGAAGCTATGTGTGGCAGCAGTATGATGTTATAAGGGAGAGCCCGGATGGTGACAGGATTTACGGATTAGGTAGGGATGAACTGTTAGCTCTTTCCCCATGGGACAAGGAGTCTCTGGACAGCATCCCTGGAGTGGAAAGCATAACTAGAATCGGTCAGATGGGGGGTGAGGTCTTCAAGTTTGCAGATCATATCTATATGGCATCCTTGGTAGAAATAGACACCAACTTTTTCAGCATCTTTCCATACAGAATTCTGGATGGAAGTCTTCAGGACTTTCAGAGCGGAGGCACCGTTCTTTTAAGCCACAGTTTTGCTGCAAGGATAGATGACGGAAACGGAGTGCTGGGAAGATCTATCGGGGTTTTAAACGGCGAGGACAAGGGAGTATTTGTCTATAAGGAATATGTAATAGGAGGCATATTTGAGGATCTTGATAATACTCTTGTTGCCAGAGCTGATATTCTTGTTTCGGCAGAAAGGAGTAGTGACAGTGCCATAGAAGCAAGTTACAAGTTCATGTCATACGGAACCCACATGACGATTATCAAGCGTCAGAAAGAAGCGGACGAAGAAACTTTCAAGAAGAACATTCTTGACAAATGCTATGAGAATTACAGGTTTTTCAAGAAGGAGGAAAATGAGCTCAAGTTGTACAATTACAAGGAGATGTTCTTCCACAAGGGAGCCTATATGCTCAGGCATGCAGACAAGACGCTTATGAGGATTCTGACAATTGTTGTTCTGCTTCTTATGGCTTCTGCCATAATCAATTACATCAATCTTAATGTTGCTCTTGTAAGAAAGAGGTCAAAGGAGATGGCAACAAGGAGACTACTCGGGGCAACAAAAGGAAGGGTAATTATGAAATACATCTCGGAATCGCTGCTGTTTACTGCGGTGTGCTTTGCAGCTGCTTTAGTTCTGGCTTTTCTTCTTACTCCAGCTATCAGTAATCTTCTTTCCGGAGCAATAGACAGTCAGGACGTTGTTCTGAGATTCGGTTTTGGCTTCAAATATGTGGTAGCTTATATCATTGCTGTGATGCTTTTTGGAACGCTTGCAGGTCTCTTGCCGGCACTGGAAGCCTCTAAGACTAAGCCTATTGACATAATCCGTGGAACATACTCAAGGAAAAGCAAGATGGTACTCAGCAAGTTCTTTATTGTATTCCAGAATCTCCTGGCAGTGGTGTTGATAGCCATGGCTATAACTATGGAGATGCAGATGAAGCATTTGCTTGCACGTCCCATGAATTTCTGCAGCGATAACCTGTTTATAATCGGAGGAAGTTCTAATGTAGAAAGCCAGAAGCCTTTGGAGGAGAAGCTCCGCAAACTGCCTTTTGTTGAGGAAATAGGATATGGGAGGGGCTTCCCTGGGAATATCAATTACAGAATGACCAGAAAGATGGATGTGGGAGGCCAGGAAAAAAACGTGGTCTTGGCTCTTATAGGCTGTGATACAACTTATTTCCGTCTCCTTGGGTTCGAAAAGATTGAAGATTTTGGCCATCCGCTTTCCAATTCCTTGTGGCTCAGCGAGACTGCATTCCGCATGGCGGGAGTGTCCGATACATCATCATATTTTGCAAGGACAATGAGAATGAACAATATGAGTGCTGACTACATAGGAGGAATAATCAAAGACACTCCGGCAGACAGGTTGGAAGCATCCGAGGAAAACCAAAGTATAGCGGTTATGCTCGTGTCATATGAAAAGCTCTACTACGCTTGTGACCCTCTGCTCAAAATCACTCCTTCTGCAGACAAGGAGTATGTCCAAAAGGCTATAAAGGATGTTTACCGCGAATATATGGAAGAAACCAAAGGTTATTTCAATGAGTCATATCTGTTTGGCTTTCTGGATGATATCCTGAAGAAGAAACTTGCTCCTGCAGTAAGTACTATGAGACTCATGGAGTTGTTTATGATACTTGCTGTTATGATCTCTCTTCTTGGGCTTCTTGCAATGAGTACTTATTTCAGCGCAGAGCAAACTAAGCAGATTGCGATTAGGAAAGTTTTTGGAAGCGACGTTGCGAAGGAGACCCGACGCTCAGTAAAGCAATATGCAATACTTGTCTTTACTGCGATTATCATAGGAATACCGGTAGCCTGGTACCTGTGCCAACACTATCTTGAGCAATATTCCTATAGAATAGACAGTGTTGTCTTCTCTCTGGTTGCAGCGGCATTATTGACAATAGTTTTTGCTTGCGTATCAGTGCTTTGGCAAGTGCTTCGCTCTGCAAAGGCTAATACTGCAACAGAGTTAAAAAAGGAGTAAAGGCTTCAAAAGCACGGTTAAGTAAATACTACTATTTAGTAGCAGTCTATTTCTTTACCAGAACTTTCCAACGGCCTGATTTGCGGCCTTCGATGCGGAGAAGATAACCTAATCTCTGTAATCTGGTCAGATGGTATTTCACGCCGTCTGGCGTCAGATTGAGAAGCGGAGCTATGTCCTGACGAGTAAGATATGGGTCTTCAGTAAGCAAGTCCAGAATCTTTTGGGCAGTGTCACTGACTGGCTTTTGGGTAGTGTTTTCCGTCTTAGGGTTAGCCTTTTGGGTAGTATCCTCGGCCTTTTGGGTAGTCTTTTGGGTAGTATTCTCCTCCTTTGGTGTGGATTCCTGGTCGATGACACGCTGGAAATCTTCGTCACTTCTGCCGTATAGAACACTATGGACGGTTGTGAAGAAGGAAGACGCGTCGGATTCGAATGTCGGCATCCGGTCTTCCGTAAAGAGTCGGAGCTCGGAAGTCAGCTCTGTGATCTTCTGGAATCCGGAGCCGCGTTTCTCCATATAGTCCAGCTGCGTGAAGACATCGGCGATGATGGGATTACGTCGCTTGGACGGGACTTTCAGAATGTCGCGGTCCTGAATCCTGGTACCGTCGAACATTCCTCCAGGAGAGTAGAATTCGATGCGGTCATCATAGATATCCACGTGCACCTCACTGCCGACCTCGGTCATATCACGATGGATCAGGTGGTTTACGCAACACTCGAGAATGGCGCGGTCGGCATACTCCGGGAAGTTGAGGCGATAGTCAGGCAACTTGAACCAGCGCTTTGCGGTGTTGGACTTGATGAACCCTCTCATCATCTTGAGAAGGTAAAGCAGATTGCCGCTGTATTCGGCATCGTTGATGGCATCGGTCTTGGTGAGGCCGTTCCAGCGAGTACAGAACACGCGGGACTGGTAAACTTCGCAGTTGTCGGAGAAAAGGAGTCCGCCGTTTGTGAGGGTGCCGTCTTCCAGGACAAGGCCCCAGGATTCAGGATACTTGTCATCCCAAGGCTGCAACGTCCTTTCGTGGTACTCGTGGGCGAGCATCTTGAAGGAATGCTTTTCGACGGTCTCCCGGCTTGGGAGAGCATCCCAGCTACTGTTGGTGCCTTTCAGTACCAGCTTCAGCAACTCCCTGGAAGAAGCCACAACACTCTCGTTACCGGAACGGACAAATGCCTGTCGGGAGCCGTCCAGGACAAGGTAATACGGCGCAAACTGTCCCGACTTTACAAGCACTTCAAGCACTTTGTGGCCTTGCTCATCTTCCCCGGGAGTCAGCGTCCAGTCCGGGACAGGATCCAGATGGGCGTTGATCTTCTGGCTGATGAAGTCGGAATCGCTCTGCGGATTGGCAAGGCCGGTTACATTACCGTCGTTGTCAACGCCGTAGTAGAGGGCACCACCTTCGGAGTTTGCATAGGCGCTGACACTCTTCAGCCAGTGGCTGATTTTCTTCCGCTCCAATTCTTGCTTGAAGTCGTATTCCGTACATTCGGATATGAGTTTGTTTCCAAGAATCTTCATGGATTCAGAATATTATGGTTCACAAATTTAGTATTTTAACATTAATGCTGCAAGTGTAAAAATATAGAACAAAAAATACTAATTTTGCGATATATGAAGAAAGGTAAGATACTGGTAGTTGATGATAATCTCGGAATCAGGAACGCATTGAAGATTCTTCTTCCGTCTCATTTTGCGGAGGTTGAACTGTTGTCATCTCCTGCATCTCTCATGAGTAAACTTAGAGAATTCAGACCAGAAGTCGTACTTCTTGATATGAACTTTTCTACAGAAGTCAACACAGGAAATGAGGGCCTTTTTTGGCTTAATGAAATAAGAAAATCTTATCCTCAAATCAAGGTGGTACTCTTTACTGCTTATGCAGATGTTTCTTTGGCGGTTGAGGGAATGAAAAGAGGGGCTTATGATTTTTTAGTAAAACCTTGGGAAAACGAAAAACTGATATCTGTCCTTACATCCGCATACAAGGCAAGTGTTGTCGAATCTGATAGTAGGGATATCTTTGATATTGAGGCATCTGAAAGTGTTGAGATGTTTTGGGGATCTTCCTCGTCTATGGCTTCTCTGAAGAACATCGTAGATAAAGTAGCCGCCACTGAGGCTACAGTATTGATTACCGGTGAAAACGGGTGCGGAAAGGATGTGCTTGCCGGTTATATACACAGACACAGCCTTAGGGCCGGTAAGCCGATGGTTGCAGTAGATGCAGGGGCTATCCCGGATAATTTGGTTGAGAGTGAATTGTTTGGCCATATAAAAGGGGCTTATACAGATGCAGTGTCTGATCAAAAGGGTAAGTTTGAAATGGCAAACGGGAGCACATTGTTCCTTGACGAGATAGGTAACATCCCACTTTTAAGTCAGGCAAAACTACTTAGGGTGCTCCAGGAAAGGGTGGTTACAAGAGTCGGAGACACAAAGAGCATTCCTGTGAATATCAGACTTATATGCGCTACTAACCGTGATCTCAATAAACTTGTTTCAGAGGGCGGGTTTAGGGAAGATTTGTTTTACAGAATTAACACCATCCACTTAATGATACCTCCTTTGAGGGAACGGACCTCTGATATTGTTCCTTTGGCGGAGCTGTTCATCAGCAAGTTTGCGGGAAAGTATCATCGTAATGTTTCTGGACTGACGGAAGAGGCAAAAGTTTTACTGAAGCGCCTCTCTTGGAGAGGTAACATACGTCAACTTCAGAATGTTATTGAAAAGGCTGTTATTCTCAGCGATAGTTCTCTTTTGGATTCATCTTTGTTTTCTGAAGAGGCCTCAATACGAAACGTAAAAAGTAATGTAGATGTGTTTACTTTGGAAGAAACTGAAAAACAAGCCATTGAAGTTGCTATGAAAAAGTATGGTGACAATTTGTCACTTGTAGCCAAAGCCTTGGACATAAGCCGTCCTACCCTATATAACAAACTGAAGAAATACGGAATTTGATGTCATCATGCGAGATTGTCATATTGATTGTTTCGGTAGCGATACTTTCTTCTGTATTGTCTATCCTGTTCTGCAGTACCAAGATGCGGAAGAAGGTAAACTATATGCTGGATGCTCTTGAAGATGGTGAGACTAATTTCAGATTCAGTGAAAAGAAAGCAATTTCTGGAGGTTTCAATAAGACACTTAACCGCATTAACTCAATTTTCCGCAAGGAGAGGTTTCAGATTCTTGAGCAAGAGAAGTTCTTTGGAACACTTTTGGACGATGTCAATACAGGAATAGTAGTATACGATGCCTCTTCCGGTATAATAACATATTCCAATCAGAAAGCTCTTCAAATTCTTGGTTTTGCATCTCTTCTTAATATCAGACAGTTAAGATTGTTAGACAAAGATCTTGCAGAGGCTTTTATCTGTGATAGTATATCCCCTTCAGAAAAATCAAGGGTAAGTTTCTATAACGAAAATTCCCAAAAGACAATAGTAATGTCAAGATCTTCTGCAAAGGTTAAGGAACGAGAGGTAAAGATTGTTTCTTTTAACGATGTTACTCAAGAGATGGAAAGTAATCAGGAGGAAGCATGGTCAAAGTTGATAAGGGTTCTTACTCACGAGATAATGAACACAGTAACACCCATTTCATCTCTCAGTGATGCACTTGTCTCTTATCTGGAACCAGAAGAACTGAACCCGGATAGACGCAAGGCAATCAGGGATGGTTTGGATACAATAGCAGCATCTTCTAAATCTCTTATAAAGTTTGTGGAATCTTACAGAAATCTTACTAGAGTAGCAACTCCGGTTAAGAGTGTGTTCTATGTCAAGGAACTTGCAGAAGAGGTTATCTCCCTGACAAACAGCCAGATGGAAGGGAAAAGAGTGTTGTGTACTTACTCAGAAAAGTCAAACGATGTGATACTCTTTGCTGACCGTGGACAGATATTACAAATACTCATCAATCTTGTAAAAAATGCAATTCAAGCTAATGCCTCCAAGATTGAAATTAACTCAAGGATAGATTCCGCAGACAGTACGGTAATTGAGGTTTCAAATAATGGAAATGCTATAAGCCAAGAGGCTCAGAAACAAATGTTTATCCCACTATACACAACAAAAACAGACGGTTCAGGAATAGGTCTTTCTCTCTCAAGGCAGATAATGAGACTCCACAACGGTCAGATAAATCTAGTATCCACCGGACCGGACAAAACTGTATTTAATCTTATTTTCCGCTAGTTGGAAAAATAAATTAGAAACTCTTGGCAATGGCCAGGAAGTCGTCTGCCTTGAGGGAGGCGCCGCCGATAAGGCCGCCGTCTATATCCTCCTGGCTGAAAAGCTCTTTGGCGTTGGATGGTTTGCAGCTGCCGCCGTAGAGAATAGGGGTCTCCTCTGCCAGTGCGTTGAACTTCTCACGCAGGGTCTTGCGGATAAATGCGTGAATCTCCTGAGCCTGCTCCTTGGTTGCAGTCTCACCGGTACCTATAGCCCAGATTGGCTCGTAAGCAACAACAACGTTCTTCATCTGCTCGTCCGTAAGGTTGAAAAGCACCTCTTTAATCTCATTCTCAACAACCTGGAAGTGCTTGCCGGCCTTTCTCTCCTCCAGAGCCTCACCAACGCAGTAGATAACCTTAAGGCCTGCAGCAAGAGCCAGTTTCATCTTCTCAAAGAGGATGGCGTTGGTCTCACCGTAGTAACCTCTTCTCTCTGAGTGGCCGAGGATTACATACTCAACGGCAGCTCCGGTTGCTCCCTCAGGTGCACCTGCAACTGTGCCAACTGCCTTACTTACAGAGGCAAGCATCTGTGCGGAAACCTCTCCTGTGTAAGCACCCTTCTCCTTATCTGCGCAGTTCTGAGCGCCCAGAGAAATTTTGCTTTTGCAGAATGGACACTTTATGTCCCCGATAATTTTACTTACAGGGAAGAGATGCGTAAAAGGTACATTTACAATAAGATGTACGCTCTCCGGTACCTCTTCTATTTTTCCTACAATCTGATTTACAAGTTCAATTCCTTCTGAAACCGTAGTGTTCATCTTCCAGTTTCCAGCTACAATTTTCTGTCTCATAATTAAATTAATTTGCGTTGCAAAAGTAGTAAATAGTGGCTATTTTTGCTCCATTAATTGAAATTTGAGAAGCGTTGAAGCGTAAATCCCTATATTTTATTCTGTTCGCCCTTCTGCTGGTGGTTTTCTTTGCGGCAGATTTGCTGCTGGGTTCATCATCTCTCTCCCTGAATGATCTCTTCTCAACGGAGGTTGGACGCAACATTCTCCTCTCCTTCCGCCTGCCTAAGGCGATAGTGGCTGTTATATGCGGTATTGCGCTGGCAACCTGCGGATTGCAGATGCAGACGCTCTTCAGAAACCCTCTGGCGGACCCTTACATTTTGGGAGTAAGCAGCGGAGCGGGGCTGGGCGTTGCCCTCTACATTATGGGAAGCGCACTCTGGGGCGGTGCGGAAAGAAGCGCCCTGGCCGTCTCTCTGGGAAGTGCCGGAGCGGCTCTGGTGGGGGCCTTTGCCGTCACGATGTTGATTCTCTACATCTCCAACCGTGTGAAGGGAAACCTGACCCTTCTCATCTTTGGAGTGATGATTGGCTTTATTGCAAGCGCAATAGTAAACCTGCTGCAGTATACCTCTAACGCTCACTCACTTAAGGCGTATGTGCTCTGGACGATGGGAAGTTTTGCGGCCCTGGATAAAATGCAGATAGCTGTGCTGGCAGTGTTGGTTGTGGTGGGTATAACTATCGCGATATGGAATATAAAAAATCTGAATGCCATACTGCCCGGAGAAGAGTATGCGGCTTCTATTGGGCTGAATGTTAAGAGTATAAGGAACAGAATTCTTATCTCCACAACTCTTTTGGCTGGAGCGGTGACGGCCTTTTGCGGCCCTATAGGCTTTCTGGGAATTGCAGTGCCGCATATTGCCAGGTTTATCTTTAAGGATGCCAACCACAGGGTGCTCTTTCCGGCATCGGCACTGCTGGGCGGAGTGTTGACTCTGCTTGCAGACACGCTGAGCGAACTGCCGGGCACGGGAAGCATAATCCCAATCAACACAATGGCGGCTCTGCTGGGTATTCCGGTCATCCTTGTTATCTTGTTTAAAAAAAGATAACTATCTTTGTCCCCCTTTGGAAAATATAACAATTACAAGATATGAAAGTAACTAAGAAAGAAACAGAACAGCTTACCTACCTTCTGACAGTCTCTTTGGAGAAGGCTGAGGTAAATGAAAAGAAAGAGAAACAGCTTCGTGAGTATCGTAAAAAGGCTGAGATTAGAGGATTCCGTAAGGGTATGGCTCCTATGGGTCTCATAGAGAAGATGTACGGTCCAAACGCAATGAACGAGGCGGTGAACAATCTTATTACAGACGGTATTAACAACTTCATAAAGGATAACAACCTCAATATTATAGGTGAGCCTATTCCTAACGAGGAGAAGCAGAAACAGATTGATGTTGAGAAGGATGAGAAGTTTGAGTTTGTTTACGATATGGCAGTTAAGCCAGAGGTGAACATTGCTCTGGATAAGGCAGATAAGGTTGATTACTATGACCTTAAGGTTACTGAGGAGGGGCTCAAGGCTTACAAGGCAGATATGCTCCGTCAGTTTGGAAAACTTGAGGATACAGAGAAGGCCGGCGAGGAGGATTTCCTGGTTGTAAATATGGAGCAGGGTGACAAGAAGGTTGAGAAGACCTACATCACTCTTAAGAGCATGGACACTAAGACCAAGAAGCAGTTTATGGGCAAGAAGGCCGGTGAAAGCTTTGAGGTTGACGTAGTTAAGTGCTTCCCTAACGAGACGGACAGAGCTTCCCTTTTGAGAATCAACAAGGATGAGTTTGACGCATCCAACCCTATGTGGAAGATTACCATTGAGGAGGTTAAGACATTTGTTCCGGCTAAGGAGGAGCAGGATCTCTTTGACCGTCTCTTTGGAAAGGATAAGGTAAAGAGCGTAGAGGAGTTTGATAAAGCTCTGGAAGAGAGAATGAAAGGTGAGTTCAAGCAGGAGAGCGAGTGGCGTTTCAGAAGAGACCTCATAGACTATATGGTTAAGAAGGCAGACCTTCCTCTGCCGGAGAACTTCCTTAAGAAGTGGCTCTTCAGAGTTAACGACGGTAAGTTCACTATGGAACAGATTGAGAAGGAGTTCCCTCTCTTCCTCCAGGATTACCGTTGGCAGATGATTTCCAGAAAAATCTTTGAGGATCAGAAGATGAAGATTAGCAAGGAGGATTTGCTTGCTGTGGCTAAAGAGATGACAGCCAATCAGTTTGCAATGTACGGTCTGGGAAGCGTTCCTGAGGAGACTCTCAGTCAGTATGCAGAGCAGATGCTCAACAACGAGAAGGAGATAAACAGAATATATGAGAAATGTGAGGAGGGTAAGGTTGTTGATTATGTAAGAGGTCTTATAACCGCAGTTACCAAAGAGGTTACAAGAGAGGAACTTACAGAACTCAACGAGCAACAGGCTGCTAAGGCTGCAAAACCTGCTAAGAAGGCTGCAGCAAAGAAGAGTGCTAAGAAGGAGGAAAGCGAAGAGAAACCTGCTGAGGCTAAGCCTGTAAAGAAGAGCACTAAGAAAAAAACAGAATAGTATGATCAAAGATTTTGAAAAGTACGCCCTGGATAAAAACATAGGGTCTTTAAAGTTAAGCGGATACGCTTCACTTACAGCTGCTTACATTAATCCTACAATTATTGAGGAGAGGCAGTTGAACGTGGCCAGTATGGATGTCTTCTCCCGTCTTATGATGGACAGAATTATCTTTTTGGGTGTACCTATCAACGATGATGTTGCCAACATCATTCAGGCGCAGTTGCTCTATCTGGAGAGTGCAGATCCGAACGCTGATATTCAGCTTTATATCAACTCTCCGGGCGGTCACGTCTATGCAGGTTGGGGTATCTATGACACCATGAATCTGGTAAGTCCTAAGGTATGTACCATCTGCACCGGAATGGCAGCCTCAATGGCAGCGGTTCTGCTGGCCGCAGGATACAAGGGCAGGCGCAGCGCACTCCCTCACTCAAGGATTATGATTCACCAGCCTATGGGTGGAACCCAGGGCCAGGCATCTGATATTGAGATAGAAGCCAGGGAGATTATAAAGACAAGGAAAGAGCTCTACGAGTCACTTGCTCAGAATACCGGCAAGAGCCTCAAGCAGATTGAGAAGGACGCAGACAGAGATTACTGGATGACTTCAGTTGAGGCTAAAGAGTACGGAATGATAGACGAGATTCTTTCCAAGCAGAAGAAATAGAGATGGCTGTAAAGAACGGAGGACCAAAGGATAAGGAGAGAAGATGTATCTTCTGCTCCCGCGGAGAGAAGGACGGTGTTCTTCTCTTGGGAGGAGATTTGGGATGTATCTGCTCTGAGTGTGTTGAGAGGGTTCACGAATATCTGAAAGAGATGAAACTCTCTCCCGTAAAAAGCAATTACGGAGAGAAGGTGAAGGAGGATTTCAAACTCCTCACACCTAAAGAGATACACAAGTACCTCAATCAGTATGTGATAGGGCAGGAGGAGGCTAAAAAGTTCCTGAGCGTTGCCGTTTACAACCACTACAAAAGAATTCTTTACAAAGGCCGGGAGGAGAAATCTGACCTGGATATTGAGAAGTCCAATGTCTTGATGGTTGGACCTACCGGAACCGGTAAGACACTTCTGGCCAGAACAATAGCCAAGATGCTCCATCTTCCTTTTGCCATTGTGGACGCTACCGTTTTAACGGAGGCCGGTTATGTGGGAGAGGATGTTGAGAGCATACTTACACGCCTTCTGCAAGATGCTGATTATGACGTGGAAAAGGCACAGATGGGTATTGTCTTCATAGATGAGATAGACAAGATTGCCCGTAAGAGTGACAACCCTTCAATTACACGTGACGTTTCCGGAGAGGGAGTGCAGCAGGCAATGCTAAAAATTCTGGAGGGAAACATTGTGAACGTTCCGCCTCAGGGAGGCCGCAAACATCCTGAGCAGAAGATGATTGCGGTGGATACTACCAACATCCTCTTCATCTGCGGCGGTGCATTTGAGGGAATAGAAAAGAAGATAGCGCAGAGGCTCAATACCAAGGTTGTGGGTTACGGAGTTCAGGAGAGGCTGAAGGTTGTAGACAAGAAAGAACTTCTCAAGTACATTGCTCCGCAAGATTTACGTTCTTACGGACTCATTCCGGAACTCATTGGAAGACTGCCGGTTGTAACGTATCTGCATCCTCTGGACAGAGAGGCTTTGATGAACATTCTTACAGAACCTAAGAACGCTCTCATTAAGCAGTACAAGGAGATATTCAAGATGGACGGCATAGAACTCAAGATAGATGACAAGGTGCTGGATTTGATTGTGGACACGGCAATCAAGTACAACCTGGGAGCAAGAGGCTTACGCTCTATCTGTGAGGCTATTATGATGGATGCAATGTATGCCGCTCCGTCTATGACAAAGAAAGAGTTTGAGATTACGCTCCCTTATGCAGAGGAGAAGATATCCTCTCTTACCGGCAGTATGTTTCTAAAAATCTGATTATGACTTACGATCAATTATACTCTGAAATTCAAAAGAAGGGAAGCTTTCTCTGTGTAGGTTTGGATACGGACATAGAGAAGATTCCTTCCTGCATTAAAGAAGAGGTTAAAAAGCAGGGGCTGGATGAGAGTGCCGCTCTCTTTCTCTTTAACAAGAGGATAATAGATGCTACGGCTCAGTATGCTGTGGCATTTAAGTTAAACACAGCCTTTTACGAGGCTTTGGGGTCTGAGGGTTTTGCTCAGATGGAGAAGACGGTGGAGTATATCCGTGCCAATTATCCAACTATCTTCATCATTGCAGATGCCAAGCGCGGAGATATTGGAAACACAGCCCGTCAATATGCTAAGGCTTTCTTTAAGAGGATGGATTGTGATGCGGTAACCGTCTCTCCTTATATGGGGGGAGATGCCGTGCATCCTTTCCTGGAGTATGAGGGTAAGTGGGTTATAGTTCTGGCACTTACATCCAACGTTACAGCAGAAGATTTTGAGACTCTGGAGACCTCTCCTCATTTTACTCCTATGGGAGAAGAGGAGGATGTGGTAACTCCTTTATATGAGAGAGTTATACGCCAGGCGGAGAAGTGGGGCAACAAAGAGCGCATTATGTTTGTTGTTGGAGCAACCCGTCCGGGACAGTTGAACAGAATACGTCTTCTCTCTCCCGAGAGCTTCTTCCTTGTTCCGGGAGTAGGCGTACAAGGAGGTAATGTTGAGGATGTTGCAACCGCCGGCATGAACTCCAAGTGCGGCCTTTTGGTTAACTCCTCAAGGGGAATCATTTTTGCGGATTCATCTGAAAACTTTGCAGAGGCGGCGGCAGCGGAGGCTGCTAAGATTGCCTTGCAGATGAAGCCTTTCCTAAACAAGTAAATAAACATTTAATTATATGAAAAAGAGCAGAATACTCTTACTGATTGCAGCACTGGTTTGTGTTGCTTTCTCAGGCAACTCTTATGCCCAATCTACAGTAGGCCATAACCGTTTAACTCCTGCGAACAAAACCAACCACAAGGTAAACACCTTAAAGGTAATCTTTACCGGAGATCTTCACTCCTGTGCAGACCGTTACGGCAAGTTGGTCTCTTTCATAAACAAGGAGAGAGAGACTGCAGTTGAGAACGGATATGATGTAATTACTCTGGATGCCGGAGATATGGCCATGGGTTCCATCTATTCTGCTTTCTATGAGATAGATGCAACAGAGTACCGTCTGCTCGCCTATGCAGGCTATGATGCATTTGTCTTTGGAAACCATGACTTTGATCTGGGTCTGACATCTCTCTCCTATATGCTCTACAACTCCAGGATTCAGGGCAATGACAAGAATCCTACCACAGGAAAGAGTATGGTATTCCCGGTTAACGTTACTGCAAATATTGACGGCGGAGATGACAAGAACTTTTCCAACGCTCTCAAATTCATAGGACACCAGAGATTTTTCATCTTCAATAAAGGTAATCTGAGAGTTGCAGTATTCGGCCTTTTGGGAAACAACGCTTACAACATAAGCAACGTAGCAGGCAAGATGTCATTCCAGGATCCTGTGGAGGTTGCAAAGAAGTTGCTCCCATCCATCAAGGCTCAGAAACCGGACATTATAATCTGCCTTTCTCACAGCGGCGCTTCTCTGAGAGATAAGAGCGAGGATGCCCGCCTGGCTAAAGAATGTCCTGATATTGATCTTATTATAAGCGGTCACGATCATGAGGCTCTCTTTAAACCTTATATGGTTGGAAATGTCCCGATTGTCTCTGCAGGCTCCAACGGAACCATTATTGGAGAGGCTGATCTCTTCAAATCAAAGAGCGGAGTCGCTCTCCAGGGTTATGAGTTGAAGGCGGTTCCGGACGATATTGCACCGGACGCAGGAGCTCTCTTCCTTGCAAATATGCTTAAAATGAAGGTTGTAGAGCAGTTCGAGAAGAGATACCACTCCTCTCCGTTTGAGGTGATGGATACCGTAAAGACTCAGCTCTCAATGAATACCGATTCCACCGGTTTCAACCCAATGGCATACGATATTGCAAAGGCAATCTTTAACTGTGCATACTTCCTCAAGGAGGTTCCTAAAGATACCTCACGCCTTGTATCCATTGTTCCTAAGGGAGTTATACGTCAGAACCTTCCTCAGGGTCCTATCACATACGAGGACGTATTCAACACCCTTTCTCTTGGAAGAGATTCCAGAAAGAATCCGGGATATCCTGTAATTCTCTGTTACTTAACCGGTAAAGAACTCAAGGCAATTTGCGAGTACAACGTTTCCGCCGCTCCGGAGAATCCGGATACCTATATGACATTCTACGGAATGAACTACACCTACAACCCTGTGATGCCTAAACTCTTCAAGGTTAAGGATGTCTATGTTCACGGCAAGAAGGTTGAGTCATCCGCTCTCTATCCTGTAGTTACGGATCTCTACACTGCCAACTGTATCTCACTGGTAGATAAGAAGTCTCACGGTTTCCTCTCACTTACTCCTAAGACCAAGGACGGTAAAGAGATTTTGGATATTGAGATGAGTTGCCCGTTAAGAGGCAATGCAGAAGGGTGGTTCCTGGACAACGCAGATATCGCCGAGTGGTACGCTTACGCTCTCTACCTGAGAGACAAAGTAGATGTTCCTGATAGCTATCCGGTTCCTGCCGGCAAGGCTGAGCCAAGTTATGTTCCGTTCATTATCTGGGGCGTAGCGGCAGTTGCCCTGATAGCAGTGCTCTACTTCCTCATCCGTACTCTCAGACGCCGTAAAAAGTAAATTTAGATAATATAGCTAATTTCTTTGAAAGCAAATGATTTGCGTGTGCCGTCCTCGTATTCAAGGATGAGGCAGGCGTACTCGTCCAGCCCTATGATTCTGGCTCTGATATCCTTACCTGTGGCCGTTTCAATGTAACGGTGGAACTCGCCGCGGCGGTATAGGTTTGCAAGGTACTCGTCATAAAGGACATTGTAATTTCCCTTTGCAAGGAATTCGCTGCGGGCCTTATCATAGTAGGAGAAGATATCTGTAAGCAGAAGTTCCAATTCCGTCTTAAGATCCATTTTTGATACTGGGGTGCCGAGCCTTTCAAGCTCCAGTATGACGGAGGTTGGGTTGGGCAAATCTTTTGGGAACTCTCTTTGGTTGAGATTCAGTCCAATACCGCAGATGCTGGTAGAGAGGTTGTTTCCGGATATGCCGTTTTCTATCAGGATACCTACAATTTTTCTGTCACCCACGTAGATATCGTTGGGCCACTTGATGCGGCTCTCTATGCCTTTGTTTTGCAGGTACTTGTGAAGGCCGAGGGTAACTATCGCGGAGACAATGAACTGGTCTTGAGCAAAAATGAAATCGGGCTTGAGCAGGATGGAAAAGGTGAGGTTCTCTCCTTTGGAGGCCTTCCAGGTGTTGCCTCTCTGGCCCCTTCCCTGGGTTTGGAAAAGGGCTGCCCAGACGCTTCTGTCCTCTGCTGTAGGTATTCCGTCCTGGGCTCTGTTGTTGGTGGAATCCGTAACATCCAGCCAGGTAATATTAAGTTTTTGTGCCATAATGTCGGTTGGCAAAATAATTGATGTATCTTTGAAGCAAAGTTAACAATTAAGATATGACAGAAGAGAAAAAATCTAAGAAAGCGGTTACCAAGAGCGCTGCAAAGAGCAAGGCGGCTAAGGCTCCGGCAAAGAAAAGTGTGAAAAAGGCGGTTGCAAAGAAGCCTGCTGCAAAGAAGCCTGCGGCAAAACTGCCGGGCGAGTTGGATGTGATTGTTGAGGCCATACTGGACAAGAAGGGGCAAAACGTTGTCTCTCTGGATCTTAGAAAGGTTGGCAGCAGCATCTGTGACTTCTTTGTCATTTGCAATGCAGACTCCACTCCGAACGTTTCAGCTATCGCGGATAATGTTGAGGATGAGATGATTGTAAAGTGCAAGAAGAAGGTCGTCCGCTCCCAGGGTAAAGAGAATCGCTTCTGGATTATACAAGATTACGGTGACATTGTAGTTCACATTTTCCAGACGGAGTACAGAAATTTCTATCGTCTTGAAGATTTGTGGAGCGATTGTCCTAAGAAAGAATACCAAGACTAAATATATGGCAGACAACAGATTGAATAATAGGGGCGGTAATCAGAAAAGGAAAAATCCATTCTCAGTGGTATGGATTATTTATCTGCCTTTGATTCTGGTCCTCGGATATGTATGGCTTACGGGAGGCTCCTCCAATAAACAGCTTAAGACTGAGTGGTATGAGGTTAGGGAGCAGATGATTCCTGCCGGTGATGTGGATAAGATCTCCTTCATTACCAATGAGAACAAGGGATATGTGAAACTCAAAAAAGAGTCTCAGGAGAAGTACAAAAACCGTTTTGGCGGAGAGACTCCTAAATCTGCACCTCAGTTCTACTTTGTTGTACCATCCTCATTTGAAGCGGAAAAGGAGTTCTCTGAGGCAAGGGCCCTTCTTCCGGAAGATAAGAAATTCAAATACGAGTTTGAGGAGTCTGTAAACTACTGGAGCAACATACTGAGTTGGGTTTGGCCAATTCTGATGTTGGTTCTGCTGTTCTACCTTATGAGCCGTCTTTCCAGAGGTGTTTCCAATATGGGAGCAGGTGGCGGCGGCGGAATTTTCAACGTTGGAAAGAGCCAGGCCAAGGTCTTTGACAAGAACAGCAAGGTTAAGGTAACCTTCAAGGATGTAGCGGGTTTGGAGGAGGCCAAGGTTGAGATTATGGAGATTGTGGACTTCTTAAAGAGTCCTGCAAAGTATACCAGTTTGGGAGGAAAGATTCCTAAGGGAGCACTTCTTATTGGTCCTCCAGGTACCGGTAAAACCCTGTTGGCCAAGGCGGTAGCCGGTGAAGCAAATGTTCCGTTCTTCTCAATGAGCGGTTCTGACTTTGTGGAGATGTTTGTGGGAGTTGGTGCCTCCAGAGTAAGAGACTTGTTCAAGCAGGCAAAGGAGAAGGCTCCTTGTATTGTCTTTATAGATGAGATTGACGCAGTGGGAAGAGCAAGAGGAAAGAATGTGGGATTCTCCTCAAACGATGAGAGAGAAAATACTCTTAACCAGCTGCTTACAGAGATGGACGGCTTTGGCACAAACAGCGGTGTGATTATTCTGGCCGCAACCAACCGTGCAGATATTTTGGATAAAGCTCTTATGCGTGCGGGAAGATTTGACCGTCAGATTACCATAGATCTTCCTGAACTTAAAGACAGAGAGCAGATATTTAAAGTTCACCTTAAGAAACTCAAACTGGATCCCGATTTGGATATCAGTTTCCTCTCCAAGCAGACGCCGGGATTCTCAGGTGCGGATATTGCAAATGTCTGCAATGAAGCGGCTTTGATTGCTGCACGTCACAACAAGAAGTCTGTAGATAAGCAGGATTTCCTTGATGCAATTGACAGAATTGTTGGCGGTCTTGAGAGAAAGAGCAAGATTATTCCGCCTTCAGAAAAGCGTACAATTGCGTTCCATGAGGCGGGCCACGCTACCGTAAGTTGGTTCCTTCCGAATGCAAATCCGCTGCTTAAGGTTACAATCATCCCTAGAGGAAAAGCCTTGGGTGCAGCCTGGTATGTGCCTGAGGAGAGGCAGATTATGACCAAGGAGCAGATGATGGATGAGATGGCTTCTCTCATTGGAGGAAGAGTTGCCGAGGAGATTATAAACAACAAGATTTCTTCCGGTGCACTCAATGATTTGGAGCGTTTGACAAAGATGGCATACGCTATGGTTGCCTACTACGGAATGAGCGACAAGGTGGGCAACATCTCATACTACAACTTCCAGGAGGATGGTTACAACCTCACAAAACCTTTCAGCGAGAAGACTGCGGAACTTGTTGATGCAGAGACTAAAGCGCTGATAGATAAGGCACACCAGATGGCTAAGGATGTTCTGGAGAGCCACATGGAGGGCTTTAAGGAGTTGGCTCAGCTGCTGTTGGAGAAGGAGGTAATCTTTGCAGAGGATCTTGAGAGAATTTACGGACCTCGCGTAAAGTTAGAGCAAAATGAAAGAGCTGATAAAGAGAACGATTAGCGGTATAGTATTCTGCGTAATACTTATATCCTGCCTCTTTTTCTGGAAGCATAACCCGCTCCCATACATCATAGTTTTTTCATTTATAGTCTGCTGCATGGTTTATGAGTACCTCCATTTCACAGTAGGGAAGGGGAAGGTACTTTTAAAGTTGCTCTCAATAACAGCCTCACTCTCAATCTTTTTGATACCGGCTCTGCTTTTCTCCGTTATGGGAGGAACTGTAGAGACCTGTTCTTCAGAGGTTCCGGATATGCTGCCCAACTCCAGGGCATACTATTCGGCGGCAATGATCTTTGTGGCTCTGCTGGTTCTCTGCCTCTTTATGATACCGCTGGAGAGACTCTTCAGCAAGGATAACAAAGGGCTGGAATTTGCCTGGTCATCATTGGTTTATGTAGCTATACCATTTGCAACGCTGAACGTAGTTGGTTTCTTCGGATACAACGGTTGGAAGATTGCTTCACTTCTGATTCTTCTTTGGGCGGGAGATGTAGGAGCATACTGTATAGGGACTGCATTCGGGCAAGGTGCTAAGGGTCATAAACTTATGCCAAGCGTTTCACCCAAGAAATCCTGGGAGGGCGTTATAGGTTCTCTGATTTTCTCAGTAATTGCAGCGGTTATTTTAAGATACTTTAACCTGTTGCTTCCGGAGGCAAGCTACAAGGCCTGCACTCTCTACGCTCTGATTGTGAGCATATTTGCAGTGATGGGAGATTTGGTTGAGAGCCAACTCAAAAGAAGGTTTGAGGTGAAGGATTCCGGAAACATTATGCCGGGCCACGGCGGACTGCTGGACAGATTTGACAGCGCACTTTTTGCCTTCCCTGCCGCTGCGGTCTTCTATCTCTTTTATAATTACCTGGTATTCTAATAATTGCAATGATACACAAAGAGGGACGCATATCAGTTTTAATTACCTTTTTCTTCTTTGCGGCTGTTATCACCGCCCTCTTGCTTTTTACTGGTTTGAGACCGCTTCCTATAATTTTCTCAATCCTGGTGGTGGTTCTCTTTATCTTCATTGCATACTTTTTCAGAGATCCCAAAAGAAAAACAATATCATCTGCTGCAAACGAGGTGCTCTCTTCTGCAGATGGTAAAGTGGTGATTGTAAAGGAGGTGGAGGAGGATGAATACCTGCACTCCAAGGCTCTTCAGGTCTCAGTATTTATGAGCCTGTTCAACGTTCACGTAAACTATTATCCAGTAGGGGGGCTCATTATTTACAAGAATTATCATCCGGGAGATTACCTGGTAGCATGGCATCCAAAGTCATCAGTTAAAAACGAGAGAACTTCCGTTGTGGTTGAAACTGAGAGCGGTGCAAAGATTCTCTTCCGTCAGATTGCAGGCTACATAGCCCGCCGCATTGTCTGCTATGCAAAAGAGGGTGAGAAGGTTGCCGCAGGAGAGCAACTGGGATTCATAAAGTTCGGCAGCCGCGTGGATTTCTTCCTGCCGCTTGATTCGGAAGTTCTTGTAAAAGTGGGGGATAAAGTATCCGCCTGCAGAACGGTAATTGCCCGCTTAAAGTAAGCCCTGGAGTTTCTTGATTGTCTCTGCCGGATTCTTTGAAGAGAATACCGCATTTCCGGCAACAACTACATCTGCACCTGCGCGTGCCAACTCCTCAATATTGGAAAGGCCTACTCCGCCGTCCACCTCAATCAGACAATTAGGGTTGTTATCCTGGATAATCTTCTTTAAATCTCTGATTTTCTGAGTGGTGTAAGGAATGAATTTCTGACCGCCGAACCCCGGATTAACGCTCATTACCAATATGTAATCTGAAACCTTTACAATATCCTGCAAAAGATTAACGCTGGTGTGAGGGTTGATTGCAACTCCCGCCTTCATTCCCAGTTCCTTAATCTGATTGACAACTCTGTCCAGGTGGGTGCAGGCTTCATAGTGAACGCTTATTGACCCCACTCCCATCTCTTTGTAATCCTTAAGGAATTTCTGAGGTTCCACAATCATAAGGTGAGCCTCCACCTCAATGGTAGCCCTGGATGTAATGGCCTTAATTACAGGAGTTCCGTAAGAGATATTGGGAACAAATACTCCGTCCATAATATCCAGATGGAATATATCTCCGTTTTGGTTTACCATGTCAATATCCTTTCCCAGATTGGCAAAATCTGCGGAGAGCATTGAAGGGGCTACAATCATCCTTTTCATAACATATTGTTTTAATACTGGTTATCCCAGTAACTTGCGTTCTTCTTAAACTGCAGCAAATCTGCCAAAGATGAGGCGTTTGCACAGATTCTGAAACTCCAGCTCTCCCATTTTCCGTTAGGTATCCAGGAGAAGGAGATTTGGAAACAGTGCAGACTGAATGAGCCGGAAAGCTGTGTGGTGGTAAGCTGCATCTTTGTAAGGTCCACTCCGGTATTGAGGGAGATGTTCAAATCTTTGTAAATCCTAATCTGTGAACTTACTCCCAGGGTCATGGAGTGGTTATGCTTTGTAATAAGCTGGTTATTTGAGTATTGGTAATTCTTGTAGTAAGAGTAGCTGTAGTTGAGGTTCACGCTCCACGGCATCTTAGGGTCATAGTAATAAACCCATCCTCCCGGGATGTACTCTCCCGTAACAGGGTGATAGTAAATCCTTTCGTAACCGCTGGTTGAGTTTGAACCGGCTCTGGATATAGCCCCTTGAGGTACATACTCGGAACCAAGTTTACTTGTTCCCTCTCCGGAGAAACTGTAGGAGGTGGAGAGGCTGGCCCCGGTAAGGCGGAACGGATGAAATCCCTTCTGCTGAATATTCAGTTTGTTAATCTTCACTCCGCGCTCGTTAATAGCGTACGGATCCAATGTCATGGAACCGTTTATGGCCATCTTTCCGAATACGGTAGTGGTCATGGAAACCGCTATGTTTGAGAGCTTAAGAGAGTCTGCCAGGAAGTTGTAGGAACCTGATATGTTCAACTGGTCTATAAGTCTTATCTTTCTGGTTCCCTTACCGGTAGTATCTTGCTGAGATCTGATCTTAGCCTCCAACAGGTTACCGAAGTTGAAAGACATTCCGGCATTCTTACCCATTCCCGGAGGAGAGTACAACTGACCGCTGTATTTGTTGTAAACCACGGAGTGAGGAACACCGTTCATATCTACGTAAGAGTATGTGCGATAGCCGTTTGCATGTGTTCCAAGTTCCGGCATATAGTTGAAACTCAAACTAGGAGTAAGGGTGTGTCTTATTGCCTGAATCTTATAATCTTTTCCAAAGTTGAAGAGACCGTAAAGACGGGTGTTGAAACTCAGAGCAAAGTTGTAGTTCTGAGTTACGCCGAATGTGCTGAACGGATCCGAGTACTTTGTAACCGTCTTCTTCTGCTCGGTATCATAGTACTGAACCGCATCCGAGAAGTACCAGTTCATTCCGTAACTTACGTTAGGTGAGGCCTGTATATACTTGAGAACCGTAAAGGTAGGGAGTCCTATGGAGAAACTGTGCTGCAGTCCGTTCTTCATCTTTTTGAAGAAGTCCGGCTCCTTAACCTCTCTGCTCTTGAAGTTTATCTTGTTGTCAAACCTTGCCGTATAGTTGAAGGTGATATCCTCGTAAAACTTCTTCTTTCCAATCATCTCCTTTCTACGGAACGGATTGATACGGCTCACGGTAAAGGTGAGGTTAGGGAAGGTAACCGCGTATGAACTATCTCTGGAGTTCTGATTGTGCAGAGCGTTTACGGAGAGGGAGAACGGAGTTCCCGCCCAAGTTTTTCCGTAAGAGATGGAAGATGAAATCTGGTTTGTAAGTGCCTGATTTATAGTGGTTGAGTTATAGCGGCTATTAGACGGACTGGAGAAGTTTACAGAGGCTCTGAAGGTTGTTCCCGGCCTTGCCTTTGCATCCTGATTGTGACTCCAGTTGAGCGAGAAGTTCTTGCTCTTGACGTAGTCCGGCTGCCCCTTTTCTCCCGTAATATCTACGGAGTAGCCTCCCGATAGAGAACCGGAATACTTATATCTCTTTGTGTACCTCGCATTTAGGTTGGTTGCCCAAGACCCTTTTGTATAGAGGTCACAAGTTGCCGCCAAATCAAAGTGCTCCCCGAATACGAAGTAATACCCCAACCCTTTGAGGTAAAAACCTCTGGCCGTCTCCTCACCGTAAGTAGGGAAAAGTATACCGCCGCTTCTGTTGCTGATCTTTGGCACAAAGCCGAAAGGCAGTGCGAAAGGCGTTGGAACACCCTCAATTACAGTGTATGCCGGGCCGAATACCGTCTTCTTTACAGGACCGGAGTTTACAACTTTTGCCGTTGTCATCTGGAGGTAGAAATGGGGCTCTTCCGCATCACAGGTGGTATAGATACCTCTGGAGATATTGACGGAGTTATCCGGCATCTTCTTTATGTATTTTCCTCTGATATTGCCCTCTCCCTCCTGAGTCATCATGTTGAAAATCTTGGCCTTCTTGGTGTCAAAGTTATAGTAGACACTCTCCATGGTGAAGGTATTCTTACCCTCCTTCAACTCCGGGAAACCTTTTATTACTCCCGATGAGTCCGGCAGTCCCTTGGCAAAGACGGTTTTGGTCTGCACGTTATAGGCCATGTAGTCTGCCTTGAGTTGAATGTCTCCGTATGTAACCGTCACATCTCCATAGTAATAGAGCATTCTCTTGCCCTCCGTCATAATCTCTACGCTGGAGTCTCTTCCGGTGGAGAAGACCGGCTCCTTAAGGGTGGAGATTTGTGAGGAATCTATTATTACAAGGGAGTCTCTCTTTAAAGAATCCTGAGTTATGGAATCCTTTGCAGGAACCGTATCCGTGAGGCGTAAAACCCTAAGACCAGGAATCTGGGACCGTTTTGGAGCGGAAAAGCTCTGCATGATAAGAACAAGTGATACGATAAGAGCAAAGTATCCCCATCCACGTATGATTCTCTTAAAACTCATCCTATACACTTTTTTTCCGCTTTTATTTGTAAATTTGTCAGCAGCGACAAATGTAGCACAATTTAAGCAATTAACGTACCTAAGATGGCCAATCATTTTTCCCGATACGGATTAATGTGCATAATTGCAACACTCTTCCTCCTTCTACCTGCTGAGGCCTCCTCTCAGACGGAGGGGCTCAAGTGCCTTGTGCTTGATGCCGGCCACGGAGGAAGGGACAGCGGCTGCCTTAGCAAAGACAAGAAGTACAGTGAGAAGAACATAGTTCTCTCCGTAGTTCTTAAACTCGGAAAGATGATTGAGGAGGAGCATCCGGATGTTAAAGTGGTCTATACCAGGAAGAAAGATGTATTCATCCCACTTGCCGAGAGAGCGGACATAGCCAACCGCAACAAGGCGGACCTCTTCATTTCCGTTCACGTAAACGCCAATCCGTCAACGGTTCCTCGCGGCAGCGAGACCTTCACAATGGGAACTCACGTAAGCGACCGCAACTTTGAGGTATCAAAGAGAGAGAACGCCGTAATTAAGATGGAGGAGGATTATACCACTAAGTATGAGGGCTTTAACCCTGATTCTCCGGAGTCATACATTATATTCTCCCTTTTGCAAAACGCTTACTCAGAGCAGAGTATAAAGTTTGCAAAGTTCATTCAGGATGAGTATGCAAAGGGGCCGGTAAAGCACGGCAGGGGAGTTAAGCAGGCCGGGTTCCTGGTCCTTTGGAGAACTACAATGCCTTCCGTTCTTACCGAGATAGGGTTCCTCTCCAACCAGGAAGATCTGAAGATTTTGGTTACCGAGCAGGGACAGACCAAGATAGCCCGCCGCCTGGCGGATGCCTTTACAAAATATAAGGAGGATTACGAGAGCCATAACTCTCTGGATAAAGAGCCGGCGGAGCCGAATAATGAGCCTGAGGATAAAATTGAACAAATTGAACAAATTGATCAATTTTACGCCATTCAGATAATGGCGGTTAATAAGAAACTTGCATCCGACGCTCCGGATTTGAAAGGGAGGCGTGATGCCCGTTATATCTATCAGGATGGGAGATACAAATACTATCTTGGAAGATATAATACCAGGGAGGAGGCTTTAAAAGAGCTTTCCGAAGTGAGAAAGAGCTTTAAAGGAGCATTTGTAATAGTGATTAAATAAGCATATTATGAAGATTAGCAGCAGTCAGAAAATAGGCCTGTTTTTGATTCTCATTTTAGTGGCCCTCTTCTTTGCCTTGAACTATCTGAAGGGTCACGATATCTTTAAGGGGAGCAACACTTATTACACCTATTTGGGTGAAGTAGACGGAATTACGGTAACATCTCCCGTTTACATAAAGGGACTTAAAGTGGGGGCAATAGATAGGATAAAATTTGACCCGGTGAAAGATTGTTTTCTTATAAGTCTCAGTGTTAAAAAGGATTACTCTATACCGTCAAACTCAAGAGCGGAGGCATACAGTTCTAGTATATTGGGCGGTAAATCTTTACGTATTGTGCTGGGAGACGGCAAGTTATTTCTCAGAAGGGGAGACACCATTCCGGGCAGTACCGCTCCGGATATGATCAGTATCCTCTATGGTTACGCCAGCCCTCTGAAGAATAAACTGGGTGAGGTAATGGAGGAGTTGGAGAAGACTCTCTCTGCTATAAATCAGACTCTTGACTCTGCCGCCAGAGCAGATCTTCATTCATCTTTGCACCGTCTGAACGGCTCTTTGGCCAATGTTCAGAAACTTACCGGTTCTTTGAACGAGATGACTCCGGATCTCTCCGCTTCACTCAAGAATATCAACGCTTTAACGGATTCTCTTTCCTCTCCTAACGGGGATTTCCATAAGACACTCAGCAACTTAAATAAGACCTCCCAGGAACTCTCTACCGTAAAACTCAGTAAGACAGTGGATGAGCTCAACGCACTTTTGGAGAAGGTGCAGTCACCCGAATCTACCACCGGAAAACTCATCTCCACGGACGCTTTGCACAACTCTTTGGACAGTTTGGTGGTGGAAATTGAAGATCTTGTTAAAAAGATAAAAGAGAACCCTAAAAAATACATAAGAGTAAAAGTTTTCTGATTAGAGAGTTATAAAGGATAATCTTGCAATTAGCAAAAAATGACACCCTTACAAATGGGTAAATTTTTTCTTACTGATTTATAAGGCTCTTATATTTATTCCGAAAAAAACAATAGCTGACGATTTTTTTTTATAACTTTTTTTTAACCATTTTTGTTCTGCCAAAACAACGCGGCGCTTTTTTTTTCTAGTATCATCAAAGTTTAATGAAGGAGAGAAACTACATAGAGGTTTGGGGTGAGTGCCTTAAGATAATCAAGAACAATGTTCCTGATTCCGTCTTCAAGACATGGTTCCTTCCGGTAAAGCCGGTCTCCTTAGTAGGAAGCAAACTTACAATAGAAGTTCCTTCAGATGCATACTACCGTCAGTTAGAAGAGAGCCAGTTGAACGATATCTTGGCAAAGACTCTTAAGAGGGTGATAGGAGAGAATGTTAAACTTGCCTACAATGTTAAGATTCTCAACTCCACGGTATCTTACTCTCACCAGAACGAGATTCAGCTTAAAAACAGGGGTATTGCAATTCCTAGGGATGAAAAGGAGAAGATGAATCCTTTTGTGATTCCGGGAATTCAGCAACTCTACATTGAGTCAAATCTTAATCCTCGGTACTCTTTTGACAATTTTATCGAGGGAACTTGCAACCGTCTTGCAAGAAGTGCCGGTGAGACCGTAGCAAAGACTCCGGGTGGAAATCCTTTCAACCCTTTGTTCATATACGGAGGTTCGGGGCTGGGCAAGACCCATCTGTCTCAGGCCATAGGATTGAGAATTAAAGAAAGGTTACCGGATAAGATTGTCTTGTATGTTAGTGCAATTACCTTTAAGACACAGTTCCAGAATGCCTTTGTAGGTAATAAGATACCGGATTTTCTACACTTCTACCAACAGATAGATGTTTTGATTATAGATGATGTACAAGAGTTTACCAGCAAGGGAACTCAGAATATATTCTTCCATATCTTCAACTATCTGCACCAGGCGGGAAAGCAGATAATCCTTACTTCAGATTGTCCTCCCGGCAGTTTGCAGGGCTTTGATCAGAGAGTACTGCAGAGATTTAAATGGGGCCTGTCCGCCGAGCTTCTACCTCCGGATTATGAGACAAGATTGAAGATATTCAAGGCCAAGAGCGAGAACGAGGGTATAGTTCTGCCGGCAGAAGTGATTGAGTATCTGGCTAACAGAGTTACAGGCAGCGTACGTGAACTTGAGGGAACCATTCTCTCTCTGGTAGCACACGCAACTCTCAATAACGAGAACATAACCCTGGAACTTGCAAAGAAGGTAACTCAGCAGATAATCAACATAGATTCTTCTGAGATTTCTCTTGAGAGAATACGTAATACCGTCTGTGACTACTTTAAGATTACTCCTGAGTTAATTGTCTCAAAGACAAGGAAGAGGGAGATTGTTCAGGCACGTCAGATTACTATGTACCTTGTAAGAAATCTGACCAAGACCTCCCTTGCATCTATAGGTAGTCAGATGGGCGGAAAGGATCACGCTACCGTTCTCCACGCCTGCAACACCGTATCCGATCTTATAGATACGGACAGAAATATCCGTCACTATGTGGCTGATCTTGAGCGTCAACTCAAGAGCAATAACTAGTAATCAATTTAAAAATATAGTATTATGAACAGCAAAGACATTCTTGAAATCTTCAAGGAGATTACCACTGTTCCCAGAGAGAGTGGTCACGAGGAGAAAATTATAGAGTGGCTTTTGGCCTTTGCCAAGAAGCACAACCTCAAAGCAAAGAGAGACGAGGTTGGTAACGTAGTGATTATCAAGGAGGCAGATAAGGGCAAAGAGAAAGTTCCTACCGTTATTCTCCAGAGCCATTCAGATATGGTGTGCGAGAAGAATCCGGGAGTTGAGCACGATTTTGCCAAAGATCCAATCCCTTACACCGAGGAGGACGGCTGGCTTATCTCAAAAGATACTACACTGGGAGCAGACTGCGGAATAGGTATGGCTGCGCAACTTGCTGTGGTTACGGATCCTACAATTAAGACAGGAAGAGTTGAGGCCCTCTTTACCGTCTCAGAAGAGACAGGTTTGGACGGTGCCGAGGCACTCAAACCTGGATTCGTTACCGGTAACATTCTCCTTAATCTGGATTCCGAGGATGAGGGAGAACTCTGCATTGGCTGCAACGGCGGTATAGATACCACAGCCGTATTCAAATACAAACGAGTACCTCAAACCAAAGAGTACCTCAAGTATAAAGTAAGGGTATTCGGAAGTTTGGGAGGTCACAGCGGAGATGATATCAACAAGAACAGAGTTAATGCCAACCAGCAGTTGCTCAGATTCTTATACAAGGTTCTGGATAAGCACCGCATTGAACTCTATGAGATTGACGGCGGTAACAAACGCAACGCCATCCCAAGAGACGCTCACGCCCTCTTCGGATTCCCTAAGAGCGCAAAGGGCTCTGTATTTGAGATTTTTGAGGAGATAAGAGGATATGTTCGTTCTGAGTTCTCACTCTCAGATCCTAACGTTGATATGGAACTTGTTCCGGTAACCTGGACAAAGGGAGCAATAGACGAGAACACCGCAGCCTCTTTGATTTTTGCCGGAGTTGCCTCACCTCACGGTTCTTACAAGATCAGTGACTCCATTAAGGGACTCATTGAGATCTCCACAAACTTTGCATCCATTAAGATGCGTCCGGGCAACAAGATTGTGATTGGTTCAAGCCAGAGAAGTGCAGTTGTAAGTGAGAGACGCTGGATGGCACAGCAGATGGAGGCCTGCTGGGCTCTTGCAGGTGCAAAAGTAGTTCACTCAGGAGAATACCCTGGTTGGATTCCTAACCTCAACTCCCCAATCCTTGATGTTTGCAAGAAGACTTACAAGCGTCTTTTCAAAGAGGATGCAAAAGTTGTTGTAACGCCTGCAGGCTTGGAGTGCGGTCTCTTCTCACTTAAGTTCCCGGAGATGGATATGATCTCATTCGGTCCAACCCTAAGAGGTGTACACGCACCGGGTGAGAAGCTGGATCTCAAGTCATTGGAGAAGTTTACCAAGTTCCTTGAAGAGATTGTTATTTCTCTGAAGTAGTTAATAAGGGGGTGAAAATCACTCCCTTATTTTTTTCTTTTCAAAAAATAGATTATATTTGCATAACAAATCCGTGCAACTCGTACGGATGTAATCCCCAATTTTTTATATGATTGACATTATTGAACTAAAATCTAAGAGCTTTGATGAGTTGTTGGCAATTGCAGAGAAACTGAACATTTCCAAAGCTAAGAATTATTCACAGGAAGATTTGATTTACAAGATTTTGGACGAGCAGGCCATTCAGTCTGTAGACCAGCCAATCCAGCGTCCAAAGAGGGCCAAGAGAGAGCGTATACAGGTTTCTAAACCTGTAGTTGAGCAAAGAGCGGAGAATCAGAACGTTGAAAAGAGTAACAGTAACCCGGAGGTTGCAGAGCCTAAGAAGAGGGGAAGAAAGAGAAAGGAGGAGACCGCACCTGCAGCGCAGAATACACAGAACGCAGCCCAGCCTCAGCCATCAAATGCGGAGGCAGCACAGCCTGCAAAGCGTAGGGGACGTCCTAAAGGAACCGGAAAGAACCAGATTGCAGCCCAGCAGGCACAGGCAGAAGAGGCTCAGCAGCAGAATGTTGCACAGCCTCAGCCACAGAACGTTGCACAGCCTCAGCCGCAACCAAGACCTGCCGCACCTCAGCAGATGCAAAGACCTGTTCAGCAGAACGCACCGCAGGGTGAGCGTCCTCAGCAAAGTGAGCGCCCTCAGCGTCCTCAGATGGAGCAGCGTAGAAACCAGGAGGAGTTCCAGGAGAGAGAGAAACCTGTAAAGATTGAGTTTGAGGGAGTTGTAAAGGCAAACGGAGTGCTTGAAATTATGCCTGACGGTTACGGTTTCCTCCGTTCATCTGATTACAACTATCTGAACTCACCAGATGATATCTATGTATCACAGTCACAGATAAAGCTTTACGCCCTTAAGACCGGAGATACCGTTTACGGAGAGATTAAGCCGCCAAGAGAGGGTGACAAATACTTCCCTCTTGTAAAGATAGATTCCATCAACGGCAGAGATCCTGCCTTCATCAGAGACAGAGTACCGTTTGACTTCCTTACTCCGCTATTTCCGGATGAGAAGTTCAACATTCTGGGCAACGGACACAACAACCTCTCCTGCAGAGTTGTAGATATGTTCGCTCCTATAGGTAAGGGACAGAGAGGTCTTATTGTAGCTCAGCCTAAGACCGGTAAGACCGTGCTGCTTAAGGAGATAGCAAACGCCATTGCAGACAACCACCCGGAGGTTTATCTGATTGTCCTTCTTATAGACGAGCGTCCGGAGGAGGTAACTGATATGGCCCGCAGCGTTAAGGCTGAGGTAGTTGCATCTACCTTTGACGAGCCTGCAGACCGTCATGTAAAGGTTGCAAGCATAGTGCTTGAGAAGGCAAAGAGACTTGTTGAGTGCGGACATGATGTGGTTATCCTTTTGGATTCTATCACCCGTCTTGCACGTGCATTCAACACAGTTCAGCCTGCCAGCGGTAAGGTGCTCAGCGGTGGTGTAGATGCCAACGCACTTCACAAACCAAAGAGATTCTTTGGTGCTGCCAGAAACGTAGAAAACGGTGGTTCTCTTACAATTATAGCAACAGCTCTTACGGAGACCGGCTCCAAGATGGATGACGTTATCTTTGAGGAGTTCAAGGGAACGGGTAACATGGAGTTGCAGTTAGACAGAAAGCTCTCCAACAAGAGAGTATTCCCTGCAGTTGACGTTACCCTCAGTTCTACCCGTAGAGATGACCTGCTGGTTAACAAGGAGGTTCTCAACCGTGTATGGATCTTGAGAAACTACCTCTCTGATATGAACAGCGTTGAGGCTATGGAGTTCATGAAATCCCGCCTTGAAAAGACAACCTCCAACGAGGAATTCCTTGTCACCATGAACGGAGATGCTTTAAAATAAGAAAAGAGCTCGGTATTTCACCGGGCTCTTTCTCATATTGCAAAATTAGTTTATTTGTAAACTAAAAAACTGCACGAAGAATGGGGGAGGGCACAGTTTACTTAACTGCAATTACGTCCACCTCTACCATGGCGTTCTTGGGGAGGGCGGCTACCTGGAAGGCTACTCTTGCAGGGTATGGTTCAGAGAAGAATTTGGCGTAAACTTCATTAAGTGCTGCAAAGTTTGCAAGGTCTTGAAGGTAAACGGTTACCTTAACGGCATCACTCATCTTGAATCCGCCCTCCTCAAGCACGTTCTTGAGGTTGGTAAATACCTGGGTGAGCTGCTCTTTGAAACCTCCCTTTGCAAACTCTCCGGTTGCAGGGTCAATAGGAAGCTGACCGGATGCGTAAATTGTGTTGTCTGCTATAACTGCCTGGCTGTAAGTTCCTACAGCGGCCGGTGCCTTTGGGCTTGCTACAATCTTTTTCATATCTCTATTATTTTAAGTTACCATAAAACAAATCATTCCAACTGTTATTGCAATTAGGGCGCAGAGTAGTTTGCTCAGCAGCCAGCGCTTTTTGCTCTCTGCAAGCAGCGGGAGGGAGACGTGGCCCTGCTGTGATATTGCACTCACTATCAGTATGTAGAGAGGCAGGGTGCCCTGAGTGCAAAGCAGTATGAATATCATGTGAGGGCCGCTCTGCGGAATAAGTCCAATGGCGGCGGCCGCCAGAACTATTAACGGCATATAGCTGCTGTGGGTTGATATCCAGCTCTCTATACTAAGTTCCTCTGTAAGAATGCCGCAAACTATAAGGGCACCCAGAGTCCAAAGGAAGACACCCGGCAGATGCTTTTTAAGCAGGTGGTCCCAGATGTGTTCCCTTATGAAGTGCTCCTTTGCGGTAGCGGTCATAAGCAGGGTAAAGAGGGAGATAACGGCAAAGAGTATGTTAATCCACCTCTCGTTGAAAATCTTACCTATCAAATCATTACGGCCGGTAGATTCACCTCCGTCATCAATCAGTCCGGTGAGCATTGCTACAATAAAGAGCAGAATGCCAATTATAATGACAGCCCTTCTCCAACTGAAAGAGAGAAGGTTACGGTAGGAGTTCCGTTTGAAAGGGGAGGGGTTGGAACTGTCTTCATCTGTATGCAGGGCAAATTCCTCCTTGCAGACGGGGGCGGAAGTGACTCCTCTCTTTTTCTGTACAAGGTTGATAATAAGACCGGTTACTATCGCGATAATAGAAACGGTACAGATTACAATCAGGTAACTTTTGGGAGAGGTGGCGGCCATTACAAAGGCCTCGTCTCCGGTGGAGGCAATCATGGCGGCAATGAGGGCGCCGAATCCTATGACGGAGTGGGTGTAGAGCGAGACGGCGGCAAAGCCTCCCACGCAGCCGGGAATGATGCCCAGCAAGGTGCCTACAATTACCTGTAAAGTGTTCTTAGTGCGCAGTTTATAGAGGGTCTTGCCGTGGCTTTCAATGTTGAGAAATTCTATAAGGAGCATCATTATGATTACAAGTCCTGTAATCATAACGGCACCCTTGAGCGCCTCGGTTAAGATGGCGGTAATCTGATTCAACTTACTGCTTCTCCTCCTCCCTGTAGAGATCTATCAGTTGCTCCGCTGCCATAAAGGAATCAATCTGGCCTGCAAGTACCTGCTGTTCAGTCTTCTGAAGAGCCTTGTCTATTTTGGGATTATCGTAGAAATCGTTCTTTAGGGTCTCGTTAATAGACTCGTACATCCAGTACTTTGCCTGCTGACGGCGCTTGAGGTCATAGTAACCGTTCCTCTTTACAAGCTTGAAGTACTCCTCAATCTTCTGAAGAATTACATCCAGACCCTTCTTAGTTACTGCAGATGAGGTTACTGCGGTTGGAACCCAGCCGGAATCAGTAGGCGGGAAGAGGTGCAACGCCCCGGCATAGAGCGCTTTGGCACCCTCCGCCTTCTCCTCGTTGTTACCGTCCGCCTTGGTAATGGCAATAAGGTCACTCATCTCCATGATGCCTCTCTTAATTCCCTGAAGGTCATCTCCCGCACCGCTTAGCATCAGAAGCAGGAAGAAGTCACTCATTGAGTGGACTGCAGTCTCGCTCTGTCCAACTCCTACGGTCTCTATGAATACGACGTCATAACCTGCTGCTTCACAGAGTAGTATGGTCTCACGGGTCTTTCTTGTAACTCCGCCCAGAGAACCTGCGGAAGGCGAAGGACGGATAAAGACTTTAGGATCTTTGGTAAGGGTCTCCATACGGGTCTTGTCTCCCAAAATGGAACCCTTGCTCCTCTCGCTGGAAGGGTCAATTGCCAGGACCGCCAACTTGTGCCCCTTGGCTGTGATGTAACCTCCGAAAGCCTCTATGAATGTGCTCTTTCCTGCACCCGGAACTCCGGTGATGCCTATCCTCATAGTGCGGATTTTGCTCTTGCGAATCTTCTCCTGACAACCCATTATAATCTCCTTAGCCAGAGCGCGATGCTCCGGGTTGGAACTCTCCACCAGTGTAATTGCTCTGCCTAAAATGGAGCGGTCTCCCTCAAAGATGCCCTTGAGGTACTCCTTGGCTGTAAGCAGGGTAGGTTTCTTCTTGGCAAAAAAGTTCTTGATGTAGGGATTAACCACCGGCTGACAGTTTACTCCGTCGTTTACAATTAACGCGGTATCCGGGTTGTCGCATTTCTTTGGTGGCCAATCTTCTGTATTTGCCGCAATCTTGTTGGTTGCCTTCTTGCTCATATCTTGTTACTGTATAACTCCGTTAACAAACAGCGTTACTATAGGTCTCTGCGGTGAGTTTGTTATTAGAGTGATTATAAATACTTTATCTGGATCTTTTGTCTGTGCCGTAATGGTTCCCGTAAGGGTGGCCGTTGCATTAGGTGCAATTTTGGCCGGGCAGTTTATCTCCATCTTATCTCCGCCGGTCTCCACCTTGTAGATTACAAGAGTCTTTTTACCCGGGTTACGGAATTTGAAACTAACGGGAATCTTATCACCCACCTTTGCCGTGCCGAAACTAATGGAACTGCGCTCTGCAAAGATCTGGGAACCTTCATCTATCTGCTTGGATGTTAGACCGGTATAAGGGGTCAGTATTACCGCCTGGCTCTTAAACAATTTACCGGTTTTCTTGCCGTCTACAACTATTGAGGCCTTGTAGGTATTCTTTCCCCAGCGCTTAGGCCCGTTCTTGGTGTTGATTGTGTATGAGATGGTTGCGCTCTCTCCCGGCTCTATTTTGGACGGTTTTATGGAGATCTCCAAAGCGGGATCTACATCCTCAAAGGAGACGTTAACGGTTTTGGAGGAGAGGTTTACAACGTTCTCCTTCAAAGATTTGGAGAGCCCCTGTTCAATCTGCCCTCCGTTCTGAACGTCACTCTTCATTCCGAGAGGGCCCAGATGGACGGGATAGAGTTCGGATATAGGTTTCTCCTTATCGTAGGCTACTCCGGTAATTCTCAAAATTACAGGCTTTTGTGAAGAAGAGAGGTAAACGGTCAGAGTCTTGTCAAAAGGGTAGGGGCCCTGGTCGTTGAGGAAGGTGACCTTAATCTCTCCGCTCTCCCCCGGTTTGATAGGGGCCTTGTTCCACTCCGGCACGCTGCAGCCGCAGGAGGAGAGGATGTTGTTGATCACAACCGGCTCACTGCTCACATTGGTATATTTAAATGTGCAACTCTTTGCTCCCGATGAGGCCAGGAACTTGCCAAAGTTGTGCACAACCTTGTCAAAACTGAGGGAGGTGGTGTGGCCCGTCTGTGCAAAAAAGGAACTTACGGTGAGTAAAATAACCATCGCGATAGAAAAAGTCCTTCTCAGGGCTACAGATACCATATTTTTCACTCTTCTTATCATTGTTGATAACTAACTCACAAAGTTAACATTTAGTTCCATTTATTTAGTACTTTTGTCTGCTTCAATTGCAAATATTCATTTTTAGACATGAAACGCATATTTAAACTTTCAACAATGTTGGTTGCAACAATCGTGCTTGTAAGCGCAATTGTATCCTGCGGTGAGAAATATTCCACCGTAAAGGGAGACCCTACCGCAACCAGAATCTACACACTGGATAACGGACTTACCGTCTATCTTTCAGTGGTTAAAAAGGAACCAAGAATTCAGACTTACGTTGCAGTAAGAACCGGAAGTAAGAATGACCCGGCGGAGACTACCGGTCTTTCACACTACCTGGAGCACCTGATGTTCAAGGGTACAAAGAGCTTTGGTACAACCAATTATGAGGCAGAGAAACCTTATCTCGACAGAATTACGGAGGAGTTTGAAAAGTACAGAACTCTTACAGACCCTCAGGAGAGAAAGGCACAGTATGCGCTCATAGATTCCCTCTCATACGAGGCATCTCAGTACTTCATCGGCAACGAGTATGATAAGATTATGGCTCAGATGGGTGCAAAGGGCTCCAACGCCTTCACCTCATTTGATATGACCGTTTACACTGAGGATATCCCTTCCAATATGGTAGAGGCTTGGGCAAAGATTCAGAGTGACCGCTTTAAGAATATGGTTATAAGAGGTTTCCACACTGAGCTTGAGGCTGTTTATGAGGAGTGCAACCTCTCCCTCTCAAATGACGGAGGCAACGCTGTAGATACTCTGCTCTTTGCTATGTTTGACAAGCACCCTTACGGACTTCAGACTACAATAGGAACTCAGGAGCACCTTAAGAACCCTTCTATTGTAAACATTCAGAACCACTTCAATAACTTCTACGTACCTAACAACGTAGCCATCTGTATGGCAGGTGACTTTAATCCTGATGAGGTTATTAAGGTGATTAAGCAGTACTTTGGAGACTGGCAGAAGAATGACAACATCAAGTTACTGGAGTTTGAGGATGAGGAGCCTATTAACGAGCATATTGAGAAGACCGTTTACGGCCTTGAGTCTCCGTTTGTTATGGTAGGTTGGAGATTCCCTTCCGCTTACAGGGCAAACAAAGAGGGTATCAACTATACGGAGGATACTCTTTATATGGTTAAGAACATTCTCTTTAACGGAGTTGCAGGTCTTGTAGACTTGGACATTAACCGTCCTCACAAGACTCTGGGTTCAGCCGCTTACACTTACGAACTTACAGACTACACACTCTTCTTTGCAGAGAGCGAGCCAAGAGAGGGACAGACTCTGGAGGAGGCTAAGCAGTTGGTATTTGATGAGATTGAGAAGATTAAGAAGGGTGAGTTTGACGAGTCTATGATTACTTCTATTCTCAACAACCTCAAGAAGATGAAGATGCAGATGCAGGATTCTTACCGCAGCATTGCCGCCATGCAGTATCAGGCATTCATCAATCATCTCCCTTGGGATTATGTAGTTAACCAGGTTGAGCGTTTGGAGAAGATTACAAAGGATGACATTGTTGCCTTTGCAAAAAGAAACTTCAATGACAACTACGTTCAGGTTAACAAAGTTGTTGGTCCTCAGGTAGGCGTTAAAACCCTTGAGAAACCGGCAATTACAGCTATCCGCACTAACCGTGACACCTCTTCTCAGTTCCTGAGAGACATTGAGGAGTTCATCAACGCAGCAAAACCTATTGAGCCGGTATTTGTTGACTACAAGAAGGATATGAGCGTAGATACTCTTGCTAACGGACAGCTTTTCTACTACAAGCACAATGACGATAACGAGCTTGCTCAGATAAACTACTACTTTACAAACGGTTCCAATGACAACCGCGTTCTTCCTTACGCTATTTCTTACGTAAACGCTTTGGGTACAGATTCACTCAGCAACGAGGAGTTGCGCACCAAACTTTACGCTTTGGCTGCTAACGTTGGAATTAGCGATTCTCCTAATGATGTAACCGCTTTTGTTTCCGGTCTCAGCTCAACTTTGGATGATGCCTGCGCAATCTTTGAGGATATGGTTAAGAACGTTAAGGGAGATGAGCAGCTTCTTGCTGTTATGAAGCAGAACTGGATGTTGGAGAAGTTCAACGCCAAGACAGACAAGCGCAGCAACGAGAACGCAGTTATGATGTATGCCGCATACGGTCCTGAGAATGCGCTTACTACAGACCTCAAACCTCTGGAGATTGCAATGCTGACTTCAGACCAGTTGATTGAGGCGGTTAAGGATCTCTTCCGTCACAAGCATGATATTGTTTACTACGGACCTCTTTCAAAGGATGAGATTAAGGCTAAGATTGCTTCCGTTCACAAGGTTGAGGAGAACCTTGCAGAGTTCGGACCATCCAAGATATTCAACCCTTGGAACAGTTCAGTTGCAAGAGTATTTGTTGCTCCTTACAAGGCTAACCAGATTAACCTCTACAAGGTTACCACTTATGATGATGTAGAGTACAACCCTGAGAATGATGCCTTTACCAAACTGTATGATACATACTTCGGCAGCGGAATGTCATCTATAGTATTCCAGGATCTGCGTGAGGCTAAGGGACTTGCATACCACGCAAGCGCATTCACAACTCTTCCTTCACGTAAGGGTGAGGTGCCTTACTATCTTGCAAGAATTTACACTCAGAACGATAAGATGCTGGATGCAATGAAGGCATTTGACGAGATTCTGACAGATATGCCTGTTGCTCAGAAGTCATTTGATGTAGCAAAGGCCAATACACTGCAGAACCTTGCAACCCGCCGTTACAACGGAATAGATGTTATCTGGCACTACATTGCTCTGAATGAGAAGGGAGTATCTCTGGATTATGACAAGAAACTCTATGAGAAGATTTCTTCCCTGAATTTGGATGATATTGTTAACTACCAGAAAAACAACATTAAAGGACGTGCTTACAACACCGGTATTCTGGGAAATATTCCTGAGTTGAAACTCAAGGATATAGCTCCAAGTTACGGTAAAGTAAACATACTTAAGACAGAGGATATATTCGGCTATTAATATACTTTGAAATTGGTCTGGAATTTGTATATTTGCCACCCAAAGAAACTAACAACAATTAAATACTAATTATTATGGCTTACAAAATTACTTCAGATTGCGCTGCATGCGGAACTTGCCAGGGCGAGTGCCCAATGGGTGCTATCTCTGCAGGTGACATCTACTCAATTGATCCGGGTCTTTGCACTGAGTGCGGTACTTGTGCAAGTGCTTGCCCTATGGGTGCTATTGTTCAGGGTTAATTATTAGATAGAGGAAAAAAGGGGTTTGCCTTTGGGTAAACCCTTTTTTTTGTCCCATTTTTTCCGCAAATTTGTCAGTTATTTCATCCCGCACCATTATTGTGTAGGGATGAGCGTAAAATGATTAATTTTTTAAAGAGAGATAGAGTATATGAGTACAATGTCAAACCTTCTTAAGAGTATCTTCGGTTCCAAGGAGGAGAGAGATTTAAAGGCTATTAAGCCTATTCTTGCAAGTGTTCTTAAGGAGTATGAGAGAGTTGATCAACTTTCAGATAATCAGCTCAGAGAGGAGACAAACAAAGTTAGGCAGACAATCAGAGAGAGGATAGCATCCGATCTGAAAAAGCGTGAGGAACTCAAGAGCCAGTTGGAGGATGTTGAGATTTCCGCAAGGGAGAAGGAGAAGATTGCCGCAGAGGATGACCGCCTTAAGAAGAAGATAAACGAGGATATAGAAGTTGTTCTGAATGAGGTACTTCCTACGGCCTTTGCAATTATGAAATCTACGGCCCGCCGTTTTAAGGAGAATGAAACTATTACCGTTACGGCTACCGAGTTTGATAAGGACCTCTCCGCAAGGTTTGACTATGTAAAGATTGAGGGTGATAACGCCGTCTGGGCAAACAGTTGGATGGCCGGCGGCAACATGATTACCTGGGATATGGTACACTATGACGTTCAGTTAATTGGAGGTATAGTGCTGCACCAGGGAAAGATTGCCGAGATGGCAACCGGTGAAGGTAAGACCTTGGTTGCAACCCTTCCTGTATTCCTCAACGCCCTTGCAGGTATGGGAACCCACGTGGTTACCGTGAACGACTATCTGGCAAAAAGAGACTCCGAGTGGATGGGTCCTTTGTACCAGTTCCACGGCCTCTCGGTAGATTGTATAGATAAGCACGAGCCTAATTCTGAGGCACGTAAGAAGGCTTACCTTGCAGATATCACCTTTGGAACCAACAACGAGTTCGGCTTTGACTACTTAAGAGACAATATGGCAGTATCTCTGGAGGATCTGGTTCAGAGAGAACACCACTATGCAATTGTGGATGAGGTAGACTCCGTCTTGATTGACGATGCCCGTACACCGCTCATTATTTCCGGTCCGGTTCCTAAGGGAGAAGACCAGCAGTACGAGGAGTACAAGCCGTATGTTGAGAAGCTCTATAATATTCAGAAACAGGAGGCTACAAAATATCTGAACGAGGCCAAGAGACTCATTGCAGAGGGTAAAAAGGATGAGGGAGGAATGGCGCTCTTAAGAGCTCACAAGGCTCTGCCAAAATACAACCCTCTCATCAAGTTCCTCTCCGAGCAGGGAATGAAACAACTGCTCAACAGCGTCAACAACTTCTACATGCAGAACAACAACCGTGAGATGCACGTAGTTACAGACCCTCTCTATTTTGTTATAGATGAGCAGGAAAGATCTGTTGAGATGACGGATAAAGGTAACGAGTACATTGCCTCACTGGTTAACGACCCTAAATTCTTTGTCATTCCGGACGTTGGTGTTGCAGTTTCCGAGATAGAGAAATCTGACAAGAGTGATGAGGAGAAACAGATGGAGAAGGATCAGCTGATGGCGGATTACGCCATTAAGGCTGAGAGGGTACACACTGTTACTCAGTTACTTAAAGCCTACACCCTCTTTGAGAAGGATGTGGACTACGTAATAATGGACAACAAGATTAAGATTGTGGACGAGCAGACGGGCCGTATTATGGAGGGAAGACGTTGGTCCGACGGTCTGCACCAGGCAGTGGAGGCAAAGGAGAGAGTGAAGGTAGAGGCTGCTACCCAGACCTTTGCAACCATCACCCTGCAGAACTACTTCCGTATGTACCACAAACTTGCAGGTATGACCGGTACCGCATCTACGGAGGCCGGAGAGTTCTGGTCTATCTACAAATTGGATGTTGTCTCCATCCCGACAAATAAACCTGTAATCCGTCTGGATGCAGAAGATTTGATCTACAGAACAAGAAAAGATAAGTTCAACGCAGTAATTGACAGGATAGTTGAACTGCGTAAGGCGGGCCGTCCTTGCCTTGTAGGTACTACCTCCGTGGAGGTATCCGAGATGTTGAGTAAATCTCTTACACTCAGAAGAATACCTCATAGCGTATTGAACGCTAAACTCCACGCAAAGGAGGCGGAGATTGTGGCCAATGCCGGTCAGGCCGGAACCGTTACCATTGCAACCAACATGGCCGGCCGTGGTACGGATATTAAACTGGGAGAGGGAGTTGTAGAAGCGGGAGGTTTGGCAATCATCGGAACCGAGCGTCACGACAGCCGCCGTGTAGACCGTCAGCTTAGAGGACGTGCCGGAAGACAGGGTGACCCGGGCTCTTCAGAGTTCTATGTATCTCTGGAAGACAACCTTATGAGACTCTTTGGTGCAGACAGAATTGCCAAGTTGGTAGACCGTATGGGTATGAAAGAGGGAGAGGTTCTGCAGCACAAGTGGCTCTCCTCTTCAGTTGAGAGAGCACAAAAGAAAGTTGAGGAGAATAACTTTGGTATACGTAAGAGACTCCTTGAGTATGATGATGTTATGAATACTCAGAGAACCGTGATCTATTCCCGCAGAAACAACGCTCTCAACGGTGAGAGAATGGATGTGGATTTGCAGAATATGATTGCAGACTTCTCAGAGGCAATGGCATATCGCAAGAACGATTACTCATTTGAGGAGTTCAAACTTGAACTCTTGCGTCAGGTCTCATTTGACCCGGATTTTGATGAGGAGCAGTTCTTAAAGATGTCTTCATCTCAGCTCAGCGACACCTTGGAAGAGGCTATCACTCAGATAATTGAAAGAAGAGGTGAGACCCTTGTAAACAAGACATATCCAATTGTTGAGAGAATATTCAAGGCACAGTCCGCTACATATCAGAACGTTGCAATTCCTATCACAGACGGACAGAAAGTTCTGCAGCTCATTGTGAATATGAAGAAGGCTGTAGACACCAAGGGTAAAGAGATTCAGAAGGCTCTTGTTAAGTGCGTAACACTCATAAAGATAGACGAGCACTGGAAGCAGCACTTAAGAGATATGGATGACCTTAAGCAGTCTGTTCAGAACGCTACTTACGAGCAGAAAGATCCGCTGGTAATCTATAAATTTGAGGGTTACGAACTCTTTAAGACGGTTATTGAGAATATAAGCAGAGATGTTATCTCATTCCTTGTAAGAGCGCAACTCGCTCTGCGCCAGGAAGAAGATGCCTCACTCCGTCAGGAGGAGAGAGGACGCAAGACAGATATGAGCCGTATGAGTATGCGCAGAGATGACGGCAGTGCAGAGGCTGCGGCAGCCGCCGGAAGAGAGGGCAGAAGCAACCAGCCGGTTCACGTGGAGAAGAAGGTCGGACGTAATGATCCTTGCCCTTGCGGAAGCGGTAAGAAGTTTAAGAACTGCCACGGTAAGGGATTGGTTTAGAAATTTTTAGAGAGACTCTATATGGAATATGACGTTATAGTTCTGGGCTCCGGCCCGGGTGGTTATGTGGCTGCAGTAAGAGCGGCTCAGTACGGATTCAAAGTTGCCGTTGTTGAGAAGGCTGAGATTGGAGGTATCTGCCTCAACTGGGGTTGCATACCGACCAAAGCACTCCTTAAATCTGCGGAGACCTTCCTATCTTTCAAGCACCTTGCAAGTTACGGAATCTCTTTTGACGGAGACAACATTGCAGATCCTGAGCGCACAAAAGAGCTTAAGGTGGATATTGCAAAGGTTGTTGAGAGAGAGAGAGGCGTCTCTGACAGGATGAGAAAGGGTGTGGAGTTTCTCTTTAACAAGAACAAAATCACGGTTGTAAACGGTAAGGGTAAATTCCTGGATGCCAATACTATTGAGGTTGAAGGCAATGGTCAACTTAAGGGAAAATATATCATCATTGCAACGGGAGCAAGTCCTAAAGCTCTTCCGTTTGCACCGTTTGACGGAAAAAAGATTGTCTCTTACAAGAACGCTCTGATTCCCGAGACGCTTCCTAAGTCTCTGGCCGTGATTGGTTCCGGAGCAATAGGCAGCGAGCTGGCAAACTTCTATCTTGCAATGGGTTGCCAGGTTCACCTTATTGAGTTCTTGGACAGAATTGTTCCGCTGGAGGATGATGACGTCTCCGCTCAGTTGAGCCGCTCATTCCGCAAGGAGGGTATGAAGGTTATGGTAAGCACCAAGGTAACAGGCATTACCATAGATGAGAATGCCTGCCTGGAGGACGGAACTCCTGATCCTGAGAACGTTACGGTAATAGTGGAGAGTAAGAAGGGAGAGGAGAAGATTAAGGTTGAGAGAGTTCTCTGTGCCGTTGGAGTTGGTGCAAATACCGCGGATCTCAATCTTGAGAGCGTAGGCATTTCAACAGACAGAGGCAAGATAAACGTAAACAAATTCTATCATACCGGCGTTGCGGAAATCTATGCAATAGGTGATGTGATTCCTACTCCGGCACTGGCGCACGTGGCTTCTGCCGAGGCGGTTGCCTGCGTTGAACATATCGCGGAGCAGGAGGGGAAAGAGGTCAAATTCCACCCTGTGAATTACGAGCACATTCCGGGTGCAACATATACTACTCCTCAGATTGCCTCTGCAGGTATGACTGAGAGAAAGGCAAAAGAGCTGGGGCTCAACTACAAGGTGGGTAAGTTTATGTTCACCGCTTCCGGCAAGGCTACAGCAGCCGGCAAGACGGACGGTTTTGTTAAACTCATCTCAGACGCTGATAGTGACAAACTCCTTGGCGTTCACCTTATTGGAGCGGACGTTACAGAGATTATAGGCGGAATGGTACTCGCTCTGGATTTGGGTGCTACCGCAGAGCAGGTAAGAAACACCGTATTCCCTCACCCGACTATGAGCGAGGCAATCCGTGATGCTGCAGAGGCTTTGTAATCAGTTGTTTACTTATTAGGGAAGAGCAAATCCATATCCTTTTTAATTGCCAGTGAGGCCATCTTTTTAGGGATGAACTCCCAGTGGCCTATGACTTTCTCGTTCCCTATGGAATCCGGATCCACTACCTTTTTATCCTGAATATACTGGTAGATAATCTCCCTGTACTCAGGGTATTTCTGAACTATTCTCTTATTGATGTTGTCCGTTACAATGCCGCACTTATCCAGCAGTTCTCCTCCGCCGCTTGCACGGTAGGAGGTCATTGCAACCTTGTAGGTAGTATCTGCCTTGAAAGGCTCTCCGGAAGCCATGGAGAGGATGTTGATTCTCTCTCCCATAGGCTTGGAAATATCTACAGTATAGTTGATTCCGCCGGCGGAGTCAAAGTTGTAACTTCTCTTTATGAATGACCAGCCGCTTTGGCTGTTGCGCGGATCGTCATTGCGCTGAATCTTTAGAACGTGGCCCGGGATATTTCTTGTAACCCACTGATCGTATGACTGTTCCAGATAATCCTTAATTTCCTTTCCGGTCATATTAATGACGAACATCTGATTCTCAAACGGATAGATGGTAAACAGGTCATTATATACGAGCGTTCCCTTTTCAATCTCCTTGTTGAAGGTTAAAGGTGCTGCAATTGAGATATCTGCATCACTGTGCCAGAAAGAGACTGTGTGAATGAAGTTTACATAGTCACTCATCCCCTGGTAAGCATCTCTGGTTCTCATATTTCTTACAAGGGTTCCTATCTCGGTGTTGGTAAAGGCTCTAACCTCAAGATACTCTTTTCTGAAGATGCGTCTCATTGTGGTGTCCACCTTATGCATCTTAACCGGTATGAGGTCCGCTTCCAATTCTTTGGAGGCAATCTTTCCCTTCTCCACCTTCACCTTAAGAACACCGTGACCAAGGTTCTTGGCGTGGCTGCCGGAGTTTATAAGACATATATTGTCAGACTTTTTGATGAACTGACGGTGATCATGTGAGCAGATTAGGAAATCTACTCCCTTGAGTGTTTTGAAGAGATCCAGACCCTGGCTTTCCAGAGAATTTCCGTCTCCGTTACCGGTTCCGGAGTGTACCGCAACTATCACAACGTGAGGCTTATACTTCTTTCTAATCTTGTCTACATCCTGCTGAGCCAGAGGTATGAGAGATACGAAATACATTCCGCTGAATATGCTCTCATCCAACCAGGCTTTCATGTTAGGGTTTGAGTATCCGAGGATTGCAACCTTAAGACCTCCCTTCTCAATAATCTTAAATGTATCAAAATATCTCTCGCTGAACTTGTAGCCCTTAGTCTTTGCCTCCTCTTCAGTTGTGGTTGCATCGGTTTTAATTGCGTTTCCGCCGAGGAAAGGAATACCTCTCTCCTCAAGATCTGCCTTTACGGCGTCATAAACGGCGTGGCCCGTTTCAATATCGTGATTACCAACGGTTACGGCATCATATTTCATATAGGCTGCCAGCCTTGCAAAGAGGTGATCTCCAACGGTATCTACATAGTTATACATAAAGGCGGCATTGTCTCCCTGGAGGCAGTCTCCGCCGTCTACCAGAATTACGTTATCTTCACCTACGCTGTCTCTTAAGTGGTTAACGTAATAACTTACTGAAAAGAGAGACCTCTTCTGGTTGTTGTCCGTATAGGAGGAGTCAAACCAGTTGCCGTGTACATCGTTGGTAGTGAGAAGATGAAGAGTGTACTCGCCGTCCGCTACTCTGTCACAGGAGGTTGTAAGGGAGAGCAGCATTGCTCCCAACAATGCAAAGATGAAACTGATGCCTAATTTTTTCATTAAAATTCTTTTTTAATCTGATAATTGTTACGGCCCTGAGCGTTACGGCTTATAAGCTCTGCGATGAATCCCGTAAGGAAAAGCATCACTCCTATAACCACCACAACCAGAGCAATGTAGAAGAGAGGCTGATCTGTAACTCCTCTGAGTTTGATATCAGTAACTCCGTTGAGGTTTAACTGAGCCTGCATCTGCGCCTGCAGAACAAGTTTGCGGATGATAATCCAAAGTGCTATGGCACCGCCAATTAGGAACATCAACGTACCCCAGACTCCAAAGAGGTGCATAGGCTTCTTGCCAAACTTCTGGAGGAACCAGAGGGTCATCAAATCCAGATAGCCGTTTACAAATCGGCTCATTCCGAACTTAGAGGAGCCGTACTTTCTCTTATGGTGGTGAACCGGTTTCTCACCTATGTTGGTGTAGCCCGCCTCCTTTGCAAGGAAAGGAATGTAACGGTGCATCTCTCCGTATACCTCAATGTTCTTAACCACCTCATTCTTATAGGCTTTAAGACCGCAGTTCATATCGTGAAGCTTGGTCTTGGTGACCCATCTTGCGGTGGCGTTGTATATTTTGGAAGGGAGGTTCTTGGTGAGACGGTTGTCATATCTCTTTTTTTTCCAGCCGCTTACAAGGTCATAGCCCTCCTCCTTCACCATGCGGTAAAGTTCCGGTAGTTCCTGCGGGTCATCCTGCAGGTCTGCATCCATCGTGATAACTACGTCTCCCTGAGCCTTTTCAAAGCCGCAGAAAAGAGCGGCGGACTTGCCGTAGTTGCGGCGGAAGCAGATACCTCTTATAATAGGCTGCTCTGTGTTCAGCTCCTTTGCAAGAGATTCAATCTCCTCCCAACTGCCGTCAGTAGAGCCGTCGCTGACCATTATAATCTCATGAGAGAGAGAGGCTTTGCAGAGAACATCCCTAATGCCTGCAACCAACTCCCTCAGAGATTCCTTCTCGTTAAAAATAGAGATAACGACAGAAATATCCATAGTTAGTTGTTATTGTATCCTTCCGGAAGTACCTTGGTTGAGCCTGCAAGTATTGCAGAGATAATCAGACCCCAGATGGTGTAGAAGATAAGTACGCCGAAGGTGGAGATAATTTCCAGATTATCAAATACCTTCTCTATCATCTCCATAGAAATTTCCGGCCTGCTCTCTAATTGAGTCATATAGGCGTCTTTAGCCAGCTGCAACTGATCCGGATTGATAAAGAGGCAGTTAACGTATGTGTAAACAGCCAGAACAATTGAAGAGAGGAATGAGGTTATGAATCCGAATGTGAAAGATTCTGCGTATGTGGTCTGTCCCATAACGGCTGCATTTGCAACTGAATATCTCTTCATTGCCCACCAGAGGAAGGTAATGGTTGCTGCCAGTTTAACTATCCAAATAATAGTGCCTAAACCTTTAGATTGAGTAAGTCCTGCTGCCAGCATCAATACTATACTGATAATAGCCAGTTTAACGCCTTCTACTGCGGCACGGTTCCACTTTGATACCGATTTTACATTATTCTCCATAGTATTTCCTTTTAAGGATTGTTTTGTGCAAAGATATAAAATTTGTAGATTTGCAGGCCTTTGAAAGGTGGATACCGCCGTATGGTATCCTATAGAAAACAATAAAATAAAGTTTTATGAGTATTATTAAGATTACATTTCCGGACGGAAGTGTAAAAGATTTTGAAAAAGGCGTAACGGGTTATCAGATTGCAGAGAGCATCAGTCCCCGTCTTGCCGCAGAGGTGTTGTCTGTCTCTGTAAACGATCAGGTCTGTGACCTTCGTACACCAATTGAAACTGATGCAAATATTCGTCTTCACAAGTGGGATGACGATGAGGGCAAAAAGGCCTTCTGGCACTCATCCTCACACCTTATGGCTGAGGCACTTGAGGCTATCTATCCGGGTATTAAGTTCGGTATAGGACCGGCCATTGAGAACGGTTTCTACTATGACGTAGACCTGGGAGACAAGACCCTCACCGAGGCTGATCTTAAGAAGGTGGAAGACAAAATGTTGGAACTTGCACGAACAGGCGAGGAGTATGTTCGCAGAGAAGTTCCTAAAGATGAGGCTCTTGCATACTTTACAAAGAAGGGAGACGAGTACAAGACCGAGCTCATCGGAGAGCTTAAAGACGGTTCAATCTCCTTCTATACAAACGGTAACTTCACAGATTTGTGCCGTGGTCCTCACATTATGTCAACCTCTGTAATTAAGGCAATTAAGCTTACCTCAATTGCAGGCGCATACTGGAGGGGAGATGAGAAACGCAAACAGCTTACAAGAATATACGGTATAACCTTCCCTAAGAAGAGTATGCTGGACGAGTACCTGAAAGTGCTGGAAGAGGCAAAGAAGAGAGACCACAGAAAGCTGGGTAAAGAGCTGGAACTCTTTGCATTCAGCCAGAAGGTGGGAGCAGGTCTGCCTCTGTGGCTTCCAAGAGGAGCGGCCCTGAGAACCCGTCTTGAGAATTTCTTGCGCAAGGTTCAGAGTGATTACGGCTATCTGCCGGTAATTACCCCTCATATAGGACAGAAGGAACTCTATGTAACCAGCGGACACTGGGCAAAATACGGCAAGGATTCATTCCGTCCTATCACCACTCCGCAGGAGGGAGAGGAGTTCTTGCTTAAGCCTATGAACTGCCCTCACCACTGTGAGATTTACAAGACAAAACCTCGTTCATATAAAGACCTTCCGCTCCGTTTTGCAGAGTTCGGAACGGTTTACAGATACGAGCAGAGCGGTGAGCTTCACGGACTTACAAGAGTCCGCGGTTTTACCCAGGATGACGCCCACCTCTTTGTAAGACCGGATCAGTTAAAGGAGGAGTTCTGCAAGGTTATTGACATTGTGCTCTATATCTTTAAGACTCTGAAGTTTGACCAGTATACCGCTCAGGTTTCTCTCCGCGATAAGGTAGATCGCTCTAAATACATCGGGAGTGAGGAGAACTGGGAGAAGGCGGAGCAGGCAATCATTGAATCCGCTCAGGAGAAGGGACTTAAGACCAAGATAGAGTACGGCGAGGCAGCCTTCTACGGCCCTAAACTGGACTTTATGGTTAAGGATGCTATCGGCCGTCAGTGGCAGCTTGGTACCATCCAGGTAGACTACAACCTCCCGGAGAGGTTTGGCTTGGAGTACACAGGCGCTGATAATCAGAAACATCGCCCGATCATGATACACCGTGCACCGTTCGGTTCCATGGAGAGATTCGTAGCCGTTCTTCTGGAGCACACCGCAGGAAACCTTCCTTTGTGGCTCACTCCGGACCAGTGCGTTGTCCTTCCGGTTGGAGAGAAATATGTGGATTTTGCTAAAAAAGTTTGCAATTCACTAAAAAATTGCGAAATTCGCGCCTCCATTGACGACCGCAACGAGACAATAGGTAAGCGTATTAGAGAAAACGAGCTCAAGAAAATGCCTTATCTGTTGGTTGTAGGAGAGAAGGAAATGGAAACCGAGAGCGTGGCTGTAAGACAGCAAGGTGGTGTAAATCTTGGTGTTATGAAGGTTGAGGAGTTTGCTCAACTTATAGAGAAAAAGACTAAGGAGGAACTGGGAGATCAGGTAACTCCTGCAAATTAAATATGTTTAACTTAAAATAGGAGGATAGTTTATCGCAACATTCAAACCGCGTCCAGGTGGTTTTTATAAACCCCAGGGAGGCAACCAAGCTAACAAACCCGGCAACGCAAATGCCACCAATCCGGGTTTTAAGGGTCCAAATAACAAGTTCCGTAAGGATGAAGATGAGGGGCCTAGAGTAAATGAGCAAATCAGAGTACCCGAGGTTAGGGTAGTGGGAGACAATGTGCCTGAGCAGAAGATTTATCCAATTGCACAGGCTTTGAAGATGGCTCAGGAGATGGAGCTTGACTTAGTTGAGATTGCACCTAATGCGGAACCTCCTGTCTGCAAGATTATAGATTACCAAAAGTATCTGTATCAGCAGAAAAAGAAGGCCAAGGAGATGAAGGCCAACGCAGCAAAAACAGAGATTAAGGAGTTGCGTTTTGGTCCTAACACGGATGAGCATGACTTCCAGTTTAAGTTGAACCACGCCAAAAACTTCCTCAAGGAGGGTAACAAGGTTAAGGCTTTTGTATATTTCAAAGGACGCTCAATCTTGTTCTCAGAGCAAGGAGAAAAGTTGTTACTGCGCTTTGCTGTTGAACTTGAGGAGTTTGGAAAGGCGGAGAAAATGCCTCTGCTTGAGGGCAAGAGGATGAGTATGATAATTGCACCTATTAAAAAAAAGTAAAGATATGCCAAAATTAAAGACCAAGTCCAGTGCCAAAAAGCGCTTTGAGCTTACTGGCTCGGGTAAAGTAAAAAGACATCATGCTTACCACAGTCACATTCTGACTAAGAAGACTACTAAGCGTAAGAGAAATCTTGCATACTCAGGAGTCATTGCAAGCAGTGATGAGAAGAGAGTTAAAGAGTTGATCCTCTCTTAAGTTAACTTATTTATTAACCGGATGTCCAGCAGAGAAAGTCTCTTAAGGAGAAGAGCGCTGGCTTCCAAAACATTAAAATTATGCCAAGAAGTGTAAATTCTGTTGCGTCAAGAGCACGCCGCAAGAAAATTTTAAAGCAGACCAAAGGCAACTTCCATGCAAGGGCAAATGTCTACACCGTAGCAAAAAACACCCTGGAGAAAGGATGGACTCATGCCTACAATGATCGTAAAGACAAGAAGAAGAGCTACAGAGTTCTTTGGATTCAGAGAATCAACGCTGCAGTAAGAGCTTACGGAATGAACTACTCACAGTTCATCGGAAAGCTTTCAAAGAGCGATATCTCTTTGAACCGCAAGGTTCTTGCAGATCTTGCAATGAACAATCCTCAGGCTTTTGAGCAGGTTGTAAAATCTCTTAAATAAACCTCCCCGTAAAGGTGAAGTTCTTAAAGAACAGATGGTTTAAGTTTTCTTTCTGGGCAACCCTTTACATTCTGTGGGTTATATGGCTTGGAAATTACTGGTGGCTTTTAGGACTGCCGGTAATTTTCGATTTATACATAACCAAGAAAGTTAAGTGGGCCTTCTGGAAGAGAACCAAGAAGAGGGGTAACTTTACGGATACTCTTCTGGATTGGGTTGATGCAATTATCTTTGCGGTGATTGCAGCAATGGTAATCAAAATCTTCTGGTTTGAGGCCTTCACAATTCCTTCTCCTTCAATGGAGAAGACACTTTACACGGGAGATTATCTCTTTGTTACCAAACTGGCTTACGGACCAAAGATCCCGCAGACTCCGCTCTCCGTTCCTCTGGTTCACAACACCCTTCCGCTCTCAGGCAAAGAGTCTTATTCCACTTTGATTCAGAATAAGTACCGCCGCCTCAAGGGCTTCGGAAGAGTAAAGAGGGGAGACATAGTAGTATTCGCCTTCCCTAACGGAGATACGGTTCTGAAACAGGCGCCTCAGGCAGACTACTACTCGTTGGTACGTCTGAATGCGGGGCAGAGAAGTTTTGTTGAGCAGAGCCTGGGTCCAATCATAGTTCGTCCTAAAGATAAGAAAGACAACTATGTAAAGAGGTGCGTAGCCGTATCGGGAGATACATTGGAGGTAAGAGAGGGAGTTGTCTATGTAAACGGCGTAAGAGAGCCGGAGAGAAAGACTCTTCAAAGTTCCTACACCGTTATTACAAAGGGATCTCCTATAAATCAGGTTATTCTGGATGAGATGAGGATCAACCCGGAGGATGCCTCCTTTGATCCTTCACTTCCGGGATATCCGGATATAGCTCTTACAAAAGAGGAGGCGGAGAAGATTAAAGCTTTGAGCGTGGTAATAAGTATGGAGGAGAACATAGACGTCTTCCCTCCGGATTACCCGGACTCTCCGCTCACACTCTTCCCGTTTGATACAACAAATCATTGGACAAGAGATAATTACGGTCCTATATGGATTCCCGTAAAGGGAGCTACCGTAACGTTGGATTCCAAGAGCATCAACCTCTACAGAAGACTTATTACTTCTTACGAGGATAACACTTTGGAGGAGAGAGACAGCCTGTTCTTCATTAACGGAGAGCAGACTACAACTTATACGTTTAAGCAAGATTACTATTGGATGATGGGAGATAACCGTCATAACTCCCTAGATTCCAGATATTGGGGCTTTGTGCCTGAGGATCATATAGTTGGAGCGCCTTCACTGATTTGGTTCTCCAGAGATAAGTACCGCAGATTCCCACAAAGTATTCGTTGGAACAGAATTTTAAAGGGTGTAAGGCACATTTAATTTGGGATTTAGAAAAAAATATCCCATATTTGCAGCCCGATTTTGAAAAAATATTAAAAAATTAAATAGTTATGGCAAGGGTTTGTCAAATTACAGGTAAAAAGAGAATGATTGGTAACAATGTATCTCACTCAAAGAGACGCACCAAACGCGAGTTTGCCGTTAATTTGAGAGAGAAGAGATTCTGGCTGGAGAGCGAGAAAAGATTTGTTACTCTTAAGGTTAGCGCTGCCGGAATGCGCAACATCAACAAAAACGGCCTTGAGGCTGAGCTCAAAAAGGCTATGGATAATGGATATGTAAATATCATTTAAGGAGGTTTACTATGGCTAAGAAAGAAAACAGAGTTCAGGTTATCCTTGAGTGCACTGAGCAGAGAGCTAGCGGTGTTCCTGGTATGAGCCGCTACATTACAACTAAGAATAAGAAGAATACAAACCAGCGCTTGGAGCGTAAAAAATACAACCCTTATCTTAAGAAGGTTACGCTTCACAGAGAAGTTAAATAATTAAAAACTTTTAGATTATGGCAAAGAAAGCGGTTGCAACGTTCGCCGGTGATAAATCAGCAAATAAGAATGTTGTTAAATGTATCCGTATGGTTAGATCCAAGAAGACTGGTTCTTACTATTTTGAGGAGGCTGTAGTTCCTGTAGGACAGGAGAAAGAGTTCCTCGCAGGCAAGAAGAATTAAGTTCTTTATTCGGACAATTATCAAAGGCTTCAGGAGATTGCTCCTGAAGTCTTTTTTGTTTATATTTGTAACCTTATTTTGAGCGTGATATGGGAATTTTCTCAAGAAAGAAAAAATCTGATTCTGCCCTGGATTTGGGGCTTTCCTCCACAAGAAGAGGTTTCTTCTCAAGGATAGCAAGAGCTGTCATGGGAAAGGCCAGCGTGGATGAGGATGTGTTGGAAGATATTGAGGAGGCGCTCATTACTTCCGATGTGGGGATTGCAACTACGACCAAAATCATAGAGAGACTGCAGCAAAGAGTTGAGAAAGAGAAGAATCTCTCTACGGAGAAGGTGATGGAAATTCTGAAGGAGGAGATCTCAGATATGCTCTCCGCCTCCTCTACAAGCGGTGTTTCCGATGAGGAGTTGGTGGAGAACGCATTCAAGGATAACAGCCGCCTGTTTGACTTCTCTAAGAAGCCGTATGTAATTATGGTTGTGGGAGTTAACGGAGTCGGTAAGACTACTACTATCGGGAAAATTGCATCACTGTTAAAGCAGAACGGAAAGAGGGTTATGATAGGTGCTGCGGATACTTTCCGTGCCGCTGCGGTGGAGCAGTTGGATATCTGGGCGCAAAGGGCAGGTGTTGAGATAGTTAAGCAGCAGATGGGTGCAGATCCCGCTGCAGTTGCTTATGACACAGTCTCTTCTGCTGCCGCAAAGGGAGTGGACGTAGTGCTTATAGATACCGCCGGAAGGCTTCAGAACAAGGTGGGGCTTATGAACGAACTCACTAAGATTAAGAACGTTATGGCCAAGGTGGTGCCTGATGCTCCTCACGATGTGATGTTGGTACTTGACGGTTCTACAGGGCAGAACGCCTTCATTCAGGCCAAGGAATTTTCCAAGGCTACCCAGGTTACCTCTCTCTCTATCACCAAGTTGGACGGTTCTGCCAAGGGCGGTGTGGTAATAGGCATAGCAGATCAGTTCAACATTCCGGTGAAGTTCATAGGAGTGGGCGAGCAGGTAGACCAACTGAAAGTGTTTAGCAGAGAGGATTTTGTGGAGGCGTTGTTTAAAGAGGAAAAAAATTAAAAAGAGTAAATATGGATATTTCTTACAATTGGCTAAAAGAGTATGTGAAGTTTGACCTCAATCCGGACGAGGTTGCTTCCGCTTTAACTAACATAGGCCTGGAGGTTGAGCATCAGGATGTTGTAGAGGAGATCCCCGGCGGATTGGCCGGAGTTATTGTTGCTGAGGTTGTAGAGTGCGAGCCTCATCCCAACTCAGACCACCTCCACGTTACAAAGGTTAACACAGGAGAGGGGGAACTGCTGCAGGTAGTGTGCGGTGCTCCTAATGTTGCTAAAGGTCAGAAGGTTATGTTGGCCACCCTCAATACTAAACTTGTAATTGGAGGAGAGGATGTAAAGATTAAGAGATCTAAAATCCGCGGAGTTGAGTCATTCGGAATGCTTTGCGCAGAGGATGAGTTGGGAGTTGGAACGGACCACGCTGGCATTATGGTGCTTCCATCTGAGACAAAAGTTGGAACACCGGCAAAGGATTACTTCAACCTAAAGTGTGATACTGTTTACACTATTGGCTTGACACCTAACAGAATAGACGCTGCTTCATTTATCGGCGTTGCAAGAGATTTATCCGCCTGGCTCAAACTGAACAACCTGGGTGGAGAACTTACAACTCCTTCAGTAGAGGCATTCAAGGAGGGCAAGCCTTCCGCAGAGGCTGTGGATGTTGTTGTAAATCAGCCTGACGGAGCGCCTCGTTACAGCGGAGTTACTATTAAGGGAGTAAAGGTAAAGGAGTCTCCGGAGTGGATGAAGAAAAAACTTCTCTCCGTCGGATTCCGTCCTATTAACAACATTGTAGATATTACCAACTTCATTCTTATTGAGACCGGTAATCCTCTCCACGCTTTTGACGTTGAGAAGATTAAGGGCAACAAGATTGTTGTGGATTTCTGCAAGGAGGGAACCAAGTTCACCACTTTGGACGGTGTTGAAAGAGAACTTGCCGCAACAGATCTTATGATTTGCAACGAGAGTGAGCCAATGTGCATTGCCGGAGTATTCGGCGGACAGGAGAGCGGAGTAAGTGACTCCACAACCTCCGTATTCCTTGAGAGTGCGTACTTTAACCCTGTTCTGGTAAGAAAGACATCCAAGCGTCATACCCTCAAGACCGAGGCATCATTCCGCTTTGAGAGAGGCTGTGACCCTAATATGGTTCCATACGCACTGAGAAGAGCCGCTCTATTGGTTCAGGAGCTGGCCGGAGGAGAGATTGTAGGTGAAGTTAAGGATGTGATTTCCAAACCTATAGAGAAGAAGGTAGTTGATCTTGATTATGCCCGTATGGAATCACTTATGGGCTGCAAACTGGGTAAGGAGAAGATTGAGCAGATTCTCACTTCACTTGAGATGGAGTTTGTCAACCGTACGGAGACAGGCTGCACAGTTAAGGTACCAACCTACAGAGTAGACGTTTACAGAGAGTGTGACGTGGTGGAGGATGTTCTGAGAATTTACGGATACAACAACGTTCCGCTGCCTCAGAGTATGAAGTGCTCGGTTAACATCACCGCTCACCCGGATCCAGAGAAGATCAGAGAGAGTGCCTGCCAGACTCTTACGGCCAACGGCTTTATGGAGATGATGAACAACTCTCTTACCAAGAGCGCATATTATGAGAACCTGAAGAGCTATCCGCAGAGCAGTTGTGTTATGATTTGCAACCCACTCAGTTCAGATCTTAACGCTATGCGTCAGACCCTGCTGTTCAACGGTTTGGAGGTTGTTGCATACAATATTAACCGCCAGGTTACCCAGCTTAAACTCTATGAGATGGGTAACGTTTACTCTTTCAATCCGGAGTACAAGAAAACGGATGAGGAGAGAAGTACTCTTAAGGCTTACACTGAGCGTCCAAAACTCTCACTCTTTGTTACCGGAGAGGGACTTAAGGGTTGGAGAAACAAGACCGTTAGCGGAGATTATTTCTCCCTCAAGGGATATGTAGAACTTCTTCTCAAGAGCTATGGCATTGAGCTCAAAGACCTTGATTATGAGGGTGCTCCTTCAGATATCTTCTCAGACGGACTCTCCTATAAACTCCGATCAAACGGTAAGGAGATTGTAGTTATGGGAACAGTAAGCCAGCGTCTTACCAAACTCTTTGGTATAAAGCAGAAGGTTTACGCTGCAGAGTTCTCCTGGGATGTCCTCTTGGCAAAGGTTAAGAAGAACTCCGTTAAGTTTACGGAACTTCCTCGTTTCCCAGAGGTTAAGAGAGACCTTGCACTGCTTTTGGACTACAAAGTCTCCTTTGCGGAACTCCGCAACGCCGCATATCAGGCAGAGAAGAAACTCCTCACCAACGTTGTTCTCTTTGATGTCTACACAGGTGATAAGATCCCTCAGGGCAAGAAGCAATACGCCATTAGCTTCCATCTCCAGGATCCGGATAAGACCCTTACAGATAAAGCGGTAGACGCTATCATGGAGAAACTCCTCCGCCTCTTCCGTGAGAAGTTCGGCGCTGAACTAAGATAATTTCTTACTAATAGTATTTTACAGTTTCTCCCTTAAGAGAAGTGAGAATCTTGTTGGCCAATGAACTTGCTCCTATTCTGAAAAAGGATGGAGTAGTGCCCTCTGCGCCAAGCGTCTCCTTAACTATTGTGAAGTAGAGGATTGCGTCTTCTGAAGAGGAGATGCCGCCGGCCGGTTTGAAGCCTCTGCGCTTTCCCGTCTTTTCCATAAATGCCTTCAGGCACTTGCACATAACGAGAGCCGCAATAGGGGTAGCGGATGGTTCCTGCTTTCCGGTTGAAGTCTTTATGAAGTCTGCACCGCACTCAAGAGCCATCAGCGAGGCTGCTGCTATTCTCTCTATACCTGCCTGCAAATCAGGACCGTAGGTTTGAAGGGCTCCGCTCTCCAGAATGACCTTCAGATGCTTTCCTTCAGTAACCTTACGCAGAGTCTCTATCTCACTACGGCACTCATCAAATCTTCCGTCCATAAATGAGTTGTGGGCAAGAACAATATCAATCTCCGTTGCTCCGTCACTGACAGCGTGCTCGGTCTCTAACACCTTAACATCCAGGAAACTCTGAGATGAAGGGAAGCAGGCGGAAACTGTAGTGATACCAACGCCCTGCTCCTTTAGGTTCTCTTTTACAACCTTTGCAAAGTTTGGATAGACGCAGATTGATGCAGGCAGCGGGTAGTTAGGGTAGAGTGCCTTAAAGCCGTTTACCTTCTTAGTGAACTCCGCTATAAACTCCGGAGTATCAGATGTATGCAATGATGTAAGATCTATTGCGCCAAGGCAGATTTTAAGATTCTCTTCATTGATATTTTTCTCCGCCTTCTTTTTAAGTTCTGCCAATTCTTTTTCAACCTCTTCAGCCACCAGCTTCAGGTTGTATTTTTTCAGTATCTCTTTCATATTATGTTAAATTTATTCTTTTCTTTTACTGTCCATCAGGATGGTAACCGGGCCGTCATTCAGCAGCTCCACTTTCATATCCGCACCAAAGACTCCCGTTGCAATCTCTCTCTTTGGATTCTCCGGCTTGGAGTTAAGAAGTATCCCGATGGTCTCTATAAACTTCTCATACAGAGGGATTGCCGTCTCTGGTCTGGCCGCTTTTACGTATGATGGGCGGTTCCCTTTCAGCGTCTGAGCCATTAGGGTGAACTGGCTTATGACCATTATGTCTCCCATATCATCCTGGACGGAGATGTTCATCACTCCGTTGTCATCATCAAAGACTCGGAGGTTGACAATCTTCTTTGCCAGGAAGTCTATATCCTCCTGAGTATCATCATCTACAATGCCAAGGAGTACCATCAGTCCCTTGCCAATTTTAGAATGGACCTTGCCCTCAATTGTAACACTGCAATGTTTAACTCTCTGTATTACGGCTCTCATACCGGCTCTCCGTTTACTGTTATCTTAAAGCCCTCAGCCAAAAGCGGTTGGGCAATCTCTTTCATCTCTTCAATAGTAACCTTTTTAAGCCCCTGCAGCGGAGTATCCCTGTCTAAAGTGTACATCATAATCTGCCGCGGCTTTAATTCCCTTACCAGATTTTTCCAGCCTTCAACATGCTCTTTTTCAGTGCAATCCAACGCCACAATCTCTCCCGTAAGTGGATCTTCCGCACTTCCTTTCAGGAACATGGTCTGAAGTATGAAGTTGCCGTTGAACTTTTTAAGGCTCTCTATGGTCTCTTCCAAAGAGTATCTTTGGTTAGGACGGTTGATGCATCTTAACACTTTTTCTATGGTGGAATCTATCTTGAGGATAGGGTTGTCTATCTTCATAAGAGCCTCTCTAACACCCTCTTTCCAAAGCATGGAGGAGTTACTCAGAACTGAAATCTTTGCAGAAGGAAGATGCTCGTTCCTAATCTTAAGAACGGTATCTATAATCTTTGGGAACTCGGGATGAATGGTGGGCTCACCGTTTCCGGAGAAGGTGATGGAATCTACCTTAACACCCTCTTTAACCAGTTCCTGAGCTCTCTTTGTAAGTTGCTCTTTTACATCCTTTTCCGTAGGAAGTTTTTTATCCGTCTTATGCTCTTTATTCCATCCGCATTCGCAGTAGATGCAGTCAAAACTGCAGACCTTTCCTCTCTGAGGAAGAAGGTTTATTCCCAGTGAGGTTCCCAATCTTCTGCTGTGGATGGGGCCCACAATTATAGATTCAAAAAGATGTGTAGACATAATTACGCCAATCTTTGAGATTTACTTAACTCAGTGAGTTTAAAATCTTTGACATTCTCCAAAAGCACAACTCCCGGCCTCTTTCCAACTGTGAGCGAACCGCACCATCCATCTATTCCCAATGCCTTTGCTCCGTTTAGGCAGGCCCAGGTAAGAATCTCACAAAGATGGATATAAGGGAAGTTATCCTGAATGCACTTCATCTCCGCAACCATATTCAACAGGTGGTTGGATGAGAGGGAGTCTGTTCCCAGGCAGATGGTAAGATTATAGAGCCTCATCCTGTTCAGCGGCGGCAACTCTCTGTGGATAAAAATATTGGAGAGAGGACAGACCGTAAAGTAAGGCTCCTGTAAATTGGCATTTGCCTTCTCAATACTCAGGCGGTCTAGTGTGACGTTATGCACAAGGTTTATCTTACCCTCAATCTTAGGTTTAGCAAAAGTGAGAAGTCTATCTATAAAATACTCCAGAGACGAGGTACCCGTAACCGGAGGAACGGATAGTTTGCGCCCCTTGTAATTATCTGACAGTGCGCCGCTTCCGGAGCGTATCATCTCATCCTCCTCCATACTCTCCTGAGAGTGGAAGGAGACGAAGCCGCTCTTAAGAGCACGCTCCGCTGTAATTTCCAGTAGTTTAGGACTCATTGTATAGACGGAGTGAGGGGTGACGGCGGCATCCAGCCCCATAGCAACGGCCTCATCTGCAATCTTTTGCCCGTAGTTCAGAGTCTTATTTGCATCCTCAGGCTCTGTACCGAACAGCTCTACAAATGTTCTGTAATAAACCGGGAAGAGGGGATTCTCTTCAGAGTGTTTCAGTGTAAGATATTTCTTCTTAAGAGCAAAACTCTCCGTGCAATTGCTTATGTCCGAGACTGCAACAACACCCGCCCGGGAGAGGTTTTCAAACTCTCTTTCCATAGCCTCCATTCTTCCCTTCTCATCTACGCTCTCTCGTAGTTCGTTTATCTGATTGATGAATCCGCTCATACCGGTTCCCTCTTTGAAAACTCCCTTAAGGTGAGAGAGTTCAATATGGGAGTGGGCGTTTACAAAACCGGGGACAAGAATACCCTGGTGATATTCTATATCTGAAGAATTAATCTCCTCCTCGTTGTATTGTCTGATTTCCAGAATTTTACCCTCTTCATCCACCGTAATCAACGGCCTTTTGAGAGGTCTTAGAAAACCAAACTCATTGTTGAGGGTTATTGCATAGTCTGCAGCTATCTTTTTCATTATTCTACCGGTATGTCCTTATTGATGTTAACGCTACCGTCATCCTGCATATCTTTTCTGAAGCGTTCTCTGACTTGGGCGGCTCTCTCCTCAATCCTCCTTTTTTCTGCCCTTTGTTCTGGCGTCATCTTCTCTTCCTTCTTTTTCAACTCTTTAAGGCGTATCTGCTCTTTTTGGACATTGAGCCATATATCCTTAACGGACTCGTGGAAGGATCTTCTCTCAATTCCGGCACCGTCCAACTTTCTATCCCACCATTTATTAACCTCCTCCGCGACGGATGCCTGGAACGGTATCTTTATGCGGAGCCCCGGCTTTACCTTCTCATTTCTGAGACGGTTTGCCTCCCCCTTGGTGTAATTGACGGCCTTCTCTAAAATGGCGGAATATGCCTTTTTATCCGGAAGATAGTAACTGAGAGATCTTTGATACTCCTCCAGGGTAGTATTGTATTTCTCAAAGATATGCTGATAGAGAAGAATTGAGTCTGCAGCAAGGTTTACCTCTGCGTAACTCTTTGCATATTGGTCACATACATAGAGATCTCCCATAATGTGCGCCACCTTGTTCTTACTCAGAATGCCTCTTTTATGGCATCCGGAGGCGGAGAGTATGGCTGCCGCACACAACAGAATACAAACAAGCGTTCTTAAGAATCTTTTCATCACTACAAATTTAATCTAATAATCTTCTTTAACAAAAGCTGAACTTAATTTATTACTTTTGCAGACCAACACTGAGGACATGAAGATTAACCCTCCAAAATTTATCAAAAGAATGTTTCCCTCCTTCATTTGGAGCCTTCCAAACGAGAGAAACGAGGTCTATCTCACTTTTGATGACGGCCCTCGTCCGGAGGTGACTCCCTGGGTGTTGGATCAACTGGATAAATTTGACGCAAAGGCAACCTTTTTCTGCATAGGCAAGAACGTAGAACTCTTCCCGGATCTCTTTGAAGAGATTAAAAGAAGGGGGCATGCCGTTGGAAATCACTCATATAGCCATGTAAAGGGGTGGGGATTGAAGACCGGAGATTATGTTCGTGATATTGACATTGCTTCAGATCTCATCCACTCAAATCTTTTCCGTCCCCCTTATGCACGCATAGGACCTAATCAGGCCAGAGTTCTTGCAGAGAGGTATCGTATGATACTTTGGACAATAATCAGCAAGGATTACAGCCGTCACCTAAAGAGCAAAGAGTGTGCAAAACAGGTAGTTCCTTATCTGGAGAGCGGAGCAATCATTGCCTTTCATGATTCCATAAAGTGCGCCCGCAACCTTTGGGAGGCGCTTCCGGTTGTGCTTCAGGCAATTAAGGACAAGGGACTTCACAGTCAAAAAATAGAATTGTAAAGCGTTAGATATGAATGTACTCGTACTTGGAAGCGGAGGCAGAGAGCATGCAATTGCTTGGAAGATAAAGCAAAGCCCCCTCTGCACTAATCTGTTTGTTATGCCCGGCAATCCCGGATGCTCTCAGATTGCAACACTCATTAGCGGAAGTCCCAAGGATTTCTCTGCGGTTAAGGAGGTTGTTCTCAGCAACAAGATAGACTTGGTTGTAGTGGGGCCGGAAGAGCCTTTGGTATTGGGACTTAGAGATAACTTTGAGGCAGACGCGGAACTTAAGCACGTCCTCTTTGTAGGACCGGGAAAGGCGGGTGCCCGTCTGGAAGGGAGCAAAGAGTTTGCAAAAGAGTTTATGCAGAAATACAACATTCCTACGGCAGCGTTCAAATCTTTCAGAGGTGAAACCATCGGGGAGGGGAATATATTCCTGGAGTCGCTTAAGGCTCCGTATGTGCTTAAGGCAGACGGACTTGCAGCGGGTAAAGGGGTGGTAATTCTCAACTCTCTTGAGGAGGCAAAGAAGGAGCTTCGCAGCATGCTCGGGGGAAAATTCGGAAACGCCTCAAGCAGAGTGGTTATTGAGCAGTTCCTTTCCGGAATAGAGGTATCCGTCTTTATTCTTACAGACGGCAAGGATTATTTGGTACTTCCTGAGGCTAAGGATTATAAGAGAATAGGGGATGGAGATACAGGACTCAATACGGGTGGAATGGGAGCAGTTTCTCCGGTTCCTTTCGTTACTGAGGAGTTTATGGGTAAGGTTAAAAGCAGAATCATTGAGCCAACCCTCAAAGGACTTCAGAGTGAGGGGATTGACTACAGAGGTTTTATCTTCCTGGGGCTTATGAACTGCGGCGGAGACCCTTACGTAATAGAGTACAACGTAAGAATGGGAGATCCTGAGACAGAGGCTGTTATGACCAGAATAGACTCTGATCTTCTCTCACATCTTATCTCCTGCGCAAAGGGAGAACTTAAAAACGAGACCATAAAGATTGCAGCGGAGAACGCCCTTACCGTTGTATGCGTTTCCGGAGGATACCCGGAGAGTTACCGTAAAGGTATGAAAATCAGTGGTAATCCGCTTATTAAAGAGAACACCTTCAGCGGCAGGGTAAAGATATTCCACAGCGGAACCGCAATTAATGAGAATGGAGAACTTGTAACTTCCGGCGGAAGAGTCTTTGCGGTAACGACCAACGGTAGTTATCTCTCAGAGACTGAAACTGAGAAGATTGAAGAGGGGAGAGAGGCCGCCTACGATATGGTGGATAAGATTTTTTTTGAGGGTAAGAACTTCAGAAAGGATATAGGTCTTGATATAATCCGTTACATTAAAGAGAGTTAGAGATGCAGAGGGGGGAGGTAACGGGAACAGTTTTCAGAGTGGCGCTTTATGCCGTGGCTCTGTTTCTTGCCATAACCGCCTTCTTCGTGCCGGAACCCCAACCCGTAATAGAGTGGGTACCAATCTTTTCTGACTATCTAGACATCACACCTCTCTACAGTGGTTCTCTGGGTATTTTTCTGGGCATAGTGCTGGCCGCCGTGCTGCTATTTTCCACCTACCTTATTAGTTCTGTCGTAGAGTCATCCCGATGGATAAAATTCTCATCCATGGCTCTTTGCGCAGCCATACTCTTTGTAAACCACACCGCAGTCTCATTCTCGGCAGTATATGTATCCGCCATAACCCTGTTGTGGGCTCATTTTTCACTTTTGCAGAGGCAGTACTTTACCTGCTTCTTTTTTATGGCCATCTCTGCAATGTTCTTTGCACCAACCGTTTGGCTATTCCCGCTGGTTCTTCTTCTTCTTCTAGTAGATGAAGGAGATGCAGTTAGGAGCCTTCTAAAGTGCCTGGGCGGTTTTGCCGTGCCGTTTATTCTTCTTTTGGGCATAAGATTCCTCATATTTGGAGAGATATACCCATTTATCAAAAGGATGGTGCAGGATATGACCTACATCTCCACCTCCAACTTCTCCTGGGGAATATCGGAGATATTTCTAATTGTCACTATTGCCGTAGTTCTGGCACACGCTATCATACTTCTCTATTCTAATTCTAAAAGGTACGGAATAGCAGAGGCTTATGCTGTGAATACACAGTGCATATATGCGGTGGTCTCCGCCCTGCTCTTTTTCCTCTATGCGGGAATTAACTCCTCTCCGGTCTCAATACTGATGGCCGCCCCGGCAGGAATCCTCCTAGCAAAGTTCTTCGGCCAGTACGGAAATAAAGCGTGGCTGAGGGTGGAGATGGTTCTGTTGCTCTGCGCCCTGGTTTTAGCCAGACTTGCTATTTTCATAGTTTAGAATTAAATTTGGCACTCATTTGTAACTAATATGAAGAGGATTGTAAACATTTTATCACTTGTCTGTGCTCTGACTCTTTTATCAGGAGTTGCTTTGGCTCAGGCGCAGAAATCTGCCTATACACCTCAGGGCTATATAGATCAGGTACTTAAGAAGAATCCTAACTTTATAAACGCCGTTACCGCCATTAAGGCAGTAGATGAAAACGGTAAGACTATAGCGGAGTGGAACTCTACCCATCCCGTTCTTACAGCTTCAACCCTGAAGACTATCACAACCGGTTTGGGACTGGTCTATCTTGGTGAAGATTACAGATTTACAACCACTTTAAGTTACAGCGGAAAGATAAGCGGAGGCCTCTTAAGAGGCAACCTCTACATAATAGGCGGCGGAGATCCTACTCTTGGTTCCGAGGATCCCGTTGCATACAAGATAGACTCCATATTCGGAGTTTGGACGGAGGCAATGAAGGCTTTGGGAATCAACAAGGTGGAGGGAAATATAATTGTAGATGACCGCTACCTTGCAAGAGAGGTGATTCCATCATCCTGGACCTGGGGCAACATTGGATATGACTATGGTTCGGCACCTAGCGGACTTCCTTTCCATGAGGATGTTCAGAACATCAAGATTGTTCCGGGCAAGAGCGTAGGTGAGCCTGCAAAGGTTATAGTTACCTATCCGTTCATACCTGATTTCAAATATGTTAACAACCTTACCACAGGTCCTGCAAAGAGCGGAGACTGGTCTGAGTATTTTGTTTCAGATCTTGCAAGAGTGGGTAAATTTGAGGGTACCGTTCCTATGGACAGAGATACAATCAGATCTACCGTCTCCAATAAATTTGCATACCTCTCCTGCGGACTGGCATTCAGAGACTACCTCATTTCAAAGGGCATCTCTGTGGATCCGGAAATCTATGCAGTTGAGGAGGTTAAGGCAGAAGAACCTCTGACTCAGATTGTGCAGACCACCTCTCCGGAACTCTGGAAAATTGTTGAGGTTACAAACCATATCTCAAACAACTTCTATGCTGAGACCATTTTTAAGACTCTGGGTAAGAAGATGTTTGGAGAGGGTACATATTCAGCCGCAACCAAGGCTGCCATTAAACTCATTGACTCTTTGGGAGTTAATAAGGTGGGCTACACTCAGGATGACGGCAGCGGCCTTAGCAGAGAGAACTACCTCTCACCAGCATTCTTCTGCCGCTTCTACACTATGATGTCAAAGCAGCCGGTATTTGAAAAGTATATTGCAAGTTTCCCATACTCAGGAGTTGGAACACTGCGTAACGTGCTTAAGGCAAAGCAGTTTGATCCTGAGATTGCAGGAAGGGTTCACGCAAAGAGCGGCTCCCTCTCCTGTGTAAAAACCTACGCCGGTTATGTTTATGCAGGTCCTAAACACGGACTCATTAAATTTGCAATACTTGTAAACAATTACTCTTGCAAGACCAGTGAAATCCAAAAGGGTTTGGAGGGCTTTATGTACTCACTTGCAAGCGCAGACTAGAAACTAAAGATCAAATAATTATAAATTTAATATTCAATTAATTATGTTAACTCTTTCTAAGAAAGCAATAGACCTTCCGGCTTCTCCTATCCGTAAGCTCGTTCCTTTTGCAGACGATGCAAAGAAGAGAGGAGTGAAGGTGTTTCATCTTAACATCGGCCAGCCTGATATTGACTCTCCTGAGTGTGTAATGGAGGCCATCAGAAACATTCATCTGAACAACCTTGCTTACTCTAATTCAGCAGGTATTGAGTCTTACCGCAAGGGCCTTGCAGGATACTACAACAAACTGGGTATCAACGTAGACTACAAGGATGTAATTGTTACAACTTCCGGCAGCGAGTCCGTACTCTTTGCCATCAGCGTTATCTGCAACCCAGGTGACGAGGTAGTTGTAATGGAGCCTTTCTACACCAACTACAGAGCGTTTGCAGTTCAGAACGGCGTTACTTTGGTTCCTATCTCCACAAAGATAGATGACGGCTTCCAGGTTCCTCCAATTGAGGAGTTTGACAAGTACATCACTCCAAAGACAAAAGCTATCCTCATCTGCAACCCTGGTAACCCAACCGGTACTCTTTACTCAAAGGAGTCACTCCAGAAACTTGGTGAGATAGTTAAGAAGCATGATATATTCCTCCTTTCAGACGAGGTTTACCGTGAGTTCTGCTACTCAGACGTTCCTCACTTCTCTGCAATGCAGCTTGAGGGCCTTGAGCAGAATGTTATGCTTTTGGACTCAGTATCAAAGAGATACAGCATGTGCGGCGCACGTATCGGCTGCATAGTATCTAAGAACAAAGAGGTTATGGCAGCCCTTCTGAAGTTTGCACAGAGCCGTCTCTGCTCACCTGTTGTTGAGCAGATTGCAGCTGAGGCAGCATTGGATACTCCAAAAGAGTACTTTGCAGCAGTTAAGGCTGAGTACATTCACAGAAGAGATGTGATGATAGATCTTCTTAACAAGATTCCTGGAGTTTACACTCCAAAACCTATGGGTGCATTCTACACCATTGCACGCCTCCCTGTAGATGATGCAGAGAAGTTTGCAAAGTGGATGCTTGAGGAGTTCAACTACAACGGTGAGACCACAATGGTTGCTCCTGCTGCAGGATTCTATGCAACTCCTGGCAGAGGAACAGATGAGGTAAGACTTGCATACGTGCTTAAGGTAGAAGACATTGAGCATGCAATCAAGTGCCTTGAGGAAGGCCTTAAGGTTTACCCGGGAAGAAAGTAATTATTAACCCATAAAAATAATATTATTATGAAAAAACTATCTATCATTGTGCTCTGCGCTATGTTCGCAGCATTTATGGTTTCCTGCGGCGGTGACAAGGGAGCAAAAGGCAATCCTTTTGGAAAGATTCCTTCAATTGTTAAAAATCTGATGGATGAGGGTGAAAAGCTGAAGAAAGATGCTGAGAATATGAAGAGTCTCAGCGATATGGCTAAACTCATCTCAAAGGGTGCTAAACTTGCCAGCCAATTTAAGGAGGACGTAGAAAAGGCTGCTCCTAGCGTAGTTGGCAACGAGCTTCCTACAGAGCTTGCAGAGGGAACAACAGTTATTACTATTGCTGCTCCTATGGCAATTGAGAAGGTTACTCCTTTCAATGACTTTGTAACCTTTACTACAAAGGGTAAAGTTGCTTTGGCTGAGGACTTTGACCTCAACGCAGAGGCTAACCAGGGCAAGAAGTTCATCAATGTAAAGTGCACCGTTCTTGACAAAGAGGGCCAGCCTGTTGAGGGTTATGAGAACAAAGCAGTAGGTAACTTTGATCTTGCAAAGCTTGCTAACGAGAACAACGTTGTTGTAAAGGGAACTGAGATTGAGATTGACAAAGACCTCAAATTCAGTGACAAGAGCTGGGAGAAGCTTTCAGAGCTCAGCAAGATTGTTCTTTCTTGCGAATAGAATAATCTTCACCGATAGAAAACAATAAGCCGGCCCAAATGGACCGGCTTTTTTAGTGAAAACACGAAAGCAACATTTTGTGTATTTTTTTACCTTTGTATAAAATAGGCTCCGTTTATTATGAAACGAATAATTTTTTTAATTCTTTTAGTGTTAACATCTCTTTTATTCAGCTCTTGTAACAAAGATGGAGAAGATGTTAAATATATCTATCCAGATGGAGAATTTTTAGGGCATTTATTATTCTCTGTGGTGGATCAGGATGGCAACTGTTTGTTGAATCCAGATAATCCTAATAATATAATAGCAAATTCAAGTCTTACATACCGGAACACAACTTATTCTTTTAATGAAGTTGTTCCTTTTGATTTTACAAAACCAAAATATTTTTTTGGTTTCCAAAGCATTTCGGATAATAACGGATCTTTCCGTTATGTTTTTGGTAATTGGAGTGAAGCTAAGGATACTGAAGAGGAGTTTTTTATCAATATTGCAAATAAAGCTTCACACGTTATTACAGTTAAAAACGAGTGGTATATAGTTGAAAAAGATAAGAATAATTGTTATATGAGCCGTAGAAGATACGAATACTTAGATGGAATAGAACACAAGTCCAAGACGGAACCAATAACCATTTATTTTAATAACCACTAAATGTATAATTAAGCCGGCCCAAAAGGACCGGCTTTTTCTTTGGAACTACTAAACCAAACTATCTGAATGACTGGAGTTCACGGTATTTTGGCAGCGGCCAGAGTTCGTCATCAATTACCATCTCAAGCTTGTCTGCACTCTCTCTGATAGTCTCCATAAACGGAAAGACCGTCTCTGAATATGCCTTTGCCTTCTTTGGAATGTCTGTAATTTTGTTTGCTACCTTTCTTGCCTCAACAAGGTTGTGAACCTCTGTGTGAAGGGTATTAATGTAGCCGGATATCTTCTCAATCAGATTCATCTGCATTGCGCTCATTTCCTTGTACTTGGCAGGGAAGAGTTCCTTTATGCCCTCAACATTTTTAATGAGAGAATTCTGGAAGGTGATAGCAGTAGGGATAACGTGGTTGGTAACAAGGTCTCCCAATACTCTTGCCTCAATCTGAAGTTTCTTAACGTAAATCTCATTCAAAACCTCATATCTTGCGGTAGCCTCTCTTGGGCTCATAATCTGCATATCTTCAAAGAGTTTGAGGTTCTTCTTATCTGTAAACTCCTTGAATGCCGCAGGCACGCTAATGCTCTGAAGCCCTCTCTTCTTTGCCTCCTTTCTCCACTCCTCGCTGTAACCGTTGCCCTCAAAGCGTATGTTTCTGCTCTCAAGGAGGAACTGACGTATAACCTTCATCATAGCCTTGGTCTCCTTCATACCCTTCTCCATATCTTCAGTAACAAGGTTCTTGAATCTTATAAGCTGCTCTGCCACAATGGTGTTGAGAACAAAGATAGATGAGGCTACGTTTGCAGAAGAACCTACCGCTCTGAACTCAAATCTGTTACCGGTAAAGGCAAACGGAGAGGTACGGTTACGGTCTGTATTATCCGGCAGAATCTCCGGTATCTGGTTTACAATGTGGAGTTTGCTGCGTACTTTAACCTCGTTGTCCGTTACTGCGGAGAGTTCGTCATCCGGCATATTCTCTATGCTCTCAACCAGGCGGGTGAGGGTCTCTCCAATAAAGATACTCAATACTGCAGGCGGAGCCTCGTGACCTCCTAAACGGTACATATTGTTGAGAGAGGCTACGGTACTCATAAGCAGATGGTTATGTTCATATACTCCTCTCATTACGGCGGAGAAGAAGCAGAGGAACTGCAGGTTGGCTCTTGGGTTCTTACCAGGTTTTAGGAGGTTTACTCCGGTATCCGTTATAAGTGACCAGTTGCAGTGCTTGCCGCTTCCGTTCACTCCGTCAAACGGTTTCTCATGGAAGATAACTTTAAGGTGATGCTTCTCTGCAATGGCCTTCATAATAATCATCATCATAAGGTTCTGGTCTGATGATATATTGGCCTCTCCGTAAACCGGAGCAAACTCAAACTGATTAGGAGCCACCTCGTTATGACGGGTCTTAAGATGGACGCCAAGTTTGTAGGCCTCCGTCTCAAAGTCCTGCATAAAGGCCATTACACGGCTTGGAATTGCTCCAAAATAGTGGTCTTCCAACTGCTGATCTTTTGCTGCCGTATGGCCCAGAAGGGTTCTGCCGCAGGCTGTTAAATCCGGTCTGGCACTGTAAAGCGCATCATCTACAAGGAAGTACTCCTGCTCAATTCCCAATTGAGGTATAACCTTGTTAACGTTCTTGTCAAACATCTTGCAGACTGCAACGGCAGCCTTGTCTATTGCTGCAATAGATTTAAGATGAGGCGTTTTCTGATCCAAAGACTCACCGGTGTATGCAACAAAAACAGTAGGTATACAGAGTGTCTGTCCAATTATGAAGGCAGGGGAGGTAGGGTCCCAGGCGGTGTAACCTCTTGCCTCAAAGGTGTTTCTAAGACCTCCGTTAGGGAAGCTGGAAGCGTCAGGCTCCTGCTGAATGAGGGTCTTTCCTCTAAAGTTCTCAAATGAACCGCCGCCAGTGCTGGTTACAGGGTCTGAGAAAGACTCGTGCTTCTCTGCGGTTGCATCCGTAAGTGGCTGGAACCAGTGGGTGTAGTGGGTGGCTCCCATCTTAACTGCCCAGTTCTTCATACCCAGCGCAATCTGGTCTGCCACGCTTCTGTCTATCATACTGCCGTTCTCAATAGCGCTGACTACAGCGTTGTAGGCCTCCTCTGAGAGGAAGAGTTTCATCTTGGGAAGATCAAATACATTCACTCCGAAGTACTCGGATACGGGACGGTTCTCTGTGTAAAAGCGTTTTGACTCATGAAGTGCGCTTTCTGCCAGGGCGCGGGTACGAACATTACTCATAATTGGGATTTTTTGGAGATTTATACCTATTATTTTGAAAAATTACATACTTTTTCTGCCATAACCGCTGCAAATATAGGTATATTTTTAAAAAATTACACCTTTTGTTGATAAAATCCCGCATTTGTTCAAAAATGGCATAATATCTTTGTTTTTATTACATTTGCCGTTTGATAACAATAACAGTATGGACAGATATGCTCTCCGTGGGGTCTCCTCTCAGAAGGAGGATGTTCACAATGCAATAAAGAACTTGGATAAGGGGCTCTTTCCTAAGGCCTTCTGTAAGATAGTTCCGGATTTGGAGAATGAGGATATGTGCTGCGTTATGCACGCAGACGGAGCCGGAACCAAATCTTCTCTGGCTTACGCTTACTGGAAGGAGACGGGAGATATGAGCGTCTGGGACGGTATTGCTCAGGATGCAATTGTAATGAATACAGATGATTTGCTCTGTGTGGGAATAACAGACAACATCTATATGAGTTCAACTATCGGGAGGAATAAGAATTTAATACCGGGAGAAGTTATAGCGCGCTTGATATCAGGAGCTTCCCGTTTTGTGGAGAAGATGGGGGAATATGGGGTAAAGCTTATTCCTACGGGGGGAGAGACTGCAGATGTGGGAGATTTGGTTAGGACTGTAATTGCAGATACCACCGTATTTGCAAGGGTTAAAAAGAGCGAGGTGGTGGATAACGCCCGCATTAAGCCTGGGGATGTAATTGTGGCTCTGGCCTCTGACGGAAAGGCTTCATACGAAGATAGTTACAACGGCGGAATGGGTAGCAACGGGCTAACCAGCGCTCGTCACGATGTTTTTGCCAACTATCTTTCAGCGCTCTACCCTGAGACATTTGACGGAGCGGTTCCTAAGGAGTTGGTTTACAGCGGAAGCAAGCGTCTTACTGAGATTGAACCGGAGACCGGCCTTACCTACGGCAAACTTGTGCTCTCTCCTACAAGGACTTATGCTCCTGTGGTAAAGAAGATTTTTGATAAGATGCGCAGCCGCATAGACGGAATGATACACTGCACGGGAGGAGCGCAGACCAAGGTGCTGCACTTTGTGGAGGGTGTTAAGGTGGTTAAGGATAATATGTTCCCGGCACCTGTTCTATTCCGTACAATTCAGAGTGAGAGCAAGACTCCATGGAGAGAGATGTATAAGGTATTCAATATGGGACACCGTCTGGAATTCTATGTTGAGGAGTCTGACGCTCAGTCTATTATTGATATTTCAAAGAGCTTTGATATAGATGCAAAGGTTATTGGACATGTGGAGAAGAGTTCTTCACAGAAGGCCTCTTTGCTTATCAAATCTGTTTACGGTGAATTTAATTATTAAAGATATGAAGCTGAGAATTAACGTATTGGTAGCGTTTGCAGTGTTGGGTATGGCACTTCTGCCATCTTGTAAGAAGGAACAACCTACCCCTAAAGAGGTTACTCCTATAATGGAGAAAGCGTTGAATGATTCCACAAGCATCTGGTACGCAGACTTTAAGAGATTCCCTCAAAAGGACCAGAGAGCCTATCTTCCTATTGGCGTCTTTGATTCCGGAACAGGAGGACTTACCGTTCTGGAGGCCATCCTGGGTTCAGATAACGTAGATAATATCTCCGGTGAGGTTAAGTCTGACGGTATTCCGGACTTCTCCGGTGAGGATTTCCAGTACCTTGCAGACCAGGCCAATATGCCATACGGAACCTATCCTAAAGAGGGTAAGGAGATGTACCTAAGAGAGTTGGCTGTTAAAGACGCTCTCTTCCTCCTTTCAGACAAATACTATGAACTCTCTTCAGACAAGGTGGCAAAGGGCAACAAGGCAAAGTGCAAGATTATTGTAATTGCCTGCAACACAGCCACTGCCTATGGTCTTAAGGATATAGAGACCCTTCTGGAACTCTCAAAGACGGGGGTTAAGGTTATTGGAGTTATTAACGCCGGAGTTAGGGCGGCCTTTGACGATATTAAAAACTCACGCACCAGAGATTCTCTCTCCGTTGGAGTTATGGCAACCATAGGAACCATCTCATCCGGCGCATACGAGAGAACCATACGTGAGGTGCAGAAGGCTCAGGATTACAAGGGCTACGTACAGGTTGTAAATCAGCCTGGTGCAGGCTTTGCAGAGGCTGTAGATTTGGAGAAAGATTTTGTAGATCTTTCACTTGCCGCTCCAAGAGATTCTTACAGAGGTCCAAAATTGGGAACCGGAGAGGATGATATTAAGGAGGAACTGCTGGATGTTTACAATTTTGACTTCTCAAACAATGCAATACTCTATAAGAAGGAGAATGGTAAATACATTGATTTCCAGTTGAATTCAGCAGGAAACTATGCCCGCTTCCATGTTGTTTCTCTACTTGAGAGACTCCGCGCTACAAAGGAGCAGGCTCCTCTTAAGAGCATCATTTTGGGATGCACCCACTATCCGTTCTACCTGGATACAATTAAGAAAGTTATTACCGAACTCAGAGAGTACAAGAAGAACGGCAAGTTTGTGTACGCTCCTCTGATTTCTGATGACTTTACATTTATAGATCCTGCAAAGTTCACAGCACTTGAGTGTTGCAAGATTTTAAGAGAGGAGCATCTGATGGCTCTGCGCACAAGACGCGGTAACGTAGATGCCTTCATCTCTGTTCCTTCTTACGGAGTTGACAATAGCAACCTGGAGGAAAACGGCGCACTCAAACATGACTTTAAGTATGGAAGAGAGATTGGTACAGAGGAGGTTACAACTGTTGTTGTTCCGTTCTCAAGACGTAATCTGAACCCGGATAATCTCCGCCGTTTGGAGGTTCTGGTACCTATTACTTTCTCAAATATCAAAGATAAATTAGACTAAATGGAGTTTGCGCAAAGCATTAAAACAGAGCAGATAGAGAAGCTGCCGCTGGCGGATTTTAGCGGGGAGATAGAAGTTATAGAGACTGAAGGGGAGCAGTTCCAACAAGCGATAGATTATTTGACAAGCCAAAAGGTTATTGGTTTTGATACCGAGACCAAGCCGTGCTTTGTGGCAAAGGCTCCTAAAAACCGTATGGCCATTTTGCAGTTATCTTCTGAAGATAAGGCATTTATATTCCGTTTGCAGATGATAGGCGTGCCACAAAAACTCGCAGCTCTGCTCTCCAATCCGGCGGTAATTAAAGTAGGTGCGGCGGTTAGAGATGACCTCAACGGACTGCGCCGTTACCGCAACTTTACACCTAACGGTTTTGCAGATTTACAGACAATGGCTGAGAAGTTTGGAATAGAGGAGAAGAGCGTACGAAAGATGTCTGCTATTATCCTGGGAATCAGAGTTTCCAAAAGTCAGCAACTCTCCAACTGGGAGAGTTCCCGCCTGAGTCCGGCGCAACTTAAATATGCGGCAATAGATGCCTGGGTATGCCGTCAGATGTATGTAAAACTTTTATCTTTCTGATATGATAAAAGAGAAGAAGATATTTCTGAAAAAGGGTAAGGATCAGTCACTTTTAAGATTCCATCCCTGGGTCTTCTCCGGAGCGGTAGATAAGATGGAAGGCTCTCCTGAGAACGGAGATGTTGTTGACGTTTACTCCAAAGAAAAATCTTTCCTGGGAAGGGGACACTTTCAGGAGGGTTCCATAATGGTCAGGATGCTCACCTGGAAGAAAGAGGAGATAGACGGTGAGTTCTGGAAAGAGAGGCTGAGCTCCGCTTATCACCTAAGAGAGAAGATGTTACCTCAACTGAAAGAGGGAACTACTGATTGCTTTCGCCTGGTTCACGGAGAGGGAGATTATCTTCCGGGCTTAATAATTGACATCTACAAAGATACCGCCGTAATGCAGACTCATTCCGCAGGAATGTACGCCTGTAGAGCGGAGATTGCTGAGGCTTTGAAAGAGGTTCTTTCAGAGAAAATTACGGCCGTCTATTCAAAATCCACCCAGATAGGAACCTTTAAGGGAGATGATGATTATCTCTACAAGAAGAACCCGACGCATCCCACTCAGATTGAAGTAGTTGAGAACGGCTGCAAGTTCTTTGTAGATTGGGAGAAGGGGCAGAAGACCGGCTTTTTCCTGGACCAGAGAGATAATCGTGAGCTTGTAAAACGCTATGCGGAAGGCAAAAACGTGCTTAACCTCTTCTGCTATACGGGCGGTTTTTCCGTCTATGCCTTAAAGGGGGGAGCACTCTCCTGCACCTCTGTAGATTCCTCTCAGACGGCAATTGACGCCTGTGCTAACAATCTCATACTTAACGGCTTTGCAACCAATACGGAAAGCATCTGCACGGACGCAATAGACTACCTTAAAGATGTGGAGAAGGGGAAATATCAACTGATGATTGTAGACCCCCCTGCATTTGCAAAGCACCTGAGTGCAAAACCTAACGCCCTGAGAGCCTACCGCAAACTTAACGCTATGGCAATAGAGAAGGTTGCCAAAGGGGGTATTATCTTCACTTTCAGCTGCTCACAGGTGGTAGACAAGATAGACTTTGCTCTTGCCGTCTTCTCCGCCGCAGCTCAGTGCCGCCGCAAGGTGAGAATATTGCACCGCCTCACACAACCTGCTGACCATCCGGTGAATATATGCCATCCGGAGGGCGAGTATCTGAAAGGCTTGGTGCTGTATGTAGAATAAAGATTTTTTTATATCTTTGCACTCCCGATTGGTACCATGGCCGAGTGGCTAGGCAGCGGTCTGCAAAACCGCGTACAGCAGTTCGATTCTGCTTGGTACCTCAAAAAAATAGCAGTGGCAAAAGCCACTGCTAAATTTTTTTTGAGGTACTTACCTATTAAAGTTTATCAAAATCTACGTCAGTGAAATCACTACCTGCAGATGGCTGAGAAGCAGCATCTTGTGGCTCGTAGACTCTCTCCTGTACAGGGCATTTCTCCTTGATATACTGGACAACCTCCTCAAGCCCGGCTGCGAATTTTTCAAAATCCTCCTTGTAAAGGAAAATCTTGTGCTTGTCATAAGAGAAACGTCCATCTTTCTCCACTTTGCGCTTGCTCTCTGTGATAGTCAGATAGTAATCGTTGTTCTTTGTGGCTTTAACATCAAAGAAATATGTTCTCTTTCCTGCCCTTACCGGCTTTGAATAGATGTCATCTCCATTTCTCTCCTGAGATCCGGCATTGTCAAAATCCTCTTGATACATAATTCTATAATTTTAAAATCGTTTAGCAAAGATAAACTTTTTTTTTAAGGGTAATAGTCTATCTTTGTAAAATAATTAACTTGTGTTAAAATGATAAGCAGGACATTGATACGAGTAAAGGCCTTTAAAGAGCTCTACAGCCGCATCTCAACGGATTCTACGGCTGTGGAATCTGCAGAAAAGGAGATGTTGGCTTCCCTGGAAAAAACAAGGGATCTATACTGCCTTCTCTCTCTTCTTCCCTCTGCACTCTCACTTGTGGCTCTGGATAAGGTTAATGCTCAGAAGAGTAAATACAGACCGGATGCTGAGAAAATTGAGCAGTTGGAGAAGTTTGTATCCAATGCCGTAACGGTTGCGGTTAATTCTGACAGTAAGTTTGTCAATTATTGCAACAATAAGGGGATTAGTTGGAGCAACCTGGAGATACCTGTAATAGGACTCTTTGCAAACATCGAGAAGAGAGAGTATTACAAAAAGTTTATAAACCTTCCTTCACCTACTCAGAAGGATGCGCTTAACCTCTTTGAGAAGATATATAAGGAGGAGATTGAGGGTTATTCCGTAATGGAAGATGCGCTGGAAGATAGTTGCATCTGGTGGGGAGACGATTTGGGTTACTGTTTGAATTTGGTACTTCAAAAGTTCCGTCACAACATCAAATCAAAAGAGATTGAGATACCTCAACTCTTTGCAGATAAGGAGGATGAGGATTTTGCCAAGAAGCTGGTAGGCAGCGTAATGGTAAATTACGATGACCTTACTGAGATGATATCCGAGAAGATGAAAAACTGGGATATGAGCCGTACCGTTCTCTCAGATATGCTGATAGTTGCAATGGGTGTGGCAGAGGCAAAAACCTTCCCGTCCATTCCTCTGAAAGTTACAATTGACGAGTATGTGGAACTCTCCAAACACTACTCCACCCCTCGCAGTTATGCCTTTGTTAACGGCTTGCTTAACAAGTTGTTAAAGGAGATGTACACAAACGGTGAAATAGTTAAGAACCCTAAGGGTATGATTGGTGGAATTGATTAATTATTTAAAATAAAGACAATGAACATTTTGACATTTTTCCTTCAGGCTGCAGGTGCCGGCCAGGCACAGCAGGGCGGTGGCGGATTCACCTTCATTATCATGATGGTAGCCATCTTTGCAATTATGTACTTTTTGATGATTCGCCCACAGCAGAAGAAGCAGAAAGAGTTGCAGGCATTCCGTAATTCACTCAAGAAGGGTGATAAGGTTGTTACCGCCGGCGGTATCTTCGGAACCGTAGACGAGATAAAGGATACCTACATCATAATGGTTGTAGACTCTAACGTAAGACTCAGAGTAGCAAAGAATTCAGTAGTTAAAGATTTCTCTGAGGTTCAGCAGTAACAGACGTGAAAAACTCTGGTCTTAGCAGCGGAGGTTATAAAAAAGGCGGAGGGGATTTGATAGTATTTGTCATATCCCTTCTCGTTGCTATGGCTGTCTGGTGTGTTCTTAAACTATCGGGCAACTACCAGGGTGTATATCACTTCAAAGTTGAGGCACAAACCTCTCTGAAGGGCCGTGCCTTCAAATCTACCTCAGAAGGTTCTTTGGCCGTACAGGGAACGGCATCAGGCTTTTACGCGCTTCGCCACAAATTCTGGAACAGAAGCAACGTACTGAAATTCAAGATTAGTCCAACCTATTTCAAACCTTTGGAAGGGAGGGAAGACGCCTTCTATCTTCTGACCTCCGTACTTAAGGATAAAGTATCTGACTATCTGAGCGGTATGGTCTCCATTGAGTGGCTTCCGCAAGATACTCTCATCTTTATCTTTCCAAAGATTTCATCCAAGAAGGTGCCGGTTGTTCTGAGCAAAAAGTTCTCTTTTGCCCAGCAGTATATGGCTATGGGAAGGACGGTCATTCTTCCGGATTCCATAGAGATACACGGCCGGGAGGAGTTGCTTAAGGGCGTGGATTCCGTTGTTACAGAAGAGGTTATAAAGAACGGACTTAAGAGTGACGTTCAGGGGGGTGTAAATCTTGTGGAGATTCCGGGAATTACGTTCCAGACAAACGAGGTAATCTATCAGCAGAAAGTGGGGCGTTACTTTGAAAAGAGTATGACAGTTCCGCTTCATGCAGAGAATGTTCCCGCTGAGGAGAGAATGTTCCTTGTACCTTCCGACGTTACAGTAACTTACCGTCAGGATTATTCAGACAAGAAGGAGTACACGGCAGCGGACATTCTTCTGGTTGTAGATTATAATCAGGCTCAGAGTTCCTCCTCCTCAAAGGGGAAGGTTGTTATAAAGGACGCTCCCGTAGCAATTTATAACATCAGCATTGAGCCTCAGTTTGTAGACAGGGTTATTCTTACAAAGGAGAACAATGGAAACTAAGACTTTGGGAATAACCGGCGGAATTGGTTCCGGAAAGAGTTACATAAGCGCTTTCTTTGAGAGTGAGGGAGTTCCGGTCTATAATTCAGACTCTCGTACCAAGGAGTTGTACTCAGAGAATAAGAGACTTCTGGCGGGACTTAAAAAGATCTTAGGCTCGGATATAGAGAACGCAGGAAAGCCGGACTTTAAGGTAATGGCCTCCAAAATATTTAATGATGAGGAGGTTATGGAGGCGGTGAGAGAGTATGTTTATCCCTTTGTAATGAGAGATTTTGCAAAGTGGAAGAGAGTGCAGATTGAGAAGGCCGCCTCTGAAAAGAGAAGCCTTGCGGCGGTAGGTTTTGAATCTGCCGTAATACTTGAAAGCGAGTACGTTAAAGGCTTTATGGATAAGGTGCTGCTTGTAACGGCACCGCTACCCGTTAGAATTGAGCGTGTTGTAAAGAGAGATAATTGCAGCAGAGAGGCTGCACTGGAGAGAATCTCCAATCAATGGAGTGATGAGCAGAGGCGTCCTCTCTCGGATTTTGAGATAGTTTCCGTAGATGGAAACAACATTTCAAAGCAGGTTAAAAAGATAATTGCAGATTTGGGCAAAGAGTTATAACAGAGGAGAGTATGGGTGCATTTAAATGGATATTCGGGGCAGTTGGCTGGGCCATTGGTGGATACATCGGCGGCATTTTGGGTTATGCCATTGGCTCCATTGTAGACGGCAGCAGAAACAATCTGCGTTTGGGCCAAGGTTCAGATTACACCGGAGGTGGCTACTCCACAGGCGGTTACGGTGGTAACTCAGGCTATCGTAACTACTCTGACAGCGAGCAGAGAAACAGTTTCTTAATCTCTATGCTCGTTCTCTCCACCGCGGTAATGAAGGCGGACGGCAAGGTTTTAAAGTCAGAACTCAATTACGTTAAGCAGTTTATCAGAGTAAACTTTGGAGAGAATGCGGTAGCTGATGCTCTACAGATTATTAAATCTCTGCTGGACAAGAATATAAACGTTGGAGAAGCCTGCGCTCAGATTAAGGTGAATATGCCTATAGCCCAAAGGCGTCAGCTATTTGGCTATCTTGCAGGCATTGCAAAGGCAGACGGTGAGGTCTCCTCAGAGGAGATGAGCCTTCTGCTTAAGATTGCAACCTATCTGGGAATCTCATATCAGGATGCTCAGAGCATGATTGGTATGTATGAGGCTACGGTAGATCCTTACAAGATTCTTGAGATAGATAAAAACGCTACGGATGAGGAGGTTAGAAAGGCATACCGCCGTCTTGCGGTAAAGTTCCATCCGGATAAGGTTGAGAGTTTGGGTGAGGACGTGAAGAAGAATGCGGAGGAGAAGTTTAAAAAGATACAGGCTGCTTACGAGCAGATAAAGAAAGAACGTGGAATGAAATAATAACTTAAAATCAATAATATGAGTACAGATTTAGGAAAGGTATTTACGGTTAGTGGAGAGCAGGGACTCTTCACATACGTGGCTCAGGCAACCAGAGGCGCTATCCTTGAGTCTATGATTACAAAGAAGAGATTTTGTGCAGGCCCGTCTGCTAAGATGAGTGCCCTCAGTGACATATCCATCTTCACAACTGACGAGGATGCAAGACTTCAGGATCTTTTTGAGGCAATGAAGAAGGTTCTGGGAGATGAGAAAGCTCCTAGCGGAAAGAGCACACCTGAGGCTCTTAAAGAGTTCTTTGGCAAGGCTTTCCCTAACTATGACCCTCAGCGTTTCTATCCTTCTCACATGAAGAAGGTTGTTGAGTGGTACAATTGCCTTAAGGAGTATGCTTCCTTAGACTTTGTAAACGAGGAGGATGCAGAGGCTGCCAAAGCTACGGATAAAGAGGAGAGTGCAAAGAGCGCCGCTGCAAAGCAGGCAAAAGAGGCCTCAAAGCAGAAGGGAGCAAAGGTGAGCGCAAAGAGCGCCGCTCCTTCAAAGACACAGGTGCCTAGAAAGGTTGTATAATTATGCTGGAAATCACAGGTTTATCTAAGATACGCAAGGTGCAGCTCATCACAATGGGCTGCTCCAAAAACCGTGTGGATTCCGAGAAACTTCTCAGCCGCATTGTTGAGGGCGGTGTGGAGATTATTCCGGAGGAGGCTGATTATAAGACATCCCGTCCGGATGCGGTTATCATTAATACCTGTGGTTTTATTCAGGACGCTAAACAGGAATCTATAGATGAGATTCTTAAAGCGGTAGAGGCAAAGAACAGAGGATATGTAGGACGCATTGTGGTATGCGGCTGCCTTTCAGAAAGATACAGAAGCGAGCTCTCAACCGCTCTGCCGGAGGTGGATGCAATGTTCGGCTCCTTTGAATGGGAGAAACTTGCCGCGTATCTGTCTCTCTCTTCCTCAAAGAAGGGATGGGAGAAAAGGGTTCTTACAACACCGTCTCACTACGCTTTTCTTAAGATAGCGGAGGGGTGTAACCGCAAATGTTCCTACTGCGCTATTCCGCTCATTAAAGGGAAGTTCCGTTCTCTCTCCATCTCAGCACTGGAGAAAGAGACCAGGTTTCTTGCAAAACAGGGAGTACGTGAACTAATTCTAATTGCCCAGGATACAACCTATTACGGAATGGATCTATACGGCAGGAGAATGCTGGCTCCTCTGATTGAGCGTCTTAGCCGCATTAAAGGCATTGAGTGGATAAGAATTCACTACAGTTATCCGGCACAGTTCCCTAAGGATGTACTTAAGGTAATGGCGGAGAATCCTAAGGTTTGCAAGTATCTGGATATTCCTCTTCAGCACTGCTCGACCAAGGTGCTGAAGGTTATGAGAAGAGGGGTAGATTTTGCTAAGACTCAGGCTCTTATAGATGACCTCAGGAAGACGGTAAAGGGTGTTGCCTTAAGAACTACAATGATGGTAGGCCACCCGGGAGAGGGTAAGAGAGAGTTTGAGCAGCTGCTCAACTTTGTGAAAAAGAACAGATTTGAGATGCTTGGAGCCTTCACTTACTCAGAGGAGGAGGGGACCTTTGATGCTAAAAACTATCGGGATAACGTTACTCCAAGAGAGAAGAAGAGCCGGTATGACGCCCTTATGAAGCTCCAGAGTACCATATCTTTAGAGAACAACAGAAAGAGAGTGGGAGGAGTGGAAAAGGTGATAATTGATGAGTATAAGGATGGTTATCTTTTGGCCCGCAGCCAGAGGGAGAGCCCGGAGGTGGACGGTCAGATAATCATAGACCTCACTCCGCAGAGAAACTTACCGGACTTTGACGCCCGCAGATTAATTGGTAAATTTGCGGCCGTTAGGATAATATCCGCAAGCAGTTATGACCTTACGGCCACTCTTGCTTAAAACGTGTAAACAATTAAAAACGCATAAATTATGAAATTACTAGAAGGAAAGGTTGCTCTTATTACCGGTGCAGCCAGAGGAATCGGCAAGGCAGTTGCCATTAAGTTTGCAAGCGAAGGCGCAAATATCGCTTTTACGGATCTTGTAATTGACGAGATTGGTGAGCAGACAAAGAAAGAGCTTGAGTCATACGGTGTAAAAGTTATGGCAATAGCTTCCAACGCAGCAGATTTTAACCAGGCTCACGATGCTGTTGCTCAGATTGTTAAAGAGATGGGCAGAATAGATGTTCTGGTTAACAACGCCGGTATTACAAAAGACGGTCTTATGATTAAGATGACAGAGCAGCAGTGGGATGCTGTTTTGGCAGTTAACCTTAAGAGTGCATTCAACTTTATCCACGCCTGCACTCCGGTGATGATGAGCCAGAAATGCGGTTCCATCATCAATATGAGTTCCGTTGTAGGAGTTCACGGAAACGCAAGCCAGTGCAACTACTCCGCTTCCAAGGCCGGTATGATTGGTCTTGCAAAGAGTATTGCTCAGGAGATGGGAAGAAGAGGAATCCGCGCCAACGCAGTTGCTCCGGGCTTTATTATCACAGAGATGACAGCACAGCTTCCTGAGGAGGTTAAGCAGGATTGGTACAAGAAAATTCCGCTCCGCAGAGGCGGTACTCCTGAGGATATTGCAAATGTTTGTCTCTTCCTTGCAAGTGATATGTCTTCTTATGTTTCCGGCCAGGTTATCCAGGTATGCGGCGGTATGATGATGTAATTGAATATCTGCTGCTCATAGGGGGATGTTTCATCTTCTCGTTGGCAGCGGTTTTACTTGTAGAGCCGTATGGTTTCGCTCCCGGCGGAACCTACGGTCTTTCTATGGTGTTCCACCACTTATGGGGCTGGAGAACAGAGGTTTCCGCCCTCAGCATGGATATCCCGCTACTTATTATCGGGACACTTGTTTTGGGCAGCCGCTTTGGCATAAAGACGCTACTCTGCACGCTGCTCATTCCTCTATTTATGTGGATACTGCACACCACCTACGGCTATAACTCTCTGATAGAGCCTGAAGTAACAGAAGCTATTAAGGCTCAGGGGCTTACCGGTATTGATGCAATAAAACAGTATGACCACCAGCTTCTGGCCGCCATATTCGGCGCCATACTCTACGGAATAGGACTGGGTATGATATTCCGTTCCAGAGCAACCAGCGGCGGAAGCGATATAATCTCAATGATTGTAAACAAGTACCTTCACATCTCTCTGGGTACTGCCATAATCATAGTAGACGGCCTTATAACTCTCTCAACCGTAATAGCTTTTGGAGATTGGAAACTTCCAATGTACTCCTGGCTTATCATAATCATAGAGAGTAAAATCATAGATATGGTCATTGAAGGTCAGAGCGCCAAAACAATGATGATCATTACAGAGAAGACGGAGGAGATCCGCAAAGTTATCATAGACGAGATGGAGAGGGGAGCAACCCTAATCCCTGCAAAGGGCATGTACAAGGGTGACGATAAGTCTATTATCTACGTTACTCTTACAAGAAGAGAGATGATTGCTCTGCGTTTTCGCATAGCAAAGATAGACCCTAAGGCCTTCATAAACATTGTAGATTCTTCAGAGATTTTGGGAGAAGGATTCAAATCTATTAAGGAGTCCTAACTAATTTCCATCCAGATAGTTAAGCCTCCTTACAAGTCTCTTGGCAGCATCTAAGGAAGGGTACATTGCAACTGCATATTTAGCCCACTCTTTTGCCAGTTCTCTTTCTCCCGACAGTTCACAGCAGACCGCTATGTTGTGTGCCGCGCAGGCACATTTTTCTCTTGCCTTCTCACTTTTATTTTCCGGCTCTGCGTAATACTTCATCCACTCTTTAATGGCCTCCTGGAACTTAAAAGCCTTAGCTTTTCCAATTGTCTGAACCCACAGAGGATCATCCGGATACCACATTAAAGGCCAGGTCCTTCCCTCCCATTTGCCGGAGACCTGAGTACTCACTCTCCTGGCCAGTTCCCTCCCTAAAATCTCAGCAGGAATGTTGGTTGTTTTGGTACGGGCGGTCAAAACATCGTTCATTCTCTTCTGATATAAGAGAGTATCTTTAAGACCGTCATAGCAGCTGATAGTCACGGCGTAAGGAAGATCTATAACAATACCGTCTCCGTTAGTTAAGCCGTTAGGATTCTGACTGTATGAGAACAATTTCAAATCTGTGACAAAGACCATAATCTCGCTGGCGCTCTCAACCATAAGGCTTTCCAAATAGAGAGTGTCTGAGAATCCGGGGAAATCTTCTGCCGTAACGGTGAAGGCACTGACAGAGCCGGAGTCCAACCCGCGCTCTTTCTCAAATATGTTGGCGGAACTCTGTATGAGCCTGGAAACCAGTACGCTATCCTCCGCCTCATAGACTCCGAAGAAGGCCACATTCTTCCCCCCGGGCTCCAGATAGTAACTGTTCTTATTCATTACCTCAGTATTGATATAAGTCTCCTGGACAACCGCGCAACCGGCAGTTATCCAGCCAAATAGAACTATCAGGCACACAAGTGTAAAACCATGCTTTCTCATCGCCTAAAGTATATTCAAAGATTGTTCCCTAATCTTCTCCAGTTCATCCTTCATTTTAACTACCAGAGATTGGATAACGGCATCGTTTGCCTTGGAACCCAGCGTGTTAATCTCACGCCCCATCTCCTGAACAATAAAACCTATCTTTTTTCCTGCAAGCGGGTCGCTATCTATGGTCTCCATAAAATACTTGCAGTGCTGAGCCAGACGAACCTTCTCCTCATTGATGTCCAACTTCTCCACGTAGAAGACAATCTCCTGTTCCAAACGGTTGTTATCTACCGCAATACCGTTCTTTTCAACCTTCTGACGGAGCCTCTCCTTAATAGCCGGCACCCTCTTAACATCCTCTTTCTTAACCTGCTCCAGGCACTTTAAAATATTTGCAACTCTCTTTGTAACATCCTTATACAGAGCTTTGCCCTCTGTCTCCCGATAGGTATTGATTTTCTTTATAGCCGTATCTATGGCCTTGTCAATCTTAGCCATATCTGCCCCGCTCAGTTTGTTCTCTTTGCTCTCCAGAACCTCCGGCATTTTTAAAACGGCGGCCAGAAGAGCGCTCTCATCCGCCTTGGCCCCTGCAATCTTTTTAGCCTGATTAAGAAGGCTCTTGGCCAGTGTTTCGTTAATCTGTTTACGCACCGTGCCGCTAGTCATCTCCTGATTAACGGAGAACTCTATGCTCCCCCTTACCAGTTTTTCCGCCAACAGTTTTCTGATTTCAAGCTCTTTATCCTTTGGAATAATCTGACTCTTGAAATTAATATCTGCGTTTTTGCCGTTTAAGGACTTAATCTCTACCGTTATTTTGCTATGGTCCGAGAGTGTACACTCCCCCTTGCCATATCCTGTCATTGATTTTACCATAAGGCAAATTTAATGAATTGTAACTAGATTATTCCTATATTTGTAAGACATCTACAAACAGATAAGAACAAAATGGAAGAGATTAAGAAACCAGTTCCTGCAGAGGAGCCTAAGAATCTGAACTTTATTGAAGAAATTATTGAAGATGACCTTAAAAGCGGCCGTCATAAAAGCATACTTACCCGTTTTCCTCCGGAGCCTAACGGATACCTCCATATAGGCCATGCCAAGAGTATTTGCCTGAACTTTGGAGTAGCAAAGAAATACGGCGGAAAGACCAACCTCCGTTTTGACGACACCAACCCAACCAAAGAGGATGTTGAATATGTAGATTCCATCAAGAATGACATTAAATGGCTGGGCTTCCAGTGGGCAAACGAGCGCTATGCCTCAGACTATTTCCAGCAGCTCTACGATTGGGCGGAGGAGTTGATTAAGAAGGGATTGGCATACGTAGACGATCAGACCCTGGAGGAGATCAGAGAGAACCGCGGTACCGTTCAGAAGCCCGGAACTCCAAGCCCTTGGAGAGACCGCTCGGTGGAGGAGAATCTCACTCTCTTCCGCGCTATGAGAGACGGCAAGTTCAAAGAGGGAGAGAAAGTCCTTAGAGCAAAGATAGATATGGCACATCCTAATATGCTCTTCAGAGATCCTATTATGTACCGTATCAACTACACTCCGCACCACCGTACCGGTACCAAATGGTGCATCTATCCGATGTATGACTATGCACACGGAGAGAGTGACTCCATTGAGGGTATAACCCACTCAATATGTACTTTGGAGTTTGACGTTCACCGTCCTTTATATGATTGGTTCATAGAGAAATTGGGCATATTCCCGTCTCATCAGTATGAGTTTGCAAGACTCAACCTCACCTACACCGTAATGAGCAAGAGAAAACTCCTGGAACTTGTAAAGAACAACTACGTAAGGGGTTGGGATGATCCAAGAATGCCTACCATCTGCGGTATCAGAAGAAGAGGCTACACTCCGGAGAGCATTAAGATGTTTGCAGAGAAGGTGGGTGTTGCAAAGAGAGACAACATCATAGACCTTTCACTTATGGAATGGTGTGTAAGAGAGGATCTTAACGCTAGAGCCAACAGATATATGGCAGTGCTGGATCCTGTGGAGTTGGAACTTGAAGGATGGGAAGAGGGAAGAGTGGAGTATGTTGAGGCACCGCTGAATCCGGCTTTCCCGGAGGGAGCAAAACGTAAGATTCCTTTCACCGGCAGAGTATACATTGAGAGAGCGGACTTTATGGAGAATCCTCCAAAGAAATATTTCCGTCTGCAGCCGGGCGGAGAGGTTCGTCTGAAGTATGGATATATCATTAAGTGTAAGGATGTTGTAAAGGATGAAGCAGGTAACGTTACTAAGATTATCTGCACCTTTGACCCAACGTCAAAACCCGGAGCGGGCCCTTGGCGCAGCGTTAAAGGCACTATCCACTGGGTTAGCATAGAGCACGCTAAGAAGTTGGAAGTAAGATTGGTAGACCGCCTCTTTACAGAGCAGTTTATGGATCAGATTCCGGAGGGTTCAGATTATAAAGACTTCTTAAACCCTCATTCAATGGATATTACAACCGCTTACGCAGAACCTGCACTTAAGGATGACAACAGCGGCATTGCAGTTCAGTTTGAGAGAACCGGTTACTTCTTCAAAGACCCAGACAGCACAGAAGATAACCTTGTCTTTAACCGCACCGTCACCCTTAAGGATACCTTCAAAATGAAGTAACCAAAACGCAAAACGCAAACAATGAAGTTCATAGGCGCACACGTATCCTCATCCGGCGGTCTGGAAAACGCACCCCTCAACGCAAAAGAGATAGGGGCCACCGCCTTTGCACTCTTTACCAAGAATCAACGTCAATGGGTTGCCAAAGAGCTTACAGATAAAGAGATAGAGGCGTTTAAGGAGGCCTGCCAAAAGTGCGGCTATGCTCCAAATCAAATCCTTCCTCACGACAGTTATCTCATAAACCTGGGTAACCCTACGGAGGAGGGGCTTCAAAAATCCAGAGCCGGTTTCATTCATGAGATGAAACGTTGCCAGGCTCTTGGTCTGGACCGTCTTAACTTTCACCCCGGAAGCCATTTAAACGCCATTACGGAGGAGGAATGCCTCACGCTTATAGCAGAGTCCATCAACCTCGCTTTAAGCAAAACTGAGGGGGTTACGGCGGTTATCGAGAATACTGCAGGCCAGGGGTCCAACCTGGGATTCCGTTTTGAGCAGATTGCCTATATAATTGACAAGGTGGAGGATAAAAGCAGGGTAGGGGTCTGTATAGATACATGCCACTCTTTTGCTGCCGGTTATGACCTCGCCTCAGAGCAGGGCTTTAAAGAGACCTTCTCCCACTTTGATAAAACCATTGGCTTTAAATACCTAAGAGGCATGCACTTAAATGATGCCAAAAAGCCTCTTGGAAGTAAGGTGGACCGTCATGAATCCATTGGCAAAGGCACCATTGGCATCAACTGCTTTAAGATGATTATGGAGGATGAGCGTTTCAACAACATCCCCCTCATCCTTGAGACTCCGGAGCCAACCCTCTGGCCGGAAGAAATTTCCACCCTTAAAAGTTTTGTAAAATGAGAACAGCTATCCTAATCCTTGCAATCTGCATCCTGGCAGCCGCTTGCAACAACACAAAGAACAATGAGAACACCCCAAATATCACCTTCTCAGAGCAGGAACTCTCCATAATTAACAGTGCAGATTCCGTTCTTTATGTTCTTGTTGTTGGCAACAAGGAAGACAGCCTTATTCTCCGCAACTCCTCAAGAGATTTTACAGAGGATGAACTAAATAGTGAATATCTGCAAAAGCTTGCAACCAAGATGCTTACAACGGTTCAGGATCCAAGCCAGGACGGCGTTGGTATTGCCGCTCCTCAGGTAGGCCTCAACATAAGAATGATTGCCGTTCAGCGTTTTGATAAAGAGAACCACCCGTTTGAAGCCTACGCCAATCCATACATTCTCCGCTATGAAGGCAACGTTGTAGAGGGTCCGGAAGGCTGTCTCTCAATACCGGGTTTCCGCGGAGTTGTTCCAAGAAGAGACACCGTAGTAATGCAATACTTTGATGTTCAGAAGAAAGAAAATGTAGTGGATACGGTTGCCGGCTTCTCTGCAATAATCTTCCAGCATGAGACAGACCACTTAGACGGCATCCTTTACACAGACCGTGCTGTTGAGGTAACGGCAAAAAACAGAGAACCGGAAAACAAGTAAAGAAAAAAGCCTGCAAAGCAAGGCCATATATCACAAACTCTTCACAAAATAAGCAACGTTAACCGTTACTCTGCATTTACCCTGCTCCAACCGCTTGGTATTCCGGAACTTCCGCTGCTCCAGCCAGTTGCAGCCGGCGTTACAAACGTACCTGTGGTTGCAACTCCGCTTAACCACCCGCTCACACACATCTCTGCAGATATATCTTTAGCCATACACTTAACGTAGTTCAAAGAACTGCATCCGTCAAACATGCTCATATAGCATTTAATAGCCAGCGTCTCCGCTCTTATTACTCCGCCGTCTGTTAAAGCAGTACACTCATTAAACATCCTTTGGAAACAATACTGTGCCGTAACCTTTGCGGCTATTGTAGGAGTCTTAGTCAAACCGGAACATTTAGAGAACATATCTGCATAGCAGAACTCTCTAAAAGTTTTTACCCAACGGTACAATTTTACTCTACGCTTACAGGTGATAATTGTCTGATTACCTTTGACTTTGAATGGTATAACTATCGCGGAGGGAAAAATTAAAAAGATAAAGGGATACGGGTAAGATAAATGAGTAACTTTGTTGGCGTTATGAACAGCAAGGTATTTTATTCGGCTCCGGAGGTTCTGATTCTAGAGGTTAAAACAGAGGGTGTATTCTGCCAAAGCGGGGTTCAGAACTATAATGTTCAGGATCCTGTGGAGTGGGGCGGATAGTAACGGTTTAAAGGTAGAGGGCTATGAAACAGATGTTTAGAATTCCGAGAATTAGAGCGGCTGCGGTTGTTGCAGCAGTGGTTGCGGTTATGGGTGCGGTTGTGGTTGGTTGTACCCGTTTGAAGGAGGAGTTTATTCCGGATGAGCCGGTGGTAGTGCCTGGGGAGGGGAGGAGCGTTACGTTGAAGGGTACTATCTCTATGGGCGGCGGAAGCCCTGTAAGCAAGGCGCTTACAGAGGAGGGCGTTAAGACTTTTGCGGTGGGAGATTCAATTACGGTTGTTTACAAGAATACGGGTGGGCAGACGGTGAAGGCTGTGAGTAAGGCGTTTACGGCGGAGGATATTCATGAGGAGGGGAAGAAGGCGGATATAAGGGTTACGCTTGTTGATCCTGCGGAGGGTGGCGCTTTGCGTTACATTTATCCTGCGGCTATGGCAAAGGAGGAGATTGCGGCTGGGGCTGATGTTGATAGTGATGAGGCTACGATTGCTTTTGAGAGGCTTGCAAATCAGGACGGTACGCTGGCATCTATTGCCAGCGGTTTGGATTTGGCGGTGTTTGACGGTTTTCTTACAGAAGGGGCGGAGTTACCTGTTAGCGCATCGCTGAGTAATAAGTTGACTATCTGCAAGTTTACGGTTAAAGAGGGAGGAAGCGATATAACAAGCAAGCTTTCAAATTTTACGGTGAGCAATGGTGAGCATACTTACACTCTGAGTCCTGCGGCTCCTGCGGCTAAGTTTGCGGGGGCTCCTATTTATGTGGCAATGAGGCCGGTAGGGAGCGGGGATATTTCATTTACGGCCACGGATAATGTTAACTGGTACGAGAAGAGCGTGAGTGAGAAAACGCTTTCTGCTGGAAATATCTATCCTATTGGTATTACTTTGACCAAGACTTTTGACGGGAAGGCTACGCCGCTCACTTTTGAGGCAATTACGGCTGGGACAGATGTGTTTTTTAATCCAAAGGTTAAATACAGTATAGATGGTGGTGTAAGTTGGGCAGAAAGTGTTGAGGTTGAATTAAAGAATGTTGGTGACAAGGCAATGATCCTATATTATAATCCTACCGAAAGATTGAACATTATCTGTGATAGGGATTGCTACATATATGGCAATATAATGAGTTTGGCTACAGATTACTCATCTGACCCGTACGCTTTTGCCACTAATGTAGTTATGCCACATTGGTTTACGTTTTACCAGCTGTTTAAAAGCGATAATACATTTATTAAGAATCATATTAAGAATCACCCAACCAAGCCTTTGGTATTACCTGCAACCACTCTTGAAGAGTCCTGTTATGAAGAGATGTTTAGTGGTTGTACGGGCTTGACAAAGGCACCAGAACTTCCAGCAACAAATCTCACTGAGTCATGCTATAGTAAGATGTTTAATGGTTGTACGGGCTTGATTTCTGCACCTTCTCTTCCAGCTACAACTCTCACTGAGTCATGCTATAGAGAGATGTTTAATGGTTGTACGGGCTTGATTTCTGCACCTTCTATTTCAGCCACTACTCTAGCAAAGGATTGCTGTACAGATATGTTTAATGGTTGCACGGGCTTGACAACCGCACCACAACTTCCAGCTACAGTACTTGCTTACGAGTGTTATCTAAGGATGTTTAAGGATTGCACCGGACTAACAACAGCACCTGAACTACCAGCAACAACTCTCACGGAGTTATGCTATAGTGAGATGTTTAGGGGTTGCACCAGACTGACAACCGCACCAGAACTACCAGCAACAACTCTCACAAAGTCATGCTATAGAGAGATGTTTAAGGATTGCACCGGACTGACAACCGCACCAGAACTCCCTGCTACCGAATTAGCACCTTATTGCTACCATGAAATGTTCTACGGTTGCAATAATTTGACACAAGCTCCTTCAACTCTTCCTGCCCTATCAATGGCAAATTATTGTTACAATGGTATGTTTTCCAGTTGTTATTTATTAACAAAAGCACCTGCTCTACCTGCAACTTCATTGGCGGATCATTGCTATAGAAATATGTTCTTCAATTGCTATAATTTGATTCAGGCTCCTCCGGAGTTGCCTGCCACAGATCTTAAGCCTTATTGCTACAATGATATGTTTTACAATTGTAAAAGCTTAACTACGGTACCTGTTCTTCCTGCCACAACGTTGGTAGAAGCATGTTACAATTCTATGTTTAACCAGTGCTTAAAACTTAGCAGTATAACATGCCTTGCTAGAGATATTTCTGCCTCAAATTGTACAAAAAATTGGTTATTATCTGCAGGTACGGATGTTACCACAGAGAAGCGGTTTATAACTCCGTCAACTACAGGATGGATTACTGATAATAATAGCGGTATTCCAACTGGTTGGACACGAGTGGATTACACGCCTCCAACTCCGTAAGGGAAAGAGGAAAGTTTTTACGCAAATGCTTGCAAGTGAAAATAGTTTGATTACCTTTGCATTCCGAGGGGTGGGAGATTAGAGTTTTGCTAACTCTTTACCGAGCTTGCGGAGGGCGTTGAAGATTTCTTTTTTCCTTTTCTCTGAAGGTCTCTTAACGCCATAGATATACCTGGCTAGCAGGCTTTTGTTAATACCCATAGATCTTGCAACCTCAGACACATTCAACTGAGGGAAGCGCTTGAAAACCTTGGCTATTTCATTCTCATCATCGCTTACCAATTCCTCTTTTTCGTAAAAGCTGCTGATGTGGATGTCTTCATCTATCTCTTCCCAATATAGATCATCGCCCTCTAGCCCAATCTCATAACGAGCTCTTTGACTGGGAGTTGCATCCATAAGCAATGGAAACGCTTTTAATGAGCGGCTATAAATGTTCTCTTTGCTGGTTCTTATGAATATCCTGTCATTCCTGAACCAAACCTTAATTATCTTTTCCATCTTCTTCATTAAAAACTCATTGCATGGTTTACAAATATAGGGATAATATTTTATTCCCCAATATCTTTTGGTTAAACAATAATAATTTCTTTCCGTGGGTAAATATAAGGGAGGAATGGGTAGGTGTAAGCGGCAGTGGAGCAATTTGTTGCGGATTTCCGGTACTATTTTGAAATGGTACGAATAATTTACTTTTTGGTTGGATAATTCTGAACTCCTAGAGGGTGGGGAGGAGGGTGAGGAGTTCTTGTTCGGTGGTGTAGGGGTGGATGTGGAAGTAGGGGTTGCCGGTTAGCATTGCGGAGAGTCTACATCTGGTTTTGTTGTAGAAGATGTGGCAGGGGATGTTGAGCTTTTCTGCGTATGCGAGCTCGTAACCTACGCCGTGTGAGGTGGTTGTGCATTCTGCTATTACAAGGTCACTTTGTTTGAGCCACTCTGTGTCTCTGGTGTAGATGGCGGCGTCTCTTTGGGCGTCTGCCATTGTGGTGTCCGTCTCCAGATTGCTGAGGTTGGGGTTGCCTACGTGTTCTGTGAGGACAATGTTATTTTGTTTGAGGAGGGTTATGATTTTATTATAAAGTTCTGCGTCTTGTCTGCCGCCTCTGATGGACCCTGCAAAGTATATCTTTTTCATTTGCGTTTGGCTTTGATGGTAAAGGTATCTACGAGTTGCATATATTGGTTATAGACAGAGACTTTCATCTCTCTCTTAGTGACCTCTATGTTGGCGGCAAAGCTTAGTTTTTCTCCTTTCAAATCTATTACTTTCTCATGGAGCGTGTCATCTTCCGTGAGGGAGCGGTCCAAGGCTCTTCTCTTGTCCCCGCTGGAGCCCATATCCAGATAATAGGTTCCTTTCTTTGTTTTTTTTGATATCTGATTACCATCTAGTCTGTATGTGCGGGAGTAAATGTGGTCATGACCGCTGAGAACGAGGTCTACGTTGTACTTTTGGAAGATTGGATACCACTGCGGGCGGATGTATTTGCCTACGGCACTGTCTATTATGCTGGAACCGAAGATAGATTTGTGCTCATAAACAACAATGTATTTATAGGTTCCCTTAAGCCTGTCCATAGTCTTTTGGAACCATTCAACCTGGTCATTGAAGCGTTCTCCTTTGGATATGTTGGAGTTGTTCATATCTAAAGAGATAAAGAGCACGTTGTTGTAATAGAAATAATATGAGGAGTTTAGAGATGATTTGGCTCCGTTTTGAGGAAAGCGGAAAATGTGATTGTAGGTATGAGGTTCCGTGTACTGCGGATATTTTCCGTTGATTGCGTCTGCCCAGAATTCGTGGTCTCCCGGGGAGGCTGCAAAGATAAAAGATGCAAAAGCAGTATTCCCGCTGTCGCTGATTCTGCTGTCCAGCAGCCAGTTCCAACTCTCTTCAAAGCCTGCTACATCTATCATGTCTCCGCTGCAGATTGCAAGAGGCGGGTTGAATTTCTCCTTCATTTTCTCAATGAGCGGGAGGGTAATTTCATTGTTATAGTGCTGAAAGTCCGTAAATGCCACAAAGTTCCATTTCCCTTTACCGGCGGAGGTTTTGAAAGATTTGACTTCTGAAACTTGAGCGTTGGCTATTATTCTGTAGATGTATTGGGTATTGGGTTTTAAAGAGGTGAGGCTTACGCGGCAGACGTATCTCTCCTTTGTGTAAAAGGTTGAGGTTGTGGAGGTTTTCTCTATGCCTTTGGTGCTCCACAACTCTGCCTGAGGGTTTGCTGTCTTGGCTTCTTTAAACTCTGTGTCTTTGGCGGTGGTATATTCAACACAGCTCTTTGGGAAGGCGCAGTGGTAGTTGATGGTTACTCCGCAGCGGGTGTCCTCTGCGGGGGTTGTAACAATGTGATAAATAAAGGTATTTACCTGTTGGCCTGTAAGATTAACTATCGGGAGGAGTATAAGTGAGAGGGTGAGTGATATGATTTTGAGCATGGCATTCGTTTTTTTCCTATACAAAATTATTGTTATCTTTGAGAAAACATACAAATTATGAAACGTTTTATGAGTTTTTCTTTTATTGCTGCAATTATTTCCCTGTTTTCATGCTCCTCTCAAAAGCCTATAGATATGGATGTTACTGAGTTCGGACTGTTGCTTAAGGAGAATGAGGCGGCTTTGATAGATGTCCGTACTCCGGGAGAGTTTGAAGAGGGGCATATAGCCGGTGCGGTTAATATTGATTGGATGGGTGATTCCTTTGTGGAGAAGGTAAAGGGGGAGTATCCGTTGGATAAGCCGCTGGCGGTTTACTGCAGGTCCGGAAAGCGCAGTGCTGCCGCTGCAAAGAAGTTGGCTTCAGAGGGTTACACTGTTTATAATCTTAAGGGTGGTTATCTGGCCTGGTGTAATGCCGGGCGCAGGGTTACAAAATATGAGGTTGAGCTCTTTAAGACGGCTAACGGTTCTTTGGTTTCTTTGTGTCTGATTAAGCACGGCTCTGTGGAGATTGAATATGACGGAGTTTCCATTCAGGTAGATCCGGTTCCCGGTTTTGGTAAAGAGACGGATTATGCCAGGGAGTTTCCAAAGGCGGATGTGATTCTTGTAACGCACTCGCATCCGGATCATTTAAACGGCGTGGCCATTGAGTCTCTGACGGGTGACAGTACGCTTTTGATTCTGAACAAGAAGAGCGAGGAGATGATTCTTAACGGAGAGTTGATGGGCAAGGGCGGGCCTGTTGCAAAGAGGCAGGTGATTGCAAACGGAGAGAAGATGGAACTGCCTAAAGGCATTACTCTTGAGGCTGTTCCGGCCTACAATACTACACCGGGCAGGGAAATGTTCCACCCTATGGGTGAGGGGAACGGCTATGTTCTTACAATAGACGGTTTTAAGATTTACGTTGCGGGTGATACTGAAGACGTTCCTGAGATGGCCTCTCTTGCAACTCAAGGTATTGATGTTGCTCTGCTGCCTGTGAATCAGCCGTATACAATGACTCCGGAGCAGTGCGCCAAGGCTACAAAGATGATTGCTCCAAAGGTTTTGATTCCTTACCACTTTGGTCAGACAGACCTTTCCGGTTTGCAGGATATGCTTCCGGGTCAGAAGATTTTATTCCGTAAAATGCAATAATATGAAAAAGATTCTTTTAGTTTTAGCTGCTCTTTTAACCTTTTCGTTTGCGGGCGCACAAAACTTTGAAATAGTGGGAGGTCCATCATTAAGTTATATCAAGTATCCTACTCTCAATTCTGCCTTTAACAGGCAAATAGGTGGAAAATCTAAGATAATGCCTAAGTTCCATTTTGGTGTAAATGCAATAATTCCTTTGGCAGAAGATATAAGAGAGGAGACCTCTTTCTATTCATCTGTGGGATTGATCTTTGCCGGAAAAGGTTATGAAATCAATAAACCTTATGAGGATGACCTTCCTTTGTATACCACCTTTTATCAGAAGGGCTACGGTTATAGTTTAGACTGTCCTGTACATATTGGTTATAACTTTCAGGTAGCGGATAATTTTGCCATTTTTGTTGAGGCAGGAGCAACGGGAAGTTTAGGATTATTTGGTAAGTGGAAAATACAGTATACTTATAAAGAACAGTTTACTGAGAGCGGTAGGGGAAATTACTACGATTATACTTCAGCTAATAAATGTGGGTTCAAACGTATGGATGTTGCTCTTGGAGGTAAGATTGGTGTATTGATAAATAATAGAATATCCTTAGGAGTAAATGCTGATTTCGGAATTCTCACACTTGCAGATTATCCCAGACAGGCTCGTAGTAGAAACTATTGGTTGTCTGTAGGTTATAGATTTTAAAAATATAGTGTATGAAAAAGATTTTGGTGATTGTTTGCGTGGCGCTTTTGGCTGTTTGCGCACTGTCTAAGGAGGCGGCTGCTCAGGATAAGAAGCCTCAGCACATATCGTTTGCGGGTTTTCCGGTAGACAGGACTAACGTTCAGTTTAAGATTAACCTCATGGCCAGGGGGTTCAGATGGCTGGAACATATCTCTTCTCAAACACCTGGTACTGACGTCTTTATTGGTACTTTTGCAGGTAAGGGGCAAACATATATCCATTCAATGTATGACTCCAAGTCTAAGGCAGTTTACAAGATTAAAGTAGTTTTTAAAGGTACTTCATTGGATGAGGCAAATAAACTCAAAATGGAGATGAGAAACCGTCTTTATGAAAAGTATGTGAATACCCTGAGTTCAAAGTATGAAGATGACACCCACCAGGGAACGCAGTTTTACAGGTTCACTCTCTACAGAGATAATTCCGACCCTCAATTTGCCAAAGGCCCTGAAACTCTGGGATATATCCTTCTATACGTGGTAAAGGACCCAACCTGGGAAGAATTTAGAGAACCGGGGGAAGAGCCTAGTTACAACGTTATTCTGGAGTACATAGATTTCATCCACTGGGACGAGCACAACAGGAACCTGAACTCCGAGCAACTTTAAACAATTATTTTACTTCATTGTGAATATGAAGAAGTAGTAGAGCAGGATGTTTATGAGGATGAAGGAGATGAAAATGATTGTTACGTTGAGGATTCCGAGTAAGATAATCTTCCCCAAACTCTTGCCCCAACTAATATCATAGAGTTGTTTGAAATCCCACATCATTAAAAACGGAAGGACTACCACCGTTAAGAAGGCAGTTGCGTGAGGGAAGAACGGACGTAAGATTATGTGGAGGGTCAATATTTGGCAACTGATGAATATCTGAACAAAGAAATGCTCTGTAAATGAGAGCTTTCCTATGTTCTTCCCCTTACCGAATATTATCCATCCGGCAAAGGCAAAAGATATATTCATGAGGATTGTGAAGAGTGCTTTGTTATTCTTGCACCAGGCCGTGAACTTGGTGAAGTAGTTAACAAAGAGCATCATTACATTTCTCCCTTTCCTTATCTGTTCCGTTGAGATGGTGAGAGAGAGGGCCTTCAAATCATCCTCAGTTAAATTTGCCGTGATTTTATCTTTTGCAGCGGAAACTTCTGATTTCTCGTCTTTTGCAGGAACTGCTGCCGTCTCATCCGCTTCCTCCTCATCATCTTCTTCACTGGCCCAGTTCCAATCATCTTCAGTGATTTTGGTTGCGGCCTCAGCTGCCTTTTTTGTCTCCGGAGAGGTGACTTCCGTCTTATCCTTTTTGTCTGTCTTTATAATACCAAATTCAACCTCAACGGCAAATACAACGCAGAGAAAAAAGAGAAGTTTTATAGGAGCGTAATAAGGTGCACGGTGGCCCTTTAGGTAGTCCCTAATGAAATGGCCCGGACGGTAAAGCAAAGCGGTAACCGTTCCCAACACGCTTCTGTTGTTGAAGTCCCATACAGCCAACGTGCTATCTAGTAGATTTTTAGGAGAGAGTTTGGATGTAGAGGCCGCCTGACCGCACAACGGACAGTAGTTCCCCTGGTACACGTGAGAGCAGTTCTGACAGGTATGGCTCTTTTCCAAATCCTTCAGATTGTAGGTCTTACTCTCTTTGGGATGACAGATGCTGTGCCATAGTTTGCTGTACAGCAGTGCAATACGAGTCCAGGTTCTCCTAAAGAAATTCATTTAACCCTTGTTAAGACAATATTATTGTATTCGTCTGAAGTCATCTTTTCCCCCTCACTGTCCATCAGTTTAAATGACATCTTTTCACCGTTTTTTTCCGTTATGGTGAGTTTGTTTCCCTCTATTGAATAAGTGCCGCTTGCCTTTAAATCATTGGTAATATTGTTCATAGCCTGAGCGATAGCAGCTCTTTTTTCATCGTTAGCATTAGTGGCTTTGAGTATTGCCTCATTGGCCTTTGCAATGACTGTAAAATCACATCTCATCTTGCTCTTAAAGGCAACGGCCATCCTGAATTCAATCATGTAAATAACGCTCAGATACTGAGTCTGCTCCAACTTGGATAATTTCTGGAAATCACCATCTTTCTGAATCATAGCAACAAGAGCCGCATGCAAAGCACTCGGGTCGTCAGACAGATATCTTCTGCCAGCCCAATCCTGAGCATTCAACTGAAAGAGAGATACAACAGTCAGTAAACCAATTAAAAGGAACTTTTTCATCTCTGTAGTTATTTTGCTATTAAACAAGTACAAGTTTGATAAGGCCCTCTGCCAGAGAGATAACGCCCAGCACAATAATCAAAATGCCGGCAATTCTGTTAATGGCAATAAGCTGACGCAGGCGGAACTTCTTGCGGAAGATGTTTACCAGCGTGCTCAGTGAGAACCACCAAAGTGCCGATCCAAGGAATATTGCAACAAGCAGAATTCTTACAACGGTACTTGCCTCTTCCGGAGAATAGCTTGAAATATCCAGTCTTACCGCTGCCAGCATGGCGAATATTAAAAAGATGGAGCCCGGGTTGGTCATGGTAATGGCCAGAGACTCAGCCAAATCCTTTATTCGTTTTCCGTTGGTATTCTTCTGCCTGATAGATTTTATAGGGTTTCTGGTATAGATTCTAATACCTATGAGTACGATAACCACTCCTCCTATAATAAGTACAAGAGCCTTGTTTTTCTCAATGAAATCATCAATGAGGAAGAGGCCCAAAAGGGAGAGTGCGGAGTAGATAAGGTCAGATATGGAGGCACCCAGGCCGGTTATAAAACCTGCCATACGTCCCTTGCTCAGCGTCTTCTGTATGCAGAGAACTCCAACCGGTCCTAACGGTATGGAGGCTCCGAGCCCCACAATCAGTCCTTTTAGAAAAACTATCAGCATTACTTCCTATTTGAACGGCAAATTTACTATTTTTGACCTTATGAAAAAAACAAGCTTCAAAATTCTGCTTATCCTGTCGGTTATATCGGGAATTTTACTCTCAATTCCCTTCATTATGCCGAGCACGGGAATAATCTCATTTGTGGCGTTTTTGCCCCTTTTTGCGGCGGAATACCTTGCCACAAGGGATAAGGTCAGAAATTTCTGGATATGCTATTTTACGGCTTTTCTGGTCTGGAATATTTTTACCACTTACTGGATTTGGTACGCTACCGAGGCGGGTGCGGTTGCGGCAATAATTCTCAACTCCCTCCAGATGGTAATAATATTCAGGGTATTCAGATGGAGCAGAAAAAGATTTAACAACCTTCTCCCATACCTGCTCTTTGCATTTCTTTGGTGCGGATGGGAGCACTTCTATCAAACCTGGCAGGTAACCTGGCCGTGGCTCACATTGGGTAACGGCTTTGCAGATAGTATCAAACACATTCAGTGGTACGAGGTTACGGGAACCATTGGAGGAAGTCTTTGGATACTGCTGGTTAACATACTGCTGTTCAGGGCGGTAACAAGGGTAATAGAGAGAAGGCGCAGCCGGTATTTTGCCATTGCGGCACTTGCTATGGCTGTTATCCCGTCTGTAATATCGCATATCAGATTCTATACCTACAAGACGGAAAATCCTGTAACAAAGCAGGTTGCCATACTTCAGCCCAACATAGACCCTTACGGAGACAAATTCGGAGGGCTGACTCAGAGCCAGCAGAATGAGATTCTCTTCTCTCTTCTCGACAGTGCACTCACTAAGACCACTTTTCTTGTAGTGGCCCCTGAAACTTTTTTCAACCCTTCCGAGAAGGCGGGGGTAATTATGGAGGGGAGCACTCTGGCAAACGCCACCCTGCAACGCTTCCAAAACCTTGCCGCAGAGAAAAATACAAACGTCATCTTTGGAGCCGTAACTCACAAGTTCTACCCAACTCCTTACAAACCAACAAGATCTGCAAGGGCTAGCGGTCCTTCCTGGTATGACGTTTTCAATACCGCCCTCTTTTTAACGCCTGATGGTAGTATTTCATACCACCATAAGTCTAAGCTTGTAATACTTGCGGAGACAATACCTTACATTGGTAATAAAAGCGTATTCGGTTCACTGGGCATAGATTTGGGCGGTGGAATAGGCAACTACGGCATAGATCCTTACAGAACAATTTTCAACGCCGCAGATAACGTAAAGATTGGTACTGCGGTTTGCTACGAATCCGTATTCGGAGATTACTTCAGAGATTATATTAAGGGCGGCGCCAACTTAATGACTATCATCACAAACGACGGTTGGTGGCGCAACACCTGGGGGCATATTCAGCACCTGCATTACGCATCGCTGAGAGCGATTGAGACAAGAAGAGACATTGCAAGAAGCGCCAACACAGGCATTTCCGCCTTCATCAATCAAAAGGGTGAGATTACGCAGCAGACTCCGTGGTGGGAGAAAGCATATCTATCGGGAGAAGTGACACTCAACAATTCAGTCACTCCGTTTGTAAAATACGGAGATGTAATAGGTGTTGCCTCCTTCTATCTTGCGCTCGCCTTATTATTGCTGTTTCTGTTTAAAAGAAAGGTATGAGTTACTTTAAGAGAACGGCTAAGCGCATTAAGCAGTATTTCAGCAAGTTGTGGCATAGTATCCGCCATCCTAAGGAGAGCAAATCCTATGATATGACCGGTATGGATGAGCATCACAAATGTCTCAACTGTGACTATGAATACGAGGGAAATTACTGCCCTAGATGCGGACAGAGCGCCTCAACTGCCAGACTAACTCCAAAGAAGATAATTGGCAGTACCTTAGGCGTTTGGGATTACAATGACAGGAGCGTTCTCTCCACGGTTATACAACTTTTTCTGCGTCCCGGACACTTCATAAGAGATTATCTCAAAGGACACCGTGCTCCGTACTACGCTCCAATTAAGTTACTTTTCTTCTTGTGCGTTCTGTATGCCGTTGAGGTTCACGTTAATCTCATCAAGACTCCCCAAGGAGACAGAATCATTATTAACAAGGGTGGTAGTAAGGAGGTTACTATTCCAAGAGATTCTCTTATTTCACAGTTAAAAACTATAGACTCTACTATGACCTTAGAAGAGCAAATAGAAACCAAAAGGAATAACGATATTTCTTTAAGGGTTGTAGATGAGTTATTTTACGCCAATAATTGGAGAAAGAACAACAGGGGATTTTTCATCATTATCCTAAACATCTCCTTTGCATTTATTGCCTGGCTGCTCTTTTTAAGAACAAGAAAAGATTTACGTTTTTCCTTTACGGAACATTTCTTTATTCAGATCTTTATAAGCTGTCAGATACTTGTTGTAACTATCTTAGTCAGAACATTTTCTACGGGCAGTGTAGATACTCTGGACGATATTATTCTACCGTTCATTATGGCGTGGGATTACAAGCAGATTTATGAGATGAGTATTTGGAAAAGTATTGGTAAAACTCTGGCCCTTATCCTCCTCAATATGCTCTTCTTAGGAGTGGTATTCTTCATAGCCATCTGCCTAATGATCCTTGTGGCTTCCCTCACAGGATAAGGGTTATTTTGTGGAGGTGAGCGGAGTCGAACCGCTGTCCAATCAAACCACCAACCGGTTTTCTACGTGCGTATCTCCGGTTTGATTTTCGTCTGAAGTTCCGCCCCGGAGCGGGCAAAGCTTCAGCTTATCCTTTTAATCTTTCGGAGCTTTAAAGGAGTAGGCTCCGGCATTTCTCTTTAGATGATACCCCGTATGCCTTGCCCAAGAGAACGGAAAACAGGGCGGGATACTCGTCCGAAGGTCCTTGACCCTCAAGGATTAAGCGCGTCTGCTTAGCAGTTTACGCAGCGAGTGCATAATTGTTGTTGCCAACTAATGGCTGAAAGTTGAAGTTTAAAGAGCTCTTCTTCCAACGCTCTGCACGCTTGCCGACCAATTAATCTGATGTCAAAACCAGAACACCCCCAAGTGTTGTTAACGGTCAATTATATGATGCAAAAATATTCAAATAGTTGCAAAGTGCTGCAACAAAGATTCAACAGATTACTGAGCCTTTGGTGTAGAGGCCTCATCTACAAGGTACAACAGGTTCTTGAAGTGGATGCCGCTATGCTCGCTCAATCCTACCTCGCAGGTGCGGCTGGTAGCGTAACCTTCAGAGCAACCCTCTACCTGACGCTTTAAGTCTCTGAGTCCCCAATCGTTAAGTTCCGGAGTGAAGAATCCCTTATCTCCGGCAAATCCGCAGCAGTTGGTATCCATCACCTTAACCTTTGTTGCACAGAGGTTTGCAATCTCTACAATATCCTTGTCCACTCCAAGTTTCTTGGATGTACATACTGCAAATACTGCTATGGTTCTATCCAACTTGTTGATATTTAGGCGAGGAATAAGGAACTTCTTTGTAAACTCTGCAGGCTCGTAGAGAGTGAGCTTATCTCCAAAGTTGCTCTTTGCGGTGTAAAGGCAAGGAGTCATATCGCAAACTATAGGTAGTTTGCCGCCTTCGGAAACTTCATTGAGTGCTTCAAAGAGGTTGTTGCTTAGGAACTTACCCGCCTTAACAAAACCCTTGCTGGAGAAAGCCATTCCGCAGCAGAGGTGCTTAAGGTTCTTAGGATAGACAATGTCATAGCCCGCTTTGCGTATGAGTTGATCCGTAAGTTTTGTAAGAGTTCTTGCATCCTTCTGCTCTTTGCTGTTACCCATTGAACGGGTAAGACAGCTTGGGAAGTATACAACTCTCTCTCTAGTTCCGGTATTCTCTTTGCCCTTAAGTTTAGAAGCTGATATTCTGCTGTTTCCGGCAGGGAACCAGGAGTTCCATTTAGGTATTGCCTTGGTAACTTTTCTGGCAAAACCAGCACAGGAGCCCATAATTTTCTTACCCAATACAAGTCTCATTGTGTAAGAGATGTTCCAGGCCGCTCTCATCCACCATACAACATTGTTCCAATGTTTTGCCAATTTGGTGGCTTTCTCTTCCTGTTTCTCTGTATGTGACTGATGGCGTAACTCCTTGGTTAGCTTTCCGTTATCAACCTTAACAGGGCAGGCTACCGCGCAGAGAGAATCTGTGGCGCAGGTAACTTCTCCCATATACTTGTAGTTCTTGAGCATAATAGCCAAATCCGCCTCGTTATTACCGCTTCTCTGCAAACGGGTAATCTCTCTGAAGGCTGCAACCCTCTGTCTTGGAGAGAAGGTGAAACCTTCTGATACACAGTTCTTCTCACAGAAACCGCACTCCATACATTTGTCTATTGTCTCCGTTGTCTGAGGACAAGGCTTGAGATTCTTTATATGGGCGGCAGGGTCTGAGTTGAGGATTACTCCTGGATTCATAATTCCGTTAGGGTCAATGAGTTGCTTAATCTCCTTCATTAACTCGTAAGCCTGTTTTCCCCACTCTTTCTCTACAAACGGTGCCATATTTCTTCCGGTTCCGTGTTCCGCCTTAAGTGAACCGTCATACTTATTTACCACAAGATCAGAGACATCGTCCATCAGTTTTGCATACTTTTTAACCTCCTCTTCATTTCCGAAATCCTGGTTGAACATAAAGTGAAGGTTTCCGGCAAGGGCGTGGCCGAATATTACGGCATCACTGTAACCGTCTTTGTCAAAGAGTTCACGCAGATCCGTAACAGCCTCTGCCAGACGAGGTACCGGGAAGCAGATATCTTCTATAATGGCTGTGGTTCCAACCTTTCTCATTCCTGCAACAGTTGGAAGTGTCTCTTTTCTAACCTTCCAGAGGGTTGCCTGCTCCTTTTCATCCATCGTGAATTCAAAAGGAAGCACAGTTTCAAACTGAGAGAGGACGTTTGTAAGTCTCTTAATCTTACCCAGTAATGACGGTTTGTCCTCCTCCGTTATCTCCACCAGAAGACCGCAGGCTCCGTCCGGAAGAGTCTTCAAAAACTCCGGTACGCCGGCTGCATTCTCTACAGATTTTATTGATGCGCGGTCAATGAGTTCAACTGCGGAAACCGGGTTCTTCTTAAGTTGCTGAACGGCGTCACAGGCAATTCTTATAGTAGGGAATATGACGAGTGCCAATGCCTTGAATTTCAGGTTGTCTACAGTGTTATAAGTAACGCTGGAAATGAAGGCCAGGGTACCCTCACTACCAATGATAAGGTGTTTGAGAATATCTATTCCGTCTGAGTAATCTACAAAGGCGTTGAGTGAGTAACCGGTTGTATTTTTAATCTTGTATTTGCGCTCAATTCTCTCTTTTAGAGTCTCATCCGCCATTATCCTTTTTGAGATATTCTCAAGTCCCGTCACGATATCCTCATGACGGCGGCGGAAAATTCTTATGGACTCCTCTCTTGAGGTGTCAAGATCTGTTCCGTCCGGCAGAATGATATTTATATCCGCGATGGTTTTATAGGAGTTTTGGCTTGTACCACAGCACATTCCGCTTGCATTGTTTGCCGCTATACCACCAATCATTGCAGAATCAATAGAAGCCGGATCCGGACCGATCTTCTTTCCATATTTTGCCAACAGGCGGTTGGCCATTGCACCTCTTATACCCGGCTCAAGAAGAATACGCGTTCCGTGAGGAGCTATGGCGTGCTTTCTGAATCCGTGAGTACAGATTACTAGTACGGAATCTGAGATAGACTGGCCGCTGAGAGATGTTCCGGCTGCTCTGAATGTCAATGGAATAGCCATTACATTGGCTGCCATCATTATCTTACGTACCTCAGTTGAATTGTAGGCTCTTACCACCATCTTAGGGATGAGACGGTAGAATGAGGCGTCTGTTCCAAAGGCCAGCGTTGTAAGAGGATCGTGGAAGATTCTCTCTTTAGGGATAAACTCTGTTATTTTCTCGTAAAATTCCTGATACTTTCCGGTTAACATATCGTTTCTATTTTATAGTTTCTTCTAAAATTGCAGCCAGATCCTCTGCGCTTATATCCTTGGCTATTACCGTGTTATCTCTGTCCAGAAGATATATGTGAGGAACGGATGAGATGTCATATTTTTCTGCAAGGGAGCCAAGTTGCTCCTTGTCATACAGTTGGCGGAATTTAATGTTGTTCTTTGCAACGTATTGAATCCAGGCACTCTTGTTATTGCCAACATATACTCCTGTGAATGAGGCTTTTTTACCAAATTTGGAGTAACTTTTGTTTATGGATTCCAACATTTGAGTGCAGACCCCGCAGGTTGTCTTATAAAAGAAGAGCACTTTTATTTTTCCCTCTCCGCCCAAAAGTGATGCCGGAAGGTCTGCGATGTCATATAGTTGTACCTCCGTTGCTTTCTCTCCCAACTTGTTCATATTGAAGATTCTGACGGCGTCACATACTCTGGAGGTAAAAACTGTGTCCTCCCATTTTTCCTTCTGAGAGCAGATTTTTTCTCCCAGATATGCGGCCGCCTCCTGGTTAGGATAGTAGTTTGATGAAGCAAGATAGAGGTAGGTCTTACGCAAAAAGTCCAAATCATTTCCCACTCCCTTCTCATTTCCAATAACATCTATACGGTAGAGTGCGGAGTCAATGTCAGACTGTGAGAAATCCTCTTTCTCCTGGAAGAAGGCCTTTAGAATGCCCTCTTGTATGTTACCCATTAAAACCTCTCTGCTAAGCAGTTGATTGAGGGATGAGGATTTTAGATTGCGCCCCGTAATTCTCAGATTATGGTCTGCAAGGAACATCTTTGGAGTGCTTGTAACCCCGTATGAAACAGGGAAATTACTCTCCCTTGCAATGTCTGCAGTATGAATTTGGAAGATAAACGGATTTGTGGTGGAGAAGTTTTCTCTTACATACTCTTTCCATTTTAAGGAGTCTGTTCCCGTATAGACAGTGAATAGGTTAAGAGGTGAGTAGGTGTAGTTGTTCAGTATCTCAATCAGTTTTGGAGTCTCCTCTTTACAATAGTTGCAATCGTCTGAGTAAAAGTAGATTATTGAACTCTCTCCCATAAGTTCATTTATGTTCCTTAGGGCTCCTGATGTGTCCTTTAGAGAGAGGGACGGTAGTTTGTTTCCGACCAAAGTGCCTTCGTTGACCGTAACGTAGTATGCGGCCTCTGCAGTGAGTGCAGGGTCTAAGTCACTCTCTTTCAGTATGTAGTTCTTGGCTACGTACACTCCCGTTGAGGCGTCGTTCATATACTTTGAATTTACAAAGTAGTCAAATACAGCTTTATAGGTGGCTTCCTTGAGGGGAGCGTAAGTCAGATATTTGTTTTTAAGGTATTGATCTGCAGTCTCCTGTGCCACTGACGGAACCAGGGAAGAGAGCATAAGACGGCTATCCAAAGAGTTCTTCCCAAACCGGGTGTAGAGGATTCTCTCATCAGCCAAAGCAATGGGTACTCTCTCTTTCAAATCCGGAAGAGAGAGGTCATTCAACATCAGGCAAATGAGAGAATTAGGAATATCTTTCTTAGCCCGGAAGGCCTCCTGGAGAAGGAAGGTCTGTTCATACCTTTTTGAAAGTTCCTTGGCCTTGCCGGAAACGTTTTCATCTTCAGATTCCTGGAGTGTCTTCAGTTTTGAGAAGAATTGAACCGGAAGAAATATGCCGTTTTCATTAGCCTTTTTCTCCTTTTTGGAGGCTACTCGTTCATACTCCTGGAATCCTGGTTCTGAAGGGATTGCACGGAAACTCTCCTTAAAGTTCTTACCATCCATAGAGGAGTAGAGAAATGAGAAGAGAGGCTCGCCGTCAAGGCAGATGTCATACTGGCCGGCGGTAAAGAGTTGCGGCTCCTTTTCCGGGTATTGACCTATCGGGAAAATAGGGCCTATAAAACTGGCTTTGAGTTTTTTATCCAGACGTGCAGAGTCTATTATTACTCCCTTTTCCGCACCCCAGAACATCTTTTTAAGGTATAGTGTGGCACCCTTTGAGAGTGGGTGATCCGCCTCTTGAGCAAGGTCTACCGTAATCTTGTATTTGCCTGAGGGAATGAGGGTAGGGGAAGTCTGACCGCTCGCTTTTGCAGGCACAAGGAGTGCAAATAGGAGCATGGTGAAAACAACTCTCTTAACCGTGTAAGATAGTTTTGCCACTACTTTTTCAGTTCCTTTCTCTGTTTGATGTACTTCTTAATATCCAGTCCTTTAGGAAGGAATGGGGTTGCGTCTCCGTTGTGGATGAGCACATCCCTTACAACTGTGGAGGAGATGAATGAATACTCATGGCTGGCCTGTACGTAAACGGTTACAATATCCGGGTCCATAACCTTGTTGGCCTGAGCTATAACTCCCTCAAACTCAAAGTCTGTGGTGGTTCTCAGTCCTCTTACTATGAAGTTGACTCCCAAACGGTGGCAGAGGTCTATGGTAAGTTCCTTGTAGCAGCAGACGTCAACTCTATTGCCAAAGGGTTTTACGGAGTCTTTAATGATTTTTATTCTGATATCTACCGGGAACCAGCCGCTTGTGGCCTTGTTGCTGTTGTATCCAACTGCAACTATCACCTTGTCAAAGAGTTTCAGTGCAGATTCCAGAACATCCAGATGTCCCAGAGTAAAGGGGTCAAAAGATCCCGGAAAAATTGCAGTACGCATATCTTCTCTCAAATTTACTTCTATTAAAGTGTAAATTTAAGAAAAAGATTGAAGATATTGGTAAAGAGTCTTAGAGGCTCCAATCTATAGGACTCTTTCCCTCCGCCTGAAGGATTGCATTGCATTTTGAGAAGTGGCGGCAGCCGAAGAAGGCTCCGCCGGCCAGAGGAGAGGGATGTGCAGCCTCCAAAACGGTATGCTTTGAGGTATCAATCAGAGCCTTCTTGCCCTTGGCAAAGTTGCCCCAAAGCATAAAGACTACGCCGCTCTTACGCTCTGATATTGCAGAGATTACGCTATCCGTAAATGTGGTCCATCCAATCTTGCTGTGAGATGCAGCACAGTTGGCTCTTACTGTAAGTATTGCATTCAGCAGAAATACTCCCTGTTTTGCCCAACCCTCAAGGTTTCCGCTCTTTCCGTAAAGGGAGATTCCCAAGTCACTCTCAATCTCTTTGTAGATGTTCTTAAGGGATGGCGGAAGTGCAACGCCGTCCGGAACGGAGAAACTGAGTCCGTGTGCCTGGTGAGGATTGTGGTAAGGATCCTGTCCTATTATGACAACTTTAACCTTGTCAAACGGAGTTAGGGCAAAGGCGTTAAAGATCTGAGGGCCCGGAGGATAGATGGTCTGCCCGGATGCTTTCTCCTTGTGAAGGAACTCAACAAGGCGTGCAAAGTACTCCTTGTCAAATTCATCCTTTAAGACCTCTTTCCAGCTGCTCTCTATTTTAACGTCCATATTTAAAAAATGAAGTTCAGAACCTCGTCTATCTTCTTAACGTACTTGAACTTGAGTCCCTTAATGTAGATAGGCTGTATCTCCTTAATATCTCTTCTGTTATCTTCACTCAGGATGATGGTGTGGATACCGGCTCTCTTGGCTGCCAGTATCTTCTCCTTAATTCCTCCAACCGGAAGAACTCTGCCTCTGAGTGTCATCTCTCCGGTCATTGCAATACCGCTCTTAACCTTCTTACCCATTAAGGCAGAGGCCATTGCGCTTACCATAGTGATACCTGCAGACGGGCCGTCCTTTGGAATTGCTCCCTCCGGAACGTGAACGTGAAGGTCATACTTTTTCATCTGTGCAGCCGTCATTCCAAGTTGCTTTGCATTTGCCTTAAGCCACTGGTATGCTATGGTTGCAGACTCCTTCATTACGTCTCCTAAATTGCCTGTGGTTGAGAGCATTCCCTTACCTTCACTGCGTATGCACTCTACAAAGAGAATCTCTCCTCCCATCTCCGTCCATGCCAGTCCGGTGACAACTCCCGGAGCCTCGTTACCCTTCTGAAGGTCATGCTGGTTAACCGGAAGTCCCAGAATCTCCTTAACCTGCTTTGCATCTATCTCTTTAGGAACCTCCTCATCCATAGCTACTTTCATAGCGTTGCGGCGGGCAATCTTTGCAATCTGCTTGTCCAGTTGTCTTACGCCGCTCTCCCTGGTGTACTCGTCTATTATCTCCTCAATTGCTCCCTTATTAAGGTTAAGTGCCTCTGGCTTAAGGCCGTGCTCCTTTTGCTGTTTTGGAACAAGGTAATCCTTTGCTATATGGAACTTCTCCTCAGCAAGATAGCCGGAGAGAGGAATCATCTCCATTCTGTCTTTAAGTGCAGGCTGAATGGTGGAGACGTTGTTTGCAGTGGTTATAAAGAGTACCCTTGAGAGGTCGTAATCTATGTCCAGGTAGTTATCGTGGAACGTTGTATTCTGCTCAGGGTCAAGTACCTCTAAGAGGGCGGAAGACGGGTCTCCGTGGTAATCGTTGGAGACTTTGTCTATCTCGTCCAGCACAATCACTGGGTTGGATGTGCCTGCGCGGTTGATAGCCTGCATAATACGTCCGGCCATTGCGCCAATGTAGGTCTTACGGTGGCCTCTTATCTCAGACTCATCATGAAGTCCGCCAAGAGAAATTCTCTGATACTTTCTTCCCAAAGCCCTTGCAACTGACTTACCCAGAGAGGTTTTACCTGTACCCGGAGGACCGTAGAGGCAGATGATAGGGGACTTCATATTTCCGCGGAGTTTGAGCACCGCCAAAAACTCCACAATTCTCTCCTTTATCTTTTCCAACCCGTAGTGGTCTTCATCCAGTACGGCTCTTGCGTGTTTGAGATCCAGGTTGTCTTCCGTTGTCAAGTCCCATGGCAGACCAACCATAAACTCCAGATAATTAAGCTCTACGTTGTAGTCCGGAGTGTTGGGATTCAGTTTCTCCAAACGGGATACGCATCTTTCAAACTCCCTCTTTGCATACTCGGGCCACTTCTTCTCTGCAGCCTTCTTCTTAAGGTCTGAAACATCCTTGGAGTTACCGTTCATACCCAGTTCTTCCTGAATGGTTTTCAGCTGGTTATTAAGGTAGTACTCCCTCTGCTGCTGATCCATCTCACTCTTTACCTTCTGCTGAATGTCATCCTTAATCTTCAGAATCTCAATCTGTTTGCTGAGTACAGCCAGGAGTTTGTAGGCTCTCTGCTTAACGTCTCCCTCCATCAGAAGTTTAATCTTATCTGCGGTGACGTCATTGTCTAAAGTAGTGGCAATGAAGTTGGTAAGGAACTCAAAGGATTCAATGTTCTTTATTGCAAATTCACTCTCAGCCGCAAAGGATGATGTGTACTTCACAATCTTGAGAGCGGAATCTTTTATGCTGTCGTGCAGCGGCTTGATATCCTTATCATTGTGGCTCGGCAGAATATCCGTAAGGGTCTCAATCTTTGCAATCAGGTATGGCTCCTCTGCTATGACGCTCTCCACTCTCATCCTTCTTATACCCTGGAGCACAGCGGTTATGGCACCGTCCGGCATCTCAATCAGTTTGAGAATCTTAGCGCTGGTACCAATCTCGTAAAGGTCCTCCTTACGCGGATCTTCCTTATGCACATCTATTTGCGTAGCGCAGCCGATAATCTTTGTGGTGCGGCTCATTGCCTTTATAAGGCGTATGGATTTCTCTCTCCCGATAGTTACCGGCAGAATGGTACCCGGGAAGAGCACGGAATCTCTCAAGGCCAGTATAGGGAGCGTCTCCGGCACCTCAATCTTGTCAGTCTTTGCGTTGGCCTCAATACTCATAACCGGAAGAATATTGATATCTCCGCTCTCTATCTGATTCAGTAACGACTCGTCAAATAATTTCATAATCTCTCCTCTTATATAATGTCATTTTGTCAGTATAAGCCCCTCCGGCCCCCCATTAAAGGGGTAGAAATGCTCTCTGACAATGCAAGTATAATAATTAGTCAATGATTGTGCCATATAAAGCTATGTCATTTTTGGCAGAGGGTTAGAAAATCGGGGCGCGGAAACCAAAGAGGAAGGTTCCTTTGCCGTGATTGTTTACTCCGTAGCCCAGGCTCAGAATAATATCGTAGTAACTTACAATATCCGCACATGCTCCCACTCCCATAAGCAGAGAGTTGGAGTAACTGTTATTCAGCTCTTTACGGTTCTGCCAAACATATCCCCAATCAAACATCAGTTTGCCGTAAATAGTAAAGAACGGTTTATTGAACTTCTCCCATTTTGGTATGAAGCCCAGTTTTACCACCTTTTGAGGAAGAATCAGAAACTTAATTGAGTTATTCTGAGTGATAAAACTCTGTCCGTCAATCACATATAGTTCGTATCCCGTAACATTGGCAGTGTTGTAGCCAATGGCTTTGGTATGGATGTAGGAGTAGTTGCTGTAAAGGGAGGTTGCACCCCTTAAGGATGTGGAGACGAACCATCTGTCGCTCAGCTTTTTAAGATACTGGAACTCTGCGGTTACCTGTGCATAGGAGAAGTCAAAATTATTGCTCTCCTCCACTCTCACTCCGGCTTCAAAGTATGAGCCCTCTGTAGGGTAGCAGGTCCAGTTTCTGTCATCGTGAACATACTCTGCATTAAATGAGAGGGTTCTGGAAACTTTGGACTTTGCTCCCCAGTATAACGGGTTCATTTTTAGTACAGTATCGGAAATTTTACTCACGTCGTAACCGATTGTAGCGTTATAACTCCTTCTATGGTGAGGACGCCAGGTAAAGGTTGCCTGAGTTCCTGAGGAACGGAGGTTATATCTTGAGGATGAGAGACTTCTGACTTTATTATCTGTGGTTATGTATTCTACGCTCTTGTTGAGAAGATGATAAGACCTGAAGGAAAGAAAGGTCTTTCTTTTATCATCCAGGGCTATTTTGCTGTATGTCAGATCTACACCGGTGTCCCAACCCAGGAATCCTCTTACCACCAGCCTCTGACTGAGACCAAACAAGTTATTGATATTCACGCCGGTAAGATAGGTTACACGCTTCCAGTTCATCTTCTTCATCCAGGAGGTGGTGTTACGGTCTTCCAAACGGATTTCAAACAGAGGCCATACAAACCATCTCTCCTCCACATTTATATTCACCACAACACTCTTAAATCCAGGATTATCTGCCCGGCCTTCCTCTCCGGAGGCTTCAAGGGTGCGAACCGGGGTGACGGAGATGGTTACATAGTTGAAAAGCGTGGTGTTCAGCAGGTTTTCCTTTGCCTTAACCAATAAAGTATCAAATTTTTGCTCGTTTATGCTCTGATGGGGCTTGAATGGTATCTCCCTAAGTATGATATGGCTCTTGGTTATATCATTACCGGATATGCAAATGTCTGATACATAGACGTTTTGCGCAGACAGAAGGGCTGCCTGAAGAGCAAAAATCAATATGAATAGCGCCTTTTTCACGTAACTTGTTAAGAGTCAAAGTGTGGGCAAATATAGTTTTTTTTGAAAATCATTTTGTTGTAAAGAAAAAATAGTCTATTTTTGTGTCGCAAAAAATTATTCACCAATTAATAAAATTTTATTATGACTAAATCAGACATCATCAATGAGGTTGCTAAGCAGACTGGCTTAGAGAAAGTTACCGTTGCTCGCGTAGTTGAGGGCTTTATGGCAGCTGTTAAGGGTTTCCTTGCTAAGGGTAAGAACGTTTACCTCCGTGGCTTTGGTTCATTCGTAATCAAGAAGCGTGCAAAGAAGACTGCTAGAAACATTTCTAAGAACACTACAATGGTTATTCCAGCTCACAACATTCCTGCTTTCAAGCCAGCTAAGGTATTCATGAGCGGTGTTAAGGGAGGTAGAAAATAATTATGCCAAGCGGAAAGAAAAGAAAAGGTCATAAGATGGCTACTCACAAGCGCAAGAAACGTCTGCGTAAGAACAGACATAAGAAGCGCAAGTAGGCTGTCTTGTAACAATTTTAGGGGGCTGCCCAAAAAGGCAGGCCCCTCTCTTTTTATTTAGAGATGGAGAAAGATCTTATAATAGATGTAAGTCCCGCGCAGGTTACCATAGCTCTGCTTGAAGACCATCGGTTGATGGAGATAAATCAGGAGCAGAATACGGTAAATCAAAGCTGCGGTGTGGGTGATGTCTATCTCGGTAAGGTAAAGAAAGTTATGCCGGCCTTAAATGCCGCATTCGTAGATATCGGGGACAATAAAGATGCCTTTATTCACTACCTGGATCTGGGCCTTAACTTTAAGGCTTTTGATTACTTTGTCCGTCAGATAAACACCAACAGAGATCTTAAAACCTTCTACTCTAATGTCAGAATCGGTCCTATCCTGGAAAAAGAGGGTAGGATTGAAGAGGTCCTCTCGCCGGGTCAACAAATTGTTGTACAGGTAGTTAAAGAGCCAATTTCAACCAAGGGCTCAAGACTGACGGCGGAAATTTCAATAGCAGGAAGAAACATAGTCCTGTTACCTTTTGCAGATAAGGTAAGCATCTCACAGAAAATCTCCTCCAAGGAGGAGAAGAGGCGCTTGGAGCGTCTGGTGCAGAGCATTCTGCCAAAGAATTACGGAGCCATAATCAGAACTGCAGCTGAGGGGAAAAAGGCGGCGGTTCTGGACAGCGAGCTCCGTTCATTGATTGAAAAATGGGAGGGAGGTTGCCGTAAACTGGTAGGTAGCAAGCCGCCGCAGCTTCTCTTTACAGAAAACAGCAAAACAACGACAATCCTTAGGGATCTGCTGAACGATTCGTTTACTTCAGTCGAAGTTAACGATCAGGATACCTTCTATGAAATTAGAGACTATATACGCACCATAGCACCTGAAAAAGAGAAGATTGTAAAGCTCTATAAAGGTGATCAGTCTATAATGGATGCGTTTGACGTCACAAGGCAGATAAAGGGTTCATTCGGTAAAGTGGTTCCTTTAAAGCAGGGTGCATACCTTGTAATAGAACACACGGAAGCCCTTAACGTTGTTGATGTTAACAGTGGAATCAGGGTTAAGAAAGGGGTAGAACAGGAGGAGAATACTTTTGAGGTTAACCTTCATGCAGCTGATGAGATTGCACGTCAGATGAGGCTCAGAGATTTGGGCGGAATCGTGATTGTGGATTTCATAGATATGGAGGACGGAGAACACAGAGTAAAACTCTTTAAGCACATGCAGGATCTTATGCAGAGCGACAGAGCAAAGCATAACATCTTGCCGCTGACCAAGTTCGGTCTTATGCAGATTACCCGCCAGAGGGTCCGCCCGGCCACTGAAATTAAAGTTAATGAAAAGTGTCCTATGTGCCACGGCACAGGTGAGATAGCTCCTAGTCTGCTGGCAGACGAGGCTTTGGAGAGACAGTTGGCTTATTATACAAAGGAGAGGAACATAAACTCATTCATCTTAACGGTGAATCCTCTTTTGGAGGCCTACCTTACCAAGCGTAAGGGTCTGTTCCATAGCATTGTAAAGGATTGGTGCAGAAAATACTCATGCACCATTCGTCTGAAGACGGACAGCGAATTTCCGCTCTTGCACTCTTTGTGGAGTGACAAAAACGGAGAACCGTTGGATCAGGAGTAGAAACGTAGACTATTTGAAGGTGCGGCCTCTAGAAAATGGAGCGCCGCATTTTCTTTTTTATCTCTTCCGTAGCAAGATTCCCGATGCTTCCCAAGTGGCTGTGTCCCAGTGAACTCACCTTTGCATCCTCCGCCAGTTGGAAATCAAATTTTCCCTCGTTTACCTCCTTTCCTACAATCTTGTAAGCCTCTCTGAATGGAGTACCCTCCTTCACCAGTTTATTCACTTTCTCTACGGTAAAGAGGTGTTTATAAATAGGATCTTTCAGAATATTCTCATTCACCTTCATCTCATTGAGCATGTAATCCGCCATCTTAAGGCAGGAGTGCATCTTTTCCAAAGCAGGGAAGAGTACCTCCTTAAGCAATTGATAATCACGATGGTATCCGTGAGGGAGGTTGGTGGTCATCATAGAGATTTCTGCATACTTTGAGCAGATGATGTTGCAGTTTCCCCTTATCATCTCCCATACGTCCGGATTCTTTTTGTGAGGCATTATGCTACTGCCGGTTGTAAGGGAGTCCGGGAAGCTTATAAATGCAAAGTTCTGAGACATATAGATGCAGCAGTCTTCTGCAAGTTTGTTGAGAGTACCGGCAATCTGTCCCAGTGCGGCAGCCATTGCCTTTTCACTCTTTCCTCTTCCCATCTGTGCCGCTATTGAATTGTAACTCAGGGTACTGAAGCCAAGCAGTTTGGTTGTCATCTCTCTGTCCAGAGGGAAGGAACTGCCGTATCCGGCTGCGCTGCCCAAAGGGTTCTGATCTGCAATCTCGTATGCGGCCTTAAGCATAAGCATATCGTCCGTAAGAGTCTCTGCGTAAGCACCCAGCCAAAGGCCGAAAGATGAAGGCATGGCAATCTGGAAATGGGTGTATCCGGGAAGCAGAACCTCCTTATATTTTTCACTCAGAGACTGAAGAGTGTTGAACAGCGTAAGCATCTCGTCTCTAAGCACCTGGCACTCCTCTTTAAGATAGAGTTTAAGGTCTACCAGAACCTGATCGTTGCGTGATCTTCCGGAGTGAATCTTTTTGCCGATCTCTCCAAGTTTCTCCGTAAGAATAAGTTCTACCTGAGAGTGGATATCTTCTACGTCATCCTCCAATTTGAACACGCCCTTCTCTATATCTGCAACTATCTCATCCAAGCCCTTTTGCAGAACTTTCTCCTCCTCTTTTTTGAGGAGTCCTATTTTGGCGAGCATGGCAATGTGAGCCTTTGAACCCTTCACATCCGCCTTTGCCAGACGAAGATCCAGTTTGCGGTCTTCTCCAACGGTAAAAGATTCTACCAACTGTGTTGCCTTTGTTCCTTTGTTCCAGAGTGTTGCCATTATCCAATCAGTTTGTTAATAGTTTCTATAATGTCCGTATACACCTCAATACCCTTCTCAATCTCCTCTTTAAAAATATACTCGTCTGCCTTGTGACTTCTTGCACTCTCTCCCGGTCCAATTTTAATTGCAGGTATTGTAAGACGGGTCCAGTCTGATGTGGTAGGGGAGATGTAACTCTCTATGCCCAACTCATTTACAGCCTTAATTAAGATGTGGCCCTTTGGGGTTGCGGAGACTTTGTGGTAGAGTGTTCTGGGTATAAGTGTACTCTTGACCTCTTTCTGAAGCATATCAACAATCTCCTGATTGTCATATAGTTCGTTAGGTCTGACATCCACCACAAAAGTGCATTTATCCGGAACCACGTTGTGAGCCGTTCCAGCATTTATCTGAGTCACAGCAACGTGCACCTCTCCAATCTGAGAAGAGGTGCGGTCAAACTTAAAGTTTTTAATCTTTTCTATATCTTCCAGTGCAACGTAAATTGCATTGGTTCCGCAATCTTGAGCGGCGTGGCAGCTCTTTCCTAAAGCGGTACCGTCCAGCACAATAAGCCCTCTCTCTGCAACGGCGGCTTTGAGTGATGTGGGTTCTCCCACAATGGCAAAATCCGGATACGGGATTGTTTGGCCGCTCTGATTCTTCAAGAAAGATATAACTGAGTACATACCGTCTTGGCCGCTCTTCTCCTCTTCCGTGGAGAGTACAAGAAGCAGGTTAACTCCGTTTTCGTTCTTCTCAACCGCGTGGCAGAAAGCCATTAACATTGAAACAACGGAAGCACCGTCATCATTGCATCCAAGGCCTGTGAGTCTGTTCTCTTCAACGGTCAGAGTATAAGGCGAATAGGTGTACTCGGCGGAAGGTGCCACGGTATCCAGATGGGCACACATCATTAGGGTCTGTTTCCCGCCGAAAGGAGCATAGAGAAGTATGTTGTTCTTTACCTTTTTGAGGGTAACTCTCTCCTCTATTTTTCTCTCCTTAAGATAGTTCTCAATCCAACGGGTAACGGCGCAAGAGACCTTCTCCTCCTCAAATGAAGGGGATGGAATTTCCACCATAGTTTTCAAAAGATCTATTGCTTTGTTTACCTGTTCCATATCTTCTTAAGCCTTACTTTTCTACTGTAGTCTGAACGGTGTTAAGCAGGTTTTCAGCGCTCTTTATCAGTACTTTGCTAACTCCGCCTTCCAGTGCTTTAATTGCATTTTCTATCTTTGGAATCATTCCCTCTGAAATAATCTCAGCCTCTTTCAGTTTCTCAAAATAAGCAGGGGTTATCTTCTCAATAACCGAATTTTCATCTTCAGAGTTTAAGAGTACTCCCTTCTTTTCAAAGCAGAAGATAAGGTCTACTGTGTTGTTGGTAGAGAGTGAAGAGGCTACCTCGGTTGCCATTGTATCTGCGTTGGTATTCAGCAGGTTGCCGTTACCATCGTGAGTAAGGGCACAGAAAACCGGAGTAATTCCGCTCTCCAAAAGATTCTGTATAAACGAGCCGTCCACTCCGCCCGGAATGACGTCACCTACATATCCCCAATCCATCTCTTTGCTCTCTCTTTTAACGGCTCTGACGCAGTCTGCATCTGCTCCGCTAAGTCCCAGGGCGTTTACTCCCTTTTTCTGGAGCATGGCGCATAACTGCTTGTTTATCAAACCTCCGTAAACCATAACGGCTATGTCCAACATAGGCTTGTCCGTAATTCTGCGGCCCTGGTGCATCTTAACTTCAACGCCCAGTTTCTTAGCCAGTTCCGAAGCCTCCTTCCCTCCTCCGTGAATCAAAACTTTTGGAGAGGGGAGGGTGGCAAAATCATCCAGGAACTTTTGCAGTTTCTCGGGATTACCTATTACGTTACCGCCTATTTTTATAACTTTTATGCTGCTCATAAGCTCTTAAGTATCTTCTTGATAATGGTTTGAGCGGATACCACTCTGTTGGCCGCTTCCGGTATTACGAGAGATGTTTTGCTCTCAATAACCTCATCAGATACAATCATATTTCTTCTTACAGGGAGGCAGTGCATAAAGAAGGCATTGTTTGTAAGTGCCATCTTCTCTTTGTCTACCATCCAGTTCATATCTTTTGAGATAACTTTTCCGTAATTCTCTTCATTCCAGCAGGACCAGTTTTTTGCATAAACAAAATCCGCTCCCTCAAATGCCTTATCCTGGTCATACTCAATCTTTGCCCCTGCAGTTACCTTAGGATCAAGCTCATAACCCTTTGGATGGGTAATGGTTAAATCATATCCTGCTGCAACCATCCACTCTGCAAAGGAGTTCGGAACTGCCTGCGGAAGTGCCTTCGGATGGGGAGCCCAACTCATCACAATCTTTGGCTTGTTGCTCTTTTTGTGCTCCTCTATCGTTATCAGGTCTGCAAGTGCCTGAAGAGGATGTCTTGTAGCAGACTCCAAACTTATTACAGGCTTTCCGCTGTATTGGATAAACTGCTTGAGAATAACTTCGTTAAGATCTTCTTCTCTGCTCTCAAACTTTGCAAATGAACGTACTCCTATTATGTCACAATATGAACCCATAACGGGAATAGCTTCCAGTATGTGCTCGCTCTTGTCAGAGTCCATAACAACGCCTCTCTCCGTTTCCAACTTCCATGCACCCTGATTTATGTCCAGAACTATAGTGTTCATTCCCAGATTCATAGCGGCCTTCTGAGTACTGAGTCTTGTCCTCAGAGAGGAGTTGAAGAAGACCATAAGCATAGTCTTGTTCTTTCCAAGTGCCTGATCTGCAAAGGGATTCCACTTTACATATCTTGCCTCTTCCAAAAGCTTCTTAATGTTTCCGCCGTCTTGTACTGTAAGGAATTGCTTCATTTATCCAACTATCTTTTTGTTCAAATTATTAATTACTGTTAGAAACCGGAGGGCTTGAGTTTCAGGCCGGTGGTTCTCTCCAGCCCAAATAGCAGGTTCATATTCTCGATGGCCTGTCCGGCAGCACCTTTTACAAGGTTGTCAATTACGGAGGTAACGTGAACGAATCCGTCTATCACCTCAACTTTGAGGAGAGATTTGTTGGTGTTTACCACATCCTTCATAGAGATCTCACCGTCTACAACAAAGGTGAAAGGAGAATCCTTATAATACTCTTTGAATATGTCGTTTACAGCTTTGTCAGAGGAGAGCTTTGCATAGACTGAGGCAAAGATTCCACGAGGAAAGTCACCTCTAATGGGAACGAATACTACGTTGTACTCTTTGTTGCAAACTCTTTTTATTGAGCGGTTTATCTCTCCCAGATGTTGGTGGCGCATCAGTTTGTAGATGGATAGGTTGTTATCTCTCCAACTGAAATGAATAGTAGGGGAGCTCTTCTTTCCGGCTCCGGTGGAACCTGTAATAGCCGTTACATTTATCTGATTCTCAATGATTCCGCTTTTAACCAGAGGAAGTATTGCATTCTGAATTGCAGTTGCAAAACAGCCCGGATTTGCAACATCGTGAGAGGCTTTTATCTCCTCCTCAAAAGTATCGGTTAGTCCGTATGCAAAGTGTCTTCCGTCAAAATCCGGTTCCAAACGGAAATCGTTTCCAAGGTCAATTATCTTGCACTCCTTTGATATAGTGTGAGTTGAGATAAACTCCCTGGAGAGGCCGTGTCCCAGACAGAGGAAAATTACATCCGGATTGTTCAGATTGTCTGAGAACTCCAACTCTGTCTCTCCAATCAAATCTGTGTGAACGGAAGATACCTTCATACCTACGGAAGAGGTGCTGAATACGGAAACCACCTCAACCTGAGGATGATTCAGGAGTATCCTAAGCGTCTCACCTGCAGTGTATCCGGTTCCTCCAACTATTGCAGCTCTTATCATGATTTACTTCTTTTTAGGAGCAGCATCTGAAAGACTGTAGTAAATCTTCAACGGATTAGCCAGAACCTTTGTGAAGCCTATGACATCCTGTGCGGTGTAAGACTTGTTGTCTTCTCCGTACGCTCCAAACTTGGAATTCATTAAGTCATACTTAGATGTGCAGCCCAAAACAAGGAAACTGTAAGGTCTCAGTCTTACCCATACCGTTCCGGTAACATTCTTCTGAGTGCTCTGAAGGAAGGCCTCCATATCTCTTGCCGTAGGATCCAGGTACTGAGCCTCGTGCATAAGCTGTCCGTAGTATGCGGAGATATGGTCTTTCCAGTTGAGCTGACCCTTTACAAGTACGTGTTTTTCAAGTAGATGGTGTGCTTTGATAATGATGAGCGGAGCGGCTGCCTCAAATCCTACTCTTCCCTTGATACCAATGATGGTATCTCCAATATGCATATCTCTTCCAATTCCGTAAGGATTAGCCAGTTCTGCAATTTTTCTGATAGCGTCAACAGGGTTCATCTTCTCTCCGTTAACTCCTACAGGCTCACCCTTCTTGAATTCTATCTTTACAACGCTCTCCGCTTTCTTTGTAACCTTGTGAGGATAAGCCTCTTCCGGAAGGTATCCGTCTGAATGGAGAGTCTCAACTCCGCCTATGCTTGTGCCCCAAATTCCCTGATTGATAGAGTATTTACTCTTTGTCCAGGAGAACTTGAATCCCTTTTTTACCAGATAATCTATCTCAAACTTTCTTTGGAAGTTATTGTCTCTGACCGGTGCAATTATCTTAACCTCAGGGGCAAGTACGTCAAATACCAGATCAAATCTTACCTGATCGTTTCCCGCTCCGGTACTTCCGTGTGCCACGTAACCTGCCTTGAGTTTCTTTACTACTTTCAGTACCTCAAGCGCCTGGAAAATTCTCTCTGAACTTACGCTGAGAGGGTAGGTGGAATTCTTAAGTATATTGCCGAAAATGAGGAACTTAATGCCCTTCTCATAGTACTCTTTTACAGCGTCTACATTGGTGTGAGTTTTTGCTCCGAGGCTCATTGCTCTCTCTTTAATCTTCTTCTCCTCCTCTTTGTTGAAACCGCCGGTGTTTACCAATACGGTATGTACTTCAAAACCTTGTTCTTTAAGATAAGGGACACAGAATGAGGTGTCCAATCCTCCGCTGAATGCTAATACAATCTTTTTCATATTTGTTCTTATTTTAAGCCTTTTATGATGGCACTGCCTATATTCTTTATTCCCTTTGTGATGATGTTTCCCTTATCCTTTTCTTTTGGATGTTCCGCAGGGTCATAAAGCAGTGCGGTGCAGAGACACATTTTGTAGTTGTTTCTCTGGAGAATATCAAAGTTGCGGCAACCCTGGCAACCTGCCCAAAACTCCTTATCATCAGTAAGTTCTGAGAACGGCACGGGATGATATCCCAACTCTGTATTAATCTTCATCACAGCCAGTCCGGTTGTGATACTGAATATCTTAGCGTATGGGAACATCTCTCTTGAGAGTTCAAATATTCTGTGTTTTATTCTTCTTGCAAGACCGCTTTTTCTGAACTGATGAGCCACTATCAAACCTGAGTTTGCAACAAACTTTGTATGGCTCCAAGTTTCTATGTATGAGAAGCCTGCAAGTGTTCCGTCTTCTGCTATTGCAATAACTCCCTTGTGATCTTTCATCTTCTCGATGATGTATTCCGGAGTTCTTTTGGCAATTCCGGTACCTCTTTCCTGTGCGGAGATGTACATCAAGTCTACAATTTCTTTTGCATACTTGCTGTGGCTCTCATCCGCTACGAAAATCTCTATTTTCATTTGTAGTGAAATAATATGAGAATTTGATTTTCCCTGTTGGAAAACGTTATAATTATTTAAAAACTAGTTGATTTAATTGGTTGATAAACCAAAATGAATAGGAAGGCCGAGCATCGTATCTCTCCATATACGGAGGCTGCGATGGGCCGTCAGGATCGGACACGTCTGACATTACTAACAAACTGTAATCTGTTTTTTGAACCTTTCATCGGTGCAAAGGTATAAAAATATCCTTATGTGGCTCTCTATTAGAGATATTTTTTCACTTACGGTCTGTAATCCCATATCTATATAATAATAGGTGTCAAAAATTTTTGAAAAAAAGTTGCAAAAAAATTTGGAGGTAAAAAAAGAATGTCTACCTTTGCAACCCGTTTCGCGAAAATTTTTCCCGAAACAAGTTCATTGACATCATGAAGACAAGCAGCAACTTTTGAAGAAGTTGGTTTATGTACAAGACATAAACAAGAGCGTAAATTCCTTTGATATAAAAGAGCTTAGATGGTCAGACTAGAAAAATAAAACAATTTACAATGAAGAGTTTGAT